>NZ_JPEO01000013.1 GCF_000753795.1 Shewanella mangrovi
CCCCCCTCTACAAGACTCTAGCTTGCCAGTTCAAAATGCGATTCCCAGGTTGAGCCCGGGGCTTTCACATCTTGCTTAACAAACCGCCTGCGCACGCTTTACGCCCAGTAATTCCGATTAACGCTCGCACCCTCCGTATTACCGCGGCTGCTGGCACGGAGTTAGCCGGTGCTTCTTCTGCGAGTAACGTCACAGCTAGCAGGTATTAACTACTAACCTTTCCTCCTCGCTGAAAGTGCTTTACAACCCGAAGGCCTTCTTCACACACGCGGCATGGCTGCATCAGGGTTTCCCCCATTGTGCAATATTCCCCACTGCTGCCTCCCGTAGGAGTCTGGACCGTGTCTCAGTTCCAGTGTGGCTGATCATCCTCTCAAACCAGCTAGAGATCGTCGCCTTGGTAAGCCGTTACCTTACCAACTAGCTAATCCCACCTGGGCCTATCCATTCGCGGAAGGTCCGAAGAGCCCCTCCTTTCCCCCGTAGGGCGTATGCGGTATTAGCAGTCGTTTCCAACTGTTATCCCCCTCAAATGGGCAAGTTCCCAGGCATTACTC
>NZ_JPEO01000014.1 GCF_000753795.1 Shewanella mangrovi
CATGTGTTAGGCCTGCCGCCAGCGTTCAATCTGAGCCATGATCAAACTCTTCAATTAAAAGTTTTGACTCTAATGAATTCTGTTCGCATGAACACTCTTCATAAAGTCGATAAATCGTTTTGTCGATATACCACTTCGAGAGTGCCCACACAGATTGCTTGATAACTTGTTAAAGAGCATTCCAACAGATAACTGCTAGAGGCTGAAGCGCTTATCGCGAATCAGTGGAAGCGAATTATAGGGACTGAATTAATTTGTGCAAGTACAAATAGGCGATAATTTTCAACTTTCAGCACAACCGCTCAGTTTTTAACCCTTAAAGATGCTTTTCGCCTATAAATCCAACGTGGCGGCACTATTTTTGCTGATTTTGCTGCAAATATGTAGGTACATCGGCAATTGAGTTAACTACTGCTGTCGCTAAAGGCTCGGCCTCGATGTCAAACTTTTTCCCGGTCCTGACTAGTAGCCGCGTTGGTATGTCCGCTGCGATAGCTGCACGCATATCATCAGCCTTGTCGCCCACCAGTACACTTTGGCTCATATCAATCTTCAGGAAACGTTGCGCGCTAATCAACATACCGGGTTTAGGCTTGCGACAGTCACAATCTTGCTTATATTCACCAATGCCTTTATCGGGGTGATGAGGACAATAATAGATGCCATCGAAGTCGACACCTTTGTCGGCAAAGTTCCAGTCCATCCATTCCGTTAACTGCTGGAACTCATCTTCCGTGTAGTAACCTCGAGCAATTCCAGATTGATTGGTTACCAATACTAATAGATATCCTTGCTGTTTTAACTGACGACAAGCGTCAAACACACCTTCGATATATTCAAATTCATCAATTGTATGGACATAACCGGTATCGACGTTAATCACACCGTCACGATCTAAAAACACCGCTTTCTTCACACTGCATCTCCAATTTCTGTGTCACGGCATTATAGGCAGTTACGGGCAAATTGCAGCCATTGCTCGCAATAAAAGTAGCTTGTTATCGCAACTTTTCCTTCGGTTTCACGTTGGATTAAGCAACCTGTGCGTCTTGAACTTTATTTATGGTAAATGACGGGTTAACCTAAGCTCATTGAACAGAACCTCATCACACCACTATATCCTGTTTGTTCGGTTAGCACCCTAGTTCAGCGATATCCACGTGCGAGTATGTTCGACCCACATCGAATGAAAGAGAGTCGCTACGTCTAGCGCCGACTATGAGAGTATTTTTATATGCAGTACGCCACGATCACCGGCTGGGGTAAATGTGTTCCTCCCGCGATTTTAACAAATGATGATCTATCCACTTTTATGGAAACTTCCGATGAGTGGATTAAGCCGAGAACCGGCATCAGCCAACGTCATATCAGTCACGTCAACACTTCTGAGCTCGCCTCTGTTGCGGCAAAACGTGCTCTGGCCGCTGCCGGAATTGAAGGGTCTGAGCTGGATATGATTATTTTGGCAACCGCTACGCCAGACACGCTCATTCCGAATATTGCATCAACGGTGCAAGCTAACGTAGGTGCAAATTGCGCTGCATTTGATATTAACGCGGCCTGTAGCGGCTTTTTATATGCGCTGAGTTTAGCGACAGGTCAGATTAAGAGCGGTGCCGCTCGTAAAGTTTTGGTCATTGGTGCCGAACGTCTGAGCTTTTTCATCGACTGGTCTCGTCGTGAAACTGCGGTCTTATTCGGTGATGGTGCTGGCGCAGTTGTCGTCGAAGCGACTGACGAAAAAGAAGGTGTCTTAGGTTACGAACTGAATAACGACCCAGAAGGCCGTGAAATTCTAAAAACCAGCTTTGGTACATCAATGGACCGTTATGCTGCAGAGTCGTTAGATTTCTATATTCAATTCGATGGCCGGGAAATCTTTAAGCGCGCAATCCACGGCATGGCAACCCTAAGTGCTAAGGTGCTTGATAATTGTGGTATTGATAAAGATCAGATTGACCTCGTCGTGCCGCACCAAGCAAACGAACGCATTATCGATACCTTAGTACACAAAATGAAAATCGATCCGGCTAAAGCGTTTGTGAATATCGCAAACTACGGCAACACGTCAGCCGCGACGATCCCTATCGCGTTATGCGATGCACTGGAAAAAGACTTAATTAAGCCTGGTCAATATATTCTGTCTTGTGCTTTTGGCGCCGGTCTCACCAGTGCAGCCATGCTGCTTAAGTGGGGAGCTCGCATTACACCTAAGTCAACTTCAAACGCAGAACTTCCACCTTGTGAAGAAACTGGGTTGCAGCTGACCAAACGCGCGGTGGATTACTTCTACCGTAATCAGGCGAAGTAATCACTCGTGATAAAAAAGAGCGCATAACGCGCTCTTTTTTATTTGTTCAGAACCAAAACAGGTAATCATCTAGCGGTTGCGTCTCCCATCCAGCAAATGCAGTTTGCGCCAGAAATAGCTCACCACAGGCAGTAGCATCCATCAGCGCATTATGGGCCGAGTACGCCGGAAGATGATATCGTTTTCTACATGCAGCCAAACGCAAACTGCCATGTTCAATAACATGCCTGTCACGTAACAATCGTCGTTGTTCCAACTGCATGGTATCCACAATTGGCAGATGTAATGGCCGCTGAAATACCTGCATACAAAGCTTGGACAAAAACGCGATATCAAGCATACCGTGGTGAAAAATTAACAGCTTTCCTTGGGTTTGCTGTAGCAACCATAGCAACATCTCGGACTGCGACATAACATCTTGCTGCAATTGCCGGTCAACAATGCCATGGATTGTCGCACTTTGCCCAACACTACCATTAATGCTAACTAATTGGTGCACTGCGCCGGAAAGCTGCAATCTTTGCTGTTCAATCGGCAACAAGCCGACCGAGATTATCTGATCGATTTGCGCATTAAGGCCTGTCATCTCCAAGTCGATGGCAACCAGTGGTACATGCAGCAGATGTTCTCGTTGCAGTATTGGTCGTAGGGATTCGTAATAGTCGGCCAAAGCGCCATTGGCGCGCCACAATTGATAGTTTACCCCTAGCCTATGTCGCCACCCCGCCATTAAAAGCTCCGCATAAATTTAAGCCGAATGGCTGACTGGCTGTCGTGCACGACTTTAAATGCATCACGCAACTGATGACGCATCAGAGAAGACAAGTCCTGAGGTTTTAAATAATTTGATAACGGACGGCGCTGCTCAAATTGCTGTCCCTGATTGGCTAAACGCATATGACCGATAAACTCTAACGCGTCAGCTAAATTAAGCCCGTCTTTGCGATTAAGCACGCCAGCATCAATTACCCGCTTAATCCGTTTTGCAGTATTCACCTCTTTTATGCCGGCCGACAATGCATAGACTCGGGCGATGTCATTTATAAGGGCACTGCCTCGGTGCTTTAGATCTATTCCTTTAAGCTCACTGCCATCACGCTCTAAGACAAACTTGCGAAAAAAGCCTAATGGTGGCGATTCGCTAGTAGCGTTACCTGTTAATGCCGCTAAAAAGATGTCGTTATCTTTGGTCCTTTCCAGCACTTCGTCTTGCAGCGCATCAAACAAATTTGCTGGACCGTACACAGCACGCATATCGAAAAATATACTGGCGTGCATTAGCGCTTTTGGCTCAGGGCTATCAACCCAATGAGCAAATTTTTGCTGCCATTGCGTCAATGACATCATCCACTGAGGATTTTGCGCCATAATATCACCGGGACAAAACACGTAACCGCAATCGTTTAAACCGCTACATACTCCCTTGGCTAACGCTTCAAAATAGCCTTTTGCTTGTTCATCAGGCTGCTCCGCTAATAGCAGCCCATTATCCTGATCTGAACAGGCGACTTGATCTTGTCGTCCCTGCGAGCCGAAGGCGAGCCAACAAAAGGCCATCGGAGCCTCTCCCAGCAGTGCTTGATTAAGTACAATCAAGCGACGCGTTAATGCATCGGTAACACTGGTAAGAATACGACCGATCTCTTCGGCCCTCGCGTCGGCACTAATTAAACTTTGTAATAACTCGGGGATTTGTTTACTCACCGCAATCAGACTTGGCAAATCTTGCTGACGCTCTATTTCACGGATCAGCAAGATGGGTTGGGAAGATTGGCTCCTAATAATATCGGTAGAGGTCACCATCCCGATTGGAATACCGTCGTCAATGACTGGCAGATGATGAATATTGAATTCGCTCATCAACAACATAGCTTCGAACACTAACGACTTAGCCTCAATGGTAACAGGCGATGGCGTCATCGCCTGATGGACCGGCACATCGCCAGCAAGCCCTTCGGCAAGCACTCTATTGCGCAAGTCTCTGTCAGTAAGGATGCCGCACAATTTACCGTTATCCAGCACTAACGCGGACGACACGTGATGACTTCTCATCGCTCGCGTCGCCTCAATCACCGTTTCTCGGTGATCGACACTGAGCAAAGAGGTGTTAATTAAGCTGGAAATTCGGTTGGTGGTTACCGTCTCACGATTACGATAGCGACGCTCGTGACGTAGACGCTTGGCATAAGCACGATTAAAAAAACGGTCAAAACTTCGACATTGAAGTCTGAGTTGGTCGAACTCGGCAGGTGCAAGATGATAAACCAAACCATCCTCTAAAATGAGCACACGGTTACTGACGCTCTCCCCCGATAGCAGTGACGGAAAACCGAAATAATCCCCCTCGCCGAGGCGATCCACCAATTCATCATCAGCATCACGCACTTCAAACGCCCCACTGCGCACAATATATAACATTGGATTATCAGAACTCAGGGGCACGGCCTTCGACGCCTTACTGTAATATCCGATGCTGATGCGCCGACAGCAAAGCACTAATAAATCAGCTGAAAGCTCATTAAATGGTGCGATTTCAGCCAGAAAATTACGAATAGGCAGTAGTTCTGTTTCATCCATAGACATATATCGTTAGCTGATTTATCAATCACTTAATAATGGCTGCTCGCATCGAAAGCAGCCAATCTTCTTTGGTCTAATAGTAGATAAATAGACTTTGCCCCTCATTTGGATATTTATCATGCTTGCTGGTAAATTTTTATTGTTAATACAATGTAAATCTAAAATATCAAAGGATTGTTCAATAGAAGGGTTTTCTAATCCCATAACTCGCGTTAGTCTGCCATAGGCGCTTTTTCACGACTAAGCGCGCTAATACTTACTTCTACAACGCCTATAACAATAAATTATCTGATAAGACCGGATCACTATGGACACAACGCTTGGTTCCTCAGCCAACAACATGACCCCCCATTCACGCGCAAGACGAGCTGCCTTCGGGAGTTTTGCCGGCGCAGTCGTCGATTGGTACGATTTTTTACTCTATGGCATTACCGCTGCTTTAGTTTTTAACAGTGAATTTTTCCCACAAGTGAGCCCAACAATGGGCACACTAGCGGCCTTTGCCACCTTTGGCGTTGGCTTTTTATTCCGGCCGTTGGGTGGCATTATTTTCGGTCATTTTGGCGATCGGCTCGGACGCAAACGCATGCTGATGTTGACCGTGTGGCTGATGGGCATTTCTACAGCTTGCATTGGCTTGCTGCCATCATTCGACACAATCGGGTGGTGGGCTCCAGCACTATTAGTAATGCTGCGCGCAGTGCAGGGATTTGCTGTAGGGGGAGAATGGGGCGGAGCGGCATTATTATCTGTCGAAAATGCGCCAGCGGGGAGAAAGGCTTTCTATAGCAGTGGCGTTCAGGTCGGCTATGGTGTTGGTCTACTATTGTCTACCGGGCTAGTGTCCGTTATTAGTCATTTTTGCAGCGAGCAAGAGTTCTTAAGCTGGGGATGGCGCATTCCATTTTTGTGCAGCATATTGCTGGTGTTGGCGGCTTGGTATATTCGCAGCGACATGGAGGAGTCAGAAGAGTTTAAACAGGTGGCTGTACGTGAAAAGCGTGAGCATCAAACACAAAAACTCCCCGTCATCGAAGCGTTACGGCGTCATCCAAGCGCATTCTTGCAAATTATTGGTCTACGATTGTGCGAGTTGCTCACTATGTATATTGTCACGACATTTGCACTTAATTACTCCACGCACAACTTAGGTTTATCACGAGAATTGTTCCTTACTATCGGCTTGTGTGTGGGGGCATTAAGTTGCATCACTATCCCCTGCTTTGCGCTGTTGGCTGACAAATATGGTCGTAAACGAATTTATATTACGGGTGCAATAATAGGTGCTCTGAGTGCCTTTCCCTTCTTTATGGCACTCGAAGCCCACTCCATCATGAGCATTATTCTGTGCTCATTGCTGTTAGCTAACCTTGCTCACGATATGGTGGTGTGCGTGCAGCAACCGGTATTTACAGAGTTATTTGGTGCTAGCTATCGTTATAGCGGCGCTGGCGTTGGCTATCAGGTTGCGAGTGTTGTCGGCGGAGGCTTTACCCCATTTATTGCAACCGCATTGGTGAGCTTGTCTAACGGTAGTTGGCATAGTGTGGCTATGTATCTGATGGGAGGTTGTCTACTTTCTGCAATTGTCGCTGGCACCATGAAGCACGCAGCAGTATCGCAACAGACGCAGTCTGATAATGCTGAGGATAATGAAGCCGAGATGATGAGTTTGCCGACTCAATTGGAAAAAATCTAAGCTTAATTTGAAAGCAAAAAGAAAGGCGCTAACTGCGCCTTTCTTCATTTCAGTAGTTGCTTAGTGCTCAGTGTCCTGAAGCTTCACCTGCACCTTTAGGGAAGCGAATAGACTCCACCATTTCCTGCACCTCATCCGGCACTTCTGCCGTCATTTTACTCACAACAAGCGCAACAACGAAGTTCACTATCATACCGACCATACCGATACCTTCAGGCGAAATGCCGAACAACCAGTTGTCAGGTACGTTAGCCGCTGGATTTACAAACTTGAAGTAGATGATATAGGCGGCAGTGAAACCTAAGCCCAATACCATACCGGCAATTGCTCCCTCTTTGTTCATGCGCTTGGAGAAGATCCCCATCACTATCGCAGGGAACAAGGAGGACGCAGCTAAGCCGAAGGCAAAGGCTACCACCGCGGCCACAAAGCCTGGCGGATTAATACCGAAGTAACCCGCGATAACAATGCCCACAGCCGCCGCAGTACGTGCGTACATCAACTCCTTCTTATCCGAGATATCCGGCATAAAGTTCTTTTTCAGCAAGTCGTGGGACACCGAGGTTGAGATAACCAACAACAAACCTGCAGACGTTGACAACGCCGCGGCCAAACCACCCGCCGCTACCAAGGCGATAACCCATGCTGGCAAAGATGCAATTTCAGGTGTCGCCAATACCATGATGTCACGGTCAACACTCATTTCGTTGCTGCTAGCAGGATCAGTGATCTTACCTTTGCTATAGAACATTTTGCCGTCGCCGTTCTTATCGTTCCATTTGATAAGACCAGTCTGCTCCCAGTTTTTAATCCAAGAAGGCGCAGTAGCATGTGCAACGCCCTGACCATCGGCACCGTTGATGGTTTCAATCATATTCACACGTGAGAATACAGAAACCGCAGGCACAGTGGTGTACAAAATGGCAATGAATACCAAGGCCCAACCAGTACTGGTACGCGCATCTTTCACTTTAGGTACTGTGAAGAAGCGTACGATTACGTGCGGCAAACCAGCAGTACCCACCATCAGTGCAGCAGTAATTGCAAACACATCGATAGTACTTTTAGCCCCTTCGGTATACTCATTAAAGCCAAGCTGCGTCGATAGCCCATCAAGCTTATTCAACAAGTAGACACCGGTATCATTACCTGCCGCGTCAAGCACGGTAGAACCGAAACCAATCTGAGGGATCACATGGCCAGTCATCATCACAGAAATGAAGATTGCAGGCACCATGAACGCAAAAATCAGTACGCAGTATTGCGCTACCTGGGTATAGGTAATCCCCTTCATGCCACCGAGTACGGCATAGAAGAACACCACCGCCATACCAATGTAAACACCGGTATCAACTTCAACTTCGAGGAAGCGAGAGAACACTACGCCAACACCACGCATCTGTCCTGCAATATAGGTAAAGCAGATGAAGATGGCACAGACTACCGCCACTACACGGGCTGTTTGCGAGTAATAACGCTCACCAATAAAGTCGGGTACGGTAAACTTACCAAACTTACGTAGGTAAGGTGCGATACACAGTGCTAGCAGCACATAGCCACCGGTCCAACCCATCAAGTAAACACTGCCGTCATAACCGACAAATGAGATGATACCGGCCATAGAAATGAAGGATGCAGCAGACATCCAGTCAGCCGCTGTTGCCATACCATTCATGACAGGAGGTACACCGCCACCTGCAACGTAGAAATCTTTCGTCGATCCGGCCCGCGACCATATCGCGATGCCGATGTAGAGCGCGAACGACAGCCCCACGATCAAAAAGGTTAATGCTTGAACGCTCATTTTCAGCTCCCTTAGTCTTCGTGTACGTTATATTTTTTGTCTAAGGCGTTCGCTTTGTACGCATAGATGAAAATCAGCGCGACGAACACATAAATGGAACCTTGCTGAGCAAACCAGAAACCCAATTTGAACCCCATAAAATGGATTTCGTTTAACATGTCAGCGAATACAATTCCACAGCCATAGGACACGGCAAACCAGACTGCCAAAAGTCCCAGCACAAGACGTAAGTTTTCACGCCAGTAACTCAGTGCCTTCTCGTTGCTATCAAAGCCCATTGTGACTTCCCCTTTTGTGCAAATAAGTCACATTTAATCTAGCAATCGCGAACTTGCTCACAATCGCGACCTTAGTCTAACGTTTTGTTTACGTAAACGTAACATTGAAAAAATTGCGATATTATTTAATCAGTTAACGTTTAAGTAAGATTTTATTGATATAGATCAAGATGGGGGTTGATTAGACCAATGTCGATACGAAAACAGACAGTAAAAATAAAAAAAGCCGGTATTTCACCGGCTTTTAGGGATTAAACAATATGTTATTTTTGAGCGAGATATTGAATGAGGTCTGCCAATGCCTGCGGATCTTTTGGCTGATTTCTGATGAGGTATTTTCCATTCACTAACAGTGAGGGTACTCCTCGAATGCCAGACAACTGAGTTTGTGCATCATAATTGGCGATGGCAAGCGAGATATCGGCAGAATCAACCACCTTAGTTAATTCCTCTTTTTGCAATCCCTGTGCAGTAAAGAAATCGATTAAATCTTGCGAACGTTGAAACGGGAGGTGCTGTTCATGAATACGGTTAAAAATTTCACTATGTACCTGTGCTACCACATTAAATTTGTTGGCAATGTAATAGGCTTTTTGGCTCATAATCCATTGAGTACGTCCAGCACCGACAGGGGTGCGCTCAAAACGGACTTTGCCCTTAAGCAGCTTCGCAGTGTCTAAAAATAGTGGATCTTGGTGATAACAATGCGGGCAATTGTAGGAAAAGAACTCACGCACGACCGGGCCCGGACTTTCAGGAATGCCACTCACCACCTGATATTGTTTACCCTCCTGATATTGGGCAGCTTGCACTTGGGAAAAAACACCCACCATTAATAATGCAGACAAGAGTAATGTTACGAATCGATTAAACAACATAGTGATACCTCTTTATTCCTTGTTGTTATGCAAAGCTTATGCGAGCAATGACTTAGCGTCACGATATTGATAATCAAAGTCAAGCTCGGAGCAAATGCGATCACCAAGTACGACTTTGCCTTCACCAATCGATGTTGCGCTAAACTGCGGTGCAGGCAATCCGAGCATTTCTGCCGCTTGAGCATAAAATTGATCTTTTCGAGGATGTGCAGGAGACACCAGATTGTAAACGTGGCTACTGTACTGACTGCGCAATACAGCGGTTACACCAGCAATACAATCTTCAATATGAATTAAATTAACTAAATGACTTCCGCCAGCTAAACCAGTCTTGCCGGCTAAGAATCGTCCTGGATTGCGCCCAGCCCCCACTAAACCGGCAAACCTCACTGTCACGACCCGTCTTGCGTCTGTTGCTAATGACTGCATCATTTGTTCGGCGTGTTGCAGAATCGCAGCACTACCATCATCGTCAACCGCCACTAAATCGTCTTCGGTTAACCGCCCTTCTGTTTGCTGGTACGCGCCGGTACTACTGACATAGACCACCAAACGCAGCTTACTGTCTCGTATAGGCTCAGCCAACAACTGAAGTTTATCTAAGTAATCACGTTCTCCGCGTCTAAGGCCCGGAGGAATATTGACAACTAACGCATCAACATCGGTCAATATTTGCCGCAATTGAAAAGCGCAATTGTCATCCCCCAGCGTCAATAACGCGCCGTCAATCCCAGCCTCATTCAACAGTTGCACGCCAGCAGCTGTAGTTTTAGTCCCCACGACGTCAATGCCGTTGGCCAACAATGATTTTGCTAATGGAAGACCAAACCATCCACAACCAATTACTGCGACTCGCTTCATTCATTATTTCCATCAAAGGTTAAAGATTGCGGCGCGATATTACACGAGCTGAATTAGCGCCTTAACAGATATAGAAGCTAATACCGTCATCTGACTTGAGGGTTTTCGCTGCCCCCGATGTTAACTCATCGGGTTTTATCGCCGCTTCGACGGTCACATCCTCATCAATCAAGAACCGAAATACCGCCTCGGAGCCATCCACTTTACACGACCAGACTTGTGGCTTGGCAACATTTTCCGTCGTCAGCATGACTTTGCCGATAAAACCGTCACTTAATCTCACCAAGGTGCCTGGAGGATAAATGCCCAACACTTTCACCAAGGCTTCGATCAAATTCTGTTGATGCATACCTGAACGATTTTTGAAGAGATAGCCCAGTGCTATCTGTGGCGAAATAATATCGTCACGCCATAGCTGCGAATCATAGTCATTCGCCAAAGACACAATTTGCGTCGACAAGGAAATTGCATCTCCCTTTAAGCCATCAGGAAAACCGGAGCCGTCGATAAACTCATGGTGGTGCAGCACGATATTCAATACATCATCGCTAAAAAGGCCACTGCGCTTTAACAGGTCATAGCCAAAATTAGGATGCATTGCGAGAAAGTTTTTTTCGTGGTTGGTTAAGCTCGTACGCTTACGACGAATCGACTCAGGAACTTTCATTTTACCTATATCATGCAGAATCGCCCCAGTCGCAATTTCACGCAGTTGTGGCTTAGATAACGCAAGCTGTCGGCCCATCACCAAGGCCAACGTTGCCACAGAAATCCCATGCTGCGTAATGCTGACACTATTCTCACCGGATGACACGAGGGCAAGCCTTGAATGCTCAGTTTCAAACAGATGCTCCATCATCATTTCGACCAACACCGCGGTTTCTCGCACCGCACCTTCAGGATCGCTAACGACCTTACTCATCATAGTGCGACTTTGATTCATGGCTTCAATGAAACGCTTCTGGCTTAGCCGCAGCGCTTTGCGCGCCTTTTGTGCCGGATCTAGTGGCAAGGGTTTATCTGCCGCATTTTGGTCGACATTCGTCATTGCAGGCGCCTGAGCCTCGGCGGATAGATTTTCCATACCCGACAACACTTGCACGTAAGGCACGCCTAACTGGCGGATCATCTCGATTTGACCAGCTGATTTGATTTCTATCTTATTGAATAGAAAGGGATGATCCGTCCAAGACAATGGCAACTTTACGGTAAGACCTACTTGCAATTGCGCAACTGGCAGTTGGATCGGTTTGTGTTTGGCCACTGATGCTCCTAAACACCTGCCTTTTTGGGGCTTTAACGTGAGTCAATAGAATTAATCAAACTATAGCTCATTGATATGAAAGCGAAAGTCCAAACAGTCAGAATTTACGAACAACGTCAAACAATTGACGATTTTCGCGTCAACATTACGACATTTACGCTACCCAGTCGCGGCAATAGAGCTGTAGCTGGCGGGAAACGCGAAGATAAATCAGTGACCAAAATAGCAGTAATGCATCCAGCGCCATCGACCATTCAAACCAGAAATGGTTATGTTTTAGCCGAAAATAGAGCAGCACCGCATCAATCACCAATAAGACCAACAGCATCGGTCGTAACCAGCGAAAGCAATGTCGTAACCATTGTGGCTTGCGGCGACGCTCTGCCGTCACCAATAGAAATATCAGTACCGCCCCGGCGCCAGCGGCGAGGGAGACTAAAAAATCAGCTCGTTCAGGAAAGAAAAAACGTACCAGACCAGCACGATCGCTGCTATCCGTTAACGACAGCACAAAGATAACCCAGCCGCGCGCAAGAAATAGCAGTAAAAGATATAACACCATGGGCGGCTTAACATGGCCTTTGTCATCAAGCCAGCGAACATCTTCAAAACTGAACATCAGTAATCCAACGGCAGCGTATCGGGGAGAGAATAACTAGTAGATGGGCATCATTCGTTGAAATTTCAACTAACTGATGCCCATTTTGGCGTGAGTTTAGGCCAATAGTTGCAGCAGTTCTGCTTCATCAATCACTTTGACACCAAGTTCAGCGGCTTTCGCCAATTTAGAGCCTGCTGCTTCACCTGCGACTACACAATCGGTCTTTTTAGAGACACTGCCCGCCACTTTAGCACCAAGAGCTTCCAGTTTCGCTTTGGCCTCTGTACGCCCGAGCGATGTCAAAGTGCCAGTCAGTACCCATGTTTGGCCTTTTAACGGCTGAGCTGCTTCATTCGGCAATTCAATCGCTGGCCAGTGGATGCCAGCATCCACTAACTGGGCAATGACGTCCAGATTATGGGCTTGTTCAAAGAAGTGCTTCACATGTTGCGCGACAACTGCGCCAACATCTTCAACTTCAATGAGTTGCTCAACCGTTGCCGCTTGCAGCGCTTCAATAGATTTGAAGTGATTTGCCAGATTGGCTGCTGTCGCCTCACCCACTTCACGGATCCCCAGCGAGTAAAGGAACTTAGCCAAGGTCGTCTGCTTAGAAGCTTGAAGCGCTGCCACCAAATTATTGGCCGACTTAAGTCCCATACGTTCTAGTGAGGTAATCGTAGAAGCGCTCAAGCGAAACAGATCTGCCGGGTTCTTAATCAATTCACGATCAACCAATTGCTCCACAATTTTGTCGCCAAGACCGTCAACATCCAACGCCTTACGTGAAGCAAAGTGCTTAATCGCCTCTTTACGCTGCGCCGCACAGAATAACCCACCGGTACATCGCGCAACCGCCTCGCCTTCTAGCCGTTCAACTAACGAGCTACATACCGGGCATTCACTCGGAAAGATGATATCGGTTGCATCTTCTGGACGCTTTTCAGCAACAATCGCCACAATCTGCGGGATCACATCGCCCGCGCGGCGCACAATCACGGTATCGCCAACTTTCACGCCTAAACGATCGATTTCATCAGCGTTATGTAGCGTCGCATTCGAGACCGTAACACCACCGACAAACACCGGTTTTAATCGTGCAACTGGCGTCACAGCCCCAGTGCGCCCTACTTGGAAATCAACACCTTCAAGGACCGTGAGCTCTTCTTGCGCCGGAAACTTATATGCCGTCGCCCAACGCGGTGCTCGTGCCACAAACCCCAGTTGTTGCTGCGCTTCAATGGCATTAACCTTAAAGACAACGCCATCAATATCAAATGCTAACGTGGGGCGCTTGGCTAAAATCTGCTGATAATATTGCTGTACTCCGGCCAAATCATCAGCCAGCTGTGTTTCACTGCTTACTGGCAGCCCCCAACTTTTAAGTTGCTGTAGTTGACCAAAATGACTATCCGCCATGTCGAAGCTTTCTGGCTCCACCACACCTAATGCATACGCATAAAATGCCAATGAGCGCGAAGCGGTAATCTTGCTATCGAGTTGACGCAAACTCCCTGCAGCAGCGTTACGAGGGTTAACGAATAATTTCTCATTACGAGCGCGAGCCCGTTCATTCAGTGCATCAAATGCTGCACGCGGCATAAAAACTTCACCGCGGACTTCCAGCAGTGGAGGATACCCTTCGCCACGCAGTTTCAGCGGAATGGAGCGAATCGTGCGTACGTTTTCGGTGATATTCTCACCAACGGCACCATCACCACGAGTAGCGGCACGTTCTAGCATGCCATCGCGATACACCAAACTTACTGCCAAGCCGTCAAGCTTAGGTTCACAGCAATATTGGACTTGGCCGACACGCTCAGAAATACGACGATGAAATGCGGTAAATTCCTCTTCACTAAAAACGTTATCTAGGCTCAACATCGGCCGCAAATGTTCAACCTGTTCAAACTTGGCTAACGCAGCGCCACCAACTCTCAACGTTGGAGAATCTGAGCGTTGCAGTTGCGGATGTGCTTGCTCCAACGCTTTTAACTGCTGCATTAAACGGTCGTATTCCGCATCTGGAATCGTCGGATTATCATCAACATAGTAACGAATATTATGTTCGTTGATGGTTTGGATCAGATGATCAATCTGTTGTTCAACTGTTGGCATATCTCGGTCCGATAAATTAAAGGCCGCATTGCGCGGCCTTTAGCTAATTCTATAACGCAGGGGCTATCAGGCGCTGGCTCTGATCCGCTCCAAATATCGCATTTTAATCTGTTCATTCCACAACTGACGTTCGCCGTCGAGCAAATTGGCATTTAAATCATCAGCCAATTGTTGTGCAGAATTCAGCATATTGGAGAAGTTAAATAAGGCATCACCATAACAAGGTAAGGTCATAAATAGTACGACGCCCACGGTGGTAAATTGTTCCATGTTATCGGGGTCAAATACCCCTGGCTTAACCATATTTGCTAATGAGAACAGAACCTTGCCATTACCCGCATTATCTTCGTGACGATGGAAGATCTGCATATCGCCAAACTTAAAGTTTAACGTTAGTAACGCTGGCAATAACTCTGCGCCACTGAGCGCTTCGCCTTCTTTGGCAACGACGTGCAACGCTAACACGTCTCGCGGCGCCGGCAATTCATCGTCAACTTCTGCTACAGGTTCAGGCTCAACCGCTTCTGGCTCACTGGCTAAACCAAGTTCCATCTGAATATCTTCTTGCACCACAACGTCATCGCTTTCAATCGACAATGTTGGCTCTTGTCGTTGAGATTTAGGTGCTCGTTTAGTGGCTTCGCTCGATAATTCGAATGCATCATCGTGGGCTTCAACGTCAGCATCAATATCAGCTTCAACCTCAAGATTAGGCGCGGTGTGCACCGCTGGCTTAGGTCGTTTACTCGTTTTCAGCTTTGGCGGACGGTCATCAGCGGTCATTTTACGTACGCGCACTTCACCGACGCCTTCTGCGTCAAAGCCATCGCGGTCACGCGAATGTGACTCTCGAGCAACGCCGGTTAAAGGCGAGTCTTTTAACCCTTTGGGCTGCTGTTTGCGGATAGACCAAAAGCCGTGAACAAGTACCGCGATAATCGCGATCGCACTCAATACAATCAAAACGGGCTGTAAATCTTCCATTGCTGACCTGTAATTCCTGTAGTTATCCGGCGTCTGCCATGGCAACGGCTTCTTCAATATTCACCGCTACAATACGCGACACGCCCGGTTCATGCATGGTCACACCGATCAGTTGATCGGCCATCTCCATGGTAATTTTGTTATGGCTGATATAAATAAATTGTACGTTGCCCGACATTTCCTGCAGCAGTCGGCAAAATCTGTCGACGTTGGCATCATCTAACGGTGCATCGACCTCATCTAACATACAAAACGGCGCTGGATTCAGCCTGAAAATCGCAAACACCAATGATAAAGCGGTCAACGCCTTTTCTCCACCGGAAAGTAAGTGGATGGTGCTGTTCTTTTTACCGGGTGGGCGCGCCATAATCGTCACACCGGTTTCTAATAAATCATCGTCCGTAAGCGCTAAGTATGCACTGCCACCACCAAACACTTTGGGAAACAGTTCGCCCAGTCCTCGATTAACCTCATCAAAGGTGGTTTTAAAGCGACTGCGGGTTTCGCGGTCAATACGCCGAATCGCTTCTTCTAAACTGGTAAGCGCTTGTGTTAAATCATGATCTTGTTCATCAAGATACACTTTACGCTGTTTTTGCTGCTCAAATTCTTCGATCGCAGCAAGGTTAATAGCACCGAGGCGGCCGATTTTACCACGTACATTCTCTAAATCTTTGTGCCACTTATCGATTGTGGCATCTGCCGGCAACTGCTCGGCAATATCGGCGACACGTATCTGCTGCTCTTGCAGCAACGCCATCTGGCTTTCGGCCTTACCTTTTAAGCCTTCGCGACGTAACTTTAACGTGCTGATCGACTGAGTCAAGTGCTCTGCTTCAGCAAGCTGTTGTTTTTGCTTAATTGCTATCGCTTCGTATTGCTTTTGTAAATCGGCCTGCTTAACTCGGGTGTGTTCTAATGTCTGCTGATATTGCTGCTGCTGTAACAGAAGTTGCTGCAGTTGCTTCGCTAATACCTCAACCTGCTGTTCGTCTTGCTGTGACAAATGCTGAGGTATAAGACTAGTTAGCTGCTCATGCAGCTCTGCCTGCTGCTGAGCGGCTTGTGCCATTTGCTGTTGTTGCAATGCAATCGTTGTCGCCAGTTCATTAAGCTGACGCCCATAATCTCTGTTATTACGTTCCGCTTCAGCCAATTGCGATTTTAGGCTATTGCGTCGCAGCAACAGCTCATTGTGTTGCGCTTCGAGACGCCGTTCGGCCTCTTGCTTTTCATATAAAGCATCATCGGCATTGAATTGCGCCTCAATTAACACTTCCAGTTCAAGCGATGCTGTGGCAATCCGCTCTGAGAGCAGTTCAACTTCCTGTTGCAGATGCAACTGCCGCTCAGCAGCAGCCTGTTCATGTTGCTGAGCGCTTTCTATCGCTAATTCAATTTTTGAACACGCTAGTTGTGCCTGCTGATAATGGCTAGCCTTAGTTTTTTGTTCATTTAGCGCTTGTTCTGCAGCAGTATTAAGCTGCTGTAGCGCTGCATTTTGTGCCTGAAACGCTTGCTCCGCGGCGGGGAGTTCAGCTTCGACAGTCTCGAGCTCAGCCATCATCTGGATCAAGGAGTCACCACGACTCTCAGCGATAGACAAACGGCAACCATTGCCCAATAGACGACCGTTTTGACAAAGAATTAACTGCTCATCCGCCAAGGTTAGCAACAGTTGCTCAGCTTCATCTTCGTTCTCGACAAACCGCCAATGCGCCAACCACGGCGCTAAGTTAACAGGCGCCTTTACCGGGCCCCACTGTTGTGAAGTCCATGCGCTAAAACCATCAGTTGCTTGAGCTTGAACCTCATGCCATTGTCGTTGCAGCAAAGGCTTTAACCAATACTCTATTGCGGTTTCCCAACCAGGTTCCACACTGAGTTGTTGCCAAAGTTGCTGACTGGCATCATCGGTTTGCAGCTGTTGTGCCTTAATCCAATCACTCAGCAACTGCTGACGTTGAGTCAATGTATTCAGTTGCGCCTGTGCCGATGATAGCTGTTCATTCTGCTGGTACTGCTGTTGTTGCAGCGCTTGATACGCCGACTCCGTCTGATGCAGCGCAATTTCGGCATCCTGCTGCTGTTGTTGGGCTTCTGCAAGTTGCACCGCTAATTCGCCAACCGCCTCATTTTGCGGTTTTGACTGTGCTAAACGTTGCTGCAATCGCTGCAGTTGTTCTTGGTCACGTCCTAACTGTTGCTTCAGGTGCTGTTCTTTTGTCGCGTCCAGTTCCTGTTTGTGTTTCAACTCACTGGCGAGGGTGCGAGCTTGCCGCCATTGGCTATCAAGATAGTTGACCTGTTCTTCCAGCTGCTCTTGCTGAGACGCCAGCTCCCAATGCAGCTCGTCTGTTTGCTGCTGGAGCGGCTCAAGTTGCTCATGGCGCGTTTGCAATTGCCCCAGTTGTTGCTGAGCACTCGCGTGACGTTCATTCGCTTGTTGCAATTGTTGTTGTAAACGCTGCTGCGTTTGCGCCAATTGCTGGTCACGGTCTTTCAAAAACGCGATTTGCTGCTCGGCTTTGGCAATATCGGTATTGGACTGGTAAAACTGTGCAACTTGGCGCTGCTCGAGATCGTCGAGGTCATCTTGCTGCAACTTTAATTCAGTCAGTTGCAATGCCGACTGTTCAGCCAACGTTTGAATGCGCATCAGCTCGGTTTCTAAGCGTAAAATCTCGCTATTTTCAGCTTCTGCAAGCTCATGTAATTCTAGATAACGCATTACCAAGAGCTGAGCATTAAGACTGCGCTCTTGCTGCTTGTACTCACGATAGCGCCGTGCGGCTTCAGCTTGTAAGGTTAACTTATCTAATTGTTTACCCAGTTCAGCGCGAATATCCCCTAGCCGCTCTAAGTTATCGCGAGTGTGGCGGATACGATTCTCGGTGTCGCGGCGACGTTCCTTATAACGGGAGATCCCAGCTGCCTCTTCGATAAAGACACGCAGTTCCTGCGGCTTGCATTCAATTAGCCGTGAAATAGTACCTTGGCCGATGATGGCGTAGCTGCGAGGTCCTAACCCAGTGCCCATAAAGATATCGGTAATATCTTTCTTTCGGCACTTTTGCCCATTGAGGAAATAGAGGTTGTCGCCATCACGTGAAACTTGGCGTTTAACGGCGATTTCATTGTAATTAGCGTATTGGCCGCCAATTCGCCCTTCGGTGTTGTCAAACACCAACTCAACACTCGCGACAGAGACAGGTTTACGGCCGTTAGAACCATTAAAAATGACATCTGTCCAAGAATCGCCACGCAGGTTTTTGGCTGAGCTTTCACCCAACACCCAGCGCACCGCGTCAATGACATTGGACTTACCACAGCCATTGGGACCAATAATTGCGGTGAGTGGGTTTAAAAAGGGAATTTTGGTAGCATCAACAAACGACTTAAAGCCAGCAAGTTTTATCTGTTTTAGTCTCATGTGTGCTTGAATGCCAGTCGCGTAAAAGAAGTGATTATCGACGTCAGAAAAGCTGAACCGACGCTGTTTATAGTTGTGAAATCACTTTAACAAAGCCGCTGTATTTTGTAACCTTTTTTTGGTTTTCGCAGAAGTTTTTTGCTTGTTTTCCGTCGTTTGCTTACTCACAATCATGCCAACAGTTACAGAGTTTTCAGGGAGTGTCTATGTCGTCAGCGAGTAAAAGCGGCATTCAGTATTTTATGGATGGCTTTAGCTTGATCAAACAACCGGGACTGCGGCGCTTTGTGGTCGTGCCGCTGCTGGTTAACTTAGCGTTGTTCTCCGGCGCGTTGATGTTAGCGGTAAAATACCTGTCACAATTGATGCAATGGATTGATCACGCTGTGCCCTCTTGGCTCGACTGGATCAGTTTTGTGTTATGGCCGCTCCTTATCATCGCCGTACTTGTTGTGTTTTCGTTTATTTTCAGCTCGATAATGAACTGGATAGCGGCGCCATTTAACGGCTTATTAGCGGAAAAAGCCGAGCAACTGCTGACAGGAAAGCCGCTTTATACGGGCGGCGCTATGGATGCAGTGAAAGATCTGCCCCGCGTATTTGGCCGCGAATGGCAAAAACTAAAATACTATCTGCCACGGGCACTACTGGTATTGGTGCTGTTTTTTATTCCACTGGTTGGCCAAACGCTGTTTCCAGTTATCTGGTTTCTCTTTAGTGCCTGGATGATGGCGATTCAGTATTGTGATTATCCGTTTGATAACCACAAAGTTGCCTTTAATGATATGAAATTCGCGCTGAAGCAAACGAAGGGCAGCAGCATGAGTTTTGGTATTGCGGTGACACTGTTCTCCATGATCCCAATAGTTAACTTCATTGTGATGCCAGTGGCGATTTGTGGCGCCACCGCCATGTGGGTGGATAAGTACCGAGAAGTTTATCGTAATCAACGTGTTGCACCAGAATAACACTGTCGTTTTTGATTCGTTTAAAAGCCCACTCTGTGGGCTTTTTTATATGTAATAACGCAGATTAATGGAGAAATTTTTGTACCAAGTCCACTGCGCTCATCGGCTTACCAAACAAAAAGCCCTGAAAACGGCGACAGCCATGCTTAAGTAGAAACTGCAATTGCGCTTGTGTTTCGACGCCTTCTGCAATGGCTTCGATATTGAGCGAATCACAAATGGCGAGAATCGCTTGTACAATCGCCGCATCACTCTCGTCTTCCGTAATATCCTGCACGAAGGAGCGATCAATTTTCAGTTGATCGACTGGCAGCTGTTTGAGGTAGGAAAGTGAGGAATAACCAGTTCCAAAATCATCCAAAGAGAAACGAATGCCCGCCGCCTTTAAGCGTAAAATCTTCTCTCTCGCGGCATTGATATCCTGCAAAATGGCGCTTTCGGTCAGTTCAATTTTCAACCGTGTTGGATCTGCTCCAGTCAGAGATAACGTCATCAGCAGTTCGGAGACAAAATTGACATGGGTGAATTGACGCGCGCTGACGTTCACCGCCACTTGAATATCGAGGAACATATTATTTTGCTGCCATTTCACCAGTTGTTGGCAGGCGGCTTTAATCACCCAAGAGCCAATCACCTCAATTAATCCTGACTCTTCCGCTATCGGGATAAAGTCGCCAGGGGGCACCATTTCACCGTCGTCTTTAATCCAACGGATCAAAGCTTCGGTGCCAATCAATTGGCCGGTAGCATCCATTTGCGGCTGATAATAAAGGACAAACTGCTGTAATGCGTCGGCGCGTTTTAAGGCGTTTTCGATTACCGTGCGCTGGGCAATTTCTTGTTGAATACTGCTATCAAACACTTTGATCACATCACGTCCAGCGTCTTTGGCCTTATAGAGCGCCATGTCGACATGGGTCATTAACGTATCGATAGAATCTTTAGCACCATGAAATAACGCGATCCCCATACTGACGGTACAGGTATAGTCTGTGAGTTCATTTGCGAGCCGATAAGGCAACAGAATCTTGTGTTTCAACGAGCGCGCAATATCCAGCGCCTCCTGCTCTGCGCGTTTACGGTCGGTCCCTAAATTATTCATTAACACAATAAATTCATCACCGCCGAGACGCGCCACCGTATGCGAAGAGGCAATGGTGGTCTTCATCCGCCGTGCCACTTCAATGAGCAACAGATCGCCCATGCCATGACCGCAGGTATCGTTAAGCGCTTTGAAATTATCCAAGTCAGCCATCAAGATCGCACCATACTGACCCGTTGCCTGACTATTTTGTAATTCGGCACGGAACTGTTCCAGCAACATACGGCGATTGGGCAACTCAGTTAGCGGGTCATAAAATGCGAGATGGCGGATCTGCTCTTCGGCCTGCTTACGCTCAGTGACATCACGGACTACCGCTACATACACAGATTGGTATTTCATCATCCAACTGTTGATCGATAGCTCTAAGCGAATTTCATTGCCATCTTTGCGCAAACCGGGTAACTCAATAATTTTTCCTAGAAACGGGATCTCATTACCGCTAAGCACACGCTCCATGCCCATATGGTGCTTGTTGCGATCTTGATAGGGCACTAGCACCGAAATTGACTGATGCAGCATTTCCGCTTCGCTATAACCAAAAATCTTCTCCGCTCCGCGATTCCAGAAGGTAATTTTGCCCTTCTGATCAGTTTGAATAACGCCTTCTTGTGCGGTTTGCACCAGCGTGCGATAACGCACCTCACTCTCTTTTAATGCAGAGTCTTTTGCGGAAAGGTGAGTCACCATGTCGTTAAAGGCAGAGCCGATATCGTTAAATTCTCCGGGGAGTTTTTCGACCGGTAAGGTACTCGTGCTGATCCCCATGCGGGTATGGCGAATAGCATCGCTTAACACTGTAATCGGCTGCAGTACATTACGGCGGATCAGCACCAGAATGATGATGACCAACAGCACTCCAGATCCCAACATCCACCAGAACTGAATGCCAAACATATGCCGAATGCGCCGCTCAACGATTGTTCCCGGCAGCTTGATACTGACAATGCCACGTAAATCGCCCACTTTATAATCATACGCAGTATCGTAATTATCGCGGATTGTCGCCGGCGCAGAGGCTTGGCTACCATGACAGGTCAGGCAATAAGGTTCGACCCAAATTGGGCGAGCATAGAGGTAAAAGCGTTTACCGCTGCGATCATCGAACGGAACAAATTGAATCTCGGCTTTCGGATTTTTGCGAAAAAAGTCGATAGCCTGTTGTTCGATACCATCAGCACTGTGTTCCGGATTGCGTGGTACGTCGGACACGTTATTGAAGGAAAAACCTGAATCGTTCCAATTGGCAATATCGCGCGAGATTTTGCCTAGGGCATGAGCGGGTAAAAAGCCGAGGGTATGTTCGTTGAGCGGCAAACCACTGTCTAAAAACTGATGCTGGTATATACGACGAGTCGCCATCAGCACCGAACGCACTCTGTCAGCTGAATCAAGCAGTTCTTGTTCAGTTTCCTGCTTGATGTTGTGATACATCAGAAATTGTACCAACCCAAATCCAGCGAGAAATACGAAAAGTACGGCAATCAGAAACTTGGTACTGAGAGACATGCGGGCTTCCTTGTCAACCACATCTGCGCTGAGTATCGAGCAAGAATTCAATGATAAAACAACGACACACGGGTTAATCTTGGCGTCGTCACCATCGCTATATAGTAACCGTTACAGTTTGGTTTTGTGGTTTTTTTACGCGATTTTGTGTGAGATAACATCAATATTAGTAAAGTTAACGATGCGCAGGTTCGCGCATCTCCTATCTTAGCCAAGACTGAAAAACGTCTGTATTCTAGTGAGTTAATCAAAATTTCACTCCTGGAAATAAATACACAGAATCTAATAACCAAATCGAATATAGAAGAACAAAGATTCACTTCTCATCATCGCCAAGGGCATTATGCTTAGTTAGGTAAAATTCAAGGAGCTATTGAGCTATGAGCAAAATCTTCGAAGACAATTCCTATACCATTGGAAACACTCCACTGGTGCGTTTGAATCGTGTTAGCAACGGCAATGTGCTAGCCAAAGTTGAATCCCGTAACCCAAGCTTCAGCGTGAAATGCCGTATTGGTGCCAACATGATTTGGGACGCTGAGAAGAAAGGCCTGCTCACTAAAGACAAGGAACTGATTGAGCCAACTTCTGGCAATACCGGTATCGCGCTTGCCTATGTAGCAGCAGCCCGCGGTTACAAGTTAACCCTGACCATGCCTAACACCATGAGCCTTGAGCGTCGTAAGTTGTTAAAAGCACTCGGCGCTAACTTGGTTCTGACCGAAGGTGCCAAAGGGATGAAAGGTGCGATCGAAAAAGCGGAAGAACTTCGCCAAGCCGATCCAGAAAAAAATATCATTTTGCAGCAGTTTTCTAACCCAGCTAACCCAGAAATCCACGAAAAGACCACAGGTCCTGAAATCTGGGACGCAACCGATGGTAACGTAGACGTAATTGTTGCGGGTGTAGGTACTGGCGGTACGATTACAGGTATCAGTCGCTATATTAAGCAAACCCAAGGTAAAGCGATTACCTCTGTAGCGGTAGAACCAGCTGAATCACCAGTGATTGCGCAAACCCTAGCCGGTCAACCCGTGCAACCGGGGCCACACAAAATCCAAGGTATTGGCGCTGGTTTCATTCCTGGCAACTTAGATTTGGAACTGATTGACCGTGTTGAGCCTGTCACCAGCGACGATGCCATTGCGATGGCGCATCGTTTGATGAAAGAAGAAGGTATTTTAGTGGGTATCTCTTCTGGTGCAGCGGTTGTTGCCGCCAATCGCATTGCTGAACTGCCTGAGTTTGCTGGTAAGCAAATTGTGGTTATTCTGCCATCTGCAGCTGAGCGTTATCTGACATCACCACTGTTTGTTGGCCAATTCGGCGACACCGAAAACGTGCAGTAATCGTCTCTGATACTTGCAGAAAGCCCGCTAAGTGCGGGCTTTTTTACGGCCAACTCTCTCAGAAAGTGGCTTACGATTTTCTTGCTAACAGTGTCGCAAATCGCAGCTTAATGCGGTTGCCATTTTCATCCAGCTTGTGCAATTCACCCACATTTTCGTTGTACTTAATGACATCCCAATCCGCGTAATAGTTGAGTAACTCATTCTCTTTAAAGCGGAATGGGAAACCTACGGTGCAGGGATAGTCTGCAGTATCCATGGCTGACACAATCAGATTCAAGCCGCCCGCCTTGGTGTGTTGTTGCATCTGCCTAATTAACTGCGGCACGGTGTTTTCCGGCAAAAACATCATCACAACAGTGGATAGGATGAAGTCATAATCATCCTCAATCAGCAAATCCGCCAAATCTTGTTCTGAGGCGTTGATGTGAGTAAGACCTTCTTCACCGATGATACGGTTCAGATTAGCAATGCTAAGACTATTGCGATCAAAGCCTTGTACTTCAAAACCATTAAGGTTGAGATACAGGCTGTTACGGCCATTTCCACAGCCGAGATCTAACGCCTTGCCGCCATTCAGATAGGGCATTGCGGCAATCACTTCTGAATGCGTACGTGTCAGTTGATATTTGAAACCGTAGTAGTCTTCCGCACTGCACAGTAGTTCTACTTGAAGTTGTGCCGCATCATCAGATGTTAACGCCCCTAGCGCAGAGATTGCCGTTGGCTCCATTTTGGAATTCTTGTCTAACGCTTGTTGTTCACCCGCATTTAACAGCGCGACATGTCCGTCAATAACATGTAAGCATACCCAAGTATTTGCAGCAGAATGCGCTGTGGCCGCCAACATTTCGGCAGTGTCTGTATGATGCATAATGGGGCTAGTGTGATAGCTAATTAATGATGCTTGCGACATAACATCCTCTAAAGAAACAACCCAGAAACGACAAAGCCAGTCACGAGGACTGGCTTAAGACTACGCGAATGAGGCTAGCTTATTCGCTTTGGCTTTCGGCTTCCAACACTTTACCTGAGCCAATAGTAATTTTGCGAGGTTTCATCGCTTCGGGAATTTCCCGAACTAGATCAATATTGAGCAAACCATGCTCTAAATGAGCACCTGAAACCGTCACATAATCCGCCAATTGGAAGGTACGCTCAAAACCGCGCTCGGCGATGCCTTGATACAGGTATTGGCGTTCGGGTTGCTGCTCTGACTTAGTCCCTTTTACCAGCAGCTTTTCCCCTTCGCTGGTGATTTCCAATTCATCCATCGCAAAACCTGCGACGGCCATCGTAATACGGTATTGGTTGTCACCTAAAAGTTCGATGTTGTATGGGGGATAGCCTGCATTACCATTGTTGGCGGCAGCATGTTCTGCCAGACGAGCCAAACGATCAAAACCAATGGCACTGCGGTAAAGTGGAGTCAAATCATAATTACGCATATTCATATCCTCGTAAGCAATATGTCAATTTATGGGCCGAGTCATTCGCACCCAAATTTATAACGACCGCCCAAAGGCACGGTCTCTCGATTGTCGACAACGCCATTGCTGCCGACACTAACTAAATGGGGTGGCCAAACACATTTTCAAGGCACAATGTTTCGATTGGGCGTTTTTTGACCACACAGTTCTGTGTGATACTCAAACCTAATAGTTCTAAATAATCGAACTCAACAGCTCAATTTAGCGGCTTTTTGTTTGCTTAATTCGTTTATACACTATCCCCATTAGTAGATTGAAAGGTGGCGTTATGGGATTACTACAAGCAGGCAAATGGGTGGATAAGTGGTACGACACAGCTAAAACCGATGGCAAGTTTGTCAGAGAAAACGCCCAATTCAGAAACTGGGTTACCGCAGATGGCAGCGCTGGCGCAACTGGCAATGCGGGTTTTAAAGCGGAAGCCGACCGCTATCATCTCTATGTGTCGCTCGCCTGCCCTTGGGCGCATCGCACCTTGATTTTTCGTGAGTTAAAAGGCTTACAACACTTAATTCCGGTCACTGTGGTCGAGCCGCATATGCTGCAAAATGGTTGGGAGTTTGCAGGTGCAGGACAATCCGCCAATGCGCATCACATTGCAGGCGCTGATGCAGATCCTCTGTTCCAAAAAGATTTTCTGTACCAGCTTTATCTTGAAGCCGACCATAATTACAGTGGCCGTGTAACGGTGCCTGTGCTTTGGGACAAACAACAGCAGACAATCGTCAGTAATGAGTCTGCCGATATTATTCGTATGTTTAATTCGGCCTTTAATGACTTAACTGGTAATACTGTCGATTATTATCCGGCGCACTTACAGGCTGAAATTGAACGGTGGAACACCTTGATATATCCCAATATCAATAATGGCGTTTACCGGGCCGGATTTGCCACGCAGCAAGCCGCTTATGAGCAAGCATTTGACGACGTATTTGCCACGCTGGACACGCTTGAACAGCACCTCAGTAACCAGCGTTACTTAGCCAAAGAGCAAATTACCGAAGCAGACTGGCGTCTATTTACCACCTTGATCCGTTTTGATGCGGTATATTTTGGCCACTTTAAAACCAACTTACGCCGTATTAGCGATTACCCTGCTATATCTGCATATGTGCGCGAGCTGTATCAGCAGCCGGGGATTGCAGGCACAGTGAATATTGAGCACATCAAGCAACACTACTATTACAGCCACGATAGTATAAACCCGACGCGTGTAGTACCTAAGGGGCCAGCATTAGCTTTTGATGCGCCACATCAGCGTGAACGAGTAAGCAAATAGCGATTAACGCGCCTCTGCAGCAATTCCGTAAAAATCGGCAATTTGCTGCAGTTGTTCTGCGTTATCTAACGGCAGTTGCCAACTCACGGCTCCTACATTGGCCACCAGCAAATTAACAGATGCGATCAAGCGTAAGTCGTCGAGCAATACACTTAATATTGCACCGGATGGCATCAGCCTCACTTGCAACTCTTGCGGCGATAAAATCAATTTGGCGTGGTTTAAGGTCAACAACATAATCGCTCTCTATCAACACATTAAGCATCAGTCACAAAAAAGCCCGTGACTACGGGCTTTTTGGATATTACACATCACACTTAGTGATGATGACCACCATCACCGTGCGCATGACCATGCGACAGTTCTTCTTCGGTCGCGTCACGTACACCAGCAACCGTCAAATCAAAAGTCAGTTCACGACCCGCCAGTGGATGATTGGTATCCACCGTCACCATAAACTTGCCTACTTTTACCACGGTAACTTGGCGTTGACCTTGATCAGTGTTGATCACTGCTACCATACCGGGCTTCCATACTTTGGCGCCCTGCAGGTGTTTTACCGATACACGCTGCTCAGAATCAGCCAAACGCTCACCGTAGGTTTCAGTCGCTGGCAAAGTCACGCTAAAACTATCGCCTTCAGCTTTGCCTTCAAGCGCCTTTTCAATACCGACCATCATATTATTATGGCCATGCAGATAGGCAATTGGCGTTTGGCCTTCATTGCTTTCCAGCACTTCGCCTTGCTCATCACGCAAGGTGTAATTCAATTGCACAATTTTATCTTTTGCGATTGTCATGATGCGTCCTTAAAACCGCTTTTATCAAAGTGGCGGCAGCTTAACAAAAGCGCCAGCATGCCGCCAATATAATTAGCTATTGCCACCGGGAACGATAGAAAGATGCTCCAAGACATCTAGGACTTCGGTATTTTTCAATGCTAACTGGCACACTCCTGAGCTAATTTTATGTTCTTTTGAACAATCAACGCTCCAACTCCGCAACAGATATGCCGCCAAGGCAGCATTAGATTGCAACGACAACTGCCCGTCACTCATGCCGTAATCCAACGCTATTGCTTCAGGGTGAGATAAACTCGGATGTGGGATCAATATTAAAGTCACAGGCGTCAGCCACGCTTTGTCCGCCGCAGGTTGCTCGTAAGCGGCAACGACTAACTGTTCCTTACGTACTTGTTTAATACGCGTCACCACAAAATCGGTGAACAGCCCATGAGTGCGATCGTAAGCACGTACATGCCATCGCTGGCCATTGTTAATCAAACTATGCGGCACAATCTCACGCACGTTTTCACCAGATGAGGTGGAGACATAGCTAATCTGTAAAGCTGCACCTTGCTGTATAGCGCGCATTAACGCAGCGATAATATCTGGTTTAGGGTGGATCAGTTGTTGCGCGTCGATACAGACTTGGCTGGGCACCAATGGCTGCGACAGGCCATCACCAAAGCCGCGCGCTAAACCACTTAATACCGCTTGAGGGTCATGCTCAAACAGCGCTTAAAACTGAAGCTGACGTTGATAGTGTCGAGTGGGATGCACCAGCTTCAAATTATCAGGCGCCAATTCGCGATAAAGGCTCAGATCGCGCGTTGACGCAGCGAGACCGGTCGCGAACTTAGTAATCAAATCCTGACGACTTATTTGGCCAAAATATTGCAGACAAAAATCGATAAAAGCGAGACGCTGCTTCTGCGCGTGATTAAGTTCATCCAGACGAGACATTAACGGGCTTTCCTAAGGTGTTAACAATAACGCAACCTTAACCAAAAGCCCGTTCTCTAGCAATCATTTTGATTATCAAGAACCCGAAATACCTAATGCATTAAACGTAGCATCATCAGGAAATCCGTCTGGAATTAATCCCTTACTCGCCTGAAATGCACGTAAACTCTTGCGGGAATTACTCCCCAAAATACCATCAGGCTTACCCGCATCAAAACCTAATTCATTGAGCTTCTGTTGCAATACTTTAATTTGCTCTCGACTACGACGTTGCTGCTGCGGTGGCGCCTTTGCGAGCTTACCAGCACCAATAATGCGATCGGCCAGATGACCAACGCTAATGGCATAGAAGTCTGAACGATTCCAGCGTTTGATCACCTCAAAATTATCGTAACCGATAAAAGCGGGTCCCTGATGTCCGGCGGGCAAAATTAAAGTTGCGCGCATATCAGCCACGGGCAATCTATGACCATTGGCCTCTTTCAAACCAAGATGTTGCCATTCTACCAGCGGCTTGCTTTGCCCAATCTGGGTGTAATCGAAACCATCAGGCAGCAGGACTTCCCTCCCCCAACGTTGACTTCGTTGCCAACCGAGATGCTGCAGAAAGTTGGCGGCTGATGCGAGCGCATCTTCAGTACTGCTCCATAGATCCGCTTTACCGTCGCCATCGGCATCGACCGCATAACTGGCGTAAGCACTGGGCATAAATTGCGTATGCCCCATTGCTCCAGCCCAAGAGCCTTGCATTTTTTCTGCGGGGAACTGGTATTTCTGGCTCAGCTGCAACGCTGTAATGAGCTCTTTGGTGAAAAACTTGCTGCGGCGATGATCGCAGGCCAGTGTCGCCAGCGAATCCAGCACCGGCATCTTGCCTTTATAGCCGCCGAAGTTGGTTTCCATCCCCCAAAATGCCAACAGATACTGCGCCGGAATACCATATTGCTTCGTCAGACTGTTAAGAAATTGTCGATGTTCTTCCAACAACTGACGCCCTTTATTGACCCGCCAATCGGTAACGCGCTGATCAAAATATCCGGCAAAGGTTGAGGTAAACTCCGGCTGACGCCGGTCGAGTTCAATTACACGCTTAACCACTTTGAGATTAGCGAGATGGGTTTTAATGGTGTCATCACTGACACCCTGCGATTTTGCTTGCTCGGCAAAAGACTGCAAACATTGTGGAAACTCATCCTGCACACGCTGAATTTCCTGAGCTACATCCACTGGTTGCGCCGCAAACGTAGGGGCCGCTATGACGGCGAGCACCCAAGAGATCTTCTTTAACACCGACAGCCTCCTGTCATCGTTCAGTGTCATACTGGCGTCCATCCTATCATTGAGCTAAGAATTTTTAAGCGCAATTTCGATTTTCACCAAACAAACAGTGTTTTTTTGAGCAGATGGAGATTCTCGCCAACTATTGCTTGGTCGCCAGCCTGCTTAACGTATAATGGCCGCAACTAGCTATTAAGGAAGCCAAACCATGAGTGAACTGTCCGCTGTGCTGAGCAGCTTTTTGAAAAACATCGAAGAAACTCAAACGCTGTGGGCGTTGCAGGATGAATCAGGTGAAGGTTGGGTTGTTTGTGACTCCACCATGTATGAAGACACAGATGTAATGCCGCTGTGGTCAACAGAAGAAATGGCGGCTAAGCAGTGCAATGATGAATGGCAGGACTTCACCCCGACGCCAATCAGCGTAGAAGAGTTTCTCGAATACTGGGTAGAAGATCTCAATGAAGATGGCGTCACTATTGGTATCGATTGGCAAGGTGATGAAAACTGTGAAGAGTTAGAGCCTGTCGAATTCGCTAAAACGCTCGCTGAAATCGAAGCCGAGTAAATTATCGCGCTGTTATGTCCGGTGTGCTGATTGATATTCCTTTTGAATTTCGCCACATCTGCTGGTTTTGTGGCGAACCCTGCAATCAGCTGCTGGACTATCCCCTCGCAGGCGCAAACGCCCGCACAATTGCTATTCCAAGCTGTAAAGAGTGTCGCCAACTCGCCAACAAACAACTGCTTACGTCATATGCTGAATGCCGGGTGGCGGTCAAAGACGCATTAATGAAACGCTATGCTAAACATCTGGCTATTGGACTAAATTGGACCGAAGAAGAGTTGGCTGAAGCAGACTTCACCTGCCGTACGCTGCAAAGCTTTCAACAGAGCGCATGGTTTATGTTCGAAGTCGCGAGAGACAGAATCAATTTTAACGGGTGGCAAGTTAGCGTTGATGGCGTATCGCTTGACGAAGCAATTAACGACACCCGATTTGAATTCGATGGCGTACAGTACAGTTCGGTGTTTTCCGCTATCGAACAATATTGTCGCCATTTAGCGTTAGACCGCGATTTTCTCAGCGGCGTTGTTGCGGTAGTGGGTAAACATAGGTTTGGTCATGCAGTGCGCCTTGCCAGAATCCATATTGTGTCATCTGACAAGGTTAAACGTGCTGTTATTCAAGAATTAATCGACGACGTTCAGGCTTTCACGAGTTGACGCAAGCGCTCTTGTACGGCTTCCACCAGCAAGTCAGGTTGAAACTTAGAAATAAACTTATCGCAGCCCACCTTCTCCACCATCGCATTATTAAAACTGCCGCTTAATGAGGTATTCAAGGTGATGAATAAGTCTGCCATACGTTTGTCATTACGGATCTCGTAGGTCAAACGGTAGCCGTCCATCGATGGCATTTCGGCATCGGTGATCAGCATCAGAATTTCATCACTCACAACCTTGCCACTATCAGCCCACGCTTTTAGCATCGCCAGCGCTTCGGCACCGTCGGACGTTTCAATCACCTCAATCCCAAGTTGCCCTAAGGTGTCACGCACTTGACGGCGCGCTGTGGGTGAATCATCGGCAATCAGGACTTTACGCCCGGGCATGTGTTGCACTAACTGCTGGTCGAGGATCTCGTCTGATAACTGGATGTTGTACTCAATAATCTCCGCCAGCACTTTTTCCACATCAATAATCGACACTAAGGTCGTTTTGCCCTGATCTTCCATGCGCGTGATAGCCGTCAAATAATGATTGCGACCCGCATTTTTCGGTGGCGGCAAAATGTCTTGCCAGGTCATGTTGACGATGTGCTCGACCTTACCGACCAGAAAGCCCTGCACTGACCGGTTATATTCGGTGATGATCAAATTGCTGTCTGGGGTAATGTCCATCGGACTAAAGCCGATAGCACTGCGAAGATTAATCACTGGAATCGAGGTGCCGCGAATATTGGCCACACCACAAATACAAGGGTGGCGTCCTGGCATCGCAGAAAGATGCGGCACTTTTACCACCTCTTTTACCTTAAACACATTGATGGCATAAAGTTGAGTCGAATTAATCCGGAATAGAAGCAGTTCTAAGCGGTTTTCACCTACCAGTTGGGTACGTAAATCAACTGATTCCAATAAATTTGCCATAAATGTCCAAACCTTTGTTACTACAGAACTAGTTAACTAGTCATAATTATAGTGCGTAAGCTAAACGCACATATTGAGCGAATGCAAATTTATTACTAACTATTCGAATTTATTACGATTGATCGCTTTTAAACGCTAGTTCGTATTCGAGCACGCCCAATCAAGGAAATTTGAATATAAAGGATGCCATAATGAAGACCTTATCGCTCGCGCTTGCACTGTTATTACTCTGTATGTCGGGGTGTACCAGTTTAGATAAGAAGATCGCCGTCGTTGAGCCGTTTGTCGCTCAACAATATCTAGGCAAGTGGTATGAAATTGGCAGACTGGATCATTCCTTTGAACGAGGACTGACCCATGTGACGGCCGAATATCGTCAGCAAGCGGATAGCATAAAGGTGATTAACCGCGGTTTTAATCCTAAGACACTAGCGTGGCAAAGCGCCGATGGCGTGGCCTATTTTACCGATGGCCACGATGTCGGGCGCCTACGCGTCAGTTTCTTTTGGCCGTTTTACGGTGCTTATCAAATCCATCAACTCATCCCCGCAAAACCTGCGAATGGAGCGCCCTATCAAGTAAGTCTGGTTTTGGGGCCCAATGTTGATTACATGTGGATTCTGGCCAGAACCCCACAAATCACCGCCGAGACCAAGCAGGCATTAGTCGAGCAAGCCGCAGCGCTTGGAGTCAACACAAACGACATCATCTGGGTAGATCAGTCATCGCCAATGGCACCTTAATCAAGCGTTATTTGGGCGGGTTTTATCGCCAATGTCAGTCCCGCTAACGCGGGCAAATGATGGGATTTTCGAATGTCAAAACCCGCCAACTTCAAACATTGATGTAATTCAATATGATTGAAGCGGTTGGTTTGCGGATGCTCAAACAACCGCTTACTCAACGGATTACAAATCGCAGCGCGATATAGCTCTTCAATCACAAAAGCGCCGCCGGGTTTCAGCACTCGAAAAACCTCGCTGACTGCGGCTTGCCAATCTGGTACATGATGAAACACCGCGAAATCGCACACGAGGTCAAATTGTTGATCATCAAAGGGTAATCGAGTGGCATCGGCTTGCAACAATGTCAGCCAGTCGGCACCTGCATGACGTTCTGCACTGTAAGCAAGCATCTCTTCATCAAGATCAACTGCCACGACCTTCGCCGCGCCAAAACCGTTACGCAACAGCTGGATCCCCTGTCCATAGCCGCAACCTATCTCCAATGCTTGTTCGAAAGCAGGAAGATTGTTGTCAAACAGCCTTAATAGTAATGGCTGCTCTATTTTGCTTTGCACCCAATGTCGCATTGGATGTTTCACCACCATGCGTTCAAAACGATTCAGCTTCATCCTCACTCCTAAATCCGGTAACTCTTTCCTAAAAACTATCTTACTTGCATGACCCCCATGTGTCATAACACTAATGGAATTGATCTGAACCACAGCCCAACACGTAATCAGATGCATCATCGCCAACTAAATACGTCTATGAAACTATCTTCAATTCCATTATTCCCACTTCCCGTGTGTTTGATGCCTGAGGGACAAACAGAACTGCGCATTTTTGAGCCCAGATACCAACGCTTGGTGCGAGAAGCCAGCGTTAATCAATATGGGTTTGGCTTATGTTTGTACCAAGCAGAAACCCAGTCAATGCCGGGAGCAGGCTGTTTGGCTGACATAGTGGATTTTGAGCAACTCGAAGATGGTTTGCTTGGGATTGTCATTCGCGGCCGCCAACGCTTCACTTTGAACAGATTTATAATTGAAGATGATGGTCTGAAACGCGGTGATATTAGCCTATTAAATAACTGGCATGCTGAATCCGTCAGCCCAGATGAACAGCATATTACGCAGCAGTTACAAACACTACATCAGCAACACTCACTATATGAGCATTATGCAGTAGAACGTTATCAAGATATCGCTTGGGTGTGTCAGCGTTGGCTAGAGATTTTACCGATCGATATTGCGGCCAAACATCAATTAATGCTGCAAGAGGATCACCAGATGTTGTTATCACTTCTCAAACAACTTATTGATTGATCCATTTTCCTGAACCAGTCGTATTCTTCGCAAAGCATACTCAACAGTTAGCACGGGGCTGTTTTTTGGGTTGCTGTTGAATACTCAATATACCTTGTAATGGCTAAGGATTATTCGCGTTTAGCGTAATAAAAGGACTAAGATAAGCGAATGAATGTTCACATTAACAACGCCATGAACCAGCGTAACTTGGATGAGATACAACAAAAACATCAATGGCTTAATACGCTGTTGCTGCAAGTTGCTGCGGAGCGGGATAAAGACGCGTTTCAGCAAATTTTTCATCACGTTGCGGCTAAGATTATCGCATTTGGACATCAACGTTTAGGCTCCCAAGGTCTTGCAAAAGATTTACTGCAGGAAACTATGACCTCGGTTTGGACCAAGGCGCATCTGTTTGATGCCGATAAAGGCAATGCCATCACCTGGATTTTTACCATTATGCGCAACCAGTGTTTTGATATGTTGCGTAAAGTCCAACACAACCGCGAAGACTGTTTGGGCGATAGTATCTGGCCATTGGTGGACTCATCGCCTGAAGAGTCGGAAACCATCGTGAGCAGTGAACAACAGCGCTTCCTGCTCGATCATTTAGCCCTACTGCCTTCAAAACAACGCCAAGTCGTCCAAGGCATTTATCTGCGCGAACTCACCCATCAGCAATTGGCTGAAGAACTCAATGTGCCAGTAGGTACCGTAAAATCAAGATTGCGGCTTGCATTAGAAAAGCTTCGCAGCCGTATGGAGCAATATGATGATTAGCCATCACCCTCGCCCACAACTTCTCGAACAACATGCCGCCGGCACCTTACCAGCTGGATTAGCAGTCGCAGTGGCAACCCATTGTCAGATGTGCGCAGAGTGCCGCGCGTTGTTGCAGCAAGCAGAGGCAGCATGTGCGAGTCAACATCTCAGTGAGTTTAGCACTACAGGCCATAACGCTAGCGAAGCAGATGCACCTAACTTTGAAGATATTTGTGCTCAGATTACCAGTTTGCCAGCAACTGCGTCCGAACCGATGAGACCGCATTTTATTTGTGTAAAAGGTCAGTCTTACCCGCTGCCAATCGCATTACAACAGCTTGATTGTGCTGCTTGGACATCTGTCGGCAATATCAGTCGCATGCGCTATGACTTAGAAGACACCGCCGGGCGCGCCAGTCTGCTGCATATTGCCGCAGGTGGCAGTGTGCCGCAACATACTCATAAAGGTCGAGAGCTCACTTTGTTACTCGACGGCAGTTTTACCGATGAAAGCGGTAAATATGTGAAAGGCGATTTTATTGAGCGTGATGGGTCAAATGAACACTCACCCTACAGCGAGCACGGCTGTTTGTGCTTCACGTTGGTGGATGCTCCACTCCATTTCACCAAAGGATTAGGAAAGTTGCTCAACCCATTCGGTCAATTACTGTATTAATCAAATTACAGTGATAGCAGCTTAATATCGCTGTCATAAAGCTGTGTTTACCTATGACGCGATATACGAGGTTTTGCGTACAGCTTTTACACAGCTTACTCACAAATATGCTTGATTAGTTGAGTTGTCTATGTTAGGTTCTGACTCACCTAAATTTCTTTAGCATGAAAAACTAAGGATATCTTATAGTTAAAACAAGTGCGTCGCATAGACGCTAGAACAATAGAAGGAGTGTGGCTTATGTCATACAAAGTTAACGGACATGAAATTACAGTGAACTTTCCTGTAGACTCAATCTCAATAAACAAAAACTCAATTGCCTTCACCGATAAGAAAGGCAAAAAATTACAAACATTTTCTCAACGCACTGATGCCCTGAATTTTATGAAGTGGCTAGTAAGTGCAAGCAAGTAAAGCTAGTCAATTCGGTACATCCCATTAACCTCTCACAAATTCGTACCGAAATTCCCTACTGCAAGTTAAGCAAATTGTTGTGACAACCTTGCAACCTAGTTTGGTTCAGGCAGACTTCCCGTTAGGGACTCGCCTGGCCAAATAGGCAACCCCAACGTTTCACTTGTTTAATAACTGCATTAGTATTGCGTGAACACGTCAGCTTATACGCATCAACCATTACTCGTGACAAAACCAAACACTACACAGGCGATGCACTATTTAATTGCCGAAATAGAGCAACAAATTCCGCTGAATATTAGTGACGCCAATATGTGTGGTGGCAAATGCCAAGGCTGCCCGAAAAAGATGTTGGAGATGCTCGACAGTGAGTTGAGTTATTGGAAATATGCTGACCAGTCCATTGTACCGTCGCTGGCAGATCTCAATCGACTGGCAAAACTCGCCAAGCGCACTCACAGAGTGTTCAGCAAAAATGGCCTAATACCATCCGGTTAACACCATTAGAAGCACTGCGGATATTTTCGTTGGTAGCGCGGTAATATGCTCTGATTTCCCAATACGCCCCCCTGATGCAGATACATCATTGGCATCGTGATTTGTTCTGCGACTTGTAACAACATCATCCACCCTAGCGGGTCATAGAGTAGTTCAAACGTAATACCAGTATGATTGAGCTGCTGCCACAGCGTTAAAAACTCCAGATAGCATTTCCCAAAATGGTACTTCTTGGGAGGCGCTACAATCATGGGATGAAGAGAAGTATCGGCACATAACTGCGTAAACTGCTGCTGCAGATATTCGGCGTCGCCTACAACGGGGCAAGTATAAACGTGGATATTCAACCGATGTTGAGTGAAATATTTTGCTAAAAATAACGCAGTCGTCCCTGTACCGGCAGGCAAAAACAGGGCGAGTTCATCAATCAGGTGTTGTTTACACCAAACTGCAATTTCCTCTGCTAACTTACTTACGCCATATTCCGCTTCAGCGACGCGGCCACCTTCAGCAATCAATAAACAGTGTTCATCGTGAGCAGCCAAACTACGTAAATAGCTTTCAATCTGCACACCGCCGCGGACAGGCGCCACAATAACATTCGCGCCCATAGCGCAAGCAGCGGCATAGTTACCTGAAGGGCTTTGCATTAACATTTGCGGCAAATGATCCACATAGAAATCAAGCTGCCATCCCTTCAATTGACACAAAGCCGCTAAAGAGTAGAGCGAATTTGCTTGGGCAGAACCATAACCCAACACCTTTTCTACTCCATCAAACGCATGTTCAAGGAAATAAAGAAACTTACGCGCTTTATTACCCGAGAACTGTGGATGTAGCAGATCGTCACGCTTTATAAATATGGTGTGCTTGCCCAGCGTTATCTGTTCTACAGGTGAGTTTGCTAATTGCATATTATCGCCGTGAGGTTAATCAATTAACAATTTTACCCAGCGCAAGTTACTGGAACCAATACAAATTAGTCAAAATCGCTAAAACGGATTAATCATTCATCACACCCATAGCAACATAAAAAATAACATATTGATTTTTATCAATTAAATTATTGGCATGGATATCGCTTTAATTAAGCTAGTCAACAACATTTTGAGGAATAAACATGTCATTGCTAAGGCTTATCTTCAACATCGCTTGGTTCTTACTTGGTGGATTTGTGATGGGACTCGCTTGGTGGCTAGCCGGGCTTATTTGCTTCATCAGTATCATTGGCATTCCATTTGGTCGAGCCTGCTTTGTTATTGGAGAGCTGGCCTTTTGGCCCTTTGGTCAAGATCACGTCAATCGAGATCAATTTTATGGTCGGGAAGATATCGGCACAGGTGCACTTGGCATGTTGGGTAATATTGTGTGGTTTTTGCTGTTTGGCATTTGGTTGGCAATCGGTCACCTTGTGCACGCCTTGGGTTGCTTCATTAGCATCATCGGCATCCCGTTTGGCATCCAGCACATCAAACTAGCACTGCTAACGTTGACCCCAATTGGCAAAACCATCGTTAACCGCGAAGCCCGTATTTAACCCCATCCATGAGTTCAGATGATCTCACTTGCCCATGCTAAGCGCTTTTCATAAAGCGCTTAGCTTATATTTAAGCTTCAGTGCTCACCTTGATCTACTTCCTAAGCCACCAGCTTCATTTGAAAGTAAATTTCACACTATCAAGCGTGATCTAGCCTACCAATCACGATCATCCAGAGACTTGAGTCACATTAGCCCTTGCTAAAGCTCAATTTTTAATCACTAATTTTTCATGAACTTACATAAAAACCACTAGAAAAAGGTCTAATATGACAACTGGTCATACCACATAAGAAAAAATCGAGACTAAAATGTAATTAACTTTCAGAAACGACCTAAAAAATACAGGTCGCGAACAGAATTCAAAATTAAAACATTATAGAGGGAAGAAACCATGAAAAAATTAACTGTAGCAGCTTTAGCTCTCATAGCCACCATGAGTTCAGCAAGCACTATCGCTGATTCACTGCAAAGCGGTGTTGAATCTCTGCAACTGCCTATGACGCTGGATACTGGCGTATTAACCCGCGCTCAGTATACGCCAAAAGGTGTTGAATACTACATCACCACCGAAGTTAAAGAGAAAGAGCTGACAGAAAACACTACTGCAAGTGCATGTGCTAACCTGGCTCCAGAAGCACTGGCTAAAGGTGTTACATACAACTACTTCAACCAAGCCGGCTACCTGGTTGCTAAAGTAAACATTGCAAGTGACACTTGTGGTCAATAAGCAAAAGTTTTCCTAAAAAGGCTCCGTTACGGAGCCTTTTTTGTTTTCATTATCATCAAGATAGCAAATAACCCTCGGTTATCATGTCGTTCTCTTATCACTAGAAATATCCCCTCATTCATCACACCTCATTTTGTAATATAATTACACAATTAACTTTCATCACACCCTGCCATTGTTATTTTATTGTTGTAAAGCTCAGGGGTTATTAACATCTAAACCGAATTATTGGTGATCCGGCGTAAAAATTCTTAAGCTTTAACGATGATTTACTAATATCTAGGAAGCGCTGTGCGTTATTGGCTATTCAAATCTGAACCTGATGAGTACTCAATTGAAGATTTACAACAGTCGGCACAACAAGGCACCTGTTGGTTTGGCATTCGCAATTATCAGGCTAGAAACTTTTTAAGAGACGAATTGCAGCAAGGTGATCAACTATTCTTCTATCACTCAAGCTGTAAACAACCCGCCATAGTGGGAACGGCATCGATCATAAGTCACAGCTACCCTGACCCAACAGCCTATGATCCGCAATCAAGCTATTTCGATATTAAGTCAACACCTGAGCAACCACGTTGGTTTGCAACAGATATTCAATGGCGTTCAACCTTTCATCAGCCGGTGACCTTGGCAGCGATGAAACAACATCCGGCACTAAATGGGATGTTTCTGATTAAAAAAGGAAATCGTCTCAGTATTCAACCTGTTTCAGAAGCCGAATGGCGATTGATAAACGCGTTAGGAGAAGCATCATAATGGACGCAATAAAAAGACCGTTGGTCACCTTAGTCACTGCAATTGCGCTGTTATCACCAACAGTCGCATTTGCTAAACATGATCATGGCGAGTTACCGCCTGGGCTACAGAAGAAAGCCGCCCAAGGCAAACCGTTTCCACCGGGATGGCAAAAACGCTATCATCGCGGTGATGTTCTTGAGCGTGATATCTATGATAGAGGACGTATCGTTGTACCGTTAGACGATAAAGGCCTGATTACCGTCAATATTGAAGGTACCTTATTTCGCTTGAACCAAACGACCCGCGAGATCATCGATATCTTAAGCCGTTAGTTTTTGGGACCAGATAATGAAAAAGCAGCGAGCTAAATTGATAGCTTCGCTGCTTTTTTATCGAGCTTAAGATAACGCTACGTCATCGATTAAATATGATCTGGATAGAGAGGTTGAATGTCGACTGGCACATCGCCCAAACTGGCATTGACTGCACGCACGCCATCATCAATGTGACCGTATTTGGTTAAGAAGGCTTTGGCTTCTTGATAATTACCATCCCCCTGCACGACCACCACATCGTGTACCAGATCTGTGATAGCTTGCTCTAACTTGTCGAAGTCAATTTTGTACAAACCATCAGCTTGACGAGTCAACGCACCTTTATCGACATAGTAACTATATTGGAATGCAGCGCCGATACCGTGAGCTTCATGCACGCCAAAACGCATCGAGCGGAACAAACCTGCGGCATAAGTCGCAAGCAGATTGTTTTTTTCTGCCATCGGCAGCTCACCTTTCTTCATCAAAAATAGAATGTTGTAAGCGCCCATTACGTCTGCTTTGCCTTCTTCAATGCCTGAGTACAACTCTTGCAGTTCAGCGGCTACCGTGGTGGGTTTACCGTTTTTCACAATAGAACCAGGGCCTAATGAGTGTGACAACTCGTGGAACAGGGTTTCGTAACCAAAGTACTGCTGATCCAACAACTTGGCTTGTTCTGGAATCAAAATGTGCTGCGCCATGGGCTTCATAATGCGCTCAAATTTGGCCGCCATCACGTTGTTGAGCAATACCTTTTTCGCGCCTTTAGCTTCACGTACTTTTTCATCATTTGGCAGGTTAAAGGCAATGGTCTGCACGCCTGGTACGTTATCGCCACCGCCTTGGATTTGATCTGCTACCGCTATCGGTGATTCAAAACCACGCTTAAAGTTTTTGTAGCTGTCATCCACCGGCAAGTTGGCTTCCATATCACGCAGATATTTCTTAAAGCGATCTAACTTGGCAGATGCATCAGGGTCTTTGATCGTCACAAAGGCCTCAAACGCCGTTTTGTAGCCAAACAAGCCATCGGTATAGTTTTCATAAGGGCCAATCGCCACTTCAATTGGGGTATCTTTCAGATCCATCCAGGCGATTTCAGAGGTGAAATAATCATCGGTACGGAACGCATGGGCGCGCAGCACTAGGAATTTTTTCAGGCTTGGGTTCTTAGTAATCAGCGCTGCGTCTTCCAACAGTTTGGCCGCTGGTTCTAGCCATTTGGCGTAATACTGTGAATAAGGGATTGCGACCAACTTATTGCCGTCACGACGGATTACGGTGTACAAGCTAGTAAATGCCGCTTTATCTTCTGGATGCTTGGCAATCCAGTCATTGAATTCTTTTTTGGTGATGTCCTGTGGATAGAAACCAGCACCCGGTGCATTTTTCTTATCGCCAAAGAATGGACGTCCAGCCGCCAGCGTATCCCAAGGGCCGAAGTGCTCATCGAACATATTCAGCAGTAGTGATTTATCTGAGGCGTTAGAACTGGCAATTTGCGCACGGATTTGAGGGTTTTGTTCGTTGATTTGACGCAAGTAGATTTCACTCATCAACTTGGCCGCTTTAATCAACTTATTGACGACTTGTTTCTCTTCATCGTTCAGAAATGCAGTATTAACGGGCATTTGAACTGGCACTATCTTGTTGCGTTGCTGCTGTAGATTATAGTGTTCGGCTTGAGGCTCAGCGAAAATTGCCGTCGATGGTAATGCTAAAAAACCTGCTAACGCGAGGGAAATAAGGGATTTTTTCATGAATAACTTCCTTTCATCAGCATCAGATGATGCACGCCACAATCATGTTTAATGTGGTCTTATTCGTAAAAGCATTGCACCGCAGCAGCCAAAGGTGCTGCGCTAGGCGCTCATTATTGAGAAGCAGAACGCCGCTGTCCAGTGCAATGCCTGTCTCAGGTGCTATCCATCCGCCCACAATCAGCCCAATTAACCGCAATTGATGAAATTGACACAAGGGACATTAATCGATGAAAAGCACTAATCGCCAACGGCTTAAGTACACAAATAAGCATGCTGTTGCAGCTGCTCATTCGCCAAAGCCGGATTAACGAAATTTCAGCAAACATTCATATCCATCAGACAAAGGTAAATTGTGATACTTTTTTACACATTTGTACGATCAAAACCCCAATTATGCGGCGCTCCTTTGTTCCTTTCTTTGCCTAGATGCAATATCCTGCTCCAGGCTCATTATTCTAATTAAATATTTAAAAATAGTTTTTATCCTGGGAGAAAAAGGTGCTACGTGACTTAGCGATGAAATACAAACTTGGTCTCGGCTTCGGTGCCGTGATCCTGCTAACCATGGTCGTTGGCGGATTTGCCATGTGGGCAATTTCAACGATCGAATCCCACGTCAAACAACAAGAAAGTGTCTCTGAATTTAGCCAAAGAATCAGTGATGCTGATGCCGCTGGCAGTGACTTTGTGAATACCTTTAACGCTAAGTTCGCTGACAAAGTTGATGAGCGCCTAGATCGCGCTGTCACCATGATTAAGGCATCACAGGAAATCATCACTGATGCAGATCTGCAGGAGATGTTAGTCAAGAACCTGCGTATGATTGAAGACTACAAACTATTGTTTGGCGACGTGCGCGATGGCGTTGATGAAAAAGTCGAAACCGAGAAGAGCTTGCGTCAGGATGTTAAAGTTGCCAATCAGATGATGGAAAACCTGCGCAACTTGATCAGCAATAGTTCTGCCGAAGTCGAACAAGCCTACGCCGAATTAGGTCTGTCGTATTATCGTGCGCGCTACAATGCGATTGCGATTTTATTAGGTGAAAGTTCAACCAGCGCCTTGGATAAGAGTGTTGAGCAGTATACCGACAGCTACGAAAAACTGCATGATCTGTTGAGCACTGACGAGCAGAAAGCTGCGCTCGAAAAAGAACATGAAGCCTTTGAAAGCTATCTGGAAAAAGCAACAGATATCAAAGACATTCAGGATACCTTGCACAGTGATCAGCAGACCCTTAGCGCACAGGCGCAAAAAATGCTGAGCTTCGGTAAGCAGCTAGGCGACAAATTACAGGCCGAACGTGATGCGGTAACACAGCGCGTTTATGTTCTGGTCGTTATTGCTTTAGTGGTGTCAGTTATCATTGGACTATTAGCCACTACGATGATCACCAGTCGTTTAATCGCGCCTTTAAACGAAGTGCTTAATCTTGCCCGCCGCATCAGTTCAGGTGACTTAACGCAAATCAGCATTAGTAAGCGCAAAGACGAGTTTGGACAACTGCTTGAAGCGATGGACTCAATGCGCGCTAACTTGCGTGATGTTGTTAGCCAAATTCAGCAAAGCGCCCAACAAGTATCAGCTTCAGCGACCGATTTATCTGCGGTTACCGAGCAAACCAGTGCCAGTGCCAATCGTCAGAAGCTTGAGACCGATCAAGTGGCCACCGCCATGCACGAAATGACGCTGACTGTGGCTGAAGTCGCTCGCAATACTGAATATGCCGTCGACGCGATCCGCAAAACTGATACTGAAACGGCACAGGCTAATCAGATTGTGACTGACACAATCACTCAAGTGAACGGCCTCAGCAAAGAGATGCTGCAGTCGTCTTCATCCATGAGCGCCGTGGTAGAAAGTTCTAACCACATTGGCAGCATTATGGATGTGATTAAGAGTGTTGCTGAGCAAACCAACTTACTCGCGCTTAATGCCGCCATTGAAGCCGCCCGCGCCGGTGAATCCGGCCGCGGTTTCGCAGTGGTTGCTGATGAAGTGCGTAACCTTGCTCAACGTACTCAAGAGTCGACGACTGAAATCGAGCAGTTAATTGTGCGCTTGCAGCAAGAGGCAGGTACTGCAGCCAAGCAAGTGACCAACAGTGAAGCGACGACCAATAAGCTGGTCGAGCTGATTGAACGCGTGGGTTCAGCACTGGGCAATATTTCCGGCTTAACCAGTGAAGTGAGCGATATGGCACAGCAAATTGCCACCGCCTCAGAAGAACAAAATAGTGTTGCAGAAGAGATTAACCGCAACATTATTCATGTTCGTAATGATACTGAGCAAACGGCTGCCGCCAACGTTCAAACAGCGCAATCGAGTCAGGAACTCGCAGGGCTTAGCCGCAATATGCAAAAAGCGGTATCGGGTTTTAGTGTGTAAATAAATCCCAAACTAAACCACATTAAAAAACGGCTGAGGTTTGCACCTCAGCCGTTTTTATTAGTGTCTCAATCAAGCCACACCGTGTCGTTACTGTTTGACCGCTAGCTCTACCATCGCCGCGGTGTACATTTTCAAATTCAGTTGCAACTGCTTACGGGTAATAAACTCATGCTCGCTATGACCGGTATATTCCACGCCCGGCATGGCAGGACCAAAACTGAGTGCATTAGGGAACAACTTACTGTTAGTCGAGCCACCGATCGCCACCGGTTTGGCACTCTGAATGCCACTGAAATGGGCGAACACATCCAGCAAAGTTTGCAGTTGCGGCGCATTCTGCATCACCATAGGCTCTCCCCAGTAGTTGTGACTATTGAGCAGGTTAACATTGTGCTTTGCTTGCCATGCTGTTAACGCAGCCTCAGTTTGCTGCTTTAATGTTTCCGGGGTTTTACCAATTGGGCGACGCAGATTTAGCGTGATATCACTGCCGCTGGCTTGCTGTTTGACTACCGTTACGGCGAGCGACATCGGTCCCATAAAGGCATCGTCATAGGCAATATCACCGAATTTTTCCGCATATAAGCCAGTGCCCACCAGCTCATTGATAAATGCCACAGTCATTGACGCTTGGGTTTTCGGCCAAGTGACATTGCTCAGCAAATCCGCCAAATAACTTACCGCATTAATACCAGCTTCCGGCGTAGATGAATGAGCTGATTTACCATCAGCGGCAATCAGCAACGTGCCCGCTTGCTGTGAAAATTGGTAGTGCATATGGCTGTGCTCAGCTTGCGCGGCAGCTAAAGCTTTTAACTGTTCGATAAGCGCCGCAGTTGGCTTTGCAATCTCAGCCCGCGCCTGCTGCGGAATTTGGCTTGCAAACGAACCACCGCTAAACCCGGTAAGCGTGTTTTCGCCGGCCGGCGTCGCCATCGCTGGCACTGTGGTCGAAATTTGGCTCCAGCCTTTTTCTGCGGTCACCACCGGATATTCGGCATCAATGGTGACATTAATATCGCCCGGCTGATAGGTTTGCAAAAATGCTTTTAGCGGCTCCCAATCTGACTCTTCACCGAGATAGATCATCAGCTCGATACGGCGTTTTAACGGCAACCCCGCATCTTTGATAGATTTCATGGCATAAAGTGCCGTCGCAATCGGGCCTTTATCATCTTCGGTACCACGGCCAATGAGTTTGCCCGGCTCAGAGGTAGTATCCATATCGTAAGGGCTTTGCTGCCACAAGCTTGGATCCGCTGGTTGCACATCGCCATGGGTAATAATGCCAAGTTTATGCGCACCGCCGCCTTTATCTTCACCTAAGCCCACCAGCAACACATAACCATGATCGCTGTAATCAAACCCCAGCTCGGCGGCTTTGGCTTTGACTGCCGCCTTAAAGCCTAAGAATTGAGGATTATCGTTCGGCGTCAGGTTATCGACTCGCACCGTGTTAAAACTAACGAATTCGGCCAGCGTTTGTTCCATAGCCCCCGCATAATGACGCACACTATAATCGGCACTGCGCTGTGCTAACGGGCTCACGTGTTGCCCATTTCCAGTCGGAATAGTGGTGCCACCGGTATTTGCGATTGCGGCTGACGAAAGCGCCGCGGTAACCGCAGCAGACACAAGGAGTTGTTTCAACATTCTTTTTCTCATATTCATTATGACAACCCAAAACTATCGCTATCTTGCCACAAGGTCGCGGCACATAAATCAAAGTAAAAACCTTGTTACAACTTTGGCTGCACAATCGCCAGCAAATCATCAGCACACATGTTATCTATGGGGCAAATAGCAAGACACAACGAGGATGGAATGAAAGTCAGCCACACCCTATTTGCCGCCAGCGTCATCATGGCGCTCAGTAGCACCTGCTTAAGCGCCGCAGAAACCAGCAGCAAAGCGCAATCTGTCACCATGGAGAGCCAAGGACTGGTGCGCGTTAATCCGTTTTTCCATCCTTGGGGCACCTATCTTGAAATTCCTGATTTCGCGCGTATCCGCGATAGTGACTATCTGCCAGCCTTTGAACGTGCATTAAAAGAGCGCGCACAAAATATCAAAGCCATTACTGAGAATCCTGCGCCCCCCTCGTTTTACAACACGATTTTGGCGATGGATAACGCGGGCCCCTTATTGAGCAAAGTCTCGCTGGTGTTTTATGGCCAACGCTCCGCCAATCCAAATGCCGAGATAAAGGCACTATCGAAAACACTAGCGCCAATGTTGTCAGCAGCAAGCGACGATATTTACCTCAACGACGAGTTGTTCAAACGGGTAAAGGCCGTGTACGACAGTCGCGACACCTTAAAACTCAACGAAGCACAGCAGCGCTTGCTAAAAGATACCTATCTGAGCTTTAGCCGTGGTGGCGCCAATCTCAACGCACAAGATAAAGCTAAACTGCGCGATATCAACAGTGAGCTGAGCGAGCTAAGCCTGAGTTTTCGTGAGAACATTTTGGCCGACACCAACGCCTTTAAACTGGTGATCGATAACAAAACGGATTTGGCTGGCCTGCCGGATGACATTATCGCCGCAGCCGCTACTACGGCAGCTAAAAAAGGCCTAGACGGCAAATGGGTGTTCACCATTCAGAAGCCTTCGTACATTCCGTTTATGACCTACGCAGACAACCGCGAACTGCGCCAGCAAATGTATCAGGCATATACCACCCAAGCAGATCATGATGACGCACATGACAACAAAAAAATCCTCGCAAAAATCGCCTCGCTGCGGGTTGAGCGAGCGCATCTGCTGGGTTATCGCAGCCACGCGGATTTCGTGATGGAAGAGCGCACCGCGCAAAAACCTGAAAACGTCTATGCCCTGCTCGACAAACTATGGCCAGCAGCACTGGCAAAAGCCAAAGATGAACGCGCCCAGATGCAGGCACTAATTAATGCCGCACCCAAGCCATTCAAACTCAAAGCCTGGGATTGGCGCTACTATGCCAATAAAATTCGCGCTGAAAAGTATGATTTTGATGAGCAACAAACCAAGCCGTATTTCTCGCTCGACAACACCCTTAAAGGCGTGTTTTATACCGCCAAACGTTTGTACGGTTTAGAGATTACTGAACGTAGCGATCTGCCGAAATATCATCCTGACGTTCGCACCTTTGAAGTAAAAGATAAAGATGGCAGTGTGCTCGGCATCTTTATGGGCGATTATTACGTACGCGATAACAAACGCAGCGGCGCATGGGCCAGCCCGTATCGTAAACAGCAGATGGTCAATGGCAAGCGCGTCGCGCCGATTGTGGTGAACGTGCTCAACTTGGCAGCGCCAATCAACGGCAAACCTACTTTGCTGACGTTTGATGAAGCCAGCACTGTGTTCCACGAGTTTGGTCACGCACTGCACCATCTGTTGTCGAACGTGCAATACAACTCGCAAGCTGGCACGGCAGTACCGCGTGATTACGTCGAATTCCCATCGCAGGTGAATGAAAACTGGATGACCGAACCGGAAGTGTTGGCCTACTTTGCCCACAACATCGATACCGATGAAGTGATCCCCCAAGCTCTTGTTGATAAAGCACTGGCCGCGGGCAAGTTCAACCAAGGGTTCAACACCGTGGAATACCTTGCCGCTACTAAGCTGGATCTGGACTGGCACAGTCTGACTGACAGTAAGTTACGTGATGCCGCCAAATTTGAGCAAGCGTCACTGGCGAAAATGGGCCTGATTGAGGAAATTCCGCCGCGCTATCGCAGCACTTATTTCGGCCATATCTTCTCAAGCGGTTATTCGGCCGGATATTACTCCTACATTTGGGCCGATATTTTAGGCGCCGATGCGTTTGAAGCGTTTAAAGAACACGGCATTTTCGATAAAGCGACGGCCGATGCGTTCCGCTACAAACTGCTATCTAAAGGCGGAAGCCGCGATCCGATGCAGATGTACCGTGATTTCCGTGGCAAAGATGCGGATATCAAACCACTGCTAAAAAGTCGTGGCTTGTTGTAACCATTGACGCGCCCCCTCATAAAAAACGCTGGCATAGGGTTATGTCAGCGTTTTTTTATTGCGGGAAAGTAAAATCGGCTTAGTCCGTGCTGGCGCTACCGGCAATCGCCACAGTCTTTGCGTCTTCGGCCGCTATGTGCGCGCGAAGTGTTTTAGCGTTATCGTAGGGATTTGCCTGACACACAAATAAACCAATCTGCTCATAGCCCCCCATCATCTGGGTTTTCGGTAAAAACTCCACATACAAGCCGCAACCAGGTCCGTTGTTGATGATCATGTTAAAGGCGGGTTCCATGCCCATGTCCGTCATCAGTTGCATAATGGCGCGTATCGCCTGTTGAATCCCGAGCGCTAACTGCCACAACTCATCATCATCCAGTTGATGCAAATAGCGTTTTTGACAGTCTTTAAAAATCAGCAACATATCTAACGGCCGCTTCATAAAGTAAGGCACCATCAACTGCAGCTCGCCATAATCTTTGACCAGTAATTCGGCCGGGTTTTCCTCAATCATGTACTGGCTAAAGGCGCGATCATGGCGCTTGCGAAAACAGAGATTATTAAAGAAGTGCTGCGGCAAAATATTGCTGTAGGCAATTTGCTGATGACCATGCACTAACGACGCGCCGGCACTGGCGCCATAGTTTTTGATGATCGACACATAACCGCTCACCTGCTTATCTTCCATCAGCTTACCCGATTGCGCCATAAAGTCGGTGGGCTGATACAGCAGCGTTGCCTCCACCGCGGCCAAACGCCGTAAACAGATAATGGCGTCGGCTAACGGCAGATTATGCCAATCCCGCTCATGTATTGATGAAGTCCACTGCAACAGATGAAAACCATAGGAGGCGCGACCTTGATGGTACGGGTCTTGGTGCTGAAAATAGTCCGGCAGCTCATCGGGGATATATTCAATCGGATGAAATATCGGATAGAGGTTCTTACTGATAAAGGTAAAGCCTTCGCTCTGCTCGGCAATATCGATAATGTCTGCGCTCTGGCCATTACAGATTGGACAGGGCTTTTCCGCGACATGATGCGCCATATGGTCTGTTGCTTGAGATGATGCCCTAGTCGCCGCGTGGGTCATTGGCCGCTTTGCTCGGGCCGAGTTATATACCACCAGATTGCCGTTGCGCGGGTCGATTTGGCACACTCCATCGGGGGCAAACAGCTTTAGTTGTGGATCGTTACTGATGTGTTGTAACAACTGCTCAAACTGCAGTGTGGTAATGTCGTTACTAATGGCAAGTTGCCGCGCTACGTCCAACGAAAACGCCTGAGTCATCGATAGTTCCTTACCCATCTGCCGGAAAATGCCATTCAAGTATAGCCAGCTTTAACGGCTATTTTTTTACCGTTCCGCCAGTTATCACTGAGCTTAGCCCCATGACGAAAGTGTATTTTCTCGTCAGCTCACCTTTTCTCTCAACAAATTTTGGCGTAAAACGGTATGCTATTTTGTATTACAAATAGTGCGATTTAAAAATAGCACATCACAGATCATGACATCTCTTTGCAGGAAGCACCTATGCATAAGCTAGCCCTATCAATGGTGGCTGCGCTTTGCTGTTGTACCCATGTATCAGCAAGCCAAAGCGTCTTAGTCATTAATGAACACCAAAGTGCCGTTGCTCATTTCGGGAACGATGCTGCTTGGTATGAACACAACATCCCCTTTTTTGAAGCCTCTGATCCGCTGCTGCAAAAAATCTATTACTACCGCTGGCAACTGTTCCGCGCCCATCAACGCGATTTGGGTGCCCGTGGTTATATCTCCACCGAGTTTTTAGATGATGTCGCTTGGCAACTGGAACCTTGGGCCAGCCTCAACGATGCCACCGTGTTTCATATTCTAGAAGGCCGCTGGCTGCGCGACCGCCGCTACACCAGTGATTACATCAACTTTATGTACCAAGGCGGTAACGATCGCCATTTCTCGGAAGCAATTGCCGATGCCAGCTATCAAAACTATTTAGTCAATGGCGATAAAGCCTTGCTGCTAAAACAGCTGCCGCAAATGCAGACCATCTATGATGCGTGGCAAGATCACTTTGATGACAAGCAAGGACTGTATTGGGTCGAGCCGATTGCCGATGCCACGGAATACACCATCTCATCGATTGATGCCTCCGGCGGCAAAGATGGCTTTTTTAAAGGCTTTGCCTTTCGCCCGACCATCAATAGCTACATGGTGGCCAATGCGCGTGCCATCGCTAACATCGCTGATCTAGCGGGTAATAAGCGCCTTGCCGCCGACTATCAGCAACGCGCTGAAACCCTGCAAGCAACGCTTAATCAAAGCTTATGGAATAGTGAGACGCAGCATTTCACCGATCGCTACCAGCAAGACAATGAGTTTGTCCATTATGGAAAGTTCGTCCGCGGCCCTGAGCTGGAAGGCTATCTGCCATGGACATACAAGCTCGCGCCCGATAACGCGCAATATACAAGCTCATGGCAACAACTGCTGGATCCGCAGCAGTTTGCAGGCCGCTTTGGCTTACGCACCGTCACGCCTGACTATCAATATTACATGAAGCAGTATCGCTACTTCACGCCCACTGGCGCGCCAGAATGCCAGTGGAATGGCCCCGTTTGGCCCTATCAAACGACGCAAGTGCTGACGGCGATGGCCAACTTGCTGGATGATTATCAGCAACACGCTGGCGTGACGAAACACGATTATATGCGCTTGCTTGAGCAATACGCCGCGTTGCATATGATGAACGGCCAGCCGGATCTGCAAGAGGATTATGATCCGGATAACGGCAAAGTGATTGTTGGCCTCGACCGCAGTCATCACTACTTCCACTCCGGCTTTAATGATTTGATTATCTCCGGCTTGGTGGGTATTCGTCCGCAGCCGAATAACAGTGTGGTGGTTGCCCCGTTAGTGCCTAATAGCGGTGACGGCGCGCTAGATTATTTTGCCTTACAAGATGTGCCCTATCACGGCCACCAAATTACCATCACCTTTGATAAAACCGGTCAACGTTATCCAGAGCAAGGCTTAACAGTATATGTGGATGGCAAAGCCGCAGCCCACAGCAAAACGATAGCCCCTCTGAAGATTAACATTGAGCAAGCGCCGCTTGTGGCGGTGAAAGCACCGATAAATTTGGCGGTGCAGTTGGATAAGCAAGGTTTTCCCAAAGCAAGTGCCGCAAGCAATCAAGATCCCATCAAACTACATCAAGCAATTGATGGCCGCGTGTGGTTCTTTCCAGAATTAGCCAACGGATGGGATGCTCGCAATCCCGACACAAACTCCAGCAGGAGAACAGAAAATTGGTATCAAGTGGATTTTGGTAAAAACGTCAGCCTCAGTCAGGCTGAACTGAGCTTTTTTGCGAAAGACCGTGGTTTTGCTGCACCGCGCCGTTACCAGCTGCAAGCTTGGGTCAATCAACATTGGCAAACGGTTGCTGAGCACAAATCGCCGTACGCAGATGGCATTAACCATGACCATTTCGCCACAGTAACCACCAACAAACTGCGGGCAGTGTTTGATATTCCTGTCGGTAAATCCATGCGTTTAGTGGAGCTCAAAGCATTTCAGTAAACCCTGTATATGCCACAAAAAAGCCAGCGCTCTTATGAGGCTGGCTTTTCATTTTCAACTCGACTGACTTAATAAAGCTCGAATAACGGTTTGCCGTCAGCGTCGAACTTCACTTCTAACACGCGCGCATGACGGTTTGGATCGTAAAGCGGGTCTTTCTTGATCTCTTCCAACGGACGTGTATCGGTTTTGGGTACTACCGCTGGGTCGCCAACGGCTTCTTCGTAATCACGCGCGTGATAGATACACAGCGGCGTCACATCATCTTCAGCTACGGTGAAGCTGTTATGGCCGGGGCCATAGATTTTCTTGTCGTAGTCGGTGCCGAGTACTGGCTGGCGGGTTTTCTTCCAGGAGTTACGGTCCAGCAGATCTGAGTTTTCATCCGCTTCCATATAGCCCATGCAATAGCACGCACCGGTGGCACTGGCCGAGAAAGTAATAAAAATTTTGCCGTCGTGTTTCAGTACTGCCGGGCCTTCATTCACCCAAAAGTCCACCCGTTCCCAATCGTAATCTGGGGTGGTCAACATAAACTGCGTGGTTTTCAGCTTAATCGGTGATTCCATCTCAGCCAGATACAGGTTCGATGCGGCAAACTGGCCGCCGGTTTTCTCTGCCCAGCAGAAATAACGCTTACCTTGGTTTTCAAAGATGGTGGCATCGAGCGAGAAGTCGATAAACGATTTGTTATCACCATCGGCCGCTTGCATCATGCCCAGCTCAAGCCATTCATCATTCAATGGATCTTGGCCTTGGCATTCCAATACATAAGGACGCAGTGCCCAGATATCATCTTCTTGGCTTGCAGCAAAGTAGATGTACCATTTGCCATCCAGATAATGGATCTCTGGCGCCCAAACATGGCGGCTCATTGGGCCGGCATCATGCTTAAACCACACATCAAACGTCTCGGCGGTTTGCAAACCCGCTAAGGTTTTTGCGCGGCGTAATTCGATACGGTCGTATGTAGGAACTGAGCCAGTGAAGTAATAAAAGCCATCGGTGTGCTTGTACACAAATGGGTCGGCGCGCTGTTCTACTAACGGGCTGTTTGTTGCAATCGTCATTCTCAACCTGCCTATTACGGGAAAAATTTTGCCAATTGTATTACTTTTGGCGTTCAGCTCAAAGTAGTGAATGCAATTCAATAGCTTGTAATGGGTGCTGTGCGAGCTAACTCACACAGCGATTCATTCATCAGGCAGAAATACTGATGGCGGCATTTAAACAACAATAGTGTGAAAAATATTTATCCGTTATATCAACATGACAACTTAAAAAGTATTGAAACATACTTTTTAAGTATTAATCGGTATTAATCTTAAATATAGCAACGGCAAATTTCAAAATGAGAAATGTTAATAGTCGCCACGTTACAAATTAAAAAATAATTAATGATACTAATTAAAAATTTTCTCTATAAACAATAACGATTTTTGTTGAAAAACGGTTAAATAACAGCTGACATATCTAACAGTTCCCATGGTGAATACTGCAAGACAGGTTCAGTTAAAGATTAACGAGAATGACATTAAAAGCACCACGATACCAAGTGATATAAATATGCTCGAGAAATGTCATATCACCGCTATTATCGCGGTCGCATTTTTGGTAAGCCTTCTGAACTTCAACTATGCCTCCGTCAGTCATAACGCACAATAAACCAATTGAAATTAATTACTTAAAAGATAAGGCATGGCAAATCCTTGGCGAAAAAGGATAATGCTTAACGTCGATAACCGCGTAATTTCTACACAAAGCCATCAATACGATATTGCACTCCACATGAGATAAACTGCTTTCATACATCAATATCTCAAGCCGAAAAACAGCAATACCTAACATCTATGAAATCTTATAGGTAAATTGGCAATGCAAAAAACAGAATGGTTTAAACAATTAAATGCAACAGTTAGCCATTGAATGAAAAATATTTGTTAAAACTTAATCAGTTAATACGCACTCATTTACTACCAAACTTAATATCAATGCTTAAAAAAGGTGTTTGAGATCACATTTTTTTGGGATTAAGATATTTACACCGAATACCTGCCAATATTCCAAATGGCCCGTAACAATAGCGCAAAGCTATTTTAAATAAGATCTTCAATCATCGAATATCAATTACGGGAATTGCAGTGCACCGATGGATATCGGCAAACCTAACATTAATTTTGTCGCGCTTTGCGCCCATCAAAGGAATGAAGTTATGACTACCAATTCATATGACTACATCATCGTCGGCGCCGGCTCTGCCGGATGTGTTATTGCATACAACCTATTAACCCGTAAAAAAGGCACAGTGCTGCTGCTGGAAGCTGGCGGTAACGACAATAACCTGTTCATTAAAGCCCCAGGCGGCATGGCCTTGGTAATCCCTAAAAAATCTTGGCCTTACATGGCTGAACCAGAACCTTACACCCAAAACCGCAACATGGATGTGCTGCAAGGTCGCGTACTGGGTGGCGGTTCATCCATCAACGGTATGGTGTATGTGCGCGGTCAACGCTCTGACTACGATGCATGGGAAAACGAATTCGGCGCAGCAGGCTGGAACGGCGACACCATGCTGCACTACTTCAAAAAAGCCGAAAACAATGAAGCGATGGCTGACGAATACCACGGCAACAAAGGCCAACTGTTCGTGTCTGAAAACCGCTATCGTCACCCAATGAGTGATGCGTTCGTGCGCGCTGGCCAACAAGCCGGTTATGACTACATCGTTGACCACAACGGTGCCCGTATGGAAGGTGTTGGTTTCTATCAAACCACTACGCACAACGGTGAACGTGCATCAACAGCCCGCACTTATCTGAAACAAGTGCGCGATGATAAAAACCTGACCCTTGAGCTCAACGCCATGGTGTCACGGGTAGAAATTGAAAATGGCCGCGCTACCGGCGTGACTTACAAAGTGCACGGCAAAGAGATTACCGCCACAGCCAAACAAGAAGTGATTGTCTCCGCTGGTGCGATTGGTTCTGCCAAAGTGCTGCAACTGTCAGGTGTTGGCCCAGCCGATGTACTGAAACGTGCTGGCGTAAAACAAAAACTGGAACTGCCAGTCGGCAAAAACTTCCACGACCACTTGCACATGTCAGTCAACGCCACCATCAAAGAACCTATCTCTTTGTACGGCCAAGACAAAGGTTTGAAAGCGCTCGGCCACGGTATCGAATGGGTATTTAGCCGCTCAGGTGTGTTGACCTCACCTATTTTGGAAGCATTTGCCTTTATCGACAGTACCGGCTCAGGCAAACCTGATGTGCAGTTCCACTTCCTGCCAATTCTTGATACTTGGGATGACCCAGATTTGAACCAAAAAGGTCGTACCCACGGTGTAACCATTAAAACCGGTCACCTACAACCAAAATCACGTGGTGAAGTGGAAATTCGCTCCGCCAATCCAGAAGAGTTGCCACGTATTCGTGCCGCTTATTTGGAAAAAGAGGAAGACGTTCAAGGCCAAATCCGCGCCACCAAACTGGCACTGAAATTCTTTGAACAACCCGCACTGAAAGAACACGTGGTTGAAGTATTTAACCCAACCTGTAGCGCCGATGACGATGCCGCCATCGAAGAATATGTACGCCGCGTATCACGCACTGTGTATCACCCAGTCGGTACTTGCCGTATCGGCCAAGACCCAGCCACTTCAGTGGTTGACCCAGAGCTGCGCGTACACGGCATTAAAGGCTTACGTGTAGCTGACTCTTCGGTAATGCCACACATTCCAAGTGGTAACACCAACGCCCCAACCATCGCCATTGCTGAAAAAGCCAGTGACTTGATTTGTGGTGTGAAAGACCCACTTGGCAGCCAAACGCTGGCTGCAAAAGCTAAAACAGCCAAACCTGCCGCCAAAGCGCGCGAAGCCGAAGCTGAATTAGCAGTGAAATAAATTTTTAGACGATAAGGACATTTTATTATGGCTACTGTAGAGCTACTTCCTGAAGTCAAAGCGTTTCTTGCGCGTCAACAAGGTCACTTCATCAATGGTAAAGCTGTGCCTGGCTCAGCCACCGACCGTGAAGAGATCCGCAACCCTGCTAACGGTGAACTGGTTAGCACCGTTGCCCGTGCAACGCCTGAAGAAGTAGAGCAAGCAATTGCCTCTGCGCACGCTGCCTTCAAAGGTGAATGGGCGGAAACTACCCCAGCACAAAAAGAACGTATTTTGCTGCGTTTTGCTGACTTGATTGAACAACATGGCGAAGAGATTGCACAGCTAGAAACCCTGCAATCTGGCAAATTGCTGTCGCTGTCACGCATGATTGAGGTGGGTTGGGCGGCAAAATTCCTGCGTTACTACGCTGGTTGGGCGACCAAAATTGCAGGCCAAACCCTGACACCATCGGTGCCATCCGCCAATGGCGAAAAATACACTGCCATGACCCTGCGCGAACCTTTGGGCGTGGTATTCGGTATCATTCCGTGGAACTTCCCAGTAATGATCCCTATCTGGAAACTGGGCGCAGCCTTAGCCACCGGTAACACCGCGTTGCTGAAATCTGCCTCACCGACCCCATTCTCGCTGCTGCGCGTAGCTGAATTGGGTAAAGAAGCGGGTTTGCCAGACGGTGTATTGAACGTGATTAACGGCCCCGGCCGTTTGGGCGACCAAATCATTCCTGACGACCGTATCGCCAAAGTGTCACTGACAGGCTCCGTTCGCACTGGCCACATCATTGCCGATGCCGCCATGAAAGCAAACTTGAAACACGTAACACTGGAACTCGGTGGTAAAAACGCCGCAGGCTTCCTGCCCGATATGAGCGTGGAAGAGATCGTCAACGGCATGTTTGAAGCAGGCTTTATGCACACCGGCCAAATCTGTGCTTCAGCTGAACGTTTCCTCGTGCACACCAGCCAAATCGATGCGGTTGAAGCCGCCATTCGTGAACGCTTAGAAGGCATTGAAGCTGGCGATCCAATGGATGAAAACGCGCAATTCGGCCCCGTAGCGACCGAAGGTCAATACAAGAAAGTGATTGAAGCGTTTGAAACTGCCAGCGCCCAAGGCGACCGCTTTGTGGTTGGCGGTGAAACCTACGACCGCCCAGGCTTCTACGTCAAACCTACCGTGATCCGTCCAAAATCATTGGAAAACGCCTCATGGCGTGAAGAAGTGTTCGGCCCAGTAGCCACCCTGGCTACTTACGACACCGAAGAAGAACTTATTCGCGAAATGAACGACACTCCTTATGGCTTAACCGCATCCATTTGGACTCACGATTTGTCCAAAGCCCTGCGCTTAGTGCCACAAGTGGAAGCCGGTACTGTGTGGGTGAACATGCACACCATCGTTGATCCAAGCGTACCATTCGGCGGCGCCAAAGGTTCAGGTATCGGCCGTGAATACGGCGCAGCCTTTATCGAAGACTACACCGAGCTGAAATCAGTGATGATCCGTTATTAATCGCCCACGCGATTACATCTCTCAAACAGCAAAAAGCGCTTTGGACCTTCACCCAAAGCGCTTTTTTATTCTTTGCTGCGGCCAAACTGAGAACTTAGTTCCAGCCAGTCAAGGTGATGTTGCCATCACCCGCGTATTCAAACGCCAGATTCACTAAACCACCACTATTATTCATTGCCACCAGACCATCACAGTCGGCATCAGCACTGCAGTTAAATGGTTGCCCTAAGAAATAGTAAACATCACCTTGCTTGGTAATCGTTGACGCCATCATTTCAACCAAATCGTACGGATAAGCAGTGCCAACGGCATCTTCAACATCAGAGACAACATTAACCAACTCATATGACATTGATGAACCATCCGCTGGCGGATTTTTGATAGTGGTGACATCCACCGTTAACTCGTAACTGTGCCCCCAAACAAATTCAAACCCCGCAATGGCATCATAGAAATACGTTGGAGAACTGGTATTTGCAGCCAGTAAGCAAAGTTGTTGAGATGTAGCCACACATGGCTGCTTATATGACAAAAACTTGAGGGTTTGTTGGGTTGTATCATCTGAATCGCTACTGCATGACATTGTTAAGGCCGCCAGTAACAAAATGAGCATCCGTTGGAGCATAATATGTCCTTATATATTTATTCCGTAAATGACGAATCCAGCCATATCCTATTTCGTCAACTCCCTTACAACATTAACAACTTAGCAACAAAACGACATCTCTGCAACAAGGATTGTTCAAAGTGCGTACTGGTCGCAAAAACGCAACCGCTATCGACAAACTTGCGGATGTAATCCCGGCTAAAGGGCTACCAACGACAGCATCAAATTGCAGATAGCGCCACATTGGCACCTCTTAACGAAAAGTTAAGCAATCATCGCCACAGTCAATAACACCATCAGAGTTCATTCTGCTCTTTACCAGCGTGAAGTGAAGCGCAATGCAGGAGATATGCCCATGACGACTCAGCAAGCCCTTGTAAAAGTCCCTGCCGTGACCTTAGGTTTCTGGCTGATAAAAGTGCTCGCCACCACGCTTGGAGAAACTGGCGGAGATGCCGTCTCAATGTCGATGAATCTTGGCTATCTCGTCAGCAGTGCTATTTTCCTGATGGTATTTGTCGCAGCCGTATATTGGCAGATCCGTGCTGCCGAGTTTCAAGCAACGCGCTATTGGATTGCCATTATAGCCTCAACAACCGTCGGCACCACCATTGCCGATTTTTGTACCCGTTCACTCGGCATTGGTTACGCCGGAGGTAGCGCGCTACTGCTGACATTATTGGCAGTTTCAATACTGGCCTGGTATTTCACCTTAGGCAGGGTTGATGTTGGCTCGGTGAACACTCCTAGTGCTGAAACCTTCTATTGGGTCACCATTATGATGTCGCAAACCTTGGGGACCGCGCTAGGCGATTGGGTAGCCGATACAGAGGGGCTTGGCTATCTTGCGGCGGCAGAAATTTTCGGTGGCTTAATGTTGCTGTTGCTAGCGCTGTATAAATTCACTGCAGTGTCACGCACGCTATTATTTTGGGCTGCTTTTGTCTTAACCCGACCATTAGGTGCCGTGGTGGGTGATTGGCTCGACAAGCCGATTGCCAATGGCGGTCTCGACTTAAGCCGTTATGGCGCAAGCATCACGCTTATCAGCGCCATCGTGGTGCTATTAGTACTATTACCGCAACGCGCGGCGGTACGCGCTCACTGATTATGCTTTATGTTCCATATCACTTTCGCAGTGTATGAATGATTGAGGTAGTTAATCACCTGCGGTGGGCAATGCACATACAGTTCAGTGGCACGCTGTGGATACATCCCTGTAAGCTCGACGCCAGCATCCATGCTGGCGACGGCCACTGCCCCGTATGTGCTGGGAATTTAGGTGCAATCCTGTGAGTACAGAGTGGTCTAGTTTTCTCAGGCCTTAACACAGCCAAACATTGTTATTTCCTCGTAACCACTTTCTAGAAAACTTCTTAAAATAGCTGATTAATTCCCTCGGCAATACGCCTCAATGTTCCAAATGAGGTAGGAGCTTAGCCGCTGTACTCATGCACGAGGGAGTTTCTGATGTGACGCCCTGTATGAAGATGACGTTCAGCAATCCGCATAGACTTCATTTCTTCGAGTACTTCAATTTCAGATGGCTCTGGAACAGGAATTTCAACGCCCTCTTTCAAGCTTTCACTCTTCATTAATTCTGAAATTTTCCGATGCTCTACCCTACTAATAGCGATGTTTCTAGACGATTCATAACCTTCATCTGTAATCCACCCTTGTTCAAGAGCTATATTCATGTAGTGTTCTAGTCGTCTAGGTTTCTTTTCAAAATTAATGTTGCCTCGTTCTTGCTCAAACTTCATTTTCAATGCTTGCTCAAGTGCACTGTATGCAATTGTCTCCGCTGATTGATGCAACCTGTACGAGAAATAAGTAAACAATGCGATATTCTTTGCATTCTCGAACAATTGTTTCACTTCAATTGGAGTATTTGCATTCAATGAGATTTCAGACAATTTCAAATGCCATTCTTTAATGTCATAGTGTTTATTCCTAGGATCCACACTAAATATTTCTTCAAGTGGTTTTAGTGAATCAATCTCATTTAAATGTTCATCCATATAGTATCATCACCTATAATTTACTATCGTAAAAAACGAACCATTTATAAATTCATCAATAATTCCATCCATCCCATATCACTTTTCTTCCACTATAGAATTTAGCACCTTTAATGAATAAATTTCTTATTCATTTACAAAAACTTGAATAAAATAGCAAACAGATCGAACATCTGAATCATACCAATGCTAACTAGGAATCGCAGCTGACGTAATACAAAACTTAACTTTAACACCGTAATCACAAAAATTCGCCAAACCAATAATGCCAAATGTTAGCGATCAATTTGAGCGACTTGTTATATTTTTTAACGCTGATCTCACTTCCTCGACTGTATAAGGCGGATTTCGTTTGTGCACGACTCGATGACAATTAGGGCACAAGGGGACTAAATCAGCGATTGGATCAATTTGATAATCAACACCGATTTCAGAAATAGGTGTGATATGGTGTACCTCAACGAGGCCTTCAGCGATTGAACCATAAATGTCCTTCATATTATTTAAACAGCATTGACACTTGAAGCCATAATGTTCGAGACAAGCAGCTCGCGCATACCGATTCCGTTCAAATTTATTGACTAAAATTTTGACACATTTTCCTTCCAACAAAGATGCATTAGTTTCTACTTCAGGTATTACAGCGGAATCTTCATTTACAATAGTTAGCACTCTATCGTGCAACTCAGACTCACTTAAATTATTTAGAGACATATGGACCTTTATACGAGATCCCCTCTTATCCGCACCTTTATATCCTGCTCTATGTGGAAAAAAAGCATCGTACTCATCTCTCAGTCTTTTCAATGAGCTATCTGGCATACAAAAGAATCGAGAGTAACTAATAAGTAAACTCGTCATATTTTTATTAGGTTCAAGATTTTTATAAGAATCTGGGAATTTTGCCAAATAGTAGGCAACAACATGTGCTTCTTCTGGTATATGAGCCATTGGTTTTTCCTGTTCTATGAATAAAAATATAAGAGTATATTTGACGACATAACGTCATAATTTCGTGCCGCAGAATGTGCGTTTCCATAAAAAATTTGATTCAATCTAAGCACATATCTGCCTGAACACAATAGAAAAACCAGCAAATGTGTATATCTACAGACGAATTGCTAAGCGCTTCTAAAGCCAAAGACAACCAATAGACCTGCAGGCGATTTAGCGCACCACGCTAAAAAAGCCACGCCATGGCCAATCGGCCAAAAAACAAATCCACCAGCAACACCAACAAACCCAATCTGAAATTGCCAAATTTCACACATAAAAAAACACTCGCAAAAGCGAGTGTTTTTAAACAAAAAGCGTAATGAACTAACGCAAAATTAGTTCACACTCTTTTCTTCAAGGCTTAGTTAACTAAGCCACGACGTTTCAACAGTGCATCAACCGTTGGTTTATGACCACGGAAGTTGATGTAATCTTGCATCAAGTCTTGGCTATTGCCTTTGGACAATACCGCTTCACGATATTTATCACCATTTTCTTGCTTCAGACCACCCATTTCCATCATGTGCTCAAATGAGTCTGCGGCAAATACTTCGGTCCACAGGTAAGCATAGTAACCTGCGTTGTAGCCGCCCGAGAAAGCATGGCTGAAGTAAGTTGAACGGTAGCGTGGCATGATTGGCGCGTAGTCCAGACCGTGTTTCGCCAGCGCTTTGGCTTCAAAGGCTTGCGCATCTTCGATTTCAGTACCTGGCTTGATTGAGTGCCATTCCATATCGAGCAGTGCCGCGCCCAAGTATTCAACTGTGTTGTAACCTTGGTTAAAGCTTGCGGCAGCGCGAATTTTCTTCAGCAATTCTGCCGGAATTGGTTCGCCTGTTTTATAGTGCTTAGCGTAGTTCGCCAACACTGCAGGGTCGATTGCCCAGTCTTCGTTCGCTTGTGAAGGGAATTCTACAAAGTCACGCGCGGTTGAGGTGCCCGCCAGACTTGGGTATTTCACTTGTGAGAACAGACCGTGAATACCGTGGCCAAATTCGTGGAACATGGTCGACACTTCATCGAAGGTCAACAATGTCGGTTGGCCAGCGGCTGGTTTTGGAATGTTAAGTGCGTTGTAAACGACAGGCTTCTGACCTTTGAGGAAGTTCTGGGTCACAATCTCATCCATCCACGCACCACCGTTTTTACCGGTACGCGCATAAGGATCGAGATAGAACAGACCGATGACACTGCCATCTTTATCATGGACTTCCCATGCTTTAACGTTCTCTTCCCATACTGGCAAGTCAGGACGCGGTTTAAAGCTGATGCCATACAGTTTGTTCATGGCGAAGAACAAGCCGTCATTCAATACGGTATTGAATTCAAAGTAAGGTTTGATTTGGCTTTCGTCCAAATCGTATTTCGCCTTACGGACTTTCTCAGCGTAGTAGTTCCAATCCCACGGCTTCAGCTCGAAATCGCCGCCTTCAGCTTTGATTTCTTTTTGAATATCAGCCGCTTCTACTTTGGCTTTAGCAACCGCTTTAGGTGCTAAGTCATCCAGAATGCCAAATACGGCGTCTGGCTTACCGGCCATCTGATCAGCCAGTTTGTAATCTGCCCAAGTGGCATAGCCCAGCAGTTTGGCTTTGTCAGCACGCAGCTCAGCTTCTTTGATCACGATTGGGCCGTTATCGGCTTTGGCACGGTTGGCAGAGGTTTCCCAGATTTTTTGACGCAGTTCGCGGTTATCCAGGCTCATCAATATCGGTTGACGAGTCGTGTTCACCAGAGTGATCAGATAGCCTTCTTTACCGGCTTTTTTCGCTGCATCCGCCAACGCGGCGATTTCATCATCACTTAAACCCGCCAACTGGGCTTTGTCAGTCACCAGAATGGTATCGTCTTTAAATGACTTGAGGATGTTTTGGCCGAACTCAGTCGACAGTTTTGACAGTTCGCCATTCAACTCACGCAGTGTGGCTTTATCTGCATCTGACAACTTAGCGCCAGCGCGAACAAAGTCAGTGTAATAGTGTTCAACCAAGCGCTGATCAACTGGATCTGTCAGTTGCTCTTTGGCGTCATAAATCGCTTTAACACGCTCAAACAGCTTTGGATTCATGTAAATATTGTCTGAATGTTCGGTCAGACGCGGCATGATGTCCGCTTCCAGTTTCTGTACCGCGTCGTTAGACAACAGGCCAGAGTATTGGAAGAATGCGCGCAAAGTACGGTCAAGGATTACACCACTTTTTTCCATCGCAACAATTGTGTTATCGAAGCTTGGTGCTTCACTGTTGTCGATGATCGCTTGAATTTGTTCGTTGTGTTGTTTCAGCCCTGCATCAAATGCTGGCAGGAAGTCGCTCACAGTGATTTTATCGTATTGTGGCGCTTCGTAATCGAGTGGGCTCTTGCTAAGCAGTACGTTTTCAGCGGTCGCAGGCGCTGCTGCTTTGGTTTGAGCTACTGGTGCTTTAGTTTCGGCTACTGGGGCTTTTGATTCGCCACAAGCACTCAAAACCAGCGATGCACCGATCGCAGTCGCAATTAAAGTTTTACGCATCTTGACTCCATTTGTGTCAGGCAGGTTACCGCTTCATTATGGAAATGCTGAGTAGTGAGTTCAGCGGCGGCGGTAATCCAGTTTAAACCGCTGCAAACCATAGCAACTTTTGCTTACCGGAAACAATGACAGAGTTGTAAGAATTTCTGCATTTTGCGCGCAAAACCGAGGTTTTGCGTCATCCCGCTCAGAATAAAAACAGAAAAAGCATATTTTTCATTATCTTGTTATGTGCCTAAGCATCAGTTGTCAGCACAGGACAAACGCTATTCAATCAGGGCAACTGTTACAAAAATTCTGCCTAATCGACTTAATAATGTTTCACAGACGCGGCTTCGCACGGCACACTATGGCAACTTTTGCTTTCTATGGTTATCAAGGTGCTTTATGGCCAGTAACAACTTTTTTGCCATGTCATTGCTTACCACCCTTGTGGGAGCTGGTTTTGCCGCTAACGCTTTTGCAAAAGCGGAAGTGCATCTGCGCGTGTTAGAAACCTCAGATCTGCACACCAATATCATGGATTACAACTATTATGCGGACAAAGAAGATCCCACTATCGGCTTGGCACGCACCGCGAGTTTAATCAAAGCCGCTCGTGATAGCGCCAGCAATAGCGTGTTAGTCGACAATGGCGATTTGTTGCAAGGCAGCCCAATGGGCGATTATGTAGCGCATCATGGTATCGACAAGGGTGACATTCATCCGGTCTATAAGGCGATGAACACCTTAGATTATGCCGTGGGCAACATCGGCAACCATGAATTTAACTACGGTTTAGATTTTTTGCATCAGTCACTGAGTGGCGCTAAGTTTCCCTACATTAACGCTAACGTCTATTGTGACGCTGCCGAGTGTTGGGATGGCAAAAAACGCGGTGACCACCTGTTCACTCCTTATGTCATTAAGCCGACCCAAGTGGTGGACAGCGACGGCCAGCAGCATACACTCAATATCGGCTATATTGGCTTTGTGCCGCCGCAAATTATGCTTTGGGATAAGCAAAACCTGCGCGATAAAGTCCGCGCTGAGAGCATTCTGTTGACCGCGCAAAAACTGGTGCCAGAGATGAAGGCCAAAGGTGCTGACATCATTATTGCGGTGCCACACTCAGGTATTGGCTCTAGCGAAAACCCCGGCGATCCCAATGCCGAAAACGCCGTGTATGCGTTGACTCGCGTAGCTGGTATCAACGCCATTTTATTTGGTCATAGCCATTCTGTTTTCCCCGCTGCTCGTTACCAAGGCTTGCCCAATACTGACGTTGAAAAAGGCTTAATGAATGGCATTCCTGCGGTCATGCCGGGTCGTTGGGGCGATAATATGGGACAAGTGGATCTCACTTTAACGCTTAACAATGGCCAATGGCAGGTCACTGATGCCAGTGCCAAAGCGGTACCGATTTTTGATGGTAAAAATCGCAAACCGCTGGTAACGGCCGATGGACATATTCATCAGGCGGTAGCGGCAGAACATCAAGGTACTATTGCGTTTATGTCGCGCCCTATCGGCCGTGCAAGTGAGGATATGTACAGTTTCCTGTCGCAAGTGCAGGATGATCCATCGGTGCAAATTGTCGCCGATGCGCAGCATGCAAAAGTGGCGCAAATGCTGCCACCTGAGTTACATGACCTCCCCGTGCTCTCAGCTGCTGCACCGTTTAAAGCGGGTGCCCGGCAAGCCTCGGCTAATGACGCCAATCAATATATTGAAGTCAGTAAGGGGTTGTTAACCTTTAAAAATGCTGCAGATCTGTACCTGTATCCCAACACGTTAGTGGCGGTAAAAATTAACGGTGCAGAACTCAAAGACTGGCTGGAATGTTCCGCTAATCAGTTCAATCAAATTGATCCGCATAGCAGCGCGCCACAGCCGTTAATTAACTTTAACCATCCCACCTATAACTTTGATGTTATTGACGGCGTGAGCTATCGCATTGATGTGACACAACCGAGTAAGTTTGATAGCGATTGTCAGTTACAAAACCCCAATGCTGTGCGCATCACCCATCTGAGTTACCAAGATGGTGACGGTAATCTGATCACGGGTGCAGCACTGGCAAAAATGCAGTTTATTGTGGCCACCAATAACTACCGTGCCTTTGGTGGCAAATTTGCGGGTACCGGTGCCGATCATGTGGTAATGGAATTGCCTGACACCAATCGCAAGGCGTTAGTTGATTACATCAGCATGATGTCGCGTGCCGACGGCAAAGGGGGGTTCGCGGGCAAGGTGAACCCGCAAGCGGACAACAACTGGGATTTTGCGGATATTAACAGCGATACAACGCTGGATATTCGCTTTTCGACACAAGACAGTGATAAGGCCAACGACTTCGTCAACGCTAACCACAGAAGACCGATGACGAAAGTGGGCAGTAATGCCAACGGATTTGCCGAATATCGTATCGACTTGAGCGGTAAGTAGTCTGGTGTCATTTTTCTCAAAAACGCCCTAATTGGTTCATCTGCCGTTAGGGCGTTTTAGATTTTTCAGCCTGTTGCCGTTGGTCATATTGCTGCTGTGAGTGCAGCATCTGTTCAACGTTGCTCTCAGCCCACTGCCCGACCAATTCAATGGTGTCAGCAAAAGATAATCCAAGCGAGGTCAGCTGATATTCAACAGTGATTGGCATGGTGGCAAACACCTGTCTGGCAATCATGCCATCTCGCTCTAACTGCTTGAGTTTCTGTGACAATACTTTTTGGGAGATACCATCAACCTGACGTTTTATCTCATTAAAACGCCGTGCTTCGCCATCCCGTAACAAACCGATAATCAAGACTACCCATCGTTCTGCCAGACGCTCAAAGCACTGTCTCGCCGGGCAGCTGCGCGCGTAGACGTTGTAGCGGTTCAGCGCTGTCATAGTTTCCTCCAGGTAACTAACGCACTTTTTTCTCCCTAATTGTAAACCTGGTTTCCAAAATATACTATTTACCCATCCATTATGTTGCTGCCCAGCCATTGGACGGCCTCAGATCATTCACAGTAGTAAGAGAGGATTTTATGGCGAATACCGTAGTGGTTTATTTTTCAGGTTATGGACACACCAAACGCGTAGCTGAATATGTCGCAGATGGCGCGAAGGCTCAACTGATTGCAATCAGCCCTGAAGGCGATATCACTGATGCAGACTTTGACAGCCTTGCTAAAGCCGATGCCATCATCTTCGGTGCCCCTACCTATATGGGCGGCGCGCCATGGCAATTTAAAAAGTTTGCTGATGCCACGTCTAAAGCTTGGTTCACCCAAGCATGGAAAGACAAAGTCTTTGGTGGTTTCACCAACTCCGCCAGCCTTAACGGAGACAAACAAGTAACGCTGCAATATCTGCAAACCTTGGCGTCACAGCACGGTGGCATTTGGGTAAGTTTGGGCGTATTGCCAGCCAATACCCAAGCTGCGACCCGTAACGATGAAAACAACTTGGGGGCCTCTGTTGGGGTTTTAGTGCAATCCCCTTCTGACGCTGGCGCAGAAGTGATCCCAGAAGGTGATTTAGTTACCGCGCGTAACTATGGTGCCCGCGTTGCGGCTATCGCCAGCAAGTTTGTCGGCTAATCAGCGGTTATAGCTGTTTGTCGTAATTCACCAATAAAAAAGCACCGTTGAACGGTGCTTTTTTATTGCCACAAGGCCAATCATTGATACAAGGCCTGAACCCGCTCAGCGTAATCATGCTCAGCGAACGAGAGCAACGCTTCTGCCGAATTGATCGGTGCTGCGGCGCGCAGTAACTTTAGCCGTCCCGGCTCTGAGAAGTGAGTAAAGTGCACTTCTTCATCATCCTTCATCACCACATAATCACACTCATCATTGGCTGCACACCAGATAATGCGTTCCGCGGTAGTGTGTTCACGCATGGATTGCTCAACGGTAAATTTGGTCGTCATTGTCGCCCTCTTAATCGTTACGGCTAATGTCACCATTGTAGAAAGCTAATGCGCGTTGTGTGAGCTGAGCTTAGTTACAAAAGGTGCTGGATCGCACTTTTAATCGCAAGCCAGTATCACCACTGCCGATTAGACCGCAGGGTTAGCAATAGCGCGGCGGATACGCTCGGCGATAGCGTCTAATTGGTCACTGTCCATTTTTTCGCTGGCATGCGCTTTTAGCGCTTTTAACGGGCCAGGCACCAAATGGAAATGCAGATGAGGCACGGTTTGACCGGCGTAACTGCCGTTATGTTGAAATACACTGCTACCATCAACGCCCATCGCCTGTTCAAGCGCCTTACCCACTTTTTTTAGTGTCTGTAATACGGCGGTCGCGGCATCATCAGGCAATTGATAAAGTGTCACCGCTGGCACTTTTGGCAGTACCAGAAGATGTCCCGGCATCTGCGGCATAATGTCCATAAAGGCCAAGGTAAAATCATCTTCATAGACTTTTATGGCAGGCAACTCACCACGAATAATGCGCGCGAAGATATTATTGGCGTCGTAATTCAAATCCATATTGCAGTTCTCCCGTGAATGGTTGCGGCAGTGTTGCAGAAAATATTCAACTTGAACAGCATTGCCGATAACAACTTAAATCGTAACGTAAAACCAGTTAAGCTATAGCCCATTCACTGTGCCAATGATTTGAGGGCAATCTCATGGCTAGCATTCGCCAAATGGTTCATGCCAATGGGCTGGAATATCTACAGATCAATTCCGAGCGTTGCGAAGCGCGGATTTTCTTACAAGGTGCGCAAGTTGAGTATTTTGCGCCGACAGCTAAAGCGCCACTGTTGTGGGTATCAAGTGCCGACGAATATCAACCGGGCACCGGTGGACTCCGCGGTGGTATTCCGGTGTGCTGGCCATGGTTTGGCAATCATCCCAATAAAGATTGGCCTGCTCATGGTTTCGCTCGCAATAAAGTGTGGGATTGGATTGGCACGCAGGTTGAGGACGAAGTGGTGACACTCAAATTCACCCTGCCAACTAGCCAGTTTGAACGTCAATATTGGTCGCATGATACGCGCGTCGAGCTTGAGGTGGTGTTATCAGAAACCTTGAGCCTACACTTGACCAATATTAATCTTGGCAGCGAAAGCGTCACCCTCACCCAAGCACTACACAGCTATTTCCCTATCGGCGATATCCATCAACTGATTGCAAGCGGCTTTAGCGGCGCCCAATATATTGAATTTGGTGAGGGCCCCTATGCTCAAGACGGTGATACGGTCAGCTTTGTCCGCGAAACCGATCGGGTCTATACCTCGCTAGCCTCCGTGCAACGGCTGCAATGCCCACTCGGCACCATCGAGGTCAGTCGCAATAACAGTACGTCGGCCGTATTGTGGAATCCATGGATTGCCAAATCGCAACGGCTGTCGCGCTTTAACGGTGACGACTACTTGCAGATGGTATGTCTGGAAGCGGCAAATGTACTGGAAGATGCGGTGACGTTAGCAGCGGGACAATCTCACACGCTCAGCACCAGCATTCGTTGGTTAGACTGAGTCACCCCAAGCGGTTGGAGCTAGGATTGCGCTACCTTAAACGGATGTTATTGTGGCTAACGGCTAGCATGCTCATTGTGCTGGCGCTGCTAATTGCCTGCGTCAGTTATCTATGGCATCAGCCCGATTGGCTGTTACCTAAACTGAATCAGTATCTCACGCCTTACCATATTCGCTTTGATGCATTGAGCTGGCACATTGCAGATAATCGGACGCTCGACATCCCGCAACTGGCATTTGACTATGCGGGGAATAGTCTTCGTTTTGACGCTATTTCGCTGTCGTTAACACAGCCGATGACGCTGAGCCGCCTGTGGCAATGGTATCAGTTGCCAACCAATGAACAGCGTTACCAACAAATAAGTCAGGCCATTGCGACAATACGATACCAACATGCGAACATTGCTGTACCAGTGGCGCAATTACTGCCGTCGCAAAGCACCGAGCCTTTGTGGCTCCCCATCGTTGGTCATCTTCCTGCACTTGATTTCGGCGACACCCGCATTACGCTGCAAGGCACGGCCCCTATTGCTGGGATTCACCTTGCCAACTTAACGCTATCTGAGCAAGGAAAATTCCACAGCCAACTGACGACCATCGACGACACGGCGGCCACTTTACTCGCGCTGGATGGCGAGTTGCCGACGAAAGATCTCAACACCGCCGTCTGGCAGCTTCAAGCAAGCCTAACGCTATCCACCTTGTACCAATTGCAAGACACACTCAATCAACAAGCGGCAACAACAGCGCTGATAGATGCTTATCCTTGGCTGGCGCCAGACTGGCTGATGGGCGCGGCCCGCGCAACTGGTGAATTATCAGCAGGACTACGCCTAACGCTGAAAGATGGTGGTGTGAACGGCCAGCTTTGTTGGCAACACCCTGGGATAGCTTTTGATGCCGCGGCGGCATCCATGTTGGAAATCGCTGGGAATAGCGAGTCGACCGACCACTGCCCACAAGGCGCTATGTTGCTGCGCTATCGCAATCAAGGCAATGATAGCTATGCGTCGCTAGCCCCTTTTAGTCTGGCGTTGCAGCTCACAGCTGAGCAACGTCAGGCATGGACACAACAACTCGCGCTGGACACCGCCAAACAAGCTCAACTCGATGCTCTGCTCACACGTGTTCAACAGCAGATTCAAATACCTAAAGATAACGTTGCGGCTAACGCGCCTGCAGAGCAAGCATTGGGCATGTCACTGATGGCTGAACAAGGTTTAACACTCAAAAGTGATGGCACCCACTACCAAGCGCAACTTCCCAAGCTTATCCTAACGCCAACCTTGTTTGATTGGTTTACCTCGAGCGACAGCAAACTCGCGCTAACACTCACGAACAGCGAACTTAACCTACCCGTTGCTGCATCGGTCAATGAGTTCAATGCGAGCGGCCAATGGCAGCTAGGGCTAGCGCTTCCGCGCGGCATTAATGCCATGGATACACATTGGTCAGCGCAGAGCCAGATGCTCAATATCATGCTCTTAGGTGATGCCCGTTGGGATGGCAGCAGCCAATTGGGAAAGCTTACAATCTCACCGCAAAGCAATATCAAGCTGAGCCAACTGATGGCACGTTTTGCGGGCAACAGCGTCAGTGCTAGCGCCTTCAGCGCAACGCAAACACAAGCCGCCAATATCGAATGGCAACACGGCACATTCACCCTGAGCCTGCCACAAACTCATAATCAGGTGCAGCAACTTCAGGGCGTGTTTGCCCCCTATCAATTTAGTGTCAAACAAGTGGATCTCCAGCTACCTGCAGTCTCAAGCCTGACACTCACCACCAAGCAGCCTTTGTGGCCACAGCTTATGCAGCAACAACTTGATAGCCAGCTCTCAATTAACGCGGCACAACCACACGTGGCACAGCGGAAGAAGACCTTGTTAGGAGCTAACGAACAGAGCCTGTTGAACCTGCGCAGTGTGCAATTGGCACAGCAATTACACTGGCACAATAGCGTACTCAACAGCGATGAAATCTGGCATATCGACGATGTGACCTTAGCAAGTCAGCATAAATTAACGCCGCAAAAAGAGGGTTACCAGCTCAGCGCCACTTGGCAAATGCAAACCTCGCTGGCATCACTGCAACAAATTGCGGCGAAAAATCTTCAGTGGCAACCCGACTGGCAACTCACGGGAAATAGTAAGCTGACAGCCAAGGTCGATTTACATCAGCAGCCGCAACAGTTTTCTTTGAATGTCGCGGTGGCACCGGAAATAAGTGACGCTAGCGGCCATTATCAACAGATGCCATTTGACGGTTTAACGCTTAGCGCAGACTGCCGTTATCAGTTAAAGGTTGCACCGAAAATGCTGGATGCCAGTCGTGTCGGCTGTCAGCAGTTTAGTCTGACGGCTAACAGTTTTAATCCTGGCATTTTAGTCACCAACATCGACGTCACAGGTAATGGTGATTTTACACCAGCCGCGCCCAATCATGTCAGTGATAGCTGGTTATTGCCCGGCTTTAGCGACGCACAATTACATCTCAATGCGTCGGCAAATGCGCTGCAAGGCCTGCTGACGATTCCCGACTTTAATTTTGATCTCAGCGGAGAGTCGCACGGATTTGTGTTAGTTCGAGGAATGGATATTGAACAGCTATTACAGCAGCACCCTCAGCAAGGGATTACTGCCACAGGTGTGTTTGACGGTGTTCTGCCAATGGCCATCAAAGCTCGACGCATCAGCATCACGGGCGGGCATTTAGCAGCGCGAGATCCGGGGCTGATTGAGGTACACAACACGCCCACCATTGAGCAGATGCGCACCAGCCAACCCTATTTGGACTACGTGCTGAACTTTATGCAACGGCTGCAATATCAGGAGATATTGGGGCAATTAGATATGGCAGAAAACGGAGATGCCCATATACAGCTAAGTATTAAAGGCCATGGCCAAGGCATTGAACGGCCAGTACACTTAAACTATTCTCACGAGGAAAATTTGCTGCAGCTATTGCAAAGCCTCACCGTAGGTGATCGTTTGCAAACCGGGCTGGAAGCATCGATGCAGTAAAACAGGGAGCTGCGATGAAAAAATTGAACATAGTGCTGTTATCAGTATTAGCAAGTTATCTAGTGATGGGCTGTACCCCGACGGTAAAGATTGAGCCGCCAGATAAGCCTATTGTGATTAACCTTAATGTCAAAATTGAGCACGAAATTCGCATCAAGGTAGATAAGGCCTTGGACGATCTGCTGACGAACGACGAACTATTCTAGTGCTACGCACCTTGTAAGGAACTCTCCATGAAACTTCGACTGCTCACGTTTATTACTGCAATTACTCTGAGCTTTGCCGCCTTGGCACTCGATTTACAAACCGCGAAAGACCAAGGGTTGGTTGGCGAACAAAATAATGGTTATCTCGCCCCGTTACAATCCTCCGCCGATGTCACCGCTCTGGTGAAAGAGATCAACGCCAAACGCACTGCAGCCTATCAACAAATTGCCGCCAAAAATGGAATCAGTGTTGATGACGTTGCCAAACTCGCCGCGAAAAAGATTATCGCCAAGGCGGAGAAAGGTCATATGGTGCAGGATGGCAGTGGTAACTGGTTGAAAAAATAGTGATTAGCGGCACTATTCCATACAATTCATAAACGCCATAAAGCCATGCCTTTCCAGCATGAATTCATGGCGTTAATTCATGAGCCATTTGGCCGGAAATCGGTAGAATTTGAGGCTCTGAAGTGCTTTTATTTGGCCTCCTCGCGTATGTGGAGGCTTTTTTTTTTGCCTGTCATTTAGCGTTTCTAAGCTTTACTTATTGTTAATCCATTCTGTTTATCGCGTTTAACGGTTAGCCCCTTGCCAGCAATCGCCTGCTCAACCGCTTGCAGCACCGAATAACGTCCAATCACGGCATTGGGTTTGACTGCACCAATCTCATTTAAATCAGCCTCGATAAAGCAGCCACTACCATGCGCAATTTGCTGCAAGGTTTCATCCAGCCGCTGAAAATCCAGTTGATAATCACTGCTGACATCACAACGATCACTCGACACGGGTGTTTGGGTATTGCTGTTACAGGCGGTTAACGATAACAACAGCAAAATGCCTGCTATGTTTTTCACAGTATCATCCTTAATTTAGGTTAACGGTTTTTGCCAAAACTCGGCGATGCCAGTATCAGGTCGCAGTTGATAAGGCGCAAAGCCCGCTTTGACATAAGCATCACGGGCAGAAGTATTTTCAGACAGCACTTCGAGCGTTATTTTGCAGCAGTCCAATGCTTTCGCATGCTGAGTCGCTGCCGTGAGTAGCAGCTGCCCGACCCCCTGTCGGCGCATACCCTTATGCACCACCAAATCATGAATATTGAGAATGGGCGCGCAATTAAAGGTCGAGAATGCTAAAAAGCAGTTGGCTAACCCCACAGCGCGCTCACCTTGATAGGCCAAAAGACTCAGCGCCGTTGGTGTTGACGCTAAGGTTGGCAGCAGTTGTTCAATCACCTTGTCAGGTAAAGCTTTGGCACCGCCCATCGGATCGGTGGCGTAATGTTGCATTAACTGCAGCAGATCAGCCCCTTGTTTAGGATGGCGATAATTCACCTTGACCACACTAATATCGACCTGACTCACCTGTGCTCCTGACAATATCTTGATTTTTCTTAGCTTACTGATGAACTAAGCCCTGCATCAATCCTTTTAGCCAATTTAATGAAGCTAAACCTTGATGTACCGGATGCCATACGCAATTCAAATGATAGCTGGGCATATCTTCGGGTAACGCCACCTGCCGTAATTGGCCACTGACCGTTAGCATGTCAGCAACGCGTTTGGGTAACACCAATAGGTGGTCAGTTTGGCTGACAATGGCTGCAGCTGACATATAGCTCTGGCTATTGACCGAAATTTGCCGCGTCAAGCCGCGAGTTTTTAGGTACCGGTCGATAATCGACTCGTTGGTGCCAAGCGGCGAATGAAATACCTGTGGTGTGTCGACTAACTGCTGCAAGCTAATCTGCTCAGCAATGGATGGGTGCTGGCTTCGCACTAACCCCACCAAGGGCTCAGTCAGCCATGTCTCGCGCGCTAAATAGGCTGGCACCTGCATATATTCATCAAAGCCGAGTACCAAATCGATATCACCATTGGCCAACTCAGTTTCTGGAATGGTTTCCCGCAGAATTTCAATCTCGATATGCACGCCAGGCGCCAGTTGCTTCAGCTTCGCAATCAGTGGCGGGATCAACACACACTCAACATAGTCGGTCGTGCTGATGACAAACTTGCGACTAGAGGTTGCCGCTTCAAACTGCTCGGGCGCGTCCAATTGCTGCTCAATTAATTTAAGTGCTTGCTGCACGCTCGTATGTAATGAAAGTGCACGCGCTGTAGGGAGCATTCCTTGGGGCGTGCGCACTAACAAAGGATCGTTCAACGTCTGTCTAAGCCGATTTAGCGCATGGCTCATTGCCGGTTGACTGAGAAAAATCCGCGCCGCGGCGCGCGTCACATTGCGCTCGATCATCAAGGCGTCAAACGCCAACAATAAATTGAGATCCACCTGATGCAGCTTCATTTAAAATTCACTGTATGAATATCTGAATTAATATTATTCATTTGATGGATTATGAGCAAGTCCCTACACTTCTACTATGCTTGGGCTACTTGCCCTAAAGTCCATCAACACTGGAGATGAGTTCATGGCAAAAGTTACTGTCGCTGCGACCCAAATGGCTTGTTCTTGGGATATCGAAGCTAACATCAAAAATGCGGAAAAGTTGGTACGTGAAGCGGCTGCTAAAGGCGCACAAATTATTTTGATCCAAGAGCTGTTTGAAGCGCCCTACTTCTGTATTGATCAAAGCCCAGAGCATTTCGCGTTGGCGCAAACAATTGAAGACAGCAAACTGATTAAGCACTTTCAAGCGGTTGCTGCTGAGCTGGAAGTTGTATTGCCAATCTCATTTTTTGAGCGCCGTGGTAATGCCCACTACAACTCACTGGTGATGATCGATGCCGACGGTAGCATGCTGGATGTGTACCGCAAGACCCATATCCCTAACGGCCCTGCGTACCAAGAAAAGCAGTTCTTCACCCCTGGTGATACCGGTTTTATGGTATGGCAAACCCGTTACGCTAAAGTAGGCGTGGGCATTTGTTGGGATCAATGGTTCCCAGAAACTGCGCGTAGTTTGGCATTGATGGGCGCTGAGTTGATTTTCTTCCCAACGGCGATTGGTTCAGAGCCAGCGTACCCAGACATCGACTCGCAACCACATTGGACACGCGTACAACAAGGGCATGCCGCCGCCAACTTAGTACCAGTGATCGCCTCTAACCGTATCGGTACCGAAAAGAGCAAATTCATCGAAGGTTTGGAAATGACCTTCTACGGCTCTTCTTTCATCGCCGACCAAACTGGCGCACTGGTGGCGCAAGCCGACAAAACCAGCGAATGCGTGTTGGTGCATGAATTTGATTTGGCTGAAATCGACAAGCAACGTATCTCTTGGGGTCTGTTCCGCGACCGTCGCCCAGCAATGTACGAAGCAATTCTGACATCTGACGGCGAAACCAGCTGGTAAGAGGCACAGTTCATGTCTAACACCTTACATAGTTTGCCGAGAAACAACGGCTTCTATATGCCTGCAGAGTGGGCAGCACAGCAAGCGGTATGGATGATTTGGCCCTATCGCCCAGATAATTGGCGCGAAAACGCAAGCATCGCGCAACGCACCTTTGCAGCGGTTGCCAAAGCGATTGCTGGCGCAACACCGGTATTTATGGCGGTGCCGGCTGGACAGATAAATCTGGCTAAAACGATCATGCCTGCTGAAGTTACCCTAGTACCGATGGAGAGTAACGATTGCTGGACACGTGATAGCGGCCCAACCATGGTCATTAATGACCAAGGTGAATGTCGTGGCGTGGACTGGGGCTTTAACGCATGGGGTGGAATGCAAGGCGGCTTGTACTTCCCTTGGGATAAAGATGAACTGGTCGCTAACAATATTCTCAAGCATCACGGCTGGAAACGTTATGTAGCCCCATTAATTCTTGAAGGTGGCTCAATTCATGTTGATGGTGAAGGCACATGCCTAACCACTGAAGAGTGTCTGCTGAACTGCAACCGTAATCCAGAACTAAGCCGTGAGCAGATTGAAGAATATCTGCGTCAGTATCTGAACGTGGAAAAGATCATCTGGTTGCCTGAAGGCGTGTTTATGGATGAAACCGATGGTCATGTCGACAACATGTGCTGTTTCGCTCGTCCTGGCGAAGTGATTTTGCACTGGACTGACGATGAAAGCGATCCACAATACGCCCGTTCAAAAGCAGCGTTAGAAGTATTACAACAGGCGGTTGATGCCAGAGGTCGCCAACTGAAAGTGCATCTGCTGCCACAGCCAGGCCCGCTGTTCTGCACTGCAGAGGAAGCCGCTGGCGTCACTTCTGGCACCGGTGTGCCACGTACATCAGGCGAGCGTTTGGCAGGTTCATACGTGAACTTCCTGATCACCAACAAGCGCATCGTTTATCCATTGTTGGATGAGGCGACTGATGGCATTGCCGCTGAAAAGCTGCAAGCTATCTTCCCTGAGTATGAGATTGTGGGCGTGCCTGCCCGTGAAATTTTGCTCGGTGGCGGTAACATCCACTGTATTACTCAGCAGATCCCAGCTGTGTGATAGCTAATGTGTGACTGACAAAAAAGCCGATGCTTAGCATCGGCTTTTTCATATACCCAAGACAATACTCAGCGGTGTTCCTGCTCATGGATACCTGCCGCAATCCGATCTTCAGCATGCACATGCAAATGCTCGTGCGGATGGCGATGCATGACCGCCTTAGTCAATTGACCACCTTCCAATAACACCGCTCGCGTTGCTAAACGTTCCAACACACTTCGGTCATGGGAAACGACAATCATCGCCTGAGAAAGCCCATCAAGATGCGCTAATAAACGTTGCTGCGCACTTTCATCCAGGCCGTTTGTTGGCTCATCTAATAGCAGGACTTCCGGCTCCATTGCCAGTACCGTGGCTAAGGCGATCATACGTTTTTCACCGCCGGAAAGACGATAGGTAATGCGATCGGCAAACTCGATCATGCCTAACGATGCCAGCACTTGAAGCGCTTTTCGCTGCGCGGCGTCGGCCGACAAACCTAGGTTAAGTGGACCAAAGGCCACATCTTCAAGCACAGTGGGGCAAAACAGCTGATCATCGGAATCTTGAAACAGAAACCCCACTTTTTTACGCAACTGCTGAAACTCACGCTCTTGGCGACAGCGCTGCCCAAATCCTACAATTTGGCCCTGGAACTGATTGTTCAGGCCAATTAAGGTACGTAAAAGCGTAGATTTCCCTGCGCCGTTGGCACCGACAAGCGCCAAACGTTCCTGCGGGTAAAGATCGAAGCTGACGCCATTAAACACGCTGCGATGCGTGTAGCTAACAGACAGTTCAGTGACCGATAATAGCGGTGCTTTGATGCTGATCGACGGGTTCAACAGACTACTCCAAAAATTGCTGCCATACTAACGGCACCAGAGCTAATAGGCTCAGCCCCAATAGCAGCAGACTATCACTCTTGCGCCATAGCAGTTGCGACCGCAGATATAAGCTGCCATCAAATCCACGACAGCGCATGGCATCAACAATCCGCTGCGCACGCTCCATACTGCGCACTAACAACATGCCCATCAGCCAACCATAGCTGCGCCAAGTATGCCAGTTACTTGCTGGCTCAAAGGCGCGAGCCTTCATCGCATTACGCAAGCGCTGAAACTCATCGCCTAATACTTGGATATAACGCACCGTCATCATAAACAGGTGGATAAGTTTGGCCGGAAAGCCAAGCGCCGCCGCACCATAACCTAATGACACAGGTTCACGAATCGCTAGTAAGGCCAGTAATGCCAACACCACCGCGTTGGCACGTAATAAAATAGTGAGTGCTTGGCTGGCGCCTTCTATCGTTGCGCTTAATCCGAACAGCCTAAACCAAGTTTCACCTGGCATAGAAAATGGCAACATTAACACCAACAACAACATAAAGGTTTCAAACGCCAACAGTCGTTTGATGACCGAACGCCATCGCGTGCCTGCCATGACATTGAACAGCAATGCTAGGCCCAGCAATAACATTAACGCTGGCCACTGCGTCAACAACACGGCCACCAATGCAAAGATACCCGCGGCTAAAATATTGACTCGCGGATCACTAAGGGAGAAGCGGCTTAGGTGATGCTGAGCTTGCAACTGTGAGGCTAACATCAGCTTTTGCGACTCCGCCACCACATCGCCATACCGGCAATACCAAAGATAAAGCCCAAACCGCCGATAATATCGGACAACTTGGCTCTGGCGTCACTCTGTTGTAACGCCATTCTCAATGGGCCTACCTCTTTAGCAATCGCAGTCTGAATCATGTGGTTTAGCTCATTACTACTAACCGTGTTTGCAGTAGCCGTATTAGCAGAATCTGAGTTGGCGAGAATATTAAAGTGAATGGCGCTGTCTTGGTTTTCAATCTGCGTCACTGGCGCAGTCTGTATATCTTGCGAAGCCTGCTTGGGTTGTGATGCTGCTTCTGCCGGAGCGGTTATGACTTCGCTTGCCGGAATTTGCCAATGCGCAACGTGCCCATCACCAGTATTGGCTTCGATATCGTAACCAGCACTGACGGGGACTGTGATGCGAAAACTACCGTCCGCCTTCGGGCTTATCTGCGCCAACGGTCGCTTGTTGTTGTCGTACACCACAATCTTGGCACCTGCGGCAGAAATCCCACCCGCAAAATAGGCATTGCCAACAATCTGCGAGCCTTCCATCCAAGCAAAGACTTTTAATAGGTGCGCGGATGCTTGCAGACTGCACAGTGATAACACCAAGGCCAACAGCACATTACAACACTTCAGCATTACCTTGTTCCTCAGGTTGCAGAGCCTGCTCAACTCGGGTTTTGAGCAGCATTTCGGGCGCGACTTTGGCGATAAACCCTACGACCGTAGCCGTCACTAATGCCTCAACAATGGCAAGCGGCAAGTAGGTAACGGCAATAATCTTCGCCGCGGTAAGATAAGCCGCAGAGCTGGCGATCAATGACAGACAAACCATAGTAGCAGTACCCACAACGCCGATAAGTCCCGCAAAACCGCCTAATAGATAAATTTTTCGCTGTTCCCCATTGGCAATAGCGTTCGACAAAGCACCACTTAACAGCCAAGCGACAATAAGCGCAGGCAGCGCCATATTCACTGCATTAACACCTAACACTAATGGGCCACCAAAACCGAAAAACACCGCTTGTAAAACTAAGGCGACCATAATCGCTGGCACCGCAGTCCAGCCGAGTAACAAGCCCATCATGCCGTTAAGTAAAAGATGCACACTGCTGGGACCGGCGGGTACCGCGATCAACGAGGCCACAAAAAAACATGCGGCTAATACTGCAGCATGAGGCACTTTGGCGTAATCAAGTTTGCGGACCGCATAACAAAGCGCCGCCACCGCAATCACGCCACCAGTAATCAGTACCGGAGCAGAAACCACGCCCTCAGGAATATGTGCCATTTGCTGTCCTATTTCATGTCTCGAGTGTAAACCCAGATTAAACCGCCCTGCTCAATCGGCACTTGTTTGCCTTCAGGGCTCTGCATGGTGTGCTCACCTTCCAATAACGCCGCAAAGCCCCACCAACCAGATTTGGGCATGACATAGCTAAAGGTACCGTTCACATCGGCGCGCACCACTTGGGTAACATAAGGATCGGCTGGCGGTGTTATCGAGCCGTCATTTTTCCATTCCACCTCAACCTCGGCGAAAGGTACCGGTTTGCCATCGCGTTTCACTACCCCTTGAAACAGGTTACCAGTCCACAAACCAAAAGGACGGGTCAGTGGCACAATCTCGGTGGGTAAACCTAGCTCTGTGTCCCAGCCTTGCTCCATACCATAAGCATCCACAACCACCTTGGTATAGTGCACAATCATTTTTCCTTCTGCCGGTTCCCAGTAGGGTTTTGGCACCACGTAGAACAGATAGTCACCGGGACGCTTTATCTGATACTCGGCCGTAAAAAATTGCTGCTGATGGCGTTTATGGGCGCTTAAGCTGGCGCGTAAATCTTGTTTTCCCATTGGTCCAAACACCGCAAATTGCTCGGGTGCGGCAAGATCCATCAGCGGCCCTTGCGCCATCGGATGAGTGAACTGTATGGTAAACGCCACCTTGGACTGCGCTGGGGTTGAGACTATGTCGGTAGAGGGAATGAGTTCCAGAAAATGTGCACTGCCGCTCACCGAATAACATAAGCAAACGAGTGTTATACACGCACGAGCAGCGCACTTAACATCAGACCAAAACAACATGGGTACCCCGCTTTGCCGCCTTAAGAAATCTCAGCACGTGTTATTACGAAATTCAGATTCGTAATAACGATACCACTGGGGTGGTGGGAGATCACGACTACGACTCGCGATAAGTCGCAGCGATGTGTCAGAATGATAGCTAGCTCACAAACTACAAGGTATTGAGCTGGAATAGGTTTATTGTGAATAAGCGCTCAAACCACAACACTTCAGTAAAACGCAAATTACCAAACAGTGATGTTCATCAACGATGCATTCACAATGTGATAACCTTCACAGCTTAGCTGAAGCGTCAATTGCTATTATCTGCGGATTATTTGCTAACTCCATGTGAAAGTCGTCACATTTTCGCCGTTGTAGAATCACATCCATGTAGGAGTAAAGGACTACTCAATGTCAGTAGATTGGATTGCATATTCGGCAGTTATTATTGGTACGTTGCTGCTCGCCAGCAGCTTGATACCTGCCTACCGTATTTGCCAAAATGATCATGCTAGTGGATGGAAGTGGCTGGTCGTGCTGATCCTGTTTTTTTGCATCGGCTATGGACTGTTTCTACTCCGCCTCATTTATCATCCCATCAACCTCACGCTGGCATTACTTTCAGCTATTCTGTTTTTTGGCGCTGTTTTTGTCGCGACCATTATGCCGCAAGCGTTGAAGACGATTTTAAAAATAGAATCGATAGCCGATGAAGAGCGGCGCAATTCATTGACAGATGTGCTCACCAACCTCAATAACCGCAAATGTTTATTTGAACATTTAAGTGCGCTGAGTGGCGTCAGCAAACCCTATGCGCTGTTCTTTATTGATCTCAACAACTTCAAACAGATAAACGACAGTCTTGGGCATTATTACGGCGACCAGTTTCTGATAGCTGTAGCGCAGCGGTTAAGCGCTGTGGTGCCGAAAAATGCCAAGCTATTTCGGATCGGCGGTGATGAATTTGCCATTGTCTATCGCGAACATGGGCAAGAACCCTTGCTGCAGTTGATAGACAATATCCATGCGACATTGCTTGCCCCTATCGTGGTACAGCAACATTCAATGAAAACGTCCGCCAGTATCGGTATCGCCTGTTATCCAGAGCACAGTGACGAACTATTCGATTTGATGAAAAAAGCCGACATGGCGATGTACGACTGTAAGAAACGCCAAGGTAATTTCACACTGTACGATCAGTATATTGGTGCTGAAGCCGAGCGGAAGCTACATCTGTCTCAACAGCTGTCAGACGCCGTGCAACACAACCGATTTACCCTGTACTACCAACCCATTATTGATTCCGTTAATAATGAAACCCGCTGCGTAGAGGCGTTATTGCGCTGGCCACAAGCCTCTGGTGATATCATGCTACCAGATCAGTTTATTCCCATGGCATCGCGCAGCAGTCTGATCAACGCCATCACTTACTGGGTTATAAACCAAGTGGCTAACGATCTGCCTAAACTTCGCCTTATGGGGTTTAGCCACAGTATTCATATCAATCTTTCCGCCAAAGATCTGCAAAATGACAACTTGGTGCAACAGTTAAGAGCGCTAATGCAGCAACACCGTATTCAGGCGGGCGACATTATTTTTGAAATTACCGAAAGTGATATGGTTGAAGATTTAGGCACGGCGAAACTGGTGATGTCGAAAATCAGTGATATGGGCTTTCAATTCAGTGTTGACGATTTTGGTACAGGCTTTTCGTCACTGGTGTTGTTACGCGAGCTACCTATTTCGCAAATCAAGATTGACCGTTCTTTTGTAAATGATTTTCTGGATAACGATATCAGTCGCTCAATCGTATGCCACATTATTGCACTGGCGAGCGACCTTAATTGCAGCGTGGTTGCTGAAGGTGTGGAATACAGTGCCAATGCTGCTGAATTGCAACGTTTAGGCGCAGAGCTACATCAAGGCTGGCTCTATTCAGAACCCTTACCGCTGGCGCAGTTGCAGCAACTGAAACTGGCCAACAATAGCCCAGACCAAAACGATACCTTAATGGTCGGCTAACAACTGGTTCAGCTGATTCAGCGACAAAAAAGCCTCGATAATTCGAGGCTTTTTTTATGACGCTTCAGCGCTTATGGATGCCCTTCGTTGTGCATCTCAAGATTAGTGCCGATATCGCGGTTACGGTTGGCTTTGGCATCATCATTACGCAGTTGCGTCAGATGATCCAGATAAGACTGGTCAACATCTTTGGTGATGTAATGACCATCAAACACTGAGGTTTCAAAGCGTTTGATATCCGGGTTTTCCATGCGTACCGCTTCCACCAAATCTTCCAGATTTTGGAAAATGATGCCGTCAGCGCCAATCAGCTTCGCGATTTCATCGGCATCACGGCCGTAGGCAATCAGCTCATTAGAGGTTGGCATGTCGATACCGTAAACGTTCGGGAAGCGAATTTCTGGTGCAGCTGAGGCGAAATACACTTTCTTCGCGCCGGCTTCGCGCGCCATCTCAATGATCTGTTCTGACGTAGTACCACGTACAATAGAGTCATCCACTAGCAATACGTTTTTATCTTTAAATTCCGCATTGATCGCGTTCAATTTACGACGTACAGATTTACGACGTTGTTGCTGACCCGGCATGATAAAGGTACGGCCGATATAACGGTTCTTCACGAAACCTTGGCGATACGGCAGATCCATGGTGCGGGCAATTTCCAGCGCCACGTCTACTGAAGTTTCAGGAATTGGAATCACCACGTCGATATCATGGTCGTACCATTCTTTCTTAATCTTTTCGCCGAGCTTAGTGCCCATGTTAACGCGGCTGGCGTAAACCGAGACTTTATCGATGGTAGAATCTGGACGCGCAAAGTACACAAACTCAAAAATACATGGGCTGTATACTGGCGACTGCGCACATTGGCGGGTGTAGAGTTCACCGTCCAAAGTGATATAAATCGCTTCACCTGGTGCTACGTCGCGCATCACTTCAAAGCCAACCGCATCCAACGCGACGCTCTCTGAAGCCACCATATATTCAGTGCCATTGGCAGTTTCGTGTTTACCTAGGATAAGTGGACGAATACCAAATGGATCGCGGAATGCCAACAGGCCATTACCGACAATCATGGCGACAACGGCGTACGCACCGCGCGTTTGCTCGTGCACGCGCGCTACGGCATCAAACACTTCATCGGCGGACAGCTTGGCACTATCAGTCTTGTCGATTTCATCCGCCAACAGGTTCAACAATACTTCTGAGTCGGAAGTGGTGTTCACATGACGGCGTTTTTGTTCCAAACCTTCGGCGAGCTGCACAGTATTGGTCAAGTTACCGTTGTGCGCTAACGAGATACCGAATGGTGAGTTAACATAGAAAGGTTGGGCTTCTGACGCGCTGGAGCTACCAGCGGTTGGATAACGGCAATGGCCGATGCCGGCATTACCTTGAAGACGTTGCATGTGTTTAGGCTCAAACACATCTTTTACCAAGCCGTTAGCTTTACGCAAACGAAATGCTCGGTCATCTACGGTCACAATACCCGCCGCATCCTGGCCACGATGCTGTAACACAGTTAATGCATCATAAATGGTTTGATTAACCGTTGAGCGGCCAACTATTCCGACGATACCACACATGGGTAAGTTTCCTCGTATTAAGATGTTCGAATAATCTTTTTATAATTTGGGTACAAAGCTGGAGGTGTTTTCCAAGTAATGGAAGAACCATTGGATCACCGTTCCAAATTCTGGCACTAACTTCGATGCCTGCCACCAATCTGTTTTGGGGGCGCCAGTAAAGGCATCCATAAAGAATAATAATGCGCTGACAATCAAGGCTCCGCGAATCGCGCCGAAAACCAGCCCTAATACGCGGTCGGTACCTGATAAACCAGTTTTAAGTACAAGCTGCCCAAGAAGATAATTTACTATCGCCCCGACAATCAAAGTCGCCACAAACAGAATGGCAATCGCCACACCATTGCGGAGCATCTCGTCGTTTATCTGGGTGATATAGACAGCAAGCTCTTGATAGAACTGACTGGCAATAAAAAAGGCAGCAAACCAGACTACCAATGACATCGCTTCTTTAGCGAAGCCGCGGATCAAACTGACCAACGTCGATAGCCCGATAATGATAATGATGGCGTAATCTATCCAAACCATGGGTAGAAGTGTCCAGCAATGATTGAGAACGGCGCGATTCTACCAGAGAGCGAGTGCATTCTCACCCCCACATTCAGAAATAATTGTTCTGAAAAACGTCATTGACTCAATGTTCTAATGGATTGAAACGGATCACTTTACCTTTTAAGGAGGTAAGCGACTCCACTTTTTGTTGTTGGGTTCTGAGCTTATCGAGCGACACCTCGGGGCCGACAAAGACTCTTGTCAGTTTCCCTTCGACGGGTTTACTCGGTAGCGTGTAGGCAGCAAAGCCCGCCTTTTGCAATTTAGCGACTAAGCCTTTGACATTGGTGGCGCTACTAAAAGCACCTAATTGCAACGTCCACGCGACTTGAGACTTAGGCGCAGGTTTGGTCTCAACTGGCTTTTCCGCCGGGGATGGCGTTACCGCTTGTCCGCTCGAAGCAACAGGGGTGTCTTCGCTATCGTTACTGGCGTTGGCGGTTTGGTTTGGCTGATCTTGGCTAGCAGATTCGGTATCTGAGGTGGTATCAAGCGATTGCGGTTCATCCAACACTTTATATACCTGGGTATTTTGTTGAACTTCACCAACCTCAGGACGCAGTGGGATCTCTGCAAATTGCTCCGGTTTAAGCGCCTTTTTACCATCGAGAATATCTGGCAAAAAAATCACCCCCAACGCGGCGATGACGATGGTACCAACCAACCTATTGTGAAACTGTGTTGCCAAAATCTCTATTCCTTTCCAATAGTTTGCACAACTTCCTTAAAACCAGACACAGTGTAAAAGGAGCCAAACACGATTACCACATCTTCTTGGCTAAGAGTGGGGGCAAGCGCACGCCAAGCTGTCGAAAAATCATCAAATAAGCTGGCATTTTGCGCTGATGGTAACGCTTGGTGTAATTCTGCCGCGGTTGCCCCACGCTCATTATGCAGTGTCACTAACGACCATTGCTGCACCAAAGGCGCCATAATCTGCATGACGCCATGAATATCTTTGTCTTTGAGCATGCCACACACAGCATAGCAACGACGTCCCTGCAGCATTACCTGCAGTCGTTGTGCTAAGTAACGTGCTGCATGAGGGTTGTGGGCCACATCTAAAATCACTAGCGGATGTTCTGACAAACGTTCCATTCGCCCCGTTAAGGTTGCGCGACTGAGCCCGGTGTGAATAGCGTCCAGCGGTAACGCTGGCAGCAACTGCTCAAGCACCGCCAATGTAGTCGCCGCATTCGGCAATGGTAACTGTGGCAACGGTAGTTCATTGAAATGCCAATGTTCACCCGTAAACTGCCAATGATTTTCGTCCTGCAGATAACTAAACTGTTGGCCAACACGTTTCAGAAATGCGCCTTTGCTTTCGGCAACGTCAGCCACTGTCGCGGGCATATCAGGCTCACCAACAATTGCAGCGCAGCCGAAACGGAAAATACCGGCTTTTTCGAAACCGACTTGTTCACGCGTGTTCCCTAAAAACGCCTGATGGTCGAGGTCAACTGACGTAATTGCGGTAATCGTCGAATCCACAATATTGGTGGCGTCTAAGCGTCCACCCAATCCTACTTCTAAAATAACAAAATCGGGCTGACGCTGTTTAAAGAGCAGTAGCGCCGCTAAGGTGCCAAACTCGAAAAAGGTCAGTGATGTCTGTGCGCGAGTCTGTTCAATCAACTCAAAGGCGGCCACGATGGCATCGTCAGCCACATCGTGTTGGTTGATGCGAATACGTTCGTTATAACGCTGCAGATGCGGTGAGCTATAGACGCCAACCGAATATCCTGCTGCCAGTAATATCTCTTCCAGCATGCGACAAGTTGTGCCTTTACCATTGGTGCCACCAACAGTAATAACCTTGCTAGGCAGCTTAATCACCCCCAGTTTTTCGGCAACCTGAGTGACTCGTGTTAAGCCCATATCAATTTCAATGGCATGCAGCGCTAACTGATAATCTAACCATTGTGCAATCGAAGCATTGGCTGCGGGCGGTTGCAGAGATGCGGAATCTTGCGTCATGAAAGTCGTCCTTACTTCAACGTGAATTTAAGCCAAAAACAATGGGCCTAGCGCTGGCTTAGGTAAGTCAAAATGCTCAGGATATGTCACGTCAACTAAATAGAGTCCGTGTGGTTTAGCGGTCGCCGCCGCTTTGGTGCGATCTTTCATCGCGAGTACGTCAGCAATCCAGTGCTCTTCTTGATTGCCATAGCCGACTTCCAATAACGACCCCACAATATTACGCACCATGTGGTGCAAGAACGCATTAGCAGCAATATCAACAATGATGAAATCGCCATGGCGCGTGACATCAACGCGATGTACGTTACGAAATGGTGTGCGAGATTGACACTGCACCGCGCGAAAGCTGGTGAAATCATTCTCTCCGAGCAGATGCTGCGCCGCGCGATGCATACGCAGTTCATCTAGGTCACCATGATAATGACTGACGCCCTTGCGCAGAATGCCAGGACGTAAGTTGTGGTTGTAGATAATGTAGCGATAGCGACGTGCGGTAGCGGAAAAGCGTGCGTGAAACTCGTCGTCGACAACTTTCGCCCAGCGCACCGCAATATTGTCCGGTAGATTAGCATTTACGCCCAATGTCCAAGCCCCGATATTACGTTCAGCACCAGTGTCAAAGTGCACCACTTGCCCAGTCGCATGTACTCCGGCATCGGTTCGTCCGGCGCATTGTAATTCAATCGGTTCATCGGCAATTTTCGACAAGACGCGCTCAAGCTGTCCCTGCACTGAATCGACTTCAGCCTGACGCTGCCAACCATAAAACCCATTGCCGTCATATTCGACGCCTAGCGCAATCCGCATGCTTTCCCCCATCACTAATAACGGTGGCGGATTCTACCACAGCCAACCGGCTGAAACCGCAGTTTATCGAGGTATTGGTTGAAGTCTAGCCATAAAAAACGGCACTAAAAAGTGCCGTCTTTGTTATCGATGAATGTTTAACTAATCTCTTTCAACAGATTTGCAGCTTCTTCCTGTTGACGCGAGTTACCGTCAGCCTGCACTTCCTGTAACAAAGCCTTGGCACTGTCACTATCATCGATTTCGATATAGGCGCGGGCCAAATCTAACTTAGCATTGACTGAGTTTTCCTCATCATCGACGTCCACCATGTCAGTGTCATTCATCAGTGAATCAATATCGCCGACATCGACATCACGTGATTTATAAGGATCGCCTTCAATCTCAGATTCATCGGCATCGTTCAGCAAACGATCTATATCGATAAAGCCATTTTCCTTCTGGAAGTTTGCCAACTCGCTGTCTGATACAGGTTTAACAGGACGTTTCGATAACTCTGCGGAATCCAACGCCGCTAACGCCTCATCGACAGTGATCCTTGGAGCATCTTCAGGTTCATCATCTTCCAAGGTCAGCTCGAAGCTTTCTTCCTCTTCAACCAGCGGCTGCTCAGCAGAGAATTGTTTCAGCAGATCGTCATCACTTAGTGACAAGCCATGGTTCTCGTCCAACTCTTCTAATAATTCGTCAGCATCGGCCGCGGCCGTCTTAGGTGACGCCTTTAGATCGTTGAAGAAACCTGAATCCTTCGCGCGCGCAGCTTTGCGTTCTTCCTCTTGAGAAAGCTCGGCCAACAAGCCATCAAAGTTTTCATCATCACCAGCGTGTGAGAACTCATCTTCCAATGAGAAATCAAAGTCTTCACTCTCATCTTCAGTTGCTTGATCGTTATCTGTACTCGCTTGTTCTAATTCAGCCAGCAGCGCATCTGCATCTAATTCGTCTGTCGCGCCGTCATCTTCATCGACCAGTTCAAGCGCATCATCTTCAACCGCTGCTGCACCACCTAATTCCGCCAACAACGCATCTGCATCTAGCTCGCTGCCGTTATCACTAACGTCTAATGCCTCATCCAACTCGGCGGCAATTTCATCACTCAAATCTTCAGCTGTTGCGGGCGTTTCTAATTCTGCGAGCAATGCATCCGGATCTAACTCATCTTCCCCACTCGCACTGTCTTCATCCGCGAGTTCGGCGGCAATCTCTGCACTCAGGTCTTCAGCTTGTGGTGCTGCTTCAAGCGATGCCAACAGTTCATCCGCATCAATTTCAAACGGCGTTTCTTCAATTTCAGGGGCGAGCTCGGCGGCAATCTGCTCAGACAGATCTTCTGGCTCACTGTCAGCGGCTAACTCTGCCAGCAGTTGGTCGGGATCAAGCTGCTCGTCATCAGTTTCGTCTTCTTGTTCCAGCTCAGCAGCAATCTCATCCGCTAAGTCTTCTGCCGTGGACGATGGCGTTGTCGGTAAATCAGCTTCCAATGCGGCTAACAGATCATCGGCATCGACGTCATTTGTGGACGCATCATCGTCCAATTCAGCGAGCAGTTCATCTGAATCAAAGGCGCTGGTTTCAGCTACCGGTTCGTCGTCATCTAACTGCACGACATCTTCATCTAGACCAAATTCACTTTCCAGTGCCGCAGCCACATCGTCAGGTAACGAATCTTTCAATGAAGGCTCTTCGTCTTCAAGACCGTCAAGCAGTGAATCAAAATCATCTTCGGCGGCACTAGAGCTCAGGCTGTCACCTTCCTGTTCGCCTATAGCTTCCGCCCACAGGTCATCAAGAGACTGGCCTTCTTCATCAGCATCTAACTGAACGGCACTCTCGTCGCCATCATCGACAAACATCTCCTGCGCCATCGCCATTTGACTATCGTCAGACTCAAACTCTTGCTCGGGGTGCAGTTCGATATTGTCGACATCTAACAGATCATCAAGAGACGCATGAGCGTCGTCATTGTCATCAAGTGCCATGTCACCATCGGCCGCGACCAAATCACCATCATCCAAATCGGCAGCTGCCGCGCTTAACGATTCTGGTTCGTCCGCCGCAGTGGCAGCACGTCTGCGACGCAGGAATAACCACAGCAGCAATAAGATCAGTAATGCTGGCCCTCCCGTAATCGCGCCGAGCAGCAATGGGTTATCCATGATGCTGCGCCATGTATCATCCGGCATGGTTACGGCTTGCGTCGCAGGCTTAGGCTGCTCTTTAACTACTTCCTCTGTTACCGCTGGCTCTTTAGCGGGCTCGACGGCTTCAGTGGCGGTTGTTTCTGGGGTTGTGGCCGCTGGCGCAACAGCAGCACTCTCAGCAGGCGCGGCTTTTGCTGCTAGCTCTTCTTGGAAACTGGCAAACTGCGCCTTTGTGGCGGCAAGCTCTGCTTCTAATTGTGATAAACGCTCATCCAACGACTGATTTTGTTGCTGTAATGCACTGCGTTGCGCTTCTGATTCAGCGAGCTGATTTTTGAGCTCGGCGAGCTGTGTCTGTAAAGCGGCATTTTGTTGCTGTAATTCAGCAATTTGATCTTTTGCAGCTGCATCAACCTGCGTTGTGGTTACCGTTTTGTCAGGCGCCGCTGTGGTGGCAGTGGGTTGTTGGTCTTTATTTTCAGTTGGCGCTGGGGCGGTATTTTTTGCGTTTTGGGCAGTACGATTCCAGCTTTTATCATCCTGCTCAGCACGGGCACGTGCGAGGTTACGTGGAATTGCCGCCATCACCTCTTTAGAAGGGATAAGCAGAATCATGCCACGCTCTAAGCTGTTGTAGTTATTACTGGTAAAGGCTTGAGGATTGGCTTCAAAGATGGCGGCCATTACCTGATAAATTGACACAGAATCATCGGGACGGACTTTTTGCGCAATACTCCAAAACGTATCATTTACCGACGTTGGTCCATATTGCCGTACCTGCTGCCGACTCTCTCCATTTGGACCTGTAACTTTTAGAACCTCACCGTGGGCTGTTGGCACAGATAAAGACGAACTGACTGCCAAACAAATAGCCGAAAGGCCCACCAAGTAAGAAGTGCGAAAGTTCATCAACTATTCCCTTTCTAAGCGCTGACATACGCCCATAGATCATGGGCTTTAGGCATTTGTATTTATTGGGTTTACTATAAACCAGAAATCACCGCCCTGCTACTGTTCACAATTGCAAAACAAAAAAAGCCTGCACAAGGCAGGCTTTTATCACATTTCAAATAAAATCAATGGCTTTATAAATAGTCGCGAATTAACAACTCACCAATTTGTACGCTGTTTAACGCTGCACCTTTACGGATGTTGTCTGAAACCACCCACAGGTTTAGGCCATACTCGTGTGAGATATCTTTGCGAATACGGCCAACAAATACAGGATCTTCACCTGCTGCATCAGTCGCAGCTGTTGGGTAATCGTTATCATCGTCGAATAACACAATGCCTGGTGCATCACGCAGTAACGCTTTTACTGACTCAGCATCAACAGGTTGTTGCGTCTCGATGTGCACAGCTTCTGAGTGACCATAAAATACGGGCACACGCGCCGCAGTAGGATTCACCAGAATTGAACTGTCACCGAAAATCTTCTGGGTTTCCCACACCATTTTCATCTCTTCTTTGGTGTAGCCGTTATCCATAAATTTATCGATGTGCGGCAACACGTTAAAAGCGATCTGTTTTGGATAGACGGTTGGTTCAGAAGGCAGACCTTGCAGTTTTTTCGCCGTTTGCGTCGCTAACTCTTCAATCGCTTTTTGACCAGAACCTGACACAGACTGGTAAGTCGCAACGTTGATGCGGCTAATACCAAAATTGTCATAGATAGGCTTTAGCGCCACCAACATCTGGATGGTAGAACAGTTTGGGTTAGCGATGATATTGCGGTTACGGAAGTCTGCAATCGCATGTGGGTTAACTTCTGGCACGACCAATGGAATATCGGCGTCATAACGGAAGTGTGAAGTGTTATCGATCACTACACAACCAGCATCACCCGCAATCGGTGCCCACTTGGCTGAAACATCGCCACCCGCTGAGAAGAAACCAATTTGTGCTTGAGTCCAGTCGAAGGTTTCCACGTCCAGAATTTCAACCTGTTTACCGTGGAAAGTTACCGTGTTACCAGCACTACGACTACTGGCGAGCGGAAACAACTTAGCTACCGGAAAGTTGCGTTGCTCGAGGATCTCGATCATGGTTTGACCCACGGCGCCAGTTGCGCCCAACACTACCACATTAAATTCCTGCGACATTTACCGAATGACTCCTGAAAAACCTAGTTTGGACAGACAATCTACCTCAGAACCGTCAGCATTTACCAGAGCTAGCGCACTGAATTCTCGCCGATGACGATGATTTTTTCTCATATTGTCAAATCCGTCAGGAATTTGGTGAATTTTCCTGAATTGGCGATCATCATCACGCAGGTCATAAACAAAGCGGCACAAACGCAATAGTTCAGCAGCAGATGGCAATTGATTCAAGGTCAATGTTTGATACCAGGTAGCGGGCAATAACGCTGTCAAAGATTTATCCGCGCTGGTGTTCATCACTTCACACAAGCGTTGATACAACATGAAGGTGCCAAGCGCTTTACCTTCTAGGCTATAACCTGCGATATGGGGGGTGGCGATATCAACCAGAGGCACAAGCTCTGCCAGCGGCTTAGGTTCGCCTTCCCAAACATCAAGCACCACCGGGAATGGGGCTGTTTTGAGCTTGTTAAGCAGCGCGAGATTATCAACCACCTCTCCGCGACAAGCATTAATTAACCAGCAGCCCGGCTTCATGCGTTCAAGAACAGTGGCATCGATCAGATGATGAGTAGCAAACGCCCCTTCATGGGTGATGGGCACGTGCAACGTGATAACATCTGCCTCAGCCAGTAAAGTATCGAACGAGACAAACTCACGAGGATCACCTTGCTGCGCTAATAGTGGGTCATATAGCAGTGTGTTGATGCCCCAAGCCGCTAAGCATTTTGCTACCGCACTACCCGTATTACCGGCGCCAACAATGCCCACTGTTTTCCCAGCAAGTGATGCTTGATATTTATCAGCCAGTTCCAATAGCGCATTGAACACATATTCGCCCACCGAGGTAGCATTACAGCCGGGCGCACTGGCAAAGGGAATGTCACGTGAGGTGAGATAATCGTGATCAATATGGTCGGTACCGATAGTGGCACTACCAACGAACTTCAGTTTTGAGTTTTGCGCTAACAGCGCTTGATTCACTTTCGTTACAGAGCGAACTAACAACACATCAGCATCTGCCACTTGCTCTGCTGTCATATGTCGGCCATTGAGCGACACAATTTCACCGAAGTCCGAGAACAGTTCTCGCACATACGGCATATTTTCATCCACCACCAATTTCATGAAGCAACTAATCTATTTAGCGAACTGTTAAGTACCGCATATTACCAACTCAACCGCCGAAAATCTGGTTTGATTTAGCGGTGGCAGTAAAAATCCACCTGCATAGCAGGTGGCT
>NZ_JPEO01000015.1 GCF_000753795.1 Shewanella mangrovi
TTTCAAACTTATTTTTCGCCTCGTGATGAGTTACCTCATCACCACCTCAACCGCCTTTGCTTTCGCGCTGTGCCGTCTCAGTGGGTGCGCATTATAGGCACCTCAAAAAACTCCGCAACCCCTTTTTTAAAGAAAAAAGATCGCTTGTTGATCTTTTCAGCGAAACGCTGTTTTAAGCGGCAAAATTTGCGGTATTTCCCAATTTTGAGGGATTTATTGTATGAAATAGCGCCTCAACCCAGCCCGGTACTGGTTTAAAACTAAATAATTCATTACCATAGCGGTGATTGTTAAAAATATATTGCCAATTAGTTATTTTTTGAGATCTTCTGTTTATGCAAAAATCCTTGCTTGTTGTCGCCCTAATTGCAGCACTTGGGGCACTGGCGATCTCCTTCTTGTTGCCAGACTTACCTGCTTATATTGCCTTTGTTATTGGCGCACTCGCGTCCGCATTAGTCTTTATTGCCTTACCTACTAATGGTAATGCGGTTGCAACTGAGACCGTCGGCCCCATGACGACGCTCTATGTAGGCAACTTGCCTTATCGAGCGAACGAAGCTGAAGTGAAATCCCTGTTCGAGAAATACGGTGCCGTTAATTCAGTCCGTTTGGTACGTGATCGTAAGACCGGACGCCGTAAAGGGTTTGGTTTTGTCGAGATTACTGAAGATGGTGCGCAGAAAGCGTTATCCAAGCTCAATGACGCCATATTTCAGGAGCGAACGCTGAAAGTTCGGGAAGCGAAGTCGCAGGACGCCGACTCCGACGATAGAAAAGAATAGAAATAGTGAGATTAAAACTGACCGTTCGCGGTCAGTTTTTTTATCGCTTGAAATCCCTGCTGACGTAATAGATTTTCCAAGCCAACGCTTAGGCTGCCCGTGTAATAAGCGGCGACCAAACTCTGCTGCAATGGCAAGGGAGGTAAACTCTCTGCTGCCGAAGCTTCCAGTAACTGACTCACACGACGGGCGATGGCGGCCCCTGAGTCCAATAAGGTTACGCCAGTACCGAGCACGTCTGCGATTTCAGCTTTTAGCATTGGAAAATGAGTGCAACCTAACACTAATACGTCAATATCAGCATCACGGATAGGTTGCAGCAAGCTGGTGAGTATCGCTGCATCCAAATGAAAGCCGGCACACTTTTGCTCAGCCAGTAATACCAGCTCTGAGCTACCAAACAATTCAACATGACAATCATGAGCGTACTGCGCTATCAACTCATGGGTGTAACGTCGTTTGATCGTACCGGGCGTTGCCAACAACCCTATATGCTTACTTTGACTAAGCTTTGCCGCAGGCTTAATCGCGGGGACCACACCGACAACCGGGATAGTCAGACGCTCACGTAATGCTGGCAAAACTAGGGTGCTGGCACTATTACATGCAATGACCAGAATATCGGCCTTTATATGCTCGACCAGAGGTACCAGTAAATCGACGCAGCCACGGATTAATGTCTGTTCTTCGAGTTCACCATAGGGCAAACGCGCATTATCGAACAGATAGTAATAGTGATGTTGCGGCAACAAGGCTTGGATCTCTGCCAAAATAGATAAACCGCCGACACCTGAGTCGAATACGAGAATTGACTGCGACAATCTTAACCTCTGCTCAGAAAACATGATTGCCACTTAACACCGTCATTGGGCGAATGTGAAATGACAGGCTATTTTTTCATAGCAGTTGCGAAACTGCAAAATGCGGCCGCAGCATTTAGTCACTTTGCTTGAGCTATAGCAACGATATGTTTACTATTTGCGCCCGTTTTAGCTCCGGAGAACCGTTTCATGAAACTCTCATCAATGGATCCAGCACTGTATCCACAACAATTAGCCGAAAAGCAGCAGTTGCTTACACAAGCATTTGCACCTTTTTCTGCGCCAACGTTGGAGGTATTTGCATCAGCGCCTGCCCATTATCGTATGCGAGCCGAGTTTCGTGTCTGGCACGATGGTGATGACTTATATTACTGCGTGTTCGATCAAGAGTTGAAGGCGATCCAACGCTGTGATCAATTCCTCCCCGCCAGTACGCTGATTAATGACATGATGCTCGCCTTGGTGGAAGAACTAAAACCGAATATGGTATTGCGCCATAAGTTGTTCCAAGTCGATTTTCTGTCAACGCTGTCAGGCGAGATATTGGTATCGCTGTTATATCACCGCCAGCTTGGTGAAGATTGGGTAGCCGAAGCGGAAGCATTGAAACAACGACTGTCGCAACGCTTTAACGTGGATATTATTGGCCGCGCTCGCAAGCAAAAGCATGTTCTGCATCGCGAGTTTGTTGTAGAGCAGCTAACGGTTAATGGCCATCAATACCAATACCAGCAAGTAGAGAACAGCTTTACCCAGCCCAATGCCAAGGTGGCAGAAAAGATGCTGGAGTGGGCGCTCGATTGCACTCAAAACAGCCAAGGCGATCTGTTAGAACTTTATTGTGGTAACGGCAACTTCTCCGTAGCGTTGGCGCAGAACTTTAATAAGGTATTGGCCACCGAGTTAGCCAAGCCATCGGTGGAGTCGGCGCAATATAATATTGCCGCGAATAAAATTGAAAACCTGCAGATCATCCGTATGTCAGCAGAAGACTTTAGCGATGCCATTACAGGTAAGCGTGAGTTTAAACGTCTCGGCGATATCGACCTAAGCAGCTATCAGTGCAATACCATTTTTGTGGACCCGCCACGTTCAGGCTTAGATCAAGCCACTCTCGATATGGTGCAAGGTTACGAACATATTCTCTATATCTCGTGTAACCCTGAAACACTGGCAAATAACTTGGAACAGTTAAGTAAAACTCACCGAATGATTCGCTTTGCTATGTTTGATCAGTTCCCTTACACAGAACATGTAGAAGCAGGAGTCTTGCTGAGCAGAAGGCCGGCTTAACCTATTGCTATCAACGACCTTGCAGCCGCGAGCGAAACTCTGGATTTTCCAAGCGCTGCTGCAGGGTTTCAGCCCCCTTTACTACCATCCGCAATTGCGTGATTAATCGCTCTGCTAATAACTTGCGATCGGCACGCTTCATATCCAGCGCCGCTGCACCAGCGTTAAATACCAAAATGACTAACGCCTCGGCTTGCACCCGCGCCAACTCCAAATCACGATGAGCCGTTTCTTCAATATAGTGCGATAACTCAGAGATGAAATGATCGATCTCGCGCTCAACCGCCGCTCGGAAAGTAGCCGATGTGCCGGAGCGCTCGTGCAACAGAATACGGAATACGTTGGGATTGGATTCCAGCACTTCCATGAAGGTTTCAACCGAAATGCGGATGACACTGCCACCTGCGTCAGCACGTTGTCGCCCTTTACGCATCATCTGCCGCAGCGCTAATCCGCCTTCATCCACCATGGTCATACCCAGTTCATTCATGTCCTTAAAATGGCGATAGAAAGAGGTGGGGGCAATATTGGCTTCACGGGCGACTTCTCTCAAGCTCAGGCTGGAAAAACTACGTTCGGCACTCAGTTGATTAAATGCTGCATCGACTAACGCCCGACGTGTTTTCTCTTTTTGCTGTGCTCTGACGCCCATGTTTTTTCCTTGTTCTGAATCAGTTAGCTAGATGATACCGACTTTACGCCATAAACAAAGTGTAAAGCATACAAGCTGTGATTAGGCGTTTACAATATTTTAGCTTACACTTGTAAGCCTAAGTATTTCTGGAAGTAGATTTATGCACAAACCGCGAATTCTCTGGCTTAATGTCATTTTCTTCACGCTGACCTTTACTGGCGCTGTTATTTGGGTGCCATGGCATGGGCTAGTCAACGGCTTTGATGCTGCAGAATGGCTCACGTTTTTCGTTTTAGTGTTTGCCTCAGGAATGTCTATTACTGGTGGCTATCACCGTTTGTGGTCCCATAAGGCTTATAAAGCTCACCCTATCGTACGGGTCCTGTATGCCTTGGGTGGCGCACTAGCATTTCAAAATAGCGCACTGCACTGGGCCTCAGATCACCGCGTGCACCACAAACATGTTGATGACAATGACAAAGATCCTTATTCAGCGAACAAGGGTTTCTGGTTTAGTCATATTGGCTGGATGTTGCGAGAGTACCAACCAGAGCGTTATAGCGATTATCAAAACGCGCGCGATCTGCAAAATGACCCGATCGTGATGTGGCAACACCGCAACTATTTATGGCTGGCACTGACCATGAACATTGGCCTGCCGCTGCTGCTAGGTTGGTTAAACGGCGATATGTTGTCGATGTTACTTTTAGCAGGTCTGATGCGCTTAGTATTAGTGCATCACTGTACCTTCTTCATTAACTCGCTCGCCCACGTTTGGGGTTCACAACCCTACACTGACCGCAACACCGCCCGTGACAATGGTTTTTTGGCGATTCTAACCTATGGTGAGGGTTACCATAACTTCCATCACATCTTCGAGCATGATTACCGTAACGGCATTCGTTGGTGGCACTATGATCCCACCAAATGGATGATTAAGGGCTTCGCAGCGCTGCGCCTGGCGTCGGATTTACGCCAAGTCCCTGAAGAGAAGATTGAATCCGCGAAGTTGCAGATGCAGTTGAAGCACACACAAAATAAGGTTGCACGCTTACCCAATGCTGAGCAGTTGCTATCACAGCTACAACACGAATATGAGCAACTCAAGCAGCACCTGACAGACTACTACCGCGCCAAGAAAGCCGCGTTAGAAGCCAAAGGACAGCAGTTGAAAGAGCAGGATCTGCATCAACAGGCAGCCCTGTTACAGCAGAACTTTTATCAACAGTTAAGGCGCTGGCGCCAATTTACTGCGCGAATCGCTTAAGGAATGGCGAATATTATCGTGGAACATGACACGTCCACCTTGTAGTGTGATGTAATCAGTTTATGATCAGGGGTTCTGTCGTAGCTTTCAGGACCCTTTTTTATGTCGCAAGATCCTATCAAGCTAACCGAGTACAGCCATGGAGCTGGTTGCGGTTGCAAAATCTCTCCTAAAGTACTGACCACCATTTTAGCGTCCCAGTTACCGGAATTTGTTGACCCCAACCTGTTAGTTGGCAACCACAGTCGCGATGATGCTGCAGTGTATAAGTTAGATGACCATACTGGCATTATTAGCACTACTGACTTTTTCATGCCAATTGTGGATGATCCGTTCACCTTTGGCCGCATCGCTGCAACCAATGCCATCAGCGACATCTATGCCATGGGCGGTAAACCCATTATGGCGATTGCTATTCTTGGCTGGCCGATTAATAAGTTACCTGCTGAAGTGGCTCAGCAAGTGGTCGATGGTGGCCGTCAGGCCTGTGCTGACGCGGGTATTATGCTTGCCGGTGGCCACAGCATTGATGCACCAGAACCCATTTTTGGTCTGGCCGTTACAGGAACGGTCGCACTGGAACACCTCAAGCAAAACGATACCGCCCAAGCGGGCGATAAGTTATATCTGACCAAACCGCTCGGTATTGGCATTCTGACTACGGCGCAAAAGCAGAAAAAGCTCGCCGATGAAGATGTATCGATCGCGCCAGAAGCGATGTGTCAGTTGAATAAGGTCGGTACCGAAGTCGCCAAAATTGCCGGAGTACACGCCATGACCGATGTGACCGGTTTTGGTTTGGCTGGCCATTTGTTGGAGATGTGCCAAGGCGCAGATCTCAGCGCAAATATAGATATAAGCAAGTTACCTCTACTGCCCAAAGCACGCGACTATCTCGCCCTTGGTTGCGTGCCAGGCGGTACCCAACGCAATTTCGACAGCTATGGCGAACATTTGCCAGTGCTCACCGAAGAGCAGAAAGCACTGTTGTGTGATCCGCAAACCAGTGGCGGATTAATGATCGCAGTCGCGCCCGAAGCAGAGGCGACATTAATTGATACGCTTAGCTCTGCTGGTATCGCCCCAATTGCCGTGGGAGAGTTGACCGCTCGCGGTACTCACTGGATTAACCTGTAAATGTCCAAACTTACCTATCCAGCATCAGCCTACAGCACATTGTTTGTTGAAGATCGGCCTATGGTCGATCTTCGCGCCCCAATTGAATTTAGCAAAGGGGCATTTCCGTGCAGCAACAACCTACCATTGATGACAGACCGCGAACGTGAGTTAGTGGGAACCTGTTATAAACAACAAGGGCCGGATGCCGCTTTAGCACTGGGTCATCAACTGGTTAATGGAACGACCAAACAACAAAGAGTCGACGCTTGGTTAGGCTTTTTGGCGGCCAATCCCGATGCCTTGATTTACTGTTTTCGTGGCGGACAACGTTCACAGATCTCGCAACAGTGGATCAAAGCCGCCGGCCTAGAAGTGGCCTACATTGAAGGCGGCTATAAGGCGATGCGGCAGCACTTAATTGAGGTAATAGATCAAACGCCACAGCGACAACCTATGTTGGTGCTGTCTGGTATTACCGGTTCCGGTAAAACAGATTTTCTGTTGCAGCGGCCGGAGGCGGTGGATTTAGAGGGCGCGGCGAATCATCGAGGCTCCAGTTTCGGCAAAAAGACCACGCCACAGCCGACACAAATTAACTTCGAAAATCAGTTAGCGGTGTCGCTGTTGAAACAGCAACAGCGCTCACCTGAGCTGCTATTGCTGGAAGATGAAAGCTATCTGATTGGTCGCAATGCGTTACCCAAAGATTTTTACATGGGCATGCAACAAGCTAACGTGATTGTACTGGAAGCCAGCTTTGAACAACGTATACAACGCTTACGCTATGAATATGTCGACCGTATGTTGAATGATTTTGTGGCACGCGATGGTGAACAGGCTGGATTAAATGCCTTTGTGGATTATCTGCATCAAAGCATTAACAGTATTCGCAAACGACTCGGTCATCAAAACGCAGATGAGCTTATTGCAATGATTGATACCGCCATTGATGAACAGCTACAGCGCAATAATCTGCAACTGCACCTTGAGTGGATCGGCATGCTACTGACGAAATACTACGACCCTATGTATGAGTATCAGTTAGCGAAGAAAAGTGAACGGGTGATTTTTCGCGGTGATCAGCAGGCGCTTAATCAATGGTTAGATCAGCGCCAACTTCAAGCTTGATTAACTGGCAATCAGGATTTTATGCCACTGCAGATTGGGCGAGCCCATCACAATAAAGTCGGGATTTAGCAAGCTATCACGCTCGTTATAGGTCAGCGGTTGCAGTTCGATATCCAGCAGCTGACCGCCCGCTTCTTCGATAATTATTTGTGCTGCGCCCGTGTCCCACTCACCCGTTGGACCAACACGCACATAACAATCGGCTTCACCTTCTGCCACCAAACAGCTTTTTAATGCTGCACCGCCTAACACCACTAATTCACATTGCGTGGCATCCTGAAATAGACGCAACACTTTTTTCGGATCTTGACGGCGGCTCACCGCTAAACGCAGATGCTGTTCGGCCGTTACCGATAGCTGCTTGCTTTGGATACGACTGATGCTGCCATTGATTCGCTTGTAAGCACCTTTGCCCGCCATCGCAAAATAACAAACTTCGGTCATCGGTACGTAAACAATGCCCATGACTGGACGATGGTTTTCTACCAATGCAATGATCACCGAAAAATCGTTACTGCCGGCAATAAACTCACCGGTACCATCCAGAGGATCCACCAGCCAATAGCGCTGCCATTGCTGACGTTGTAGCAACGGAATGTCGGCATCTTCTTCAGAAAGCACGGGAATATCGGGCGTCAGTTGTTTGAGTTGCTTAACAATAAACTCATGCGATGCCATATCCGCTGAAGTGACCGGCGTATTGTCATCCTTGATTTCACGTTCAAAACTGCCCTGTTGGTAGATCTCCCGAATCAATTTCCCAGCCTGAGTCGCAATGGAAATAACCTGATCTATCAACGCTTCTGGATTCATAAATACTCCAGTCTCCGAATAGGTGGTTCTACAACAACCGACTTACAAAAGCGGTACTGCACGTACTAACTAAGTTTGAGTTGTTTAATGGCTAAAAACAAGGCGCTAACGCTGCGGGATTCGGAAAAATCTGGCTCGACCAGTAGCTCTTGCCAACGCTCCAGTTCCCAATGGATGAGTTGGATAGGCTCAGGTTCATCACCTTCCAGCTGACTTTCAAACAGATCTTCGGCAAGGAAAATCTGCATCTTGCTAGCAAAATATCCTGGTGCCAGGCTGAGTTCTTTAAGGTGGGTCAACTTGCGACTGGCGTAGCCAATCTCTTCTTGGAGCTCGCGGTTGGCTGCTTCCAACGGCGTTTCACCGGGATCAACCAATCCCTTGGGAAAGCCCAGTTCATAGTTGTCAGTCCCTGCGGCATACTCACTGCCCAGCAGCAGATGCGGGCCTAACACAGGTACCACCATCACAGCGCCGCGGTTATTGCCTTTCATGCGTTCGTATATCCGTTCCTGCTGATTAGCAAAGCGCAGATGCACCTGCTCAATCTGGAACAGCCGACTCTTAGCAACGACTTCGCGATGCAAAACATCTGGTTTTTTTTGCCGCTTATTCATTGCTCCCTCGAATATGCAAGCTGAAAAATGTGACTGGGGTTACAATGTTATACCAACCACCAAGAAATGACAGAGGTAAGCATGTTTCCTTGGGCACAAATCGATGCCGTATTACTCGACATGGATGGCACCTTGTTGGATTTGCATTTCGACAATCATTTCTGGTTAACCTTGGTACCACAAACGCTCAGTCAACAGCGCGGGATCAGTACCACCAAGGCAACCGCGCTGGTCAGAGAAGCGTATGAGCAGGTTCACGGCACCTTGAATTGGTATTGTCTCGATTATTGGGCCAATAGACTGCAACTGGACATCATGGCGTTACATCGCAGCATCACCGATAAAATAAAACTACGCGATGATACTCTTCCGTTTCTCGATGCCTTGGCGGCACAGGGGAAAAAACGCATTTTGCTGACCAATGCACATCCGCTCAGCTTAGCCTTAAAATTAGAACACACACCGCTGGCGCAGCATTTGGATATTATCCTCTCCAGCCACCAGTTGGGGGTTCCCAAAGAGTCCGAGCATTTCTGGTCACAGGTATTTGCGTTATATCAGCTGCGACCAGAGCGCTGTCTATTTGTGGATGATAACGAGCATATTTTGCAGGCGGCGCAGCGCGCTGGCGTGAGATATCTTTTGGGCGTAAATAATCCCGACAGCCAACAACCACATAAGCAGTTTGCTGATTTTGTCGCAACGGAAGATTATTTGCAGTTGCTACCGGGACTCGCCAGTAGCAACTAGCAGGAAAGTAGTTAGAAACGACCGCTAAATTTCAGCGGATAAAAACCATTGTTATCCGCTTTACCCAACAGCGGCAGGGCTTTTTGTAGATCGGCTGGTTGCTGCTCAGTCAGCTTCATACGACCATTCAACTGATAACGCATGTTGTCTTGCAACAGCAAAGTACCGGCGATGCCGAGTTTATTTTTCTCATCATCGGTGGCCAATTGAATCTGGCCTTTGATGCATTGCAGTGACAGCTCAATATCGCCTAGCGGATACTGCCCAAATTGGTTCTTAATGCCGATATTGTTGAGAAAGGCTTTGCCGGACAACTGCTCACACCAAGGTTTACCTTGGTCAAACTGTTGAACAAACAAACTGATGTCACCACTAGCAACCGTGCGGAATGGCAGTTGCTTTTTACCGGCTAAAAAGGCCACTGGTGCATCAAATTTTAAGCCGCTCGCCTTAATGGCACTACTGCTTAAACTCAAAGAACCTTTACCATTCACCGCGGTACTGGCATTGCCTAGCTGAAAATCCACATTGGCGCGGCCAGTCAACAAGCCCCAAGGACTTAACTGCCACTGCAGTTGATCAAACTGAAGACCATCGACAACGACGGAATCCGCACTGCCGTGCCACACGCTGCCGCTGACACCAGCCAAGGTCACTCCTGCGGGTAACGGAGCTAACGCCACCACAACGCGTGCAGGCAACAATACCAACAAAAACACCAGATAAAGCAAAACTGCGATTACGACTTTGGCAAATATCTTCAAAATCACACCTTAAGACTGAGAGAATTGGATGCGACGAACTTGCACCATGCCCGGCGCATCACTTACCGCCACATCCAGATTATCGAGCGATAGCCCTTGCTGTTGCACTAAATCATCTAAGCAGGACAACAAGGCTTCAAACGGCACATCATCCATCCACACCTGAATTTTATTACCTTGCGGCTGCATGCGGGTGATAGTCAAACCAAAGCGCCCCGCACTTTGAGTCACTATGGTACTTAAACTTCCCGAAGTTACCGCCCGCGCGTTAGAACCTGATTTTTTCAACGCCGCAATCTTATTCGCGGTTTGTTTGACATAACTGAGCATGTTGGCTTGCGCATCGCGCTGCAATTCAGCACGTTGTTCAGCATTGCTGATTGGCGTCCAAATGCCCCAATACAGAATACTGACGGCAACCAACACCGCCATCACCGCCACTAACTGCTGTTCACGTTGCGCCAGATGCGCCCACCAGTTACGCAAATTTTCCATGCTATTTGCTCCTCAAGGTCAGCGTACTGGTCACAGCACCATCGTTATTATTCATCGCCCCAGCATCAATGATGAAGCTGCTTGCGGCGATTTGACGGAACTTGTCGATCTGCTCATAAGATTTGGCCGATACTTGCATCCGCAGTTCACTGCGACTGCCATCAAAACGCAGTGATTCTGGTTTTAATTCTGGTACTTGGCTAAATGACTGTTGCAGTTGCTGCAACATATTAAACAGCTCGGCGCCACTGCCGCTGCCCTGCAACGAACGCAAAGTGCTATCCAGCTGTGAACGTAAATTCACGATACGGCTGCTACCCGCCACTTGTCGGTAAATGGCTTCACTTTGCGCTTTAAGTTGCTCGGCTTCACTACTGTAGCGGTAAATTCCTAAGCCTTTGTTCGCCAGTCCTAACACAAACACGGCGACAGCGATGGCCGCCACCTTCTTCCAAGGTTGCAGCTGTGCATTATATTCTTTGCGCGGTTTATAACGCCCGGTTAACAGATTAAGCGGTGACTGCAAATGGCCTTTAGCCAGCACCAACATGGGTAATTCGAGTGTTTGCAACTGGCAATCTAAACGCTCATCGTCAAATTCGGTATAACAGGCAACACTTGGTTTAGTTTCGGTTTGCTCCAGTAACTGAGGCAACATCATGCCCAACCAATCTTTGCCAACCGCGACCCCCGCACCTTCACCAGTACGCAGCAGATATTGATTCGCGACTTGTAATAAGCCCCATTGGCATCCGGCTAATGGCACGGCTAAACAATCCGGCACCAGTTTACGCGCTGTTAGCCCCGCCTCTGTTAGCCAGGCTAACCATTGTTCCAACTGCTCATGCGCCACGATGGCCACATTCAACAGGTCGCCCTCGCGAGCACCCGGCACAAAATGCAGCTCCTCAATATTCTGCGCCAGGGATTCTTCCAGCAGGAAAGGCAATGCCTTCAGCGCTTGGCGCTGCCCCTTTTCCGGCAGGTTCACCTGCATCAGGCGCACCACATCACTTGGTACCAACACGTCAACCGGGCGATTTCCAGCGCGCTCACTCAGCGTCTGCAGAGCGCTGGCGTCGGCCAGCTCACCAGAGGCAATGATCTCCTGTTCCTGTTCGGACCACACCAGCCAGCTACATGGATCGCTGCTGGTGACCCCCAAACGGATAAATAAGCGTTCACTCACTGTGTCTCTCCAGCGGTTTTAGCGCAAAACCGCGCCGTTGGTTAATCTTGTCCGCCGTATTGACGGGTTAACACTTCCAGCTTGTTACCACCAATTACGTGTAACACACTGTCTAACCGAAACAGCGCATCATCCACCTTCGCTGCTGCTTCGAGTTTGAAAAACTTGCTACTCACTGACATGCTGGATTTCAGTTGATCGTCCTGTTGGGCAATGTTTGTCAGCGAACCTTGTTCCCAAAAATCTTCTATCTTGTCATAACCCGCAGTACCACGTTGTTCAATAATGTTCTGCGCTTCGTTGACCGACACCTTGTTGAGCAACATTGCGGCGAGTAATGCCGCCTGTTCTGGCTTAACGGTATTAACGTTCAACACTTGGCTGTTATTACCCGGGATCACACAAATGTAGGGCTGCAACTGCTGATAAAGCGCTTTCGGCACTCCCAATACTGCACGTAGTTCACTGCGATCATTCATCAAGGTATTGGCCGCGCGGTATGGCACTTTACGCGATTCATACTCTGCATCTTCTGCGCCCAACGAACTCACGTCGCTATCATCATCGAGATAATCTTTGATGCGATATACCAGCTGCTCCGCTGAAAAATTATCGACACCTAAATCTTCTAACAATGCTGCAAATTGACGCCCCGCCAACGACAACTTTTGCACTTGGCCATTTTGCGGTTTAGGTCCGTCGAGCGCCAAGGCGTTAAGGTTAAAACAGCTCCGCAGATCTGATAACTTACCGCCAATCTCCCCGGCTTCAGCCGGCAAAATCACATTGGACAAGGCCCAATATTGTTGCAAATGTACGCGCCCTTCGGAGTCGTCCAGATCTTGTTTCAGCACTTTGCGCGCCAACTCTTCTGCCGACAGCGCATACCAGTAGGCTTGATCGTACATCGCCAGATTGATTGTACGTCGCACCGACAGCTGATTACGCCCGCTAATCGTGGTCGCCAATACCGCAATAATTGCCACAATCAGCAATACCATGATGAGCGCGACGCCGCGTTGTTTACTGCGCATCATTGCTCCTCAGGATCGCGGCTATTACGGTTACCGCTATTGTTGCTGTTTTGCTCATTAGCTGGCGTATCGTCAGCACTATTACTGTTGTTATTTTCGGATTCGCTACTTGGGGTGGCCGCCCCTTTCGGCAACAGGAATTTACGTGTAATCACGCCTCGATCTTCCAGCTCAACTTCAATCGCGATAGCGTCTGGCAACGTGGTGTAGGAACCACCCTGTTGCCATTTGCCTTCCACATTGAAGGAGTATTTCACCGATACTACTTTGTTCATCAGCACGGTTTTTATAGGCTCGGCACCCTGCTCAGGTTCAGGATACGGATAAAACCAGCGCTGCAGTTTGCCCTCTTGAACAACATACGCCACGCTCTGCAGACTACCACGCGGCAATATACCGCCCGGATTGAGCCAACCAAGACGGAAGAACACAATAGCTTCCGACTCGGAATCCAGCATATCTTTACCAGATTGAATCACAGTGGTCGCACGACCACCCTGTGCCATGCGCGGCGTGCGTGCCACTATCTGGCTAAAGTCACGCTCGATCGCACCAAAGCCCTGCTGCAAATCTTTCAACTTTTGCGCGAAGTCTTGCGTCACTTCGTCATCTTTAATCACTGTCTGCAGCACCGCGTTGGCGGCGAGGCCCAACATGGCAAAAATGCCAATTGCGACCAACATCTCCAGCAGTGTAAAACCGCTATTCCTGCTTGAAGACATAACTGCTTACCTTAGTGATCACTCGCTTAAATTTGTCACTATCACTGACACTGATGCGGATCATGCGAAAATTATCATCGGTGGTTTTGACCACCTCACGCTTCCAGTACCAGGTTTTTCCTGCCATCTCTTCTTGGCCGGTTTTACTGCCTAACGGCGGAAACTGGTCGGTTAAACGCGCATCCACCATATGGTTATCCGCCACCCACTGCGCCAATGTGCGCTCTTCGAGAATGGGCATGTTGGCCATCTGATCGCCGAGACTTTTGGTGATGGCAACCGCCGCAATCGCAAATATCGCCATCGCCACCATCACTTCAAGCAACGTCATACCTTTAACTGAGTTCATCAAATTCCCCCAGCATCAGGCGGCCAAGGTTATTGCCGCTGACCAATTTCTCCAGTTGCTGCCCCGCATCGCCCGCTGCGATAAAACGTAATTTAAAGCTGGTCATTTCACCACTGGGCAGTAGCATGATTTGTGGCTCTGGAAACTTCTTCTTTTCTTCGGCATTGGTGTCAATCAGTGGTTCATCAAACCACGATTGCTGCTCTTCGTCCTGCTCCAGCGGCAAGCCTTCCACTTCTAAATCGGTGACGATGCCAGCAGGCAGTTCTCGCTCCGACAACAGATTATCCTGTTCAATCGGATGCCACTTGCCTTCATGCATCACCACAAAGTGGTATTTGTGCTCTTCAACCACAATGCCAAAAAAGCCACCACTGAGCACAGCTTCATCTTGCAAAGCTTCGGTGGTGGCCATAAATCGTTGCGCCTCGCGGCTAAGCACTTGCTGCTGCCCACCACTACCGATAGACATGGTGACAGCGGCTGCCATCAATCCCATCAGCAGCACCACCAGCATGACTTCTAGCAGAGTAAATCCCTGCTGCCGCTTCGCCTTGTTCATTACTGGAAGTTCTGCAGGTTCCAGTTACCGATATCATCTTCAGTGCCAGCTTGGCCGTCAGGGCCAGCGGTGAAGACGTCAACCTTGCCGTGCTCACCAGGGCTCAACATTAAGTAGGCGTTGCCCCAAGGATCTTGTGGCAGGCGCTTGATATAGCCACCATCACGATAGTTACGTGGTTCAGGTGATGAAGTCGGCTTTTGCACTAAGGCCTCTAACCCCTGTTCTGTCGTTGGGTACTTGCTGTTGTCGAGCTTGTACATGTCGAGCTGATTTTCCAGCGACACGATATCGGAGATTGCTTTTTGTTGATCGGCTTTCTCTTTGTTACCCATGATGTTAGGTACAACCAAAGCGGCCAACATCCCTAAAATCACGATCACCACCATGATTTCCAGCAGGGTAAAACCTTGTTGTCTGTTGTTGCGTTGCATTGACTTCCTCCAGAAAAATCAGTGGCACGAATGCCCTTAGCCACTGACCATATTGTTGAGCGCCAGAATAGGCTGCAAAATTGCCATCACGATAAACAGTACAACCACCGCCATACTGACCACCAGTGCCGGCTCAAAAATCCCCAGCGCTAAATTCACATGAGATTCAAACTCGCGGTCTTGGTTATCAGCCGCACGTTCCAGCATCTGTTCCAATTCACCACTCTTTTCGCCCGAGGCAATCATATACAGCATCATTGGCGGAAACAGTTTAGTGTTGGTTAAGGCCGCGCCGAGGCTGGTACCTTCACGTACTCGTGCTGTGGCTTCGGCGACGGCTTCACGTACTTTAACATTGAGCATCACCTCACTGGCAATCCGCATCCCTTCCAGTAGCGGTACTGAACTCGCGGTCAGAATACTGAGTGTTCGAGCAAAACGGGCGGTGTTCAAGCCACGGCTGACGCGGCCAACGACGGGGACCCGTAACAGAAAGGTATGGTATTTCATTAAGAATTCTGGGCGGGCCAACATGCGTTGGAACACGACCGCCATTATCACAATCGCGGCCAGCACAAATATGCCGTAGTGTTGCAGGAATTCAGACACGCTGATCAGCGCTAGGGTCGTGCCAGGCAATTCTTGTCCCATATGCTGGAACTGGCTCACCACTTTTGGCACCACGGCCGTCAGCAACACTGACACCACACCGATAGCGACTAAGGTCAACACTGTGGGATAGATCATCGCCTGCATCAGCTTACTTTTCAGCTGCTGGCGTCGCTCGGTGTAATCGGCCAAGCGATTCAGCACCACCTCAAGGTGACCTGATTTTTCACCGGACGCCACCATGGCGCGGTATAAGTCATCAAACACGTGCGGGAATTCGGCCATCGAATCGGCCAGCGAGTAACCTTCGACCACGCGCGAGCGCACCGCCATTACCATCGAGGCTAAGCGATCTTTTTCGCACTGTTGGCCAACCGCTTTAAGTGCCTCTTCGACAGGCAAGCCAGACGCAATCAAGGTGGCTAACTGCCTCGTGATCAGCGCGAGTTCGGCAACCGAAATTCGCCGGCGACGGCTCAGAAAATTGCCGGAAGCCGCCTTCTTTTCCTTTTCGGTCACTTGCTTGATATCAAGAGGGATCAGCCGCTGCTCTCGCAGTTGGCTACGCGCATGCCGAGGAGTATCCGCTTCGATGACCCCTTTGACCTGTTTGCCCGCACTATTGAGGGCTTTATAGTCAAATGCTGCCATGGATTACTCCTCGCGGGTGACCCGCAATACTTCTTCGAGTGTGGTAATACCCGCCAGCACTTTCTGCATGCCGTCGTGACGAATACTAGGGGCGACGCCACGAATGTATTTTTCGATAGCCAGTTCACCTTTACCGCTGTGGATCAATTCGCGAACCTTCTCATCCACCAACAGCAATTCGTGAATACCAGTACGACCGCGATAACCGTTGTGGCCACACTTCTTACAGCCCACTGCGCGATAAATTTTCACATCATCTTTCTTATCGACACCCAACAGTTCACGTTCCTGTTTGCTCGGTTCGTGAGCAGTTTTACAATCATCACACAAGGTACGTACCAAGCGTTGTGCAAGCACCCCAAGCAAACTGGATGAGACGAGGAAAGGTTCTACGCCCATATCTTGCAAACGGGTAATTGCCCCGGATGCGGTATTGGTGTGCAGTGTGGATAACACTAAGTGCCCAGTGAGTGATGCTTGTACCGCAATATGCGCGGTTTCAAGGTCACGGATCTCTCCAATCATCACAACGTCAGGGTCCTGACGCAAAATCGCCCGCAAGCCACGAGCAAAGGTCATATCGACTTTGCTGTTAACTTGGGTTTGACCAATCCCGTCAATCTCATATTCGATAGGATCTTCCACGGTGAGAATATTGATGTCTTTGTGGTTGATATCGGTCAGCCCGGCGTACAAGGTTGTACTCTTACCTGAGCCGGTAGGTCCGGTAACCAAAATGATGCCGTGTGGTTTGCGGATTAGCTGCTCAAATTCCACTTGTATCTGTTTGGTCATGCCCAACTGAATCAAATCGAGGTTGCCCGCGTTCTTATCTAACAAACGCAATACCACCCGCTCACCGTGGCTTGATGGCATGGTTGATACCCGCACGTCTACCGCACGGCCACCAATACGCAGAGAGATACGGCCATCCTGCGGCACCCGTTTTTCGGCAATATCCAGACGCGCCATCACCTTGATACGCGACACCAAGAGTGATGACAACTTGCGATTAGGTTTTAGTACTTCACGCAATACACCATCAACACGGAAGCGCACCACCAGCTGCTTTTCATAGGTTTCAATATGAATATCGGAAGCTTCTTCTTTGATCGCTTCTGACAGCAGCGCATTGATTAATCGAATAATTGGCGCATCGTCATCGCCTTCTAGCAGATCTTCAGTCTGTGGCAACTCTTCGGCAAGGGTGAACAGGTCCATCTCATTGCCGATATCTTCCATCAGCTGTTGTGCTTCGGAAGAATTACTTTGATATGTCTGCGTCAACTTGGCTTCAAACTGCGCATCCTCGATTTTCACCAAGGGCAATTCTTTGGCGACGTAACGACGTGCTTCAAGCAGCGAACTCATATCGGCACGCGCTGTGTAATACAGGGTCAATTCGTCGCCGTCTTCGGCAATCAACACACCATGACGATGGGCAAAGGCAAAGGGCAGGCGCTCGCGACTGCCGGTATATAATTCATCGGCCTCAACCTCAGTCGCGATCCCCAGCTCGTCGCTGACCTGCGCCAAGGCTTCATTGCTGGTTTCAAGCTCGCTCATAGGTTTAGTCATTGCCTTGTTGCTTATCGTTTGAAATCGCTTTTAGCGCTGGCTCGGAGTCACGCTTTTCAGTTTTTAAGCCTTCACCGCGTTTGTAACGCTCCAGAATTTCGTTCACTTCTGGCGATACATTGTTTGGTTGCATCTCATCCAACACCGGCACTTTGGTATCTGGCATCAGATTTACGCCACGCGCTTGTTGCTCGAGTTGCAGGGCGCGGAAATAGTTATATTTGCGGCCAGCAATGCCTTCCATGGTAACGCCATCACGCACAATTGTCGGGCGAATGAATACCATCAGATTACGTTTGGTCTTGCGGCTGTTAGAAGAGCGGAACAGTTGCCCCAGAATTGGGATATCGCCCAACAACGGCACCTTCTGCACACTTTCTTGCACTTCTTCATTAATCAAACCACCGAGCACCACGATTTGGCCTGAATCCGCCATTACTGTGGTAGATAAACGACGCGTTGCAAACGTCACGTCGACGCTAGTATTACCGTTAACGTTGGAGACTTCTTGCTCGATAGAAAGTTTGACCGCAGTACCTTCGTTAATCTGTGGCACCACTTTCAGTTTCACGCCCACTTCTTTACGTTCAACGGTTTGGAATGGATTGCTGTTACCGTTTTGCGAGCTTTGTGCGCCCGTCAATACTGGCACTTCATCACCCACAATAAATGACGCTTCTTGGTTATCCAGCGTGGTGATCGAAGGTGTTGCCAGTACGTTGGAGTTAGTGTCGGTCGCAACCGCTTGCAGCAAGGCGGCAAAGTCACCAGACACGACACCAAGCGCTGCACCACTGACATTACCTAACGCTGATGCAAGAGCGGTTACATCACCATCAGTGTCTGGGGTAGTGGTAGTAACCACACCCGAACTGGTTGCCGTAGTAGTTGTAGAGCCATCTTCACCACGCGCGCTCCAAACGCCGGCACCAATTTCACCAATGGTTGTGCCAACGTTATTAAATTGGGTCATACCGCCTGACAGCGAGCCCATCTGTACGCCAAGACCAATGCTGTCGCCTTCGGCAACCTCAACGATAATCGCCTCAACCAATACCTGGGCACGACGAATATCCAACTGGTTGATAACATCTTCCAGTGTGCGCATCTGATCCGGCTCAGCGTTAATCACCAAGGCATTAGTTTCTTCGTGCGCCATCACCGTGATTTCGTTACGGCGCTTAGTGCCAGCACCGGCAGTGGCCGCTGAGCTGCTGCCACCATTAGCTTTATCATCGAGTTGTTTGGCAAACCCCGTCAGCACTTCCACCAGATCTTTGGCTTTCGCATATTTCAGGTAACGGACTTTAGTGTTACCGCTGCTGGCCTGCTCGGCATCCAGACGATTGATCAATTCAACGGCGCGATCACGACTACGAGGATCGCCGCTGACAACCACAGAGTTGGTACGTTCATCAGCCACAACTTTTGGCGCTTGCCCCGGCATCTGCTGCTGGTTAGCGCTATTGCGATACAGGTTTTCCACAATGCGGACAATCTCGCCAGCAGAAGCATATTTCAGCTTCACGACGGTCACATCCACATCGCCTTGTTTATCAACTTGCTTGACGATTTCGACCAGTTTATTCACTACGCCAGCACGACCAGTGATCATCAACACGTTCGACGGGTCATAGTTGACCACGTTACCGCCACCAGCGTTATCGTTCAGCTGACGTAATAACGGCGCCAGTTGCTTAGCTTCAGTGTTATACAAGGCCACAATGCGAGTGACCATTTCATCACCCAGCCCTGGCGTGTTGTCATCCGCCACGCGAATGTTGGCCACTTTGGCGTCTTTGTCTTTAACAACCTTGATAACGTTGTTATCCATCTCAACCACAGCGTAGCCATAGACTTGCAGTACGTTCAAAAAGAACTGGTAATACTGCGAGTCATTGAGCATGTCATAGCTGCGCACGTTGATTTTGCCGCGAATGGTCGGGTCAACAATGATGGTTTTATTCAGGTTCTTACCAACAATATTGATAAATTCCTGAATATCGGTGCCTTTAAAGTTGGCGGCGTACTGTTCAGCCCAAAGCGGTTGCTGGGCCAGCATTGCTGCCGAGGCCACCAGACCGGCGATCAGCTTGGAACGAATGCGCTTGTTGTTCATTATGCAACTTCCCCTAAATTCTGCGTCACTGTGGCAAACTGAGTGAAATTTCGATGAGCTGATTTTCGCGTTCAACCATCACAGATATATCTGTTAACTCTGCTAATTGCCCCATAATCTCTAACGCCTGTGATGCGTCGGTCAAATCATAACCGTTGATAGATTTGGCAAGGTCATTTGGCTTAAAGCCTGCGCTATTAAAAGCCGCGGCGTTTTTTCCTGGATTGAGTCGATAGCCAACCAGTTCACCATCCTGCTGTACTGGTGAAACTGCAATGTAATCACTGAGCTTATCTGGATTCGCTAACACATCATCGCGAATAGCAGCCGCATCTTCGGCAACGTTTTGCGCCTCGGATTTCGCTTGCTGCAACTGACTATTAGCATCTTCGCCAGCATTAAATTCTAAGCCATCCAACATCAGCGTTTCATAACGCCCATTGTTGGTAATGATGATACGGTCGGCATACACCTCTTTCAGCGATGCTGAGGTACCTTTGATTTTGTCACCTAGACCATAGGTATCTTGGCTACCAGCAGATTGGATGACGGCCACACCACGACGTTCTGCAGTAGAGGCAACAACGCCCGTCAGCAGAATCGAAAGATTAGTTTTTGGTGCGTCAGTAATGAGAACAGGTGCTTGATTGGCACGCTGTGCTACGTCAGTAGCATCGGCTTTACCAAATAAGCCTAGATTTTTGATCGCGGCGATATCGACAATACTGCCTTGAGAGACACTCACAGGCGTCGGCTGCCACTTGGTCGTCGAAGGTGACGCAGGAATGGCTTTCCAGGTCACTTGTGCCGCCAGATATATTGCAAGCACCAACAACAGCCAAAACACCAGATTACTGGCCTGCCGTGCTGGAACCCTGCTGGCTTGTGCAATAGCTTTATCGAGTAAGTCCATATTCCCTGCTGCCCAATTTCAGGCATTTATCGTTATTTTAGTAATTTACAAACAAACCTGCGCCATGCTACCCCAACATACGCAGTTGCAACAAGTGCATAACCTGTTTGCAATTGGCTAAATTTGGCCAATTATGCTACCTTTGCGCGCTACTAAAGGGTGTGATGCGCCCCACTGTTTGACTTGCGTAAACGCTTAAGTTCCGAAGCTTTTCGCAACTATGTGAACTTATACCTCTTTTGACTAATTCAGGAGTTTCGTCATGGTGAATCAAGCTCACCAAAGCGAAGAAGCGGTCCGTCTCGACAAGTGGCTTTGGGCTGCTCGCTTTTACAAAACCCGAGCCATCGCCAAAGAGATGCTCAATGCAGGTAAAGTTCACTACAACGGTCAGCGTGCTAAATGCAGTAAAACAGCTGAAGTCGGCGCGCGCATTAAATTACGTCAAGGATATGACGAAAAAGAGATAGTGATCATAAAAATTTCCGGCGTTCGCCAAGGTGCAGCGGTAGCTCAGACGCTATATGAGGAAACTGCCGAGAGTATTAAAAAGCGCGAAGCCAATGCAGAAGCCCGACGGCTAAACATTCTGCACAACCCATCGCCAGATGGTAAACCTGATAAAAAGCAGCGGCGCCAGCTACTGCGCATTAAAGATTATTGATGTGAGACATAAATGAATAAAGATTCGCTTTACCGCTACCTGTTTGACAACGTCGATGTACGCGGTGAATTGGTACAGCTTGAAGAGAGCTATCAGCAGATTGTAAATGCGCACCAATATCCACCACGTCTGCAGCTGTTGCTGGGTGAGTTGATGGCTGCCACTTCCTTGCTCACTGCAACGCTGAAGTTTAAGGGTGATATCAGCGTACAACTGCAAAGCCAAGGCCCGGTGTCATTAGCAGTTATCAATGGCAATAATCAACAACAGTTGCGTGGTGTCGCACGTTGGAGTGACACCATTGCCGATGATGCTTCGCTAAGCGATCTGTTGCCCAATGGCCACATGGTCATCACACTGACCCCTGTAGATGGCGAACGTTATCAAGGCGTGGTTGCGCTCGACAAAGCCTCTATTGCGGCATGTTTAGAAGGCTATTTTGCACAATCCGAACAGTTGCCGACCGGCATCTGGTTGTTCGCCGATGGTAAACAAGCCGCGGGGATGTTACTGCAAATATTACCGGGCCAAGCCGCCGAAACAGGCGAGTTTGATCATCTGCAACAACTGACAGCCACCATCACTGCGGATGAGTTGTTTGGTTTATCGGCTGAGCAGGTACTACATCGCTTATATCACCAAGAGCATGTACGTTTATTTGACCCGATTCCGGTCAGCTTTAAATGCACCTGTTCACGTGAACGTAGTGCGGCCGCCATCATGACACTGCCGAAAACAGAACTGGATGAAATCATTGCTGAGCATGGTGTGGTAGAGATGGGCTGTGAATTCTGCAACAGTCAATATCGCTTTGATGCTGTTGATGTTGAAGCACTGTTTAACGACGCTGAAACGGCTCCAGTACGGCAGCAGTAATGCATAGCGTTTTTAAAAAACACCGGCAATCCGCCGGTGTTTTTGTTTGTTCGTTTGCCGTTAGCGACTGAATTTTTTAAACATGCCATAACTTGCTGGCGCCGTGGGTCGATAGCCCTGTTTTTCATAAAATTCTGGCTTGTCAGCCAGCAAGGAAACATAACTGCCATCAAGAGCCACACGTTGTAGGTAGTTTTCCAAGCGATTCATTATCAAGCGGCCTAAGCCTTGCCGCTGATAGCTGGGCGCTACCGCGATATCGACAATCTGAAAAAAGCAGCCGCCATCACCAATAACTCGCCCCATGCCAATAAGCTGTTCACCGTCACGCACACAGATACCGTATAACGTATTGGCAAGGCCTATCTCTGCTGCCGCCAGCGACTTAGGCGATAACCCGGCGGCGTGTCGCAACTGGCAATATTCTGCTGCTAAGGGCACTTTTTCTGTGACCTGAAAATCCATCAATCACCCCCGTAATTGCTGATAAATGACACTGTGATTAGTTGTCGTTATCACTATCATCGCATGCCATGAAACACAATGCCGTGTCGTCGCTTTTACTTTCAATATATTCACCATCGCGATAGATCTCAGTGCGATAGACGTTGCCATTAGCATAGTAGATCTGCTCACCATGTTGCTGCCCATTACGATAATGGTGCAGTTCAGTCAGCAGACCATCTTCGGCAAAGGTGTAAAACTTACCTTGCGCGCGCCCTTGCTGATCATACTGTTCAGCCCCTAGCAGATAACCGTGGCGCGAGTTAGCGCGCCAGTCGCCTACTTTGTTTCCAAGCCGGTAGCGCCCTTGCCAAAAGCGGTCTTTATCGAAATCATCTCGATATTGCCAGTCACCATCGCGTTTGCCACCAACATAATCCCCTTTGCCCAACAGCAAGCCTTCTGAATCGCGTTGTTCAAACTCTCCAACTAACTGATCTTGCTTGTAATGCTCAAGGCGCAATAATTTACCATCCAGCGTGGTTTCCAGCAGTTTGCCATTCTTGCGACCCTGTTGATCATAGTGCTCAACGCGCTGGCTGTTGTCATCCCGATAGTGCCACTCACCAACTTTCTCATCTTGGCGATATGTGCCTTTAGCGGCGCTCAGCCCACTGCTAATGTCCACTTCTTGGTATTCACCATTGAGCTTGCCTTGTTGATAATGCCCGGTAATACGACGCAGGTTCTGCCCACTCCAAGACGAAACCGTTTTGATGAAATCACCGTCGAGGCGTTGATTTCGATACGGCAAAGATTCGGTTACGTTGCCCTGTTGATCAAATTCCTGTTCAAGCTGCCACTGTTGGTTGGGATCACGCTGGCGCTTGAAAAACAGCAGCCCGTTTTTATAGACAATCATCTCCGTTTTGGGTTGCTTTTCGCTGTAGTCGTAATGTGTTTCGCGCTGCTTGTTGCCATTTTTTTCATAGCGAATTTCTACTAGCAGTTGACCAGCATCATCGTAATGTTGTTCACGCATGAGCTGCTCACTGCTGTGATAATAAAGATGCTGCTCACCGACCTGTTTCCCTGCAACATAACGGTAATGACGATACAAGCTGCCATCGCTACCCCACTCGATGGAATCACCATCGCGCTTACCCTCGGCGTAACTAACCTTGGCAATTAACTGTCCGTTTTTATCCCAACGCTGACTTAGGCCATGACGCTGATTATGTCGAAAGACGCGCACCTCACTTTTACCGCCTTCCGCGTTGTAAATAGTGAGTTCACCTTCTCGCTTTCCAGCCTGGTAGAACGCGGTTTGGGCTAACTTACCATTGTCATGATAGCTACGTTGCTCACCGTTGAGTTTACCGTCGCGATAAACCTCTCGCAGCTGCAGCTGACCACCTTGGTAGTACTGCAGTAATTCGCCCTGCTTTTTACCCTCTTGCAGTTGATAGACCAGCTTTTTACTGCCATCGGGCCAAAAGCTGGTTTGTTCTCCCACCTGCTTGTCATCGGCAAAATGCTGAATATCGGTCAACCGCCCTTGTTCATCAAAAAAGCGAGTCACCCCGGTAAAGTTACCATTTTGGTCTCGACTCCCATCTGACAACAGAGCGCCATTAGGATGAAAGTATTTGTAGGGCCCAGTTGCTTTTGCTTGATCTGGCTGCATTGGCTTATCAAGCAAGCCTTCAAAACGCGGCACCATCCCCTGTTTATAAAACACTTTCACTGGCCACATACCGTCGGCATTTGCCTGCTCAGCGATTTCCATATAATAGCTGGCCTGAGTCTTTGAGACAGGCTTCCACGCCTTATCCAGCCATAACTCTGCAGCATTTATCCCGCTCGACAATAAGCACAATAATCCAATCCAATAACGCATACTGCTAGTTCCTACGGTAAGGCCGGAAAGGCTTGTGTCCATTGACGGCTAAGCGGCTCGCCAACAATCTTCAACTGCCGCAGTGAGCTTACTTTACCCGCCACGCGAAGTTGTCGCTGCTTGGTCAATATGTCCGCCAGCGGCGTTTGCTCTGGCGCAGCAGGTAGATAACCATCCAACCCAATAAGGTGCAAAGGCTGTCCCTGTTCATTGAGCAACTGATAGTGACTAAGAAAACTTGCAATAGACTGTTGGCTATCGACCTCACCGAATGCAGTCAGCGGTATCAACCAAGCCTGTGCGTCGGCTTGATATGGCAAGTCTTGCCACTGAGGCTGGCCTTGGCAAGACAACTCACTGGTCACTGCAATACCATAGAAGTAATGCCGAATCGCATCGTCGGTGCCAAGTTGATAATCGCTAGTCGGCGTATAGCGCGAATACCCCTGATGAGGTTTTTTCTGCCATACGAGGGCATGTCCTTGTTGCGGGCTACCATCCACAACTCTCAGTTCGCAGATACTCGCCCAATCGCTCGGCAGTGAAATGGAGCTGCCTTGCGCTGTGTCGCTCACGGCCTGAATCTGATTAAAGCCAACGGCAGGCAGCGTGGCTTGAGGATCCGCCCCATAAAGCCACACTTCGCTGGTCGGTGGCAGAGTTGCATCCAGTCGATAAATATCGGGGCTAATAAATTTGATCGGTTTGCTAAAGCTGGGTTGCTCTGCGTACTGTGCCACGTAGAAAGTAACGGGCTGCGTAGGTAGCTCCGTCAACCGTAACTCAAAGATGTCGTGTCTTGGCAACTGACTCAGAAACGAGAACATCGCGTTATCGCCAGTATTCAACCAAGGCGCTTTGGCGGGATATGGCGGTAATTTCAGTTCACCTTGCAAACCGCGAAAGAATTTCTGCAATGCAAAATTGGCCGCATGGTCGCTATGAATGGTAAACAGCAGTGGATCATCAGGATCGGGCACAATCTCAACTGTTACGCCCTGTATGTCAAAATGCTGCGCACCAGGCTGCCAGGCACGCGTATCGGCAAAATAGCGGGTAGGATAGTAATCTGCGTCAGCGCTAAAACTGGCCGCCGAATTATCGGTATCAGAGAGGTTCCACCCCAAAGGGAGCAAATGATGCTGAGAACTGAGTTGGTCGTAATACGCTGGCTCTGAATTTTGCCAAGAAAAGGCCAATGGCAGCTTATTACCCTGCTCATCAAAAGCGACGATATTGCGCAAGCGAATATCACTTAACGCGCCAGCACGATGGCTGCTCTCGGGGAGCACTAAGGTTACATCGGCAGGATTGGGCGCGTAGTAACCGCTGTCATATGGCAATAACTCTGCACCTGTCGCGGTCTTCAGTTCAGCATCATCTTCTGGTTGCGTTGGTAACGGCATCCAGTCGGTCATTGGCTCAAAATCATCAAAATTGAAATCCACAGGATGATCTTCAGGCAGCATGGCAAGCCGCATATGCAACTTAGCCCCCGGCTTGACCTCTGGCATCGGCTGCTCAACCACCATCAATAGTTGCTGCAACCAGCCATTGTCGCGATCTAACACTAGCTCACCATAGAGCTTGGCGCCGGTGTGCTGATCACTAGCGGAGACACTGGCGATGAGCTGAGTGTCAGTGACCAATTCAACGCTCAATTTTGCCTGTTGGTTAGCAAAGGTCAGCAATTGCAGACTTGCACCTTGGCGCGCCGGAATGGTTTGCAACACACCGGGCGACAACATGCTCTTTTTCAACATGTTGACTAAGCGTTCGCCGCCATCTTGCCGCAACTGTTGCCATAGTTCAGCATCCAAACCACGAAAGTCGATAAGGTTGCCGCTGTCGGGATCAAGCGTGATTTCAAAACCTTTAGAAAAGAGCCGCTGCAACTTTTCATCGCCTTTAGCGCTGCTGAAGCTGGTAATGTGATGGCCCCCAGCGCCGCCAATATCAAGATAACGATTGCTAATTTCGAGTGTTAGCGGGGATGTCTCTGTGACTTTATAGCGTTGCAGCATAGTGCTGGTTTGTACTTGACCGTAACCAGTGACAGCGATATCGGCATAACTCCAATATTGCTGTTGGTCACCACGAGAGGGAGAAAATGTAACTTCATTTTTAGGCGAGCAGGCGCTGAGTAATAGGAAACTACTCAACCACAATAGTCGTCTGAACATATCATTCCATGAAACAAAAAATCCGAAGTCGCGAGAGTAACAAAAAGCCCGCATTAATGCGGGCTTTTTTAAGAATTTTTCTAGATTTTACATACGCTTTCAGTCGTTATTCAGCTTATGCATCCATACACGCTTTGAGCTTGTTCATGGCATTTTTTTCAAGCTGACGAATCCGCTCAGCAGACACCTGATAAGTATCAGCCAACTCCTGCAGTGTGGTCTTATCTTCATCTAACCAACGGGCGCGCAGAATATGCTGACTACGCTCATCCAGCGTTTTGATCGCTGACAACAGACGCGCTTGAGCATTAGATTCCCAGTTGTCATGTTCAACTTGTGCTGCAACATCAGATGAGTGGTCTTCAAGATACAGTGCTGGCGCAAAGTCACCATCATCATCGTGGTCGCTGGACATATCAAACGCTGCGTCTTGAGCTGCCATGCGCGATTCCATCTCGGTCACGTCTTCTTTAGAGACACCCAGATTTTCCGCCACCATGGAGACTTCTTCATCGCTGAACCAGCCGAGACGCTGTTTCGCTTTACGCAGATTAAAGAACAGTTTGCGTTGTGCTTTGGTGGTCGCGACTTTCACGATACGCCAGTTTTTCAAGACGTATTCGTGGATTTCGGCCTTAATCCAATGCACGGCAAAAGACACCAGACGTACACCGACTTCTGGATCGAAGCGTTTTACCGCTTTCATCAAACCGATATTGCCTTCTTGAATCAAGTCGGCCTGTGGCAATCCATAACCGGAATAACCACGCGCAATGTGCACAACAAAACGAAGGTGCGACATAATGAGCTGCTTAGCTGCCTGCAAGTCACCTGTTTCCTGCAAACGCTTAGCCAGCGCATATTCTTCCTCGGCTTCCAACATTTTGATGTTGTTTACCGAATGAATATAGGCCTCGAGGCTATGGCTTCCATGAGGAACCATCAATGCCATTGATTGCGTTTGTTCAGTCATACACGCTCCCATTTCATTTACCGCAGCCCGCATATGGATTCAGCGGGTGTTTGGCACTATCGGTGAATTGACATGATATGTCAACCTCCGCTACTGTCCGAACTTCTATTTTCGTTCCGTCAATAAGACATTGCAAGTGAACATTAGTTCACTAAATCATCAACTGGGTTCAATCGCTCGCAGATGGTGACGGACTGAGATATAAGAACCGATCCAACCCAAGAACGATGCAATGAGCACCATATCGATAAGCTCTCCCAGCGACAAGCCTTTCATATGCAAATTGCTACCGTAGAGGCCTAACAAGTGTGACAGTGCGCCATCGAGGTACCACACCAAAATATTGATAATCAGCCACGCCAAAATGCCACCGACGACACCATACCATATACCAGTATATAAGAACGGCCGCTGAATGAAGGCTTCTGTTGCCCCGACTAATTTCATTACTTCAATTTCGCTGCGACGGTTCATAATCGCCAAACGAATAGTGTTGCCAATAATCAACACAACCGCCAATACCAGTAGTGCCCCAATCGCTATCACAGTACGTTCAAGTACATGCACCAGCGCTTGTAAACGTTCCAGCCATTCGATATCGAGGCGACCAAAACTCACTTCCGGCTCATGTTCCAGCTTGGCCAATAATTCACGCGCGCCCTGCGGCGTCGAGTAACGCTCAGTAGGAAATACGGTGACCACTGCTGGCAGTGGATTTTCATCTAAATAGTCGAGCGCATCGCCAAACCCCGACAACTTGCGAAACTCGGCCAACGCATCATCTTTACTGATGAAACGGACATCATCGATCTCGGGATAGACTTTAATGCGGGCGATTAAACTCTGAATGCTTTTATCAGAGCGTGGACCATCAATAAACAATGAAATCTGCGCGGCACTGTCCCAAGACTGGGTAATGGTTTCGGCATTTTTTACCATCACCTGCAGCGCTGCAGGTAAGCTCAAACTTACGCCGAGCACCGCCATGGTCATAATGGAAGATACCGGGCTGCGCCACAGCTCACCAAGACTCGCCATCGCATGCTGCACATGACGAATAAAAAACATCACTATCCGACCAGAAATCGGCAACTTACTGCGGGTTAAAGAGGCGCTATTCGTCATTCATTCACCCTTAGTTGACTGGCATGGCGACATCGGATTCACCGCCGATCATGCGTCCTTGACGCAAGGTCAGCGTGCGGTATTTCATTCGTGCAATCAAACCGAGATCGTGTGTCGCAATTAACACGCTGGTACCAGCGTCATTAAAGGTTTCAAACAGCCTAAGAATATCCATCGACAGCTTAGGGTCGAGGTTACCAGTCGGTTCATCTGCCAGTAACAATGCGGGCTTGTTCACAATCGCGCGGGCAATGCCCACACGTTGCTGCTCACCACCTGACAGCATAATCGGATTGTGGCGTTCTTTGCCGTACAAGCCGACCATATCCAGCGCAGCAGCGACCCGTTTGCGAATTTCACCCAGGGTAAAGCCTTCAATCACCAACGGCAGCGCCACGTTATCAAAGACGCTACGGTCCATCAGTAGATGGTGGTTTTGGAAGATCATACCGATATCGCGACGCAGATAGGGCACATGACCACGCTTAATATTGGCAATATCATGGCCGCCAATAAACACGCGGCCAGCACTGGCACGCTCAATCACGGTAATCAATTTGAGCAGGGTACTTTTACCTGCGCCGGAATGCCCTGTTAGAAAGGCCATCTCCCCTTTGCGCAGATGGAAATTTACCTCAGTCAGTGCTTTCTGACCGCCGGGATAGATTTTGCTGACCTGTTCAAATCGAATCATGTTAGCTGTCCGTTTTCTCCTGACTGAACAGGGCATCGATAAAGTCTTTGGCATCAAAGGTACGCAGATCATCAATCTGCTCACCCACACCGATATGACGAATAGGAATACCAAATTTATCAGCAACCGCAAAGATCACTCCACCTTTGGCGGTGCCATCTAACTTACTGATCGTAATACCGGTAACACCAACGGCTTCATGGAACAGTTGTGCCTGACTAATGGCGTTCTGACCGGTACCAGCATCTAGCGTCAACATCACTTCATGCGGCGCATTCGGGTCGAGTTTCTTCATCACCCGCACCACTTTTTTCAGCTCTTCCATCAGGTGTGCTTTGTTCTGCAAACGACCCGCAGTATCGGCAATCAACACATCAACGCCACGCGCTTTGGCTGCTTGCAGTGCATCAAATAATACTGAGGCGCTATCTGCACCCGTGTGCTGAGCGATAACCGGAATTTCGTTACGTTGTCCCCACACTTGCAGTTGCTCCACCGCCGCGGCGCGGAAGGTATCACCCGCCGCTAACATCACACTCTTACCTTGGCGTTGATACTGTTTGGCCAGTTTACCGATAGTGGTAGTTTTACCCACGCCGTTTACACCAACCATCAGCAACACAAATGGGCCGTCGCTGTTTTCCGGAATAAGCGGCACGCTGACTGGTTCCAACATCGCCAGCATTTCATCACGCATTAAGTCGTATAAGGCTTCCGCATCTTTTAACTGTTTGCGGCTGGCGTGGTCAGTGAGGCTATCAATCAGTTTGCGGGTGGTTTCTACGCCAACATCGGCGATCAGTAACTGCTCTTCCAACTCATCAAACAGATCATCATCAATTTTTTTGCCACGGAACAGGCCAATAAAGCCGCTACCGATGTTTTCACTGGTGCGCATCAAGCCACGCTTTAAACGCGCAAACAGCCCTTCACGTTTTGGCTTTTCTTGCGGCTCTGGCTGCACTTCTGCTTCTGCTTCTGCTTCTGCTTCTGCTTCTGCTTCTGCTTCTGCTTCTGCTTCTGCTTCTGCTTCTGCTTCTGCTTCTGCTTCTGCTTCTGCTTCTGCTTCTGCTTCTGCTTCTGCTTCTGCTTCTGCTTCTGCTTCTGCTTCTGCTTCTGCTTCTGCTTCTGCTTCTGCTTCTGCTTCTGCTTCTGCTTCTGCTTCTGCTTCTGCTTCTGCTTCTGCTTCTGCTTCTGCTTCTGCTTCTGCTTCTGCTTCTGCTTCTGCTTCTGCTTCTGCTTCTGCTTCTGCTTCTGCTTCTGCTTCTGCTTCTGCTTCTGCTTCTGCTTCTGCTTCTGCTTCTGCTTCTGCTTCTGCTTCTGCTTCTGCTTCTGCTTCTGCTTCTGCTTCTGCTTCTGCTTCTGCTTCTGCTTCTGCTTCTGCAACAGTTAACTCGGCTTCAACTACAGCGGCAAGCTCAACTTCTGGTACCACTTCCGCAACGATTTCTGGCTCTGGCTCTGGCTCTGGCTCTGGCTCTGGCTCTGGCTCTGGCTCTGGCTGAGCTTGCTCAAGCTCAACAGCGGGTGCAATAGCTTCTGCATCAACCGTTTCGTTAATGCTAGTTTGCTCTGGGTTGCTGTCGGTTACCGAGGTGTCGGTGCTGGTGTCAACCGACACTTGCTCTACTTTTTGTTCCTCTGGAGTCTGTTCCTGCGCTTGCTTATCTTTGCGGAACCAGGAGAAAAAACCTTTTTTTGCCATGAGTATTAATGCTCAATCTAAATGGATGATAGCTGACAACCAGCTTGTCACTGGTCGCAAAAAGGTACTGGTCAATGGCTTGACCTGTACCTTGGCAACCGCTTTGCACTTCGCCTTCACTGGCGAGTTTGTTATAGAATAGCGGCGCTCGATTTTAACCGTCGCGGATATTCAGAAAATCCCTGCATTTTGACGGCGTTAAAATAATCGGCACAGTCTACCATTTTATTTCTTCTGGCAAAATCACGGGGGTCAAATGTCCAAAAATCGCCCAGGTAGCGGTCAAGTGCGAATTATTGCGGGGCAATGGCGCTCACGGCGCTTACCCATCCATGATTTGGACGGATTACGCCCCACCACAGATCGCGTACGTGAAACCCTGTTTAATTGGCTGAGCGGTGATATTGCAGGTGCGAAAGTGTTGGACTGTTTTGCTGGTAGCGGCGCTTTGTCACTAGAAGCCTTGTCGCGCTATGCCGAATCGGCCCGCATCTATGAGCTGCAGCGCCCAGCAGCAGAGCAGCTCAAACAAAATTTGGCCTCTCTTAAATGCGATCACGCTGAGGTGCTCAATCGTGATGTTATTGCCGCCTTAGGTCAGCCAGCTGATCGTCAGTTTGATCTGGTATTTATTGATCCACCATTTCGCAAAGGACTGGCACAGCAGACCATTGATTTGCTGGCACAACACCAATGGCTCAGTGACCTAGCGCTGATTTATGTGGAAGTGGAAAGCGAGTTAGCCACGCTGAAAACACCGGCAAACTGGGTGCAACTTAAAGAGAAAGTGGCGGGGCAAGTCTGCTATCGCCTTTACCAACTGCAACAAGAGACAAATTAATGCTGATTACCTTGGGAAAAATGATCACCCTGCTGGCATGGTGTTTAATGGCGTACAACCTCGTGATGCCATTTGGGGGCAATATCTCGTTGATCCTCAATATCCTGTTGGGGATCACCGTGATGATGCACTTATTGCAAACCCTGATGTTCTATTCGGTATTCAGCAATCTGTTGCCGTTGCAAGGTAAAGATTATCTGCAGGCCTTTATCTTCGGAGTATTTGCCCTGTTGCAATACCGCCAACGAGCACTGGCAGCCATGGCTGAGAAACAGTCTCAGCAATAACCGTTATTTGAGAAACCGAATGGCCAGTGGGTAGTGATAGACCTTGCCTTCACTGGCCTTAATTGCCGCGATTACCGTCACAATAAGATTGAACAAGCCCAACACACCCAACAATACAAAACCAATTAACACGAACGCTAAGACCAAACATACCGCTGCGTAAATCACCATGCTGATCTGAAAGTTGAGGCAGTTCTTACCGCAGGCTTCGATGAACGGCGAATCTTCGCGTTTCATCAAATACACAATCAAGGGGCCCAACACGTTGCCAAAAGGGATTAGGTAACCCGCGAAGCTAGCACAATGCACCAAAATCCCCATGTCACGTTCTTGTCGTGTTACTGTTTCCATACTCAATCACCATCCTTCGTAAAATTGTTCGCTGCCATAGAGACGCCCCTGCCAGTTTTCGCGTTGCTCGGTCGCTAGACGCTTATGCAGATTTTGTTGCCAATCAGCGCCCAAGCCTGGTGCACTCAATAAGCGTTCATACGCTTGTGCATCATAGTTTTCAGCAAAATACAGTGTTAGCGCATCTGCCACGCTGATATCGCAATGACGTTTAACAATACTCAGCGAATCATCTGCTTGAATCGTGCCGGGTGTGAGCACGCGATACAACCAACCACAGCGTCTGGTGTCTTGCATGGTGCGGGCAAACTCACGTTGGCGAAATTGCAGATTGGTTTTATAACACGGGGCACGTGGCAACGTAATTTGCAACAGCACCTCCCCAATCGCGACTTCGTCACCAATGCACACATCCTGCTCCAATAAACCTAGGGTGGAAATATTCTCCCCCAGCGCTGGAGCTTGCCGCTCGGCCGTCATCAAACCTTGTTGCTTGAAAAACGCGTAATGCTCCAGCGGAAAATGGTGCAACACGCGATCATTGCCGCCGTGATTTTTCAGATCAAAGCGCGCATCGCCGTCGACACGATCAATATGTACCTGCAGCTTTGTCATCGCCTGCTTGCTGTTGATACCACTGTTTACTAACGCGGTAAATTGCTGGCCCTTACCGGCGTATAATCCGCTCAATTTCACCGTCATGTTTTGCGTCCTGTCTCTGACTTGCTCTCAATGGCTTAACACGACGTTGTTGCGGCCATTCTCTTTGGCCTGATACAACGCCTTATCGGCACGAATCAGCAACTGCTCGCCGCTTTCATTGGCTTGCAGCTGGGCCACGCCACCACTGACGGTGACCACTAGTCCACTGCTGTTGACCTGTAACATCCATTCGCTGATTTTACGTCGCAGCAACTCAGCTTCTGCCGCCGCTTGCGCCAAATCGACTCCTTCAAGCAGCATGAGAAATTCCTCCCCACCCCAGCGGCACACCACATTGTGTTGCTTGAAGTGCTGCTGCAACATCAAACTAACGCTTTTAAGGACTAAGTCACCCACACTGTGACCATAACCATCGTTAATTCGCTTAAAATGGTCAATATCAAACAGGATCAATGACAAAGGTCGTTTTTGTTTGTGCGCCTGCGGTACTGCGCGGGTAAAGTGTTCTTCAAAGGCCTGACGATTAGCAACGCCAGTTAATTTGTCGGTGGATGCCATCAATTCCAACCGCCGCTGATAGCGCCCTAAAGTCATATTCGCCGTCAATAACACCATAACGGTGACCAGCAGACTGATCCCTAGGTTACCCCAGAACGTCGTCAGCAACTTTTTATCACCTTTCGTACCACGTTGCTCAACCAGCAAATACCATTGGAACTCGGGTACAAAGCGGCTGTTCACATAATAGGTTTGGCCATCCTGTTTGTAGGTGAACGCCGAGCTTGGATTCGCCAGAATACGAATCGCATTTTCTGCTAACCCCGGATATTCCTGTAGCGTTTTGGCGCCATTGTAGTCGGTACTGTGTAGCGTTACTTTCCCTTGTCTATCTGCGAAAAAAACGCGGCGATTGTAACGCTGCTGATAGTGTTCAATCAGTGCGCCCACTTTTTCCACTTCTAAGCCAACCCCGGTGACACCGATAAAGTTACCGTCGTAATCAAACACCTTGTGGTTGACAAAAACGTTGGTCTTGTTGCGATTAGCTGTATCTAAATCAATATTGATTTCATAATCTTGCGACTTAGGTAATGAGCGGGTACGAAAATACCAACTGTCGTTGGGATCTGTATCATTTATCTGCTTTAAAATGCCGCTTGAGTGGTAATAGTTGCGACTGGCTTCCGAGACAAAAAAGCTGGTTACTGTACTGTATTTTTCTTGGATCTCTTTGAGATAGCGGATCAGACGTTGCGGTTGCTGCTCATGGCCCAGTGTCCAGTCACGCACAAAAGTGTCGTGCGCCATAAGCGAAGAGATAAAGATAGGTTTCAGTAAATCCTGCTGAATTTCCGAGTAGATATTATCACTGGTCAGCGGCAAGGTGTTTTCTTCCACCTGCTGGCTCAGCGAGTTTTGTGCCACCCAATAGCTAAAGCCACTGGTAAGCATAAAGGCCCCGAGCAGCAGCGCGGCAAGTAGCCAAATCGTTTTCTTTTTATCGTTCCAAAGGCTCATGCCCATGCGCCGTTCCATCCATACTGCAAACAAGCTGAATCGTGCAAGTTTCGATTACTTAATCAACAAAAACCGAAGCTTACCTTAATTCGCCTAGTGGCGCATTGCTTGATTGTCGAGGAATAAAAAAAACCCGTTTTGTTTACAAAACGGGGGAACGAAGGGGTCTTTTGTCAGCGATTACAGATGTTGGGGATTCTGTAATGCACGGTGCTATCCTGCCAACGGCAAATGACAAACACATGACAAAAAAATGCCCCACAAATGTGAGGCCTCTAGAAAAACAAACAAAGCTACGAAGGGAGAGTCAAACAAGAGTTAAGTCATCAACTCGGAGCACATAATAGGCAGTCAGCATGACAGCCACATGACGCTAATGCCTTTTTTTGATGACAATGACGCATCACTCTTGCAAGTAGCAGCGCAGTGATTCACCCGGAATTGACGTTTCAGACGCAACAGCATGAGCGCCCCACACGGCCGCTTCCTGCATCGCAGTTTCAATTGGCATGCCACTGACGAGGCCATGGATCAATCCAGCAGCGTAGACATCGCCTGCGCCAGTGCTATCAACCACAGTAGCGACCTTTGCCGCAACGTGTTGCTCACCGTCAGCGGTATACAGTCGCGCCCCCTGTTCACCTTCCGTCACGATAAAATACGCTAAGGCTTCGCCGGCGATACTACGACCATAATCCCACATCGATAACTGTGTGCGTCCATGCATATCCGAGTGCGATGACAACAGGATATGGCAAGGTCGTGGCCGCTCATCCTTTGCGAGCTGGGCGACCACTAAAGTGTGTGGTAAGGCTGATTTTGCCCAACTGGCAGCACCTTCTGCCGACGAATTAAGATACACCGCCTGCCATTCAGGCCAATCTGGCGGTGTGGCTAACTGAAACAACGGCCGCGCTGGTCGAATAATGGTGCGCTCGCCATCGGGCGTCATCAGCAGCATGATTTCGCAGGTTTGCCCGCGGTGGCGTGAAACACGGCGGCAATCCAATCCATTGACGCTCGCTTGGGCCAGTAACCAGTCACCCAATTCGTCTTGTCCAACCTGACTGACTAACGCCACCTTATGACCAGCCCATTCGAGGCCGATGCCAGTATTGGCACCACCACCACCCAAACGGCGTCCTCCATCGTCATAATGATAACGGCCACCTTTTTGCAGAGATTTATTCAACTGCAATATGCGATCACAATTCAGGTTCGCAATCAGCAGAATGTTAGCCATAGGTGCAGTTCCTCATTACATCACTCGTCGAAATAAGCTCGCGCCCTATTTAACCCGTAATCGGCATTTAACCATAGCCTTGCCTGCCGATTGCTGAATGGTGCTCACGCAATAAAAGTGCTGATGGCGGGCAATGCCGCACGGCCATCCGCTAAGCCCAACTGATACACAGCCTCAACTTTAGTGACATCACGCTCTAACCGTGACAAGCCTAGCGGCAGTGCTGGCTGTATCACCATGGCAGTCCCTTGCTGCACCCGTTGCGCTAAATCGGCCAACGCCTCGTTATAACGTTGATGACGTAGCAATAAGGCGTCAGCGACCTGTGGATACTGGCGATAAACCCGTTTAGCTAACCATTTGAGTTTGAAGGCTGACTTTCGATAATTGGCGTCCTGAGTCAGAATTACCAGTTGCTTCTGATACCCGTCAGCCGTTGCCTGTGCCACTGGAATAGGGGTGGCGATCCCCCCATCAAGATAGGGCTGTCCGGCAATCGTCACTGGCGGCGAAATGAAAGGTAAGCTCGAAGAGGCAATAAGAATGTCGAGCAACTGCTGATGGTCCTGAAAATCCGCATTGCCAAAAAAGTCTGTGTGGCCGCTGCGGCAGTTAAATGCGCCCACTTTAAATTCGGACTCGCTCGATAGGAAGGTGTCGAAATCAAATGGCACCAATTCATGCGCCATGCGTCGATAAGTGAAGTCGACATTGACATAGTTGCCGTTTTTCAGCCAATGACGCCAGCCCATGTAGCGTTTGTCTGCGAGGTAACGTTGCTGAATGGTGAGGTTGCGCCCCGCCTGTTGCGATAGATAAGACGCCGGATAAATGGCGCCGGCAGACACGCCCACCACATAGGGGAAATGCAGCCCTGCTGCTAAAAATGCATCCAATACGCCGGCAGTATAAATAGCGCGTAAGCCGCCGCCTTCTAACACTAATGCGGTGTTTATCATAGAGTTCTCCCTGTTCGCGATGCTCCAGCATACTCAAGCCGTCTGCATCAGCAAACCTTTAGCGTATCTGCGAGACGCTATTTTGCTGGAACCCCCGCATAAACGCTGCTATTTTCAACAGTGTTTTCATTTTGGCCAAACGGAACTGACCATGAAACAACTGATCTTCTATCTGATCCTCATCTATGCACTTTGGCTGACGTGGGAGCGTTTTGGCGGTGACAAACTCTTGCCGCAAAGTACGGTAAAGTTGAAGCAAGAGTTGACCGATGTCATTGAGCAAGAGGCTGAGCGACTGCCAAAGTACGGCTCTCAGCAACAGTTCCGCTGTGATGGCCGTAAATATTGCTCAGAGATGCGCTCCCGTGCCGAAGCCGAATTCTTCCTGAAAAACTGCCCTGGCACTCGTATGGATGGCGATAACGACGGTATTCCGTGCGAAAATGACAGCCGCTGGTAATCAGGCAGCACGCAAGTTGTTGTAGCGCGCAAAACAGCTTTTGAGGATACGCAGGGCTTCGCGTACTTTAGGCGACATATGCTTGGCTTGAGTCAATGCGTAAGCATTGCATTCTGGTAGTTGCCAATCTACTAACAGCCGTAGTAAACGCCCCTGTTCAAGCAACGCCAGAACATCTGGCTCAGGCAAGGCAGCATAGCCTAATCCCGCCTCGGTAAAGTTAATCACAGACTGCATGTTGTTGACCTGAAACTGACTGGGCGGCAACTCAAACACCTGCTGCAAACGTTGATTGCGTAACGTGGTAAAACGCCCTTTGGAAGGCGAGTGGGCGATTCGTTGCCACGAGGCAAGTTCACGCGGATGTACTGGCAACGATAAGCCACGTCTGGTCAGGTAACTCGGGGCGGCGCACAGCACTAAGCGCCAACGACTCAGATGATGGGCAAATAGCGAGGAGTCTTGCAAGGGCCCCATCTGAATGGCGATATCAACCCCTTCACGCAGCGGGTCGAGCGGCGTATCTTGCAGCACAATATCGAGCGCCATATCAGGATAGCTCTGCTGCAGGCGCCGAATGGGCTCCCCGAGCATAGTGCCACCAAAGCCAGCGGGTGCGGCGATCTTTAGCTCACCGCTGGGTGACTGTTGGTAACGGTTGAGCAGATCTTGGGTCTGCTCGGCCAGTGCGATCATGCGGCAACAGTTATCGTAAACCTGCTGTCCAACATCGGTAAGTTTGAGCGTACGAGTATTACGATTGAGCAGACCAACGCCAGCATGGAGTTCCATTTTTTGGATCTGCTGACTGACAGCGGATGTACTGAGATTGAGCGCTTCGGCGGCCGCTTTCATCGACCCCAGCTCCACCGTTGCGGTAAATACGCGCATAGAACGCAGTAATTTATGCATTGCGTTAACCTTTCCTGTTGGCAGCAATGAATGCATTCACGTTAATTATGGCGCCGGCCCACCTCCGTCGCTGGTGCTATGGCGGCAAGCATCAGGCCTGCCGCCGCTCTCTACTTAGAAACGATACTTAAAGCTCAGCGTAACGTTACGTGGCGTACCGTAGTGATACACACTGTAAGGCAGCGTCGATGCTGACATATAGGCGTAGTACTTCTTATCCAGCAGGTTTTCGACATTGAACTGCAAATCCATGCTGTCATTAATGTCGTAACGTGCCATTACATTCACCAGTGAATAGGCGCCTTGGTCAATATGGACGCTACCACTGTCGGAATAGGATGCACTTTGCCAGTTGATGCCACCACCAATCGTCAGCTCAGGCAGCAGTTGTTGGAACTGATAGGTAGTAAACAGTTTCAACTGCTTGCGCGGTGCGGTCGTTTGCACCTTGTTACCATCAGCATCTTCCGCTTTGAACTGTGAGTAACCGGCAGAGATGTTCCAACCGTCGGTTGGCTGACCAACCACCTCAAACTCAAAGCCTTCACTCTCTGTGCCCTGCGCAGCAATGGACGCAGACGTTTGGCCGTTGGCAACCTGTTCATCGGTTGGTACAAAGTCAGGATCGTTAACGGCGAGGTTGTCCTGATCGATTTTAAACACCGCGACAGTCGTGTGCAGGCGATCATCAAAGAACGAGCTCTTCAAGCCCAACTCATAAGATTTACCTTCCAGTGGGTCGATAAAGCTCCCATCTGCAGTACGCGCATTTTGCGGGTTGAAGATTTCGGTGTAACTGGCGTAGATACGATGTTGCTCATTCACGTCATACAAGGCGCCTAAATAAGGCACGAACTCGCCATTGTTACCATAGTTGACATCCCCCCAGCTAATACCTTCACGGTTCCAGCTCGAGATACGACCGCCAGCAATGACTTTTAGCTCATCGGTGATCGACAAGCGGGTGGCGGCGTAGAAACCTTTTTGTTCGGTCTCTAAGTCTTGATTGCGACTCGCAGTAGTTGACCACTCTGGCTCAGCAAAGGTATCGCCTTGCTGCCAACTATAAAAGTCATCAACGGGCATGGCATCGTAAAATCCACCACCCGCCAACGGCGTTGGCTCATAGGTATCGGTATAGCCTTTTTGCTTGCTATAGAGCGCGCCCATCACGAATTCATGACTGCGCGAGAACAACTCGTAATCACCCTTCAGTTGCAGATCGAAGTTATTGGAATTGTTTTCCGCATGGCTGTTATAACGCTGTCCTGCTAAACCTGTGCCGGTTGCTTCATCTAAGGCGCCAGACATGTAGATCAAACGCGAGTAGCTCTCATATTCCATGAGGTTGTAGTTAGCAATCAGTTGCCAACCATTGCTGAACATATGATTGATATTGGCAAAGTAGTTTTTATTGGTCGATTCCCAACGAGTCCAGTCTGCGCCGGTAGTGGTCGAGACATCCCAATCGGCAGCACTACTATCAGCAAAGACGGCCGGCAGTCCACCCCACATCGCGCCATGCGGATCATTGTTGTTGTACACCGCGCCCACCCGCAGCAAGGTGCTATTGGTAATGTCAGCATCGACAACACCATACAGAATAGTTTTATGGTCTTCGTAATATTGCTGGAATGAATCGTTATCGACATATTTGGCCACCAAGCGGCCACGAATGGAACCATCGCTATTCAGCTTGCTTCCCACATCCGCAGTAAGCTGTTTCTTGTTCCAGCTGCCAGCATCTAACTGCAGATAGCCACTTAGCTCTGTCGCATCGGCATGTTTACGCACCAAGTTGATAGACGCAGATGGGTCGCCTGCCCCCGTCAGTAACCCGGTGGCACCACGCACCACTTCAACGCGTTCGTACAGAGAAACGTCTGACACGGTTTCACCGGCATCACCGCCGAGACTCCATGACAAAGGCACACCGTCAATCTGGTAATTTTGAATGGTAAAACCACGAGCACTGAAACCATTGCGGACGTTATCTGTCTTTGATGACGATAACCCCACCGAGTTATTCACCACATCTACCACGGTATTCAGCGCCTGATCGCGAATACGTTCATCGGTAATAATACTGACCGACTGCGGCGTTTCCTGCAGTGTCAAACCCAGTCCGGTGGCGGTGTCGATGGTTTTACTCACGGTATACTTCCCTGTGACCGTGATTTTTTCGATATTTTCGTTTGCGTCAGTCGCCGATTCCGCAGCAGAAGCTGCGACTGGGTACAACACTGCAGTAACGGCTGCAGCAACTGGTAGAAGATGATAGCGCATAGTGAAAGTTCATTATGATTGAGTCACAGAAGAGGTGTTACGATAACACTACTGAGAATTATTTTCATTTATGTTTTAGTGATAAATGTAACAAATCTCAATCATTAATTTGCCAGAACGGACTCTAAAAGGAGTTGCTGCCGTTTTCTTCGCGTCTCGCCGGCGCTTCAACTACCGACACTTCACTTAAATTGTTTTGACTTTTCACGCCAGAACCCGCTAATTATGAGCTGCGAACACTCAGCCAGTTTTGAGTGGGATTCATATAGGGAGTTTTATGAAATCGCTGCTAATACTCGTGATGGGCTTATTACTGAGCGCGTGCTCGTCACTTTCCAATCCCGCGCCCACCAGTAAAATCAATTGGGCCGACGATGTCGATTTTGATGCCATGCGGATGATGGTCGGTTGGGCGGACAATTATCAGCAACGCTGTCGTGACGGGCGGCCACTAGAAAAGATTTATGACTTGGCTGATGCTGGCGACTGGCAACAGCTGGCGACTATTGGCGAACAGTGGTTACAGCAATGTCCAATTGATATTCGCATTCACTATATGACCAGCATGGCGATTGAGCAGATTGGTGCACAAGATAGCTCAGATGATCATTATCGTTGGTTTGATGGTTTAATGGAGTCACTGGTGTCTTCGGGTGATGGGACCAGTCCAAAAACAGCCTATGTCACTATCTCAGTGCAGGAGGAATATGATGCGATGTATTTCTTCCAAGTGAGACCCACGGCGCAACGGTTATTTGGTGAACCTTTGTGTGATGAAATCCAGGTCGTCGATAGCAATGGCGACAAGATGGTGCTTTATTTTAATCCTGCGGCGCACTTTAGCCGTCTAGCGAAAAAACGTACCAAGTCCAATTAATCCCATCGCTGCAGCAAGGTGCTCGTCAATTAGCGCCTTGTCTGTTTGGTGCACAAATACTGCCGTTGTGCACTTCGCCCCAGTAAAAGTTGCGTCAACTCGCAAATCAATGTAAATGATAATGACTATCATTAACTTTGTGTTATAGCCTTGCCGTTCCATTGAATCTCTGTAACGCAGATCGAGGCAAGGCGCTATGGATACCACACTGTTTTACAGCTTTCTCATACTGCTGATGTTAGTCGCCTGCGGCTTAATCTATCTCAGCTGCAAACAACAAGGGCTACTTGCAGAGCCCATCGCCGTCGCACCATGGCGCTATCTGGCTTACCTGCTGTTAATCAGTGCACTGGCCGGCTGGCATGTGGTACTCACCCCTGCTGCGGCATTTTTCTGGTGGCTGCTGCTATTAGGGCTGATGCTAGCAGCGCTGCCGCTGCTGTCACTGCTGAAGCAGGAGCCGTTGAAATGAGTCGCGCCGCTAAGATCCGTCCTGATTGGCTGGGCAAAACCCTTTGTGGGGTCGTGCTCGGCTTTACTCTCGCGCTGGCAATCGTGGGATTATTTGCTTGGTTTGGTCCAGGTGGTATCGATGCCCGCGATAAATACCAATTCAATATGTGGCTGATGACACCGCTGTGGCTGTGCGTCATCAGTTTTATCTACCTATTTCACTCCACCCGTCATGCTTTTATCTGGCTTGGCAGTGCCAATCTGCTGGCCTGGACATTATTGCTGTTATTGAGGTAACCGATGCAAATTCGTAGTGACATCATGCGTATCTACCAAAAACTACACCTTTGGTGTGGCATCGGTGCTGGCATTCTGCTTTTTATCTGCTTTTTTGCCGGCGCGTTAACCATGTTTAAGACCGAGATCGCGGCGTGGGCCTCACCACCGGCGCACGTGTTGCCACAAGTTTCTCTGAATCAACTAGATAAACTGCTTCACAAAGCACAAGCGCAGCATCCTGAACTCAGTAAGGGCTTTGTGATTCATCCGGCAGATCCACGTTTTTCACCCCTCAGCTGGTCGAACGGAGAACGCGACCACAGCGTCAATCTGAGCGCTGAACACTGGCACGCCACGCTCGATGAGCAAGGCAATTTGATTACCGCCAAAGTACAACCGAACAAATTGGCCGATCTTATCGACCAATTACACCAGACGGCAGGGATCCCCGGCAGCCTCGGCCATGAGCAACTAGGTGTGCTCATTATGGGAGGCGCCTCAATCTTGTATTTTATCGCGCTGATATCAGGGGTGATTGTCTTGTTGCCAACCTTGGTTAAAAGCATGTTCGCTATCAGACGCCGAAAAACAGCACATCGATTTTGGCTCGATCTGCATAATCTACTTGGCATTACCGCACTGCCGTTTCACATCATCATCGCACTGACGGTCATCGTATTTGCTTTTCACGACCAGTTTTATGGTGCACTGAATCAACTGGTCTACAAAACACCCCCTAGTTTTATGCCGCGCAACGCTATGCAGCAACCGCTAGACACCACTCAATTGCCCAACATCAGCCAAATATTGAGCAGTGCTAATCAGTTTAACGAAGGTTATCAGGCTACCAGCATCAACGTTATGGGTCTAGGCACGCCTAGAGCGATGGCTCGGATTGAAATGTATAACGAGCAGGCGTTAATGCGGGGGCCAGTTGCCGATTTTCTCGCACTCAATCCATACACCCAGCAAGTGTTGTTCAGCACCATGACGCCCGGTAATGAGGGGGTTTGGGGACGAATTGTGTCGAGTTTCTTCGGTTTACACTTCGGCAGCTATGCGGGAATGCCGGGGCGCTGGCTCTATTTTCTGCTAGGCCTTAGCGGGGCCATGCTGTTCTATTCCGGCAACCTGTTATGGCTGGAGAAACGTCGCAAACAGCAAACCTCTGAACAGCCCAAACGAGTGCAGATAATGGCGGCACTCACCGTCGGCAGTTGTCTTGGCACTGTGGTTGCTGTCGCCGCTAGCATGCTACTTGGTAAATGGCTCTATCAATTCATCGATAACATCAACTACGGCTACTTATGGTGTTATTACCTGTGCTTCGGGCTAGCGCTGCTGTATAGCGTCAAAATCGGGGCTGCGAGGGCGGCGATTCACCTGCTTCAATTAACCGCCATGATTTGCCTATTGATGCCGCTCACCTCGTTACTGGCGCTGACGATACCGACGTTAGGACTGTGGGCCCCCCAAACACTGGCAACTATGATGGTCGACATCACCGCCTTGCTGGCGGCCTTGCTGCTTGGCTATTGCACAAAGTTGACACGCAGACGGGCATTAACGGGCGAGCCAGACAGTATCTGGGCTATTCGCCCGTCAGCAACAGTCAAACACATGGCGCCACAAGCATCACGCTAACAGCAAGGATTGCAGCAACTATCAGACTTTTGCGGCATGCGACCTTAATTTGTCATACAAAATTGACTACTATAGGCGCATTCTCTTAATGATAGGACGCCCGCATGTTCAATTTTGACTACCGCAATCCGACCAAGATCGTGTTTGGCCAAAATCGCCTCAACGAACTCGACCAACTGATCCCAGCCGACGCCAAAGTGCTCATCACCTATGGTGGTGGTAGCGTCAAGAAATTTGGCACTCTCGATGCGGTAAAAGCAGCGCTGGGACAACGCACAGTGTTGGAATTTGGGGGGATTGAACCTAACCCTCGCTATCAAACTCTGATGCAAGCGGCGGCGTTAGCCAAAGCAGAACAGATAGATTTTTTGCTCGCCGTCGGCGGTGGTTCCGTCATGGACGGCACCAAATTTATTGCGCTGGCGAGCCATTATCGCGGTGACTGCGCCGAACTGTTATTCAAAGGCACTGAGCAAGTCGACGCCAGTGCCGTACTGCCGTTAGGGACCGTGGCAACCTTACCGGCAACTGGCTCCGAGATGAATGGTAATGCGGTGATCACCCACCCTGACGGCAAGCTAGCGTTATCTTCTCCTTTGGCGTACCCGCAGTTTTCTATTCTCGATCCAAGTCTGACGTTTACTCTGCCGAAAATTCAGGTTGCCAACGGTGTGGTCGATGCATTTGTGCATGTATGCGAGCAGTACATGACCTACCCTGTGGATGCGCGCATTCAAGATCGTATGGCCGAAGGCATATTACGCACGCTGATCGAAATCGGCCCAATCACCATCAACGAACCCAATAATTATGCCGCACGCGCCAATTTAGTCTGGAGCGCGACCAATGCCCTCAACGGTTTGATTGGTGTTGGCGTGCCGCAAGATTGGGCAACGCACTGCATCGGCCATGAACTGACGGCCCGATTTGGCATTGATCATGCGCAAACACTGGCAATTGTGATGCCTGCGCTCTGGCAAGCACGTCGCCAACAGAAAGCCGCCAAGTTGCTGCAGTATGCGGAGCGTGTCTGGGATATTTGTGATGGCAGTGACGAGCAACGCATAGATGCCGCCATTGCAAAAACGCGCGCGTTTTTTGAAAGCCTTGGCATTAGCACACGCTTGAGCCATTACGCCGATGATGAAAACAGCATCGACGATATTATTGCAGCGCTCGACGCCCATGGCATGACGCAACTGACAGAAACCCAAGATCTTGGCCTCGACGATAGTCGTGCGATTTTGCAGTCGGCATGGTAACTCGTTCAGCGCATTAAAATTCATTTACTAAATATTCGATGCAAAGACGCTGTCAGTGACGCAAACTCGCTGTTGCCGACATGACAGCGTCATGATTTTTTAGGACAATGCCGCCGCGCTTTGGGCCAAGGAATATTTGGAATAATGAAACAATCAACAAAAAAACTGCTAATTGGTTTGCCTGTGTTAGCAATTATCGCCGCAGCGGCGTGGTGGTATCTGGCACCGAGTAGCACTCATAACCCCAATGCTTTATGGCAACTCATCAGTCAGCGCTGTGTTATCGGTCAGGAACAGGCTGGCAATCCGGCTCCCTGCAGTAAGGTGGATGAAGCCAAGGGCTATGTCACGCTGAAAGACCGTAACGGTCCGTTGCAATACCTGCTAATGCCGGTCAGCCGTATCACTGGCACAGAAAGCCCAGCGCTACTAAACGCCGACACGCCAAAATTTTTCGCCTTGTCATGGGATGAGCGTCATTTGCTGGCGGAAAAGTATGGTCGTCCCATCGATGACGCCGCTTTATCACTGGCGATCAACTCAGCCTATGGCCGTACCCAAAACCAGATGCACATTCATATCTCCTGTCTGCGTACCGATATTCGTGCTCAGTTGGATAAACTGGCGCCCACGCTGAATGCGCATTGGCAAGCGGTCACACTCGACAATAGCGACTACCAAATCCGCACGCTGAACGACAGTGAACTGCACAACGAGAGTTCCTTTATCCGTATCGCCAGAGAGCTCAAGGTAGCACCCGATGATATGGGGAAATTTGGTTTAGCCTTAGCGAGATTGCCCGATCAACGCTTGGCACTGCTAGCGTTGCAAGCGAGCTGGTTTGGTATTGAAAAAGCCAGCCCGGAACTGCTGCAAGATCATAGCTGCGCTATTCTCAACCCCGCGCCTTAAGCTAACTTGAGGCGCAGATGCTGCGCCTCATTGCTCCTTTCATATTTTGTTACGCTAATTTAGCGTTTAAAAAAACGTTTCAGTGTTCTGCCGGTCACCAAGGATGAGTACAATGCCGCCACTGATAATAGGAGACACACTATGTATCGTTTGTTTGGATTGTTGTTATTGGCCTTCACCAGCCAAGTCCACGCTTGGGGATTCACCGGCCACAAGGCCTTCTGCGAAGCCGCATTTGATTTAACTCAGCCTTCGACCCAAAAAGCACTCAGCGCCATTGCGGCGAAACAGGGCGAGTATCACTCCTTTGCCGAAGCTTGTACTTGGGCAGACGACATTAAAAAAGACCATAAATGGGATTGGTCCAAGCATCTGCATTACGTCAATATCGCACACAATGATCATCACTTAAGCGCCAGCGATTGTCCGAAGAAAGGCTGCGTACTCAGTGGCATCGACGAGATGCAAGCCAAGCTGAAAAAAGATCCACAGGACTGGCAGGCGCTGTTTTTCCTCGCCCATTTTGTTGGCGATCTACATCAACCGATGCACGTGAGCTATGCCGATGACTGGGGTGGCAATAAAACCAAAGTGAGCTTTTTCGGTAAACCTGCCAATCTACACGGCATTTGGGACTACGGCATTATTGAACATCTGATTGGTAATGACTGGAAAGGCTGGGGCGACCAGCTAGCGAGCAAAGCCTCTGCCGCTGATGCGAGCGGAACGCCCGCGCAATGGGGCAACGAATCACTGCAACTGACGCAGCAGATCTATCAGGGCTATCATGAAAATGCGCAACTTGGTCAGGCCTACATTGACGCCAATGCACCGCTGATTGAGCAACGTATTGAGAAAGGCGCTGAACGTTTAGCCAAAATGCTGGATGCGATTTACGCTAACTAAACCGCAACTATGCTTCAAAAATCCCTGCTACGGCAGGGATTTTTATTTATTACCTCGCATTCACACTCCCTCATAAGCGCTATTGCCACCACACTGCGTACTGTTACAAGTGTAAAGGTTAAGGTCAGTAAGTCTTATTCCATATCCCCTTATAAGTTAATCAGTTACCTCATTTTTTTTGCCAAAAAGACCATTATTTTGAGGTGAGTTTGATCTAAATCAACGTAATACAAATGAGAATCGTTATTGATACAATTGTCATAAACTTCTATATTAGCCGTCGCTGAAAGAGACAACCACTCGTAGTTGTCCAACTAACCACTTACAACTTCAGGATTTTTCACGATGAAGACGAAAAAATGCCGTCACGGACGAGTGCGGCTGAGCGCGACTGTATTGGGGTCTTTGACATTGGGGATGGCGGTGACTCCGGCAATGGCAGCAGAGCAGCCAACCGCTGAGCATAAACAACACGCCAAAGATCATCACCCTGACAAACGCCACCATCATGATGATAAGCGACTGGAACACATTGAGATTAATGGTGAATACTCGGGCTATAACAACCGTCGCGTGCAATCAGGTAAATTCACCGAAGATCTGCTCAACAGCGCTAAATCTGTTACCGTGATTAACCAAGATCTGATCAAGGATATGGGCGCCCAAAGCTTTACTGATGCGTTGCGTGCCACGCCTGGCATCACCCTAGGTACAGGTGAAGGTGGCAACCCTTACGGCGACCGTCCTTTTATTCGTGGTTACGATGCGCAGTCATCTACCTTCATCAACGGTATGCGCGATGTCGGCTCGCAAAACCGTGAAACCTTTAACATTGACCAGATTGAAGTACTGAAAGGTCCTAGCTCTGTATATAACGGCCGAGGTGCTGTAGGTGGCAGTATTAATATCGTCACCAAAAAAGCCCGCTTAGGCGACTTCATCAATGCCGATGTGGCGGTAGGAACTGACTCACTAAAGCGCGCCACCCTAGATGTAAACCACAGCATTGGCGATGACAGCGCCGTGCGTATCAATATGATGAGCCATGACGCCGATACTCCGGGACGCGACCATATTGCGGGTAATCGCTGGGGCGTTGCACCTTCCATCAGTTTAGGCCTCAACAGCGCTACTCAGGTGACACTGGAGTATTACCACTTTGAAAGCCACGACGTACCTGACTACGGCATTCCGTACGATCAAACCACAGGGCGTCCGGTAAAGGTCGATGCCGACAGCTTTTATGGCTTGCTGGATCGCGATTTTCGTGACAACAGCGATGATACCGGCTCGGTACTCATTAACCATGATTTCAGCGATACGCTGCACTTAAGTTCAAATACCATTTACAGCCGCAATACCAACCACTACATAGTGACCAACCCAGATGATTCGGCTGGCAACGTAGCCAATGGTTATGTATGGCGAAATACCAAGGCGCGTAACTCCGCCACAAAAACGCTGGCGACACAGTTGCAACTTGCGGGTGAAGTAAAACTGGCGGGCATGCCAAACCGTTTTGCTGTGGGGGCCGAATTTAGTAACGAACGCACCAGTAACCGCAGTTACAGCGTCGATACCGGCAACGGCCGTAATGCGGGTTGTGATGCCGATATGCTGGCCAGTTACAACTGCACTAGTTTAGAAAATCCCAACGCCAATGATCCTTGGGTAGGCGATATCACTCTGAGCGCGACACCAACGGTCACCGAGACAGACACTCGCTCGCTCTATGCTTTCAATACGCTGGAAGCCACCGAACAGTGGTTTATCAACGCGGGCGTGCGCTGGGACGACTTTGATACCACCGCCACTGCGGGTGATAGCACGCTGACGAACCAAGATAGTTTCTTCAACTACCAGCTATCACTACTCTATAAGCCTGCCGAAAACGGCAGTATTTATCTGGCATGGGGCACCTCATCTAACCCGCCGGGGACCTCCAACGGTGATGGTAGTGATCGCCTCAGCAGCAGTAACGAAGACTTGGAGCCGGAAGACACCAAGAGCTTAGAACTGGGTACCAAGTGGGATCTGTTCCATGGTCGTTTGTCACTGAACGGCTCTATCTTCCAGATTGAGAAGAACAATGCGCGCGTTGCGACTGAAGCTGGTCGTGGTGCACCACAAGACAACGTGGGTAAACAAAAGGTCAAAGGCTTTGAAGTCGGTTTCTCCGGCGATATAACCAAGCAATGGCATGCCTTCGGCGGTTATACCTATTTGGATGCAACACTCGAGGCTAACGGCTTTAACAGTGCGCTGGATGGTAATCGCTTTCCAAACACCGCCAAAAACAGCTTTAGTTTGTTCACCAATTACGACATCACTGAGCAGTTTAATGCTGGCGTAGGTGCTTATTACATGGATAAGGTTTATGGCAATACCGCCAACACCTTATGGATCCCATCGTACTGGCGCTATGACTTTGTCTCCTCTTATCGCTTTAACGATATGGTGACCCTACGTTTGAACGTGCAAAACCTCACCGACAAACGTTACTTTGATAAGGCGTATGCTGCTCACTTTGCCAATATGGCACCGGGACGATTAGCCATGTTAAGTGCAGATTTCCGTTTCTAGGTGCTGACTTAGCAACCTTATCAGCACGAACAAAATATGCGGTGCCGACCAGTGTCGGTACCGCTTTTGCGTATCAGGATATTGACCATGTTATTAGAAATTCCGCAGCTGTTTTCCAAGGCTGAAGTGGCCCAGCTTAGAGCCAAGCTTGATGAAGAACCTTGGATCGATGGCAACCAGACCTCGGGAGAGATGGCGGCCACCCGCAAACGTAATCAACAGTTAGATAAAGATAACCCAGTAGCGATTGATCTTGGGCAACTGGTGATGGATCGGCTGATGGCACATCCCTTGTTTGTTTCTGCCGCGCTGCCATTACAATTCTACCCGCCGCTGTTTAATCGCTACGAGGGAGGAGAAACCTTTGGTTACCACATCGACAATGCCATTCGGTCCACCGCCGAGGGGTTAGTCCGCACCGACCTGTCGACCACGCTGTTTTTAAGCGAGCCGGACAGCTATCAAGGCGGAGAACTGGTTATCCAAGACACGTTTGGTACTCAGGCAGTCAAGCTGGCAGCCGGTTCAGCGATTCTTTATCCCTCCACCAGCCTGCATCAGGTAACACCCGTTACTCAAGGTGAGCGTACCGCGGCTTTTATGTGGTTGCAGAGTATGGTGCGCGATGAAGGACAGCGACGCATGCTATTTCAACTCGATCAATCGATTCAGGCACTGACCGCATCCAACGCTGAACAACAGGAAATTTTTAATCTGACCGGCATTTATCACAATCTGCTACGGCGCTGGAGTGAACTTTAGTGCGAAAAAAAGCCAACCGACGAACGCGGTTGGCTGAGATTGGAATTTACCTAGCAAGCATCACGATAAGTCCGTTTACCGTGTAAAACGACTGTGCCTGCTGGAGAGTTATTATTGTTATTATTCTAAAAAAAATCAGATACCTGCTTGAGTCAGTAAAGCCAAATCTTCATTGCTCAGCTTGAGCATCGCGGCTTTGGCAAAGCTGTCGATATGCTGCGGTTTGGTGGCACTGACAATTGGCGCCGTCACACCGCGAGCGGCCATCAGCCAAGCTAATGCGACTTCTGCTGGCTGCGCACTATGCGCCTCAGCGACGTTATCCAATGCTGCTAAAATGGCATGGCCTTTAATATCCAGATACTTACCAATACCTTCACCACGAGCACTTTGGCCTAAGTCGGCGGCAGTGCGGTATTTACCTGACAAAAAGCCTGATGCCAAACTGTAATAGGTCACCACACCGATATTCTCTTTGACACACAACTCTTGCAATGTGCCTTCAAAACCTGAGCGATCATACAGATTGTACTCAGGTTGCAGCACTTGATACGGTGTGAGCTGCCGTTGCTTGGCGGCATCCAATGAGGCTTGTAGCTGATCAGCGTTAAGGTTAGATGCACCAATCGCGTTAATTTTTCCTGACTGTTTAACATCATTAAACGCTTGCAGAGTTTCGCCAATATCAGTGTCCGCATCGGGCCAGTGGGCAAAATAGAGATCGACATAATCTGTATTGAGTCGAGCTAAGGATGCATCAATCGCTTGCTTGATCCAGTTGGCTGACAAGCCCTTTTTACCGGGTTGTTCGAGATCCGCACCTACCTTGGTAAAGATTTTCACTTTATCGCGTATTCCCGGACGAGCCTTCAGCCAGTTCCCTATGATGGTTTCCGACTCACCGCCTTGATTGTCCGGTGCCCAGATCGAGTAACAATCAGCAGTATCAATACTGTCAAAGCCCGCATCGACAAAAGCATCGAGAATGGCAAAACTGGTTTTCTGGTCGATCGTCCAGCCAAAGACATTGCCGCCAAACACCAAGGGCACAATCTCTAGCCCTGTTTGACCGAGTTGTTGCTTATCCATCTGCAACCTCCTTACAGAATATCGTCGACAACACCGCCATCAACGCGCAATGCTGCACCGCTGGTCGCCGACGCTTGCTTAGAGCACACATACACCACCATATTGGCAACCTCTTCAACGCTGGCGGCACGTTGGATCACTGAGCTGGCGCGGTGAGTCATGACAAACTCTTTACCAATCTGTTCAAACGACTTGCCAGTCCGTTCGGCTTCTTCGGCCACCATAGTTTCAAAACCATCAGAAATGGTTGGCCCCGGCAGTACTGCGTTCACCGTTACGCCGCTGCCAGCCACGCGTTTAGCCAGACCGCGACTCAATGAAAGTTGGGCGGTTTTAGAAACACCGTAATGGATCATATCCGCCGGAATATTGCGTGCCGATTCTGACGAAATAAACACTACCCGTCCCCAAGCTTGCTGCTGCATAGCAGGCAGATAGGCACGTGCCAGTCGCACGCCCGACATCACGTTAGTTTGCCAATACTGTTCCCAAGTGGCGTCGTCAGTTTCAAAAAAATCTTGTGGGCCATAGATACCGGCATTGTTCACCAAAATATCCACGCTCGGAATGGTATTGATCAACTGCTCACAGCCGGCATCGGTCGACAAATCAGCCACTGCCAACACAATGTCGGCATCACTCACTTCCGCGAGTAAGCGCTGCTTAGCTGCCGCTACTGTGGCTTCGCTGCGGCCATTGAGTACCACTTTAGCGCCGCTTGCCGCCAGTCCCTTGGCGATAGCAAACCCAATACCGCCGCTAGAAGCGGTCACTAATGCTGTTTTGCCTTCTAATCTGATGTCCATATTTCCTCCAGAGATTTGGCAGCTGAATATGCCAATTCAGCTATTGAACATTTGATGGCTCATTGTAGAGACTGAGTTAACTTGATTAAATGGACACAATTTAAAGATACTCTTTCCAAAAGGTTAACAATGAATGGATTAGATGATCTCACTGGTCTGAAGGTATTTGAGCGGGTCGTGTCTCTCGGCAGTCTCACTGCCGCGGCCAACGAGTTAGGCTTGTCTCTTGCGGCGACGTCCAAACGCCTGACCAACTTAGAAAGACGTAGTGGCCTACAACTCATACAACGCAGCACCCGGAAGCTGTCGGTCACGGATGAAGGCAAGACTTTATATCAGCATGCGCAGCGCATCCTGCACGAACTCCATCAAGCTGAAGAAGCATTACTAAAACAGCAACAACATCTGTCCGGCACGCTAAAAATTACCGCGCCCAATAGCTTTGGTCATCGAGTACTGCTGCCGCTGTTAGTCGAGTTTCATCGCCACCATCCAGAGATCCAGCTACAGTTGCTGTTTAGTGATGAAGTCAAAGACCTGATCGCTCACGGTATTGATATCGCTATTCGTTACGGCGAGCTACCAGACTCGGGATTGATTGCACGGCAATTGCTTGATAATCGGCGGGTGCTCTGCGCCTCTCCTGCTTATCTGCAGCAACATGGATCGCCAACAACGCTGGCCGACGTAGCACAGCATCGTTGTATTGTTATTGGCAGCCACGCCGAGACAGAATGGCGTTTCAGCCAAGATAAAGTCCATATACGCGCCCACTTCCTTTGCCATGACGGGGAAACTGGCCATGACTTAGCGCTGCAGGGAGTTGGCATTGTGATGAAGTCTTATTGGGACGTCGCCAGCGATCTTCGTAGCGGCAAGTTAGTACAGCTACTGCCCGGCATCGCAGAATCCAATGCCCCCATCAATCTCGTTTATCTGCGTAATCAAAATGCCACACCAAGGCTGAAGCAGTTTGTTGATTTCTTACTGCAGGCAACACAAAAAATGACCATCTGATCGCGAAGTTGTACGAAAAAATGTGCCACGCTTATGGGAGAAGAAAGAAAAAGGACAGGCACTATGAAAGTGGCGGCAATCTACGATATTCATGCAAATCTTCCTGCGCTGGAGGCGGTGCTGGCTGAGCTCTCCAGCCTGCGAGTGGATATGCTGGTCGTGGGTGGCGATGTCATCTCAGGGCCGCTGCCCAACGAAACCTTAGCGCGCCTTAATGAATATCAAGGCAACAAACTCTTTCTAAAAGGCAATGCTGAGTCAGATCTGCTGAGCTGCCTGAACAATGCGCCGATGAACGCCCTTAGCCCGCGGGCCGCACACGAAGCCCATTGGTTAGTATCAGTGCTCAAAAATGAATATAAAAAGCAGATTGCTAACTGGCACTTTACGACCGAGATTAACTCACCTGAGCTTGGTCGCATGTTATTTTGCCATGCGACACCACGCGACAATGTCGAAATTTTTACGGAACAAACCCCGCTAGAACAGCTGCGTCCTATGTTAAGCCGCTGCAATGCAGACCTCATCATCTGCGGTCATACCCACATGCAATTTGAACGACGTCTGCCTCAGTGTCGCATCGTCAACGCTGGCAGTGTTGGCATGCCTGTTGGTACCAATAGCGCATGTTGGCTGTTGCTAGACCATCAAATCAGCTTTAAGCAAACACCATATGATGTGCAAGCCGCGGCACAACTGATCCGTCAATCTGGCTATCCTGATGCAGAGAATTTTGTGCAGCAACAAGTGTTATCCGCACCAGAGGAAGCGGAATTTGAAATCATGCTCACTCAGATGGCAAGGCAGCAATTGCGACCGGCGTCGTGATCATCACCGTCATTATCTTATCCTTTAGCCAAAGATAAACGCGCGAAACTCGCGGCATCAGCATTTGCTGCTTACACTCAATAGAGGTTTGCAAATATAGCTTTGATATTAAACGCTTGGCGTTAATGTCTAGCTTGAACTCGCACTCAATCTAGGGAGGGTTAATGACGGTTCTCAAACTGATCCGCTGCATCGTGCCGCGCGAACATCGTCAGGCATTTTCCGCCGCACAAAACATCTGGCAGGCGTTAGCGCCGATAGAGGGATTTGCAGGACAGGCTGGAGGCTGGGAAGCGGTGAGCGCGCATGCGGTGATTTTTGGCTATTGGTTAAGTGTCGAAGCGCTACAACAGTTTATGGACACAGAGCACGATAGCTTTCTTAAAAAGAACACCGATATTCAATCCTTTAGTGAATGCCAAGTGTCACTCTATGAACAAGTATTAGCGGTGCCAGCAATGTCACCTAGTGATGATCAGTCACGGGTGATACGCACTGTGTTCTGCAACGGCGTGAAGGATGAACGTCAGTTTATTCGCGATCAGCTGGCGATGTGGAATCCAGCGCTCGCGACACAAAACGGTATGCTAGGCGGTTACATCTGGCGTAACCGCCTGCGCAGCCGCGATTTTATTCTGCAAACCTATTGGGAAAGCAAGCAAGCCCACACGCGCTATCTCGAAGACTTGCTGCCAGAATTAATGCAAGCCATGCGGCCAATGCGCTATATGCAGTCGATCTCAGGTAGTTATGTGCTTGAAGAGCCATTGTGGCGGGTCAATCCGCAACATCGACACTATGCCGGCGTGCCTGAGTAGCCAACGCAGAAGCGCGCACCATCAGCTTGCTAGTGTAAGCGCTATCCAGCTCAATAAACGCTCACCCGCCGAGCATTGTTTATATTTTCTAATGCATTAATGAAAATACGCATCACTGGTGAGTTAAAAGCCCCAATAGCGCAACTTTTTGCGCTCTTTTAGCGAGCGCACGAAATTGGCGGGTTTCGCCTTGAGCTGGCCAAATTGCGTGTGTTTAAAATCGTCAATAGCATCCAATACGCGCTCGCTCGATTTGCCATCTTGGTAAGGATGGGTATCGGCAATAAAACCATCGATTTTCGCCATCAGCTCATCGGGACAACTCAAGGCATAGGCGATTGCCTGTTCCAGCGCATCGGCTTCGGTGACATTAAGCAGATGCTCAGTATTACCGCGCGTTTGATTTCTGAACGTCACCACAGGCTTGCGCTGCAACAGGAACATCGTCATCACCGATGAGGTGTCACACACCATTAAATCGGCTTGCTGCAATAGCGGAATAACATTATCGGTCTCAACAAAGGTTAACTGTTCGTTTTGCAATGCTTTATAGGCATTGACCACTTCTCGCGGCATTTTCGGGTGAAACTGCACTAGCCAACGCCATTTGCCGCTGTCGCGTAACTGCCGAATCGTCTCCACTAGCAGCGGCGCGCATGACAGCTCTTTGGTAAAGGTCGAGCACAGCAAAATGGTCTTTTTGCCATCGTCTGGCACAGCGGAAGGAAGATTTTGAAACAGCGGGTCCATCGCCGACCAACCGGTTTGCCTTACACCAAAGAAGCCATATTTTTTTGCTCGCTGTTCAAAGCCGCTGGTGGTATTGGGGCCTTGAGTACAATAAAGATCGAAACAGCCGCGAATATTGAAGTGGCCACGGTCATCAGGACGGGTGGACTTGGCCACATTAAAGCCATGAAAAATACCGACCTTGATGCCCGGAATAAATTTCGGCACATGATTGCCCGGCACTAACACCACATCAGGATGCCACGCCACCACCTCTTTGATGCTATTAAATTTGCGCTCATCCGCGTGCAAATAATCATGGCGAATTTCATTGCCCGCTAAGAACCATACGGCTTCGTCGCCACGCTGCAAAATCGCTTGCTGCAAGGGGCGCAAAATGGCGTAGGAGTAGTTCTGTTCGGCGTAAAGTAAGTAGCGCATGGGGCTGATGACTCTTAGTGAATTAGCTAACACTCTAATCAAATTTTTGCCAACAATAGTCGCTTGCTAAGCCAATGAAAATTAGAGTGTCTTTTGGACTGTCATAATGTGTTGCCAATAGTAACGCAACCACTTGATGATTGCGCAATGAAATCAAATTCCGCTGGCGTAATGATGTCTCACGCGGCATCAATGCTAGTGAAATTTGCTCCAGACAAAGTGATCAACAACCTAGTGTGTGTTCGTATTGATGAGCGCAAATCAAACCAAGACCAGTAACAATGAATATCTTTGTGTTAGATGACAATATTGCTAAATGCGCCGAGTATCACTGCGACCAACACGCGATAAAGATGATTTTGGAATCGGTGCAGTTGCTCTGTACTGCGTTGAATAAAAAGGGCTTTCGCACGCCGTATAAATCAACCCATATGAAACACCCGTGCCTACTTTGGGTTGAAGAGTCCTACGACAACTTTGAATGGCTGGTCAAACTCACGCGGGCGCTCAATGCCGAATACCGTTACCGCTTTGATAAACAAACCGATCACAAGTCGATGGCGGTGCTGGAACAGATCCTCGATATGCCATTTGAGCGACGCGGCCTAATGCCATTTCCGCAAGCGATGCCTGATGAATTTAAAGTTTCCGGCAACGCCGTGCAGGCCTATCGTAACTTCTACATTGGCGACAAAATGCGGTTTGCGAAGTGGACTAAGCGCCCAATGCCACAATGGCTCATGACTGCAGTTCAGGTTCAGCCAAGTTAAACTAGAATAACCATTCAACTCGCTAACATACGGCATGGAGCCCATAAGGAGTACGGAATGAAACACATACTATTCACACTCTTGCTACTGCCACTACTGAGCCTAACCAGTGCTTGTCAGCAACTCGCACCGATGCGGGAAAATCCTGCGGTGCACTTTGTGTGTAAAAACGGCCAATCGCTAGATGTGAGATTTGACAATCAACAACAAAAGGCGGTGATTCGTTATCAAAATAAAACGATCACTTTGCCGCAACAGCCCAGCGGTTCCGGATTTCGTTACGCCGATGCAGCCCATGAAATTCGCGGCAAAGGTAACGCATTAACGGTCAGCCTAACGCCAGATCAACAAATTCAATGTGTTGCCTATCCCTGAGCAGATCAAATAACGCCTAAAAACCCCCTTGTTATACTGGCATCTCGGCGAAAGAACGTTCAGACTGACCATTGATCGCACAGTAAATAAATCAACCGCGGCGGATCGTCGAGAACAAGGAGCGAGTATGGATCATGAATACATAGGCCAACTTCTGGGATTTACTTTGGCACACAGCGCCTCAGTAGTGGAAACGCTCGAACAAGACCAAGCAATGGTGCCTTTCGCTATTACCATGCAGGAAGATCAACAAGAGCTGGTCAATTTTGAAGCCGAAACCCAGGAACAAGCGGTTCAACAGGCAGAAGCCAAACTCGCAGAATTCAGTAACACCTTTAGCGCTTGGTGCTATGGTCAGGAAGGGATGATTACCCTCGAAGATACGCCGGTACATGTGATGTATTTTAAGGTGTGGCTAAAAGGGATGACCGCGCCTTTGGAGGCTTATCAACCCATCCAAAAATCGCCGTTCAAATTGCTGGGCAATATTCAGATTCAAAATTTTGTAGAAGCGGGTTTAGAGCAGGCACAAGGCGAGAGCTTTATTGCAGGTCTCAACCAAGGGATTGATATTCATCCCGCCACTGCATCGCGGTGGGATAGCTGGTTCGACAATGAGCCGAAGGATGACGCGGAATAACCCGTATTCTCGCTAGCGGCGATTAAACCTAATGGAACAGACGGGTGCTGGCCAATTGCCAGTCCCTTATTTGGTGTATTTGTAGGGTTCTTCAATCATGCAAGCAGTTACCGACACGTTAGCTTCACAACTGATGAAAATTCAGCAAACAGCGGCACCACAGGCCGATACTTTAGTCAGTATCGAAGCTGAGCAAACGCATTTTTATATCGCAGCCCGCCAGCAACGGGTGATTTTACCAGTGGGCTATCAATTGGTGGCACAACGTTTCTTTCAACATACGCCACCAACGCCAGACGATTTGGAATACGCCATCAATTACATTGAAGATGAGATTGAACGCGCCATTCCCGCCATTGGCCGTATTGAGCTGTTGGCGAGTCAAACCCCTTATCTACGCAAGATTGCCGAATTGGCTGGCGTATCGGTTAGCCCTTTGATGGAATTACCTCGCCAACAGATGGAGCGCTTATTTGGCTTTTATGCCGAGATCTCTCAAGGCCGCCCCCCGTTGCCATCAGAGCCAGATGTTAGTCCTGAATTTTACGCCAAGCTATTGATTTTAAGAGAGTACATGCATCATCTTAAAGTCACATCCATTACCTTAGTCGCAACGGAGTAAATCTATGCAACGTTGTGGCAAATGTCGTCATTTCACCCGAACCAAAGACAATAGCAAAGACCTCTGCGGCGCGTGGGAGATGCCAACACAAGCGACGCGGGCGGCATGTCAGTTTTTTACCCCAAAAAACAACCACCGCCCACGCTGATGCTCACGTCATTTTGCTAAGCATGATCTGCCCAGTGCGCCACAATTGACAAAATTTAATGACGCGATTTTTAAATAGCTGTTGTATAACAGGAGATTGGTTTAACTAACGTTCAGACTGAGTTAATGGCTGATTATCCTGAAACTATTACCTTTTTTGAGTGGTTGGCGCCCAAAATCCTCGCGGGTGAAAAGCATATTACGATTCGAGATTATGCCGAAAGCCACTATCGCCCTGGCACACGTGTAACAGCATATACACTGGAAACGCACCATCGCTTCGCCGACATAGAAATCATCTCGGTGGAGCCCTTGTTCGTGGAAGATATTGATGAAAATCACGCCGAGCAAGAGGGACTGGCACTGGAGCAATTGCAGGGACTAATACGCCGAATCTATCCCGATCAACATCAACTCTACGTGGTCAAATTCCGCTTATTACCGGATGTCACCACTGCGACGCCTGTCGCGTCAGCAAATTCTGCGGCCGATGAACAAGGTTAGGCCGGAAACATTGGTTCACACATTAATTCTCGGCAGTGAGCGCAAGAGCACCAGCGCTTGCAGTAAACTGCATGAGTCATATTCAATTAAAACAAGAAGAGATCCCTATGTTTAAGCGACTCTTAACCGCTGCTGCGGTCAGCACCATTTTGGTTGGTAGCCTAGGTGCTATCAGTAACAACGCCTTTGCTAATTCGGCCACAGAGCAGGCGTCAGCCTCACAAAAAGTCGGAATTAACCTCGCCGCAATGGACACCAGCGTTACGCCGGGCGACGACTTTTACAATTACGCCAATGGTCATTGGCAACGCACCACTGAAATTCCATCCGATCGTTCCTCTACCGGTGCTTTTTTAGTGGCGTTTAATGCGACTGAGAAGCACAAAGCCGAATTAATTAAAGAGCTGGTCAACGGCAAACACCCAGCAGGTAGCGATGAAGCTAAAATAGCCGCGTTCTATCAAGCATATGTGGATACTGCCGCTATCGATGCTGCTGGCATGCAGCCAGTAGCTGCCGATCTGGCGCGCTACGCAGCAATTAGCAATACTCAGCAACTGTCGACGGTGCTCGGTAGCAATCTGCGCGCCGACGTTGATCCACTCAATGCGACCCACTATGCCACTGAAAACCTGTTTGGTTTGTTCGTGACTCAAGGCTTAGCCACACCGGGCGAAGTACTGCCATATATTCTGCAAGGCGGCTTAGGTCTGCCAGAGCGACAATACTATTTGTCAGACGATCCGAAAATGGTGCAATTGCGTGAGCAATATCATCAATACATCAAGCAGTTGCTAACGCTCGCAGGGATTGAAGATGCTGCCGCCAAAGCAGACCGTATTTTTGCCTTGGAAACCAAAATTGCGCAGGCGCATGTAAGTCGTGCCGACAGTGAAGACTTTACTAAGGCGTCTGTGGTGTGGAGCCGTGCCGATTTTAGCAGCAAAGCCCCCGGCATCGACTGGAACGCGTTTTTCAATGCGGCGCATCTGGGTCAACAACAACGCTTTGATGCTTACCATGCCGGCGCCATTCCAGCACTGTCAAAGCTGGTCGCCAGCGAGCCGTTGCAAGCTTGGCAAGACTGGTTAGTGTTCCATCAAATCAACAGCCATACTGATGTGCTGCCAAGCGCATTGGACAACGCGCATTTTGCTTTCTACGGTACCACTCTGTCGGGTACGCCACAGCAACGTAGCCGCGATAAACGCGCCTTGAGTGCACTGGACGCATACTTAGGTGATGCCGTCGGTAAAGATTATGTTGAGCGTTACTTCCCGGCGTCAGCCAAAGCCAAAGTAAGCGGCATGGTGGACAACATTATCCAAGCCTTCCACGACCGCGTAGCCGCATTGGACTGGATGGCACCAGCAACCAAGAAAGAAGCACTCGCCAAGGTGAATTCACTCGTGGTCGGTGTTGGCTACCCTGACCAATGGCCGGACTACAGCAGCTACGCTGTATCGACAAAAAGTGCCTATGCCAACGCGGTTGCCGGTGAGCAATATCGTACTGCTCAGCAACTGGCTAAGATTGGTAAGCCACAGGATAAGCATGAGTGGTGGATGATTCCGCAGATTGTGAACGCCGTGAACCTGCCAGTACAAAATGCGCTCAACTTCCCCGCGGGGATTCTGCAAGCGCCATTCTTCAATGCTAATGCTGACGATGCCTACAACTACGGTGCTATTGGTGCGGTTATCGGCCATGAAATCAGCCACAGCTTTGACAACAACGGTGCTGCGTTTGACTCTACTGGTGCAATGCGTAACTGGTGGACTAAAGCTGACTTTGCCCGTTTTGCCGAGCAAGGCGAAGCGTTGGCGGCACAGTTTGATACCTATGCGCCATTCCCAGATTTACACGTGAACGGCAAGCTGACGTTAGGCGAAAACATTGCTGACGTTGCAGGCTTGGCAGCGGCGTTAGATGCATATCACGCCTCACTCAATGGCAAACCAGCGCCCGTGATTGACGGCTACACTGGCGATCAACGTTTCTTTATCGGCTTTGCACAAACTTGGGCAACTAAGATGCGTGATGCCGCGTTGCGCCAACGTATTGCGACCGATGGCCATGCGCCTGGCATGTACCGTGCGCTGACCGTCCGTAACCTCGATGCTTGGTACAAAGCCTTTGACGTTAAAGCTGGTGACAAGCTGTATTTGGCGCCAGAGAAACGCGTCAAAATCTGGTAATAGCATCGGCTCACCAAGACGAAAAAGCGCACCTTAAGGTGCGCTTTTTGATGGGCAACCGTGGGTATTAGGTTCCCAGCTGATTAGGTGTTAACTCGAGTTGGCGCTGCAACAACATGGACGTAACCTGCTTCGCCGGGCGAGGTCGCGCATAAAGATAACCTTGCCCTTCTTCACAGCCGAGAGATTGCAGCAGTTGCTGCTGCTCTACCGTTTCAATGCCTTCGGCAATCACCGTCTTATTCAACGAATGACCAATATCCACGATTGCCGCTACCAGCTGCTGATCTTTGGCTTCCTTAAGCGCATTCATCACAAAGGAACGATCAATTTTCAGGACCTTAAACGGCAGATCACGCAAACGCGCCAAGCTTGAATGGCCAGTACCAAAGTCATCAATTGCCAACGCAAAACCGCGTTTTTCGATATCCACCAGCTGCGTCATAATATGGTTCATATTGTCCATAATGTTGCTTTCGGTGATCTCAATCTGAATATAACGCGGCTCGATATCCATCTGCTCTGCCAAGGCCGAAATACGGTCACAGATGTTGCGGCGCATCAGTTGTTTAACCGACACATTAATCGCCATCTCAATATAGATATCCTCTTTTTGCCACTCGCGTAGCTGCCACAATGCTTGTACTAATACCCAATCACCCAGCTCTACAATCAGGCCCGAGTCTTCGGCAATCGGCACAAATTCCGCGGGAGACAGCATCCCTTCTTCTGGATGATTCCAACGAATCAGCGCTTCCACGCCGATGATTTCCCCAGTTTGTAGTGCCACCTTAGGCTGATAGAACAGCATCAGTTGTCCTTCGCTGTTCAGTGCCTGCCGCAGTTCTTGCTCGAGGGTAATCCGGCGGGTCATTTTAGAGGTCATGGCCGACTGGAAGAAGCGGAAGCAGTTGCCGCCTTCATCTTTGGCATTGCGCATCGCTTGATTGGCATGCATCAACAAGCTGTGCGCATCGGCACCATCATCGGCATAAAATGCCAATCCGAGCGACGCCGTGACCTGCAGTAAAATATTTTCCTGCTCAAACGGCCGCGAAATCGATTGCGACAGCAGCCGCATCAACTGCACCAGCTCCAATTTTTCATCGTTCTGCTCCAACACGATGGCAAACTCATCACCTGCAACGCGTGCGACAATGCCACGGTGGCGCGTCGCGATATCGGTCAGCCGTTCCGCCAAGTCCACTAAGAACACATCGCCTTGATCATGGCCGAGGCTGTCGTTGACATCTTTAAAGCGATCCAAGCCAATTGAAATCACAATAACCTGCGTTTGATTCTGCTGGGCAATCTCAATATGTGACTGAATTTTTTCTAATAAAGACAGACGATTAGGTAGTTTTGTCAAAGGGTCATAAAAGGTTTGATACTGGATTTGCTCAGCAATCTCTTCATCCATCTCCAATAACAATTGGTGATATTGCTTCTCGCGACGATAAAGCGACAGCAGCAAAGGCCGAAAGATAAAAAAGGCCTCGAGGAACAACGTCACCAACATACCGCCAAGCGAAAAACGGTTATAGCGCTGCAGCTGCTTAATGGCGGCTTCACTTTCATGCTGGAACTGAAACACTAAGGTATCTAGCGAGTTCAACATGTCGGCACGTGCCGATTGCTTTAACTGAGCGTAAGCAGCATCGCGCTGTGCCGGTGTTAACGAGGTATCCACTACCTCATCAGCAATTACCAAAAATTCGGTCACTTTTTGATGCAGATTCACCGGCGGCTGGTTAAATATCTGCTTGATATGCGCTGAGGTTGGGGTGGGAATATTGAGCGAACTCGAACCGTTCATCAGTGCATAATGCATAGTGCTCATGGTACTGATGGCATCGTAATAGGCGGCCGCTAAAGGTTCTCGCAGTTGGCTGGCACCAGCGTCGCGCAATTCGCTGGCAAAGAGGGTGATACGCTGCGACAGCATCCGCTGGCGTCCGGCAAGGTTAACAACACGTGCGGTGGCTTCTTGCTCATCTACAATGCTCTGCACTAGATAGTGCGATAACAGCGCTAAAACTGCGATAATCACCAGTGCTAGCAGATAAGTCAGCGTGCCTTTGCGCCAATGTTGCCGTAACAGCTCCGGATTTTTGTATACCCGCTCGTGCATCCCTTACTCCACTACCACAACGACCGTTATGGGGTTACGTCGTAGACAGACGTGCCTACTTCCCTGACTAACTTCCAGTCTAGTAGTTTCGCTGTAAATTTGAACAAATATCTTCTGCGTTTAAGCTTTCCTTTTGGGCATATAACAGATGAAGGAAAGCGCTAACTATGGGTGTATCTCGCCAACATCAGGCTTGAAACATTACAAACAAAAACACAATGCATTGATATTGTTGAAGTAAATATTTGGCACACTATTCGCTATAGCTAGACTCAGTGTTAAGGAGAGGCTGAGTTACAGCCTGCAAAATAAGTAAGGATGATCATCATGAGTGTAAGACCAGTAGCAGCTATCGGGGCATTAACCCTATTACTCATTGGCAGCATATTTTACGTCCAAGCCCGCGACGATGATAAATTGGAATATGAACACCGCAACTTGGTGTTAGACGCCAGCCAGATAACCGCGCTGCACGCACAGACCGGCGCGGGCAAATTGCGCATTGTTGGCGTTGAAGGGCAACAGAATATTACCGTTGAAGCAGATATTCACCGCTACGATGAGGTGGAACCGGAACTAAAACTGGTTATGGAAGATGGTCACGCCAGCTTTATTGCGCGCTTTAACGAAAGCGCCAGCTGGTGGCATGATTCTCCCTATATTGACGTGGTGTTAACCGTGCCTGCCAATCTGGCACTGAGCGTCAAAGATGGCTCTGGGCCTATCGCCATAAAGCGCATGAGTGGTGATATGGAAATTAGCGACGGCTCAGGCAGTCTGCATATTGATGGCGGCAATAATCTGGTGATACGTGATGGCTCAGGCAGCATTGAACTGCGCCATATCAACGGCAATATCGCCCTCAAAGATGGTTCGGGCAGTATCACTATTCGTGACTGTGGTGGCGATGTAAAAATCGCGGATGGTTCTGGCTCTATTGAAGTGAATCAAATCGCTGGCGCGGTCACGATTAATAATGGTTCCGGTTCGATTAATGTCACCCGCGCCAAGAGTCTGAATATCGTCGAATCAGGTTCTGGCAGCGTCAACTACCGCGATATTGAAGGAGAAGTGAGCGTCAACTAAGGCTGCTTGCTGACACAAAAAGGCCAGACATTGTCTGGCCTTTTTCAGTGCACACTACACACTAAAGCGCTCAATCAGCTGCTGCTGTTGATGCGATTGCTGCCGCAAGGCTTCACTCGATTGAGCGTTATCACTGGCCCCTTGCGCAGTTTGCTCCGCCGACTGGCTAATATCCACCACGCTGGCACTGATTTCCGCCGCCGTTTGACTCTGCTGCTCCGTCGCCGAGGCAATTTGCATATTCATCTCGACAATGCGGCTCATCACTTCGTTCATGCCAGCCAGTTCTTGCTCTGCCTGCTCAGCCACGGTGACACTGGCTTGGTTATGCTGCACATTGTCATCAATCACACTCACCACTGCTTTGATCAATTCCTGCATCACTTGGATCATGCGTTGGATTTCACTGGTGGAGTTTTTAGTGCGACCGGCCAAATCACGCACTTCATCAGCCACCACCGCAAAGCCACGGCCCTGCTCGCCCGCTCGCGCAGCCTCAATGGCGGCGTTAAGCGCGAGCAGGTTGGTTTGCTCGGCAATGGTGTTGATGGTTTCGATGATGGAATCGATTTGACGACCATATTCATCCAGTTCCATCGTGGTTTGCGCCGCTTTTTGGATCTGGGTCGACTGCATACGAATATTGCTCATGGTCTGGCTGATGCTGTCACCAACACGCTGCATACGGGTATCGGCTTCTTCTGCCGCCAGTAGCGTATCCTGCGCGCGGCCAGCCACTTCCTGCACCGATTGTTCCATCTCGGTCATCGCCGAGGCGGTCATTTCCAACTGCTGCTTTTGCAGATTGACGGCACTGGTGGTGCGCTCACTGATAGACGCATTTTGCTCAGACACCACCGCCAACTGCTCTGAGGCCTGATACAAGCTCGACAAGGTTTGCCGCAGATTCCCCACTAAACCATTGAGATAGCCACCGAGTTGGCTGAATTCATCTTTGCCTTTTTGGGTGAACTGCACTCGCATATCGCCCGCCGTCATCTGCACCAGGGCATCGCTAAAGGCGGTTAGCGTGCGCCGTACCCAGCCGGAAATGCTCATCGAAATTAGCACTGCAATGACCAGCGCCACGGCACTGATAATCAGCATCACGCGCTTCACTAGGTGCAGTCCGTTTTCTGTGTGCTGCTGCGCCTGCTCCACAGTTTTATCCGCTTGCTGCACAAAGGCTTCGGCCGCGGTTTGTAGCTCACCACTGATCTGCTTGGCGCTTAACAACAATTGATTAATATCGGCGTCGAGTTGCTGTTGTTGTTGATAGAGTCGATACAGGCCGTCAGCATCATTAAGCTGAGCCAACAATGGCTGTAACATCAGACCAAACAGCTTGCCTTTGTCGGCATCGGCTTGCTTAAGCTGTTCAAAACGTTGCGCAATCACCCGTCCCATGCCATCAACACTGCTGCTCAGTTTCGCCAAATCATGGTTCACCATATAGAGGTTGAACCCGTTCAGCACTTGATGCACATCTTGCGACAATCCCTTCATAATCTCGGCTTGAGCATTACGCGCATTGCCGTTGCCATATTTATTCAGGTAATAGGCTAAACGCACTTCTAAATTGCTGAGGATCTTCAGTTGCTGTTTCACCTGCTGCACCAACTGCAACGCTTTTATCCGCTGCTGTACTAATTGCGCGGCGCCAGCACTATTTTGTTGGCGATATTGCTCAATCGATTGCTTGGCCTGCTGCAATGCCGCATTCGCTTGCAATATGACCGCAGGAATAGCACCTAACTCGGTCGATACGCGGGCATCAAGCTCGCGAAAGGCGGCTGCGGCCTGATTCACTTCATCACTGCTCGATAGGCTGAAAATTCTCAGTAATTCATTATCTTGCTTAAGCAAGGTGAGCTTTACATCATTGGCGCCACGCGCCACAGCAAAGCCCTGCTGCGACAGCGTATCCAAATCGGTTTCTATACGGCTGATGGAGACATAATTCACCACGACCACTAATGCCAGCGCCACTAACAACACGGTAAAGCTGGCCACAATACGTTGGATTAAAGACATACTTCCGGCTCGCTATCAGTTGTTTAAGAAGGTTTGGACATTGTTGGACGTGACTAAGCGAAATGGCACCCAAGAAGGAGAATGTACCGCTTGCTGCTGCAATAACTTGTAAGTGGCATCCACTACGGCACTGGCTTGGCCGGCGGCATCCTGCAAAATGGTCACATCGAGATTCCCCGCTTGCAGTTCTTTCAGAGCATCGACCGTGGCATCAATCCCGCCAGTGAGATAGTCAGCCGGATTCTTGCCAGCATCGCGCAGCGCCATTAAGCCGCCCAAAATCATCTCGTCGTTATTGGCCACCAACACATCAAATGGCAGTTGCTGTTGTAACCACTGTGAGACCACTTTGTACGCTTGGTTACGCTGCCAGTTAGCGGTTTTACTGGCGACCAGCGACATGTTGGGATATTTAGCCAATACCTGCTTAACGTCCTGAGTTCGAGCGCGGGCGGCAGGATGGTTCTCATCGCCAATCAACAACGCCACTTTGCCTTGATGATGGGCGAGTCGTGCTAGCTCCTCCATCTGCAAGGTGCCAGACTGCTGTTCATTCGAGCCAACATAAACGGTATTGGCTGGCATGCTGCTGAGATCTTCCACCGGCTCGGTGTTGATAAAAATCAATGGCACTTGCTTGGCATAGCGGAATAGCTGACGATTTTGTTCTGGCGTGCCAACCGCAAAGATAACAATGGCATCGGCACCAGCATCGACAAACTGCTGCACCTGTGCCAACTGGGTAGCAAAGTCGCCGTCGGCAGAGTCGATGTAGCTGACATCGCCTTTAGCATCGATCTGTCGTTCAATATCTTTACTGATTTGATTACGAAAACTGTCTTCCTGACTCATGGTCACCGCGACAAATTTCGCAAAACAGGGAAGTGAAATAAACAAGGATGTGATCAGGGTGAAACAACATCGCATAAAAAAAGACGCAGATATGCATTTGCGCATAAAGAAGCCCCCAAAGCTTACAAAAGAAAAAGCGCCAGCGACTGCGAAACATCTGGCACAGTGTTAACTCATTGATAAAATTTTTTGTTTATATTGTACTTTTATAATACAAATCTGTATCAGTATAGAGATTGACCGTACGAGATGCGATATGTTGCAGTCACAAAATGATAAGAAGCTTGTGCGGGACTAACGCCATTTACACAGCTGTCAGCGCGAAGAGAAACGTGGCGAGGAAACTACAATGTGGGGACGATAACGGCCACTAAGCCGTTATCTTAGCTGACTATCTTTAGAACCACGGCGATTATAGCCAGCAAAACGCGCCGCATGTTTATCGTGTTCCGCTTGGCAATTGATACACAGCCGCACCCCGGCAATCGCCTGACGTCGCGCTTCAGGAATGGGCTCGCCGCACTCTTCGCATTCATGCAGGCTTTCACCGCTTGGCAGCGCCTGCCGCACGCGGTTCACGCCATCTTCCACCGTGTTTTCAATCTGTTGTAAATCGGCACCATCTTGTGCCCAACCGGACGCCATAACGTTCTCCTAAGGTGCGATATCACGCATCGATGGCCGCGCCATCTCAAACTCAGTAGCGGCACTAATACCAAAATAGCTCGCCGGACCGCCTGCACGCAATATCGGCTCCGCCGCGATTGTTTGATACACACCGTCTTTGATAAAGGCTTTATCGATATGCACCCCCACCACTTCACCGAGCACCAACCAATTATCCATCGGCTGCTTATCGGCCGATTCTAAACGGATCAATTGCGTCAGCTTACATTCAAACGACGCCGGACTTGCCGCCACCCGCGGCACCTTCACTAACTGTGACGGCGCTTTTACCAACCCCGCTAACTCAAACTCATCCACCGCACTCGCCACATCTGCGCAACTGAGATTCATCTGCTGTGCCAACGGCTTAGTGGCTAAGTTCCAACAAAACTCCCCCGTCTGCTCAATATTGGCCACGCTGTCTTTCCAACCCGAACTGCAAAAGCCAATGATTGGTGGCGAGTCAGCAAACACGTTGAAAAAACTATAGGGCGCAAGATTCGCCACACCGTCGGCATTACAACTAGAGATCCAGCCAATCGGCCGCGGCGCAATAATCGACTTCAGCGGATTATGCGCTAAACCGTGCCCCAGCTTGGGCTGATAAAAGTGAAACGGGTTCGACATGCGGATCTCCTAATGCTTGTTCGCGCAACTGACATGCCAGCGTTGCAGCAAGGTTTGCCGCGCATGGGCCACGCGAGGTTGGCGCAGCGCGCTTGGCAACCAAATAAGGTAATAATGTATCTCAGTATGGCCTTTTGGCGCGGGGATCAAGGCCAACTCACCATTTCGTAGTTCGCGATCGCACAAAAATTGCGGCATCACCGACCAACCCACACCCTGCGTCAACAAGCAGCGATGAGCCCGCAAATCTTGCCCAACCATGGCGGGGACCAACTCTGGTGCAGCAATACGATTGCGCTGTAACCAGTTATCGACCAAAGATAAGGCGAGGTCGTACGCCAATAACGGCTCCTGCAATAGCGCGCTGGCAAAATCCTTTGCCGATTGAATACGTTCAACCACTTGAGGCGCAGCAACGGCCACTACCTTGCCGGCAAAAATCGTATCGCTGCTGAGGCGGCTATCGGTCACTGGGTGGGCGGAAATACCTAAATCACAATGCCCTTCTAGCAGCATCTGCGTCACCATCGGGCCATCGCCCGTATGCATCCGCACACGAATACCTGCCGCCAGCAACGGCGCTAATTCAGGCGCGAGGTGCTCCGCCATAAAATCCGCATGGCCAATCAGCTGTAATGCTCCTGCCACATCACGCGAACGCCCTCGCGCATTAGCTAAAGCGGCTTCTGCAGCATCTAGTTTATCGCCAATATCAGCGGCCAACTCATCGGCCACCGATGTGGGCAATACACCATTGACTTGCCGCTCAAACAGCGGCCGACCAATCGCGACTTCCAACCCAGCGATATGCTGCGACACCGCAGGCTGAGTCAAATTCAAAATACGCGCCGCAGCACTGATTGAGCGCTGGCGATACACCTCAACAAAGGTTCGCAGACGAACTAAAGACATAATGACCCATAAATTTATTTATACCCTCACCAAAATAGCATTGTTACCCCGATCACTCTAGTAAGGCGTAGTCTTATCACATCGGCAAATAACCGAACCAATTAAGGAGTTTGTTATGTTGAAACAATCGTTGAAACAAGAACTGTATCGCACCTCAGCTACCGCTACCGGCGGCCGCGATGGTTATGCACAAACAGAAGATGGTTCTCTGCACGTCTGGCTCGGCGCGCCCAAAGAACTTGGCGGCCGCGGCTTTGGTAACAACCCAGAGCAGTTATTTGCCACCGGCTATGCCGCCTGTTTTCTTAGTGCCATGAAAGCAGTTGTCGCCAGCAATAAAGCGGATTACGTCAAAGTACCGGATGACACCAAAGTGACTGCCGAAGTGGGCATCGGCCCGTTGGAACAGCAAGGTTTTGGCCTCACTATCGCCCTCAAAATTGAGATGCCTGGCGTGGATAAAACTGATGCCCAAGCGTTAGTCGAAGCCGCGCACCAAGTGTGCCCATATTCCAACGCCACCCGCGGCAATATCGATGTGCAACTGAGCGTGATCTAACCCCGAGCTTGCCAGATTAGCCACACAACAACCGAATATCACATAAGCCCCATTGCTGGGCTTAGGAGTAAATAATGAAGATTTTAATGGTTCTGACATCCCACAGCGAACTGGGCAACACCGGCGAGAAAACCGGTTTTTGGTTAGAAGAATTTGCCGCGCCGTATTACACCTTTAAAGACACAGGTGCCGAGCTAGTGTTAGCCTCGCCACAAGGTGGCCAACCACCGCTCGATCCCAAAAGCGCACTGGCAGATTTTCAAACTGAGCTGACTCACCGTTTTAACGCTGATCCAGCCGCGCAGCAAGCATTGGCAAACACCGTAAAACTGGAAACCGTTAACGCGGATGACTTTGACGCCGTGTTCTACCCCGGCGGCCACGGCCCGTTGTGGGATCTAACCAACTCAAGCGACTCCATCAAGCTGATTGAAGCCTTTACCGCCGCCAACAAAACCACCGGTTTTGTGTGCCACGCACCGGCAGTACTGCGCAATGTCAAAGCCAGCAATGGCGAACCGCTGATCAAAGGCCGTAACGTCACCGGCTTTACCAACGGTGAAGAAGCCGGTGTACAACTCACCGACGTAGTCCCATTTTTGATTGAAGATGAGTTCCAACGCCTCGGCGCCAACTACTCCAAAGCCGCCGATTGGAGCAGCTATGTCGTAGAAGATGGCAAACTGATCACCGGCCAAAACCCAGCCAGTTCAGCGGCGGTGGCGGAAGCAATATTGGCGCAACTGCAAGCGTAACCTTGTGCCACAACCACAGCATTATTGCTAAGCGGCGTTCTCCATGAGCGCCGCTTTTGGTTTGTTCACCCGTTAGTAACCAATGGGTTAGCTGCTTATATCTACTTTAGGGCTTTACCGCTGCACCGGCGGATGTCGCTCACTACCCAGCAGCGCGCTGGCAAATTATTGGCAGAAATCTATGGCAATAATTTGCGATATTTCTCGACGACAGCAATCCCGAAAATGTCATCATTATTTTAATAATGTAATTAGTGCTATCTATTTCTACCAAACACTGTATAGTGCACTCAGCTCAAAAACATGAGCTATTGATGAAAAATTTAGTCCAAGTCTTCTTATAGTTTCCTTTCGATATATTTCGTTATTCAACTCCGGCAGTCACTTTTTCTTTATATTCCATTTTATAGCCTCGGTTTTCGACTCTTTAATAATTAACGAGGTATATATGTCTACAAAAATGACTGGTTCAGTAAAATGGTTTGACGAATCAAAAGGCTTTGGCTTTATTTCACCTGACAATGGTGGCGCAGATCTGTTTGTGCACTTTAAGTCTATCATTTCAGAGGGTTTTAAAACCCTGACTGATGGCCAACAAGTATCGTTTACGGTAGAAGCTGGTGCCAAAGGCCCGCAGGCGACAAACGTCATCGCTGCATAAATGACCATTTTTAATATCTTCTTGCATCACATTGGCTTAGATGTGATGTAGGAATTTATGGCATTTATTTTTAGCCTGATTATTAACTTTATAATCAGGCTATTAATGCTGAATCCACTATCAATTTAAATATTAAACATCAAATTTAGCATCATTAACTACTGAGCTAGATTTTTTAATATATTCTTTTGATAGCTTTTATTTAAGAGGTTTTTAATGAAAAAGAAGCGAAATGTAAATCAAAGCAAAGCGCGGAAAAATAACCATGAAGAAAAATTTGAATCTATGGTTAAAGAATATCAAGAAGCGAAGACTTTGCTAGATTCGATGGATGAAGGCTCTGACGAGCAAATAAAGCAACAACGGCTCTGCGACAGTCTGTTTGCCAAAGCAGAAAAGTTCTTTAAGCAGCACAACTAAGTCCCCACCACCCCATCTTTGCGTGGCACACGCCATGCCATTGATTACCAGCATGCAGCTCACCCACTGCCATTGCTAACACGGAAACTTTCGTGAGACATTCCCACAAAACCGATTCCCCCTAACGCTACTCAGTAGCGTGGGGCATCGCTGCACCCGCCGTTCTCAATCACTGCGAAAGCACCACAAGCTTTGCCACACCACCTGCATATCTTCCATAACCACATTTTCATCATCGGAGTCGATTACCATGTGATGCAGTTGGATAACCAAATTTTAGTCAGTAACTCACCTCGGTGGGGACATGTATAAATGCCGCAAGATACAGGAGTCCGAGAATGGCCAATGCACACCAGCAGCTCTAAGTTGTGTTAAACCAATATAAAGCCAGACACTATTCATCACACAGAAATCAGCGACGGCTAATGACGTAATAATCAGGGTTCGATTCAACATCAGCGAACAACAGTCATAAAAACACTACTGGTTGTAGCAATTTCACACCATGTAAAATTTCAGCGCTGTCGACTCCCGCCAAACACTCAAAATGATGGTCGTCCTGCATTTTTTGACAAAGATGTTGATTGAGTATCATATTTAACAACAAATACCACCTACTAAGTTCAGAGATAAAGACATTGAAAGTAATTAGGTTTGTAGTTCATAAAGAAAAAAATATTCAAGTTGAAAATATTGAACTGAGTGAACATGAGTATTTAGCTCTAAGTAATGCACGCGAGATTCTTTCAAAAGTTCTCAACCACGAGGAGCTTTACGATCAAATAATTGAATCATATATTGATGCAAAGTCAGTAATGTATGAAATGAGTATTCGTTCTATATCTGCTGGGACGGTTTTTGATTATGTTAAGAATCACAATTATCGTAGCAAACTAAATCGGCTTTACTTCAACACACTAAATTTAAGCAAATTATATCTTGATCGTCATTATCGTGAGTATAAAAAAAATAGGGGCTCAATTAAAAACGTCACCTGTTTTGCTGAAAGCATTACGAAATCACAATTAGATATTGAAGAAATAGAAAAACATCGAAGTGATTTATATGAAAAAAATCAAGATTATGTCTTAGGCTGCGAACTTCGTAACTTTGTACAGCATTCTTCACTTCCAGTAAAAACATTTACTTCAGGAGTACGTTACAGCCCTGAGGAGGATAAAGCTTTCGCAATATTCCATATCCCGCTGGATAAGCAGATGTTACTTGATGGAGGAGTTAAAAGAAAATGCCTATCAGAGTACGACGAAAAAATTGATTTACACAACGTAATGGATGGCTACATACAGGCAATTTCTGAAATGCATTTAAAAAGCAGAGCACTAGTTGAAGAATGTGTAAGTCAAAGTGAATTGTTAATTGAACAAAAGCGTCGAGAAATTGAAGCGGAATATAAAAATTGTGATTATGGCATCGATGTAGTTGATCTTGATATTGAAAAGCGACTTTTCTCTTTAAATCTGGAGTGGTTCAGTGTGGCCAAATATTTAAAAGAAAAAAACTCTCACACTTTAAATTATGGTCGATTTTTACATAAACCTTATCAAAAAAATTAATCATCAATGGCATTAACTAATACAGAGTTTGCAAATTTTATCTGAGAATTAGCCTGTATTCAAAAATTTCCATCGAACGAACAGGCAACACCGATTCCCCTTCGGCGCTGCGTAGGTGCGTTGGGCAGGCATTGAGCAATCGAGATATGGATATCGAGAAGCGATGGTGAGCGATGGACCGCGAATCAGAGCGATTTGCGAAAATGACAAACCAGAAGCGCCGCAGCGTTTAGCGCCGTGGGGCGTCGTCGGGGTTCCAAGGGGCGAGGGACGAGCATCGCCCCTTGGCTCAGGTGTGGAACGAGTAGTTCCACGACGTTAGCAACCGCAGGTTGCCATCGCGCAGCGATAAATCTTAATCGTAGTGTGAGCACGAAAGCTCACGCCGTTGCCAAGCGAAGCTTGAGTATGGCAACGCCATACTTACACAACAAAAAAGGGAGCAAAGCACCCGCTTTACTCCCTTCCAGGCTTACGCCCCCAAACGCCAGACGGCGCCTTAAAAATCGTTACATATCACACTGTTTCAGTGGCTTACGGAGCTGCGCACGCACATTGTCCATGCCAGCGTAAAACTCTTTCATCATCAACAAACCCATCATCTTACCGTTGTCGGTAACAATCAGTTCATCGGGGTTGCTTGGGTCGTTTTTGATGGCGCCGATCATCTTCATTGAGGTCATCTCTTTAAACAGCGCAGTATCAAGATTGACGCCAAAGGTGTCGCGGAAATATTTGCGGTTGAGACGGCCAGAGAACATGCCCAGCAGGAAGCGATACTGCATCACGTCTTTAACGCTGTAGTTCTTCTGTTGCTCAACGCCCATTTTGCCGTTGATGATGCGGTCTTCGTAGCGACGCAATGAGAAAGTGTTGACGTACAAAGTGTCATTCAAGAAGCTAAATGAGCCTGAGCCGACACCTAAATATTCATCGTAATCAATCACGTATTCGTCAAAGCCTTCATCATTGGCTTTGCCGAACGCCCACGCTGACAGCTGGTTATACTGGCCGTTGAGGGTGTTCAAAATCATCCGATATTGGTTGGCCATATCGTGGTGTGGCGCGGCCAAATTGGCTTTTACGCTTTTACGGGTTTGGTGAGTCACCATCAATGGATAGGTGGTGATCTGCCGCGGGTCGAGTTTGGACGCCATGTTCAGATCGTGCTGAATGATCTCGTCGGTTTGGCCACGGAAACCAAAAATCAGGTCGACGTTGATGATTGGGAACAGCTCTTTAGCCGCCATGATCTTGTCGAAGGTTTGCTGACCTGAGCCGAATTTTTCGAGGCGCTCGGTCATTTTTAAAATGTCGTCGTTAAAGCTTTGCACCCCAATCGACATACGATCCACCAAGCCTTTGAGCTGTTTAAAGCCGGGGCTGTCGAGGTGTTGCGGATCAGATTCGCACGACACTTCTTTGATCGATGGGAACAGGGTTTTAGCGTGTTCGATAGTACGTGCTAGCTCGTCTTCCAGCACAGTAGTGGTGCCGCCACCGATGTACATAGATTCAAAGTCGTATCCCAGCGCTTTGACCATATCCATCTCTTTACGCAGCGCCACAAAATAGCGCCGCGCTTTGTCTTCTTTAAACAGAAAACGGTGGAAGGTGCAGTAAGAGCACAAGGTATGGCAGAACGGCACATGGGCATACAACATGTATTTTTTGCCCGGTTGTGGCGCTGGCATGATATCCGCAGAGAGAGTGTCCAGCCGCAGATTCTTATCGACGTAGTAATGCATCACCTTTTCCATGGCGCGCAACATCCAATCAGGGGTAGTGATGTTGGCTTGGTAAGGTGTAACTAGTTGACGATCTAGGCTTTCAATAACGGATGACATAGAAATTCCTGTCCGGGTTGCAATAATCCTTAAATACCGCGCGAAATTAACGATTATCCAAGGCAGCTTTTATGGCTGTTAAGGCTACAGCCTCAAGCTAACGGAAAATGTGAACTTGCTAGAGATTAGAATTCCTAGCAAGGTTACAAGGAGGAATTTGTTAAGCCGGTCATGTTTTAGACAATTAGAATGTACTTAAGTTACTTTAATTTAACATTCTGTATTGCCTACAAAAAAAGCCGCACATAAAGTGCGGCTTTTGCGTTAATTAAGCATTAGTCCTTATATTGTAAGGTACCGTTTGCTTTAATTTCGTCGTACCACAGGTTGTGGTGCTGGGTCGCCCAGTTTTCATCACAGTAGCCTGAAATCATACAATCCATACCACCTTCTGACATGACGGTAGCCATGAAGATGTGCACGATTGAGAAGGCACAGATGATGATAGCGCTGACGCCGTGCAGTACCAGTGAGATAAGGCTCATGGTACGGCTAGGTTCAAATACGTTCGGGAAAATCAGCAGCAAACCTGATGCTGAAATCACTAAGCCAAACAAAGCAAAGGTCCAGAACCACATTTTTTCACCCGCGTTGGCAAAGCCAGCATCCGGGTGTTTACCTTTGAATGGACCGAAGTTGATGTAACCACCAACCACCAGGAACCATTTCACGTCGTACATTTTTGGCATTTGGTTTTTGGCCCACAGCAGGGTCATTAGCAACCAGCCCAGCATAAATGGGAATGCCATGATGTTGTGGATCTGCTTACCAATGCTGACGAAGCTCGCCCAGAAACCTTCACTCACAAACGGCTGCAGGAAGAAACGGCCTGCCAGCAGGGTTAACCCGGTAAGGATCAACGTCAGGCATGGGATTGCCCCCAACCAGTGAATGGAGATGTCGAACTTCGACCAACGGTGCACCATTTTGCCGGAAAAGCCGTGGTGCAGTTTAGAGATACCGTTAACCATGATGAACAGCGCGAAAATGATGATCATGCCAAACAGCGCGGCCATCAATCCCGGTGCTAACCAGTCACTACGGAGTTCTAACACACGCAGATCATAGTGATTGATCGGCATTGCATGGAACTCACTTTGTGAGGTGGTGTAGCCCGTAGCACCATCTTTCAACTGCGCCCACAGCAAACCGTTATCCACCGGTTGCTCAGGTGCAGGTTTATCGGCCGCAAAGCTCAATGCGCTGAACAACAACACAAAGGCCAGCCCGATACGGGTGAACAATTTGTTCATAAAAAACCTCGCTCACCAGCCCGCCAAAGCAGGCTGGTTGTTGTCGCGTAACCGATTACTTCCACGCTGCGTTATCAGCACCACGGTAAGCCACACGCTCACGGAAGACGTTAGAAACAACTTCTGCGTCACCCGCTAACAGGGCTTTAGTGGCACACAACTCAGCGCACATTGGCAGTTTGCCTTCCGCAATACGGTTAGAACCGTATTTCGCGCGTTCAGCTTCTGAATGGTTCTCTTCAGGACCGCCAGAGCAGAAGGTACATTTGTCCATCTTGCCACGGCTGCCGAAGGCGCCATTTTTCTTAAACTGCGGTGCACCAAATGGGCAGGCGTACAGGCAGTAGCCACAACCGATACACTTGTCTTTGTTGTGCAGGATCACACCGTCTTCGGTGCGATAGAAGCAATCTGCTGGGCACACGGCCATGCAAGGTGCATCTGAACAATGCATACAAGCAACAGAGATTGACGCTTCACCACGTTCACCATCATGGATGGTCACAACGCGGCGGCGTTGAATGCCCCATTCAAGGGCATGTTCGTTTTCGTTTTTACAGGCGGTGACACAGCCGTTACATTCGATGCAGCGCTTGCTATCACACAAAAATTTCATAGTTGCCATAGTGAAAATACTCCTTCACAACGCTGCAATTAAGCTTTGACGATTTGACACAGAGAGGCTTTGGTTTCCTGCATCTGAGTCACTGGGTCATAACCGTAGGTCAATGCGGTGTTGGCAGATTCGCCAAGCACGTATGGTGCAGTGCCTTCCGGATAGTTCGCTTCTAAGCTTTCGCCATGCATCACACCGGCAAAGTGGTATGGCATCCAGGTTACGCCTTGCTTAACGCGTGGAGTCACCAGTGCTTCTACCAGCACACGGCCGCCTTCAGCACCTTCCAGCCATACTTTGTCACCGTTGCGAATGCTGCGATCAGCCGCGTCGGCAGGGTTCATTTCCACAAACATGTTTTGCTGCAGTTCAGCCAACCATGGGTTAGAACGTGATTCTTCACCACCACCTTCATACTCAACCAGACGACCAGAGGTCAGTGCCAGTGGGTACTTGCCAGTCATATCCTGTTGTTGGATTGACTTGTACAGGGTTGGCAGACGGTGTACCTGACGGTCTTCATAGGTTGGGTATTTCTCAACCAGATCACGACGTGGGGTATACAGTGGCTCACGGTGTACCGGCACTTGGTCAGGGAAGGTCCACACGATACAACGCGCTTTAGCGTTACCGAATGGAATACAACCGTGCTTCATTGCCACGCGGTGGATACCACCAGACAAGTCAGTCTTCCAGTTTTTACCTTCTGCTTCGGCTTTTTCAGCGTCAGTCAGTTCGTCCCACCAGCCCAGTTGCTTCAGCAGCTTGTCAGAGAATTCTGGGTAACCATCTTGGATTTCAGAACCTACAGAGTAAGAACCGTTGGCCAGAATGTTTTCGCCTTTGTATTCCACACCGTAACGCGCACGGAAGTTACCACCACCGTTAAGTACGTGACGGTTTGTGTTATACAGAATTTGCGTACCTGGGTGTTTCTGCTCTGGCGTGCCCCAACATGGCCAAGGCAGACCATAGGTTTCGCCTTTGCATGGACCGCCTTCAGCTTCCAAGGTCTTGGTGCTGAACGTGCCCCAGTTCATGGTGTGCTCCTTCAAGCGCTCTGGACTTTGGCCACTCATACCAATGGTCCACATGCCGCGGTTGATTTCGCGGGTCACGTCTTCCACTAATGGAATGCCTTTTTCGTCGATCTGCATACGCTTGGTGTACTCTTTATCGAAGCCCAATTTCTTAGACAACAGGTACATGATTTCCAAGTCGTTTTTAGATTCAAACAGCGGCTCGATAACTTGTTCACGCCATTGTGCTGAACGGCCAGAGTTAGACAACGAACCACGAGATTCGAACTGAGTACATGCTGGCAGCAGGTAAACACCGTTCTTACGGCGGTGCATAACACCGGCCATCGTTGGCGCAGGGTCAACCACAACAACAGTGTCCATCTTGTCCAGTGCATCACGTACATCGCGTTGACGGGTTTCAGTGTTGACTGATTGGCCCCAGAAGAACGCCATACGGATGTTGTCACGCTGTGCCAGTTTGGCTTTGCCTTCCAACACGCCATCGTGCCAACGTGAACATGGAATACCCGGCGTGTTCATTGGTACGCGGTCAAGGTATTCACCTGAGTCAAAACGGCCCTGAACCCAATCAAAGTCCAGATCCCATACGTGTGACCAGTGTTTCCATGCAGCAGTTGTCAGACCGTAGTAGCCAGGCAGCGTATCGAACAGCAGACCCAAGTCGGTTGCGCCCTGTACGTTATCGTGACCACGGAAAATGTTAGTACCGCCACCTTGTTTACCCATGTTGCCAAGGGCCAGCTGCAGAATACAGTAGGCACGGGTGTTAGCGTTACCTACGTGGTGCTGGGTACCACCCATACACCAAACCACAGTGCCAGGACGGTTTTCAGCAAACATTTTGGCAGTTTGGTAGATAGCGTCTTCGCTGATACCACAGATGTTCGCCACTTCTTTTGGTGGGAACTTAGCGGCTTCTTTGCGGATTTCGTCCATCGCGAATACGCGTTGGTCGATAAAGGTTTTGTCTTCCCAACCGTTTTCAAAGATGTGCCACAACATACCGTAGATAAACGGAATGTCAGTACCTGGACGGATGTTTACGTGCAGATCTGAGTGTGCAGCAGTACGAGAGAAACGTGGGTCGATAACGATAATCTTGGCGTTGTTACGCTCTTTTGCCAGCAGAATGTGCTGCATAGCCACTGGGTGAGCTTCAGCTGGGTTAGAGCCGATGAAGAAGATCGCCTTAGTGTTTTGGATATCGTTGAACGAGTTGGTTTGCGCACCGTAACCCCAAGTGTTTGCAACACCGGCTACAGTGGTAGAGTGACAGATACGTGCTGAGTGGTCGACGTTGTTAGTACCCCACATGGCCGCAAACTTACGGTACATGTAGCAGCCTTCGTTAGAAAACTTGGCACTGCCCATGAAGTACAGAGAATCTGGACCAGACTCTTGGCGGATCTTCAGCATTTGGTCGCCGACTTCTTCGATCGCAGTTTCCCAAGAGATGCGTTTCCACTTGCCATCGACAAGTTTCATTGGATATTTAACGCGTTTTTCACCGTGGCCGTGCTCACGCAGTGCCGCACCTTTAGCACAGTGACCGCCTTGGTTGAATGGGTGATCGAACGCAGGTTCTTGACCAGTCCACACGCCGTTTTGTACTTCAGCGTACAAACCACAACCTACCGCACAAGCGCTACATACTGTGCGTTTGATTTCGATTGGTGCATCGTGTGGGACATCTTTTGCTTCAGCACGACGCATCATGCCTGTGCCTAAAAATGAGGCTGCAGCAATACCACCGGCAGTTACCCCGGCATTTTTCATAAACTGGCGACGACTGATCCCTAGTGTCGGCTTGTCGGCCTTAGCGGCGACAGTGGAAGTGCGAGTTAACTTCATCGCTTATTCTCCTGGATTAACGCAGGCTATTGTAATAGTGGCGAATATGCTCGGTTTCACGATATCCGCTTGCTTTAACTGAGTTTTCCTCAGTTGGCTTAGTGTCGTTAGCTGATACGCCGGTAGCGGCAACCGCTGCACTAGCAACTGAACCAACGGTCAATGCTTTCAGCAGTGAACGGCGACTCAGATCTGGCTTAGATTGGGTCATTACTACTCCTGATTTACAGCTGCTCAAGATTGAGCAAATTGAGTGTGTATAACCGCATTTGTAGAAAGATGAGATTGGTCTTAATACAACTGCAGACCATTAAGGGAAGTTGCTTAAAAAGTAACAACTAAATTCTTAATTTAGGCCGGTGGAATATAGAGGGAAGTGGCGCGGGAAATATTGATCTAAAACAGCTTTGCAGACCGCATTCTCAAGGGATTTTCAAAAGCGTTAACTGGCGCATGAATAGTGTGCTTGACTGCGTAAAAAACACTCAAAAATTAGCGTGTTATGTAACTATTTTTAACTTGAATTTGCTCAAAAATAAAACACCCCAGCCGTAGCCAGGGTGTTGAGTTTTGCAACGATAAAGGATCAGTCTTCGCGATACTTCAACGTACCGTTTGCTTTGATTTCATCGTACCAAAGGTTGTGGTGTTGCATGGCCCAGTTTTCATCACAATAACCAGACACCATACACTCCATACCACCTTCACTGAGCGCGGTCGCCATCCAGATATGCACAATGGTGAACGCGATAATCAAGGTTGCACTTACGCCGTGTACCAGCAGTGCCGCCATTGACGCTTCACGTGGCAAATCTAGGTTTGGCAATACCATCATCACACCGGAAATGGCAATGAACAGGCCGAAAATAGCGAGTGTCCAGAACCACATTTTTTCACCAGCGTTGGCAAAGCCTGAATCTGGGTGTTTACCTTTCAATGGGCCGATGTTGAAGTAACCGCCCACAGTCAGGAACCACTTGAAGTCATAGCTTTTCAGCATCTGATCCGGCAACCATTTGATCACCAATACCGCCCAAGCGACGATAAAGAATGGTCCCACCCAATCATGGATAGTTTTGGAACCGTAGATCAGTGCCGCCCAGATATCGCCACCCACGTAAGGTTGCAATACATGTTTGCCTAACATGATGTTTAAACCGGTGAAAATCAGTGTTAAACAGCTGATTGCCACACACCAGTGAATAATCAAGTCAGCCTTGCTCCAGCGGAACACCATCTTACCGGAGAAGCCTTTGCTCAAGCGTGATGGGCCGTTGACGAAGTAGAACAGCAAAAACGCCACAAATACACCCACTACGGCAATTGCCATAACTGGGGTCATGTACTTGTTACGCACTTCGCGTCCTTGTTCACCGACGACATTAATCAACACGCCGCGCTCAACGCCTTTAGCAGTGGTAGAGCCGGATTCACCGGCTTTTACCGCACGCCAAAGGTCAGCTTCGCTGGTTTGTGCTGTTGCCTGTTGGCTACTGGATTGTTCAGCTGCGGCCATAGCGCTGGTACTTGCCAGCCCTAACCCGAATACCAACACCATGAGAGCAAACAGACTGCGCAGTGATTTAATTAGCATAGTCACTCCTCGTCAAAGCGGGTTACCCCGCTTTGGTTCACTCTTTAGTTGATATCACCAGTTTGTGGGTTATAACCCCAAATGGTGTTCGGGTTACCACGGCGTGCCATACGTTCACGATAGATGCCGGATACCACTTCCGCATCACCTGCCAGCAACGCCTTAGTTGAGCAAAGCTCAGCACACATAGGCAATTTACCTTCGGCAATACGGTTAGCACCGTACAACTTGTGTTCACGTTCAGAGAAGTTCTCCTCTGGACCGCCAGCACAGAAGGTACATTTGTCCATCTTGCCGCGGCTGCCGAACGCTGTCTTTTTCGGGAACTGAGGTGCACCGAAAGGACAAGCGTAGAAGCAGTAACCACACCCGATACAGGTGTTTTTGTTATGCAGTACGATGCCTTCCTCAGTACGGTAGAAACAGTCTGCTGGGCAAACCGCCATACAAGGTGCATCTGTACAGTGCATACAGGCTACAGAGATTGAAGCTTCACCCGCTTTACCATCATTGATGGTAACCACGCGGCGACGCTGGATACCCCACTCAAGAGCGGAGTCGTTTTCGTTTTTACAGGCAGTGACGCAACCGTTACACTCGATGCAGCGCTTGGTGTCACATAAGAATTTCATGACTGCCATAGTGGCTTATCTCCTCATCAAGTCGGTTATGCTTTAGTGATTTGGCACAGCGAGGATTTAGTTTCCTGCATCTGTGTCACCACGTCGTAGCCGTAAGTCAGTACGGTATTGGCAGATTCACCCTGAACATAAGGCACAGTGCCTTCAGGATATTTACCTACCAGGCTTTCGCCTTCAAAAATACCGGCGAAGTGATATGGCATAAAACATTCACCCGCAATCACGCGAGGAGTTACCATAGCCTTCACTTTGATCTTGGCGCCTTCCGGACCGTGAACCCACACATTGTCACCGTCACGTAAGCCACGATCAGTTGCATCAGCAGGGTTCATCTCGATGAACATTTCTTGCTGCAATTCAGCCAACCATGGGTTTGAACGGGTCTCTTCACCACCGCCTTCATATTCCACCAGACGACCAGAAGTCAGTACCAATGGGAAATCTTTAGAGAAGTCCTGATCCTGAATCGACTTATACAGGGTAGGCAGACGTGCCACCATGCGGTCTTCATAGGTTGGGTACTTGCTCACCAAGTCGCGACGAGGGGTGTACAGTGGTTCGCGGTGCAACGGAATGTCGTCTGGGAAGTTCCAAACCACACAACGTGCTTTCGCATTACCGTAAGGGATACAACCGTGCTTGATGGCAACACGTTGGATACCGCCTGACAGGTCGGTTTTCCAGTTTTTGCCTTCAGCAGCAGTTTTCTCTTCAGCAGTCAGGTCATCCCACCAGCCAAGTTGCTTCAGCATCTTGTCAGTAAATTCTGGGTAACCGTCAGTCAGTTCAGACCCTTTCGAGAATGAGCCTTCTGCCAAAATGTTGGTGCCATTGTGTTCTACACCATAACGGGCGCGGAAACAGCCGCCGCCATTGGCAACTTCGCGGTCATTACGATACAGAATTTGGGAACCTGGGTGTTTCATCTCAGGTGTACCCCAACATGGCCAAGGCAAACCATAGGTTTCGCCTTTTGCTGGACCGCCCGGAGCTTCGAGTGTATCGAAGTCGAAGGTGCCCCAGTTTTGTTGGTGCATTTTCAGACGTTCTGGGCTCTGACCGGTATAACCGATAGTCCACATACCGCGGTTAAATTCGCGAGTAATATCTTCAACGAGCGGTTCTTCACCGTTCACTTTGATATTCTTGAACATCTCTTTGTCTACGCCCCACTTCTTCGCCAGTTTATACATGATGGTATGGTCTGGCAGAGATTCGAAGTGTGGTTCAATCACTTTGTCACGCCACTGCAGTGAGCGGTTAGACGCTGTGATAGAGCCGTAGGTTTCAAACTGAGTACAAGCTGGCAGGATGTAAACGCCATCTTGACGTTGTGGCATAACCGCCGCCATGGTTGGATGTGGATCCACAACCACTACGGTGTCCATCTTGTTCAATGCTTCACGCACTTCACGGCCACGGGTTTCAGTGTTAACTGATTGACCCCAGAAGAATGCCAAACGGATGTTATCTTTCTGAGCAATCTTGTCTTTGTCTTCCAGTACGCCGTCGTGCCAACGTGAACATGGAATACCCGCTGAGGTTTGTGGTTTTTTACCAAGATATTCACCTTGGTCAAAACGACCGTTAACCCATTCAGGATCCAATTCCCACACGCGAGACCAGTGGCCCCAAGCGCCTGAAGTCAGGCCGTAGTAACCTGGCAGGTTATCGAACAACAGACCGAAGTCAGTTGCACCCTGTACGTTATCGTGACCACGGAAAATGTTAGTACCGCCACCAGAGATACCCATGTTACCCAGTGCCAACTGCAGGATACAGTAAGAACGGGTGTTAGCATTACCGATGTGGTGCTGAGTACCACCCATACACCAAACGATGGTGCCAGGCTTGTGCTCGTGCAGCATCTTCGCCACGCGATACATCTGCTCTTTCTTCACGCCAGCAATGTTTTCTACTTCTTCTGGAGTGAATTTAGCCGCTTCTTCGCGAATGCGTTCCATACCGTAAACGCGGGATTCGATAAAGCTCTTATCTTCCCAGCCATTTTCAAAGATATGCCACAGCAAACCGTAGATGAAAGGAATGTCGGTGCCTGGACGGATATGCACGTACTCATCAGACTTAGCTGCAGTACGGGTGAAACGTGGATCAACCACAATAATTTTGGCGCCGCGCTCTTTCCCTTCTAATACGTGTTGCATAGCAACAGGGTGAGCTTCACTAGGATTTGAACCCACAAACAACATCAACTTAGAGTTGTGCATGTCGTTGAATGAGTTAGTTTGCGCACCGTAACCCCAGGTGTTTGCTACACCGGCTACAGTGGTAGAGTGACAAATACGCGCTGAGTGGTCGACGTTGTTAGTACCCCACATAGCAGCGAATTTACGATACAGATAAGACTGTTCGTTAGAGAACTTAGCGCTACCCATGAAGTAAACAGAATCAGGACCAGACTCTTGACGAATTTTCAGCATTTTATCGCCGATTTCGTTAATCGCTTGTTCCCAGCTCAGACGTTTCCACTTACCGCCTTCGAGTTTCATTGGATACTTATTACGTTTGTCGCCATGAGCAACTTCACGCAATGAGGCACCTTTCGCACAGTGGCCACCACGGTTGAATGGGTGGTCAAATGCTGGCTCTTGGCCAGTCCACACACCGTTTTGTACTTCAGCGTAAACACCACAACCTACGGCGCAGTGAGAACAGATGGTACGTTTTACTTCAGTTGGTGCATCATGTGGCACTTCGGTAGCTTCAGCCCGACGCATCATTCCTGCACCCAGCATAGAAGCAGCGGCGATACCACCAGTTGCTAAGCCTGCTGATTTCAGGAACTGACGACGGTTAAGCCCCAGCGATGGCTTAGCCGCCGCAACTGGTGCCTGGTCAGTTTTACGAGTTAATCGCATCACACACTCCTTTTTATCATTTACTACGCAGGGTGTCGTAGTAACTGCGGATATGCTCGGTTTCACGGTAACCGTCAGCTTTTTTTGCTGTTGTCGCTGGCATGTCAGTTGCTGCCATTGCTTGACCACTTACAGTAGCCACAGCACCAGCTGCACTGCCAATAGCCAAGGTTTTCAGCAGTTGACGGCGACTCATATCGGAAGCTTGCTTCTTCATAGCGTCTCCTGGTTGTTACATGCGGGAGCCCCCCTCCCGCACGGCGCTTATCTTGCGATAAGCAAGTTATGAGGCCAGTTCATTGGCCTTTGGCTGGATCTGAACATCAGAGGTTTCCACCACCGGAGTGCTGAGCACCAGACGTTCAAATTCAACGATTTCGGTTTCAAAAAAGGCACGCCCCAGCTGCGCCACGACTGCATAAAATGCAGAACTATCGCAACGTGACAGCGTGTCCCAAAAACGGATAATCCAACTACCTAAGTGGCGACGATAGAAGGCCAATTGTTGATGTGATGGTGCTTCAATAATCAATACACTCATCACTTCAAACAGCGCAGCCACATGGTCTTCTGGCTCTTTGACGTTTTCATCGCGTTCAAAACCCAATTGCGCCAAGTCCTGACGTAACAACGCCAGCGGCTTGTCCATCAAGGAGCCGGTCATAAACCAGCTACCGTATGGCAGGATTTCCCCTGAACCCACGCCAATAAACAGATTGAAGTATTCATCTTCTAACTGCTCAGCGGTAAATTGTTCCGCTGCCAGCTTCATGGCCAGCCACGCACGCGTCATATCGCTATCATCGCTGTTATCGACTTCTAGCCCGTGCAAAAATTGCAGCAATTCCTCTGAAGGTTGACGACGCAGTAACGCCGCCAGCAGCTGATAAATATCGGCCCGCAGCAGATCGTTTTCAGAGATTTGTTTTGTAGATTCGGTCATATTGGCTCTCTTATTTCAATTGCTTTTCAGGGTCTTGCAGAATGTCTTCAAACATATCTTTCACCCGACAATCGCCGCACATTTTTAAGCGCTCGATATTGGCGCTAAAAGCGCTGTGCGTTCCGACCATTTCCAGCATCCGATGCACCATAGACTGGGTCGCAAATGGAGCACCGCAACGAATACACTCAAACGGTACTTCTTCTTTTAAGGTCTTACGCGCCTGTCTGGTTTCCTTATCCAGATTGATGCGTGGCGCCAGACTAATGACTTTCTCTGGGCAGGCCGCTTCACATAAACCGCACTGCACACAATCCTGCTCAACGAAGAACAGCGCTGGTGAATCCCCACCATCCTGCAACGCTTGAGTTGGACAGGTAGCCACACATGACATACACAGCGTACAACCCGCTTCTTTTACGGTCACTTCACCATAAGGGATATTACTTAACGCTACTTCTTCTTTGGTGTTGGCGGCTTGCTCGTTGAGATAATCCAACGCCTGATAAAAAGCAGCCCGTTTAGTTGTTACCGTAAACTCTGCGGGCGTGGTAGTTGGCCATGCAGCGGCCTCTTCTAGTATAGGCCACAGATCCGCAAGTGCTTTTTCATCAATCAGTTGAATACGCGCCGGCTGACCAATCTGCTCTAGCAGTGTATTAGCCAACGCCATTTCGCCGTTCAGCATTTGTGTCAGTGAAGGTGCGGTTGCAAGCGTATTGAGTACCAATACCTGTTGTGCGCCCCACGCTAAAGCGGTCATCCAGTGATCAATGCCTGCAACGGTGATCTCTTCCAGTTCAATCGGCAGCACATGGCCCGGCAGCGAGTCATTAATATGATCTGCACCTTGATTGGCGTCATGGAACAAAATCACAGGCGCAACGCTGGTTTTTTCCAGGAAACGGCTAATGAGTTTATTGAGGTATGAATGCAGCGATTGCGGTGTTGGCAAGTCGTAGCTCAATGCGCCCGTTGGACAGGCATTGGCGCAGCTGCCAGCACCGTGGCACAGATACGGATCGATTTCGATCTGCTGCTCAACACTTTGAATCGCATCGGCTGGGCAGAAACTCAGGCAGCGGTTACAACCATTAAGACCATTGCGGCTATGAGCACAGATATCGGCGTTAACTTTGACATAGCGTGGCTTGTCAAATTGTCCCACCAGCTGTGGAATCTCTTCTACGGCGCTTGCCAGCTTATCGCTGTCTTCACCAACGTAGAAATATCCCGGCGGCAGCATCTCCAACTGAATGTTGGGTTCGGCACACATATCAAGCACCATGTCGAAATGGGCTTTACGCAACGCCACTTGGCTCAACTCAGCAGCTTGACCATTGTGGTCGACAGACACTTGGAATTGCCCCAAAAAGCCCTTAATACCAAGCAACTTACCGTAATAGCTTTCCACATCTGGCGCAGCTTCCATCACCTGTTCAAGATAGCTTTCATCTTGGTTAGTGATAGCGCCGTTTGCCAAAATGACCAGACCCGCCATCTGCTGCAATTTAGCGGCAGCCAAGCGAGTTAAGTCTTCAGGACCAATCAATAAAACATTACCCTCAGTTGAATAACTGACGGTTGGCGGGATCAAATTTTGTAGTATGCGAGTCTGCCCCTGGACTTCGCCACGCGCCTGCTGCAGCGCGGGCTGCGCAGACAGAATGCTCTCACTATTGCTCACAATGCGTTCCTAAATGAGATTCGAGCTGTAGCAGTGTTATCTATGTATCTGCTTTTGTTATTTTTTATTAGCAAGCTACAGCAAATTTAAAAGTTATAAGCAATTCACACACCAATATTATGGTAAAGGAATACTGACAAACTGACGTTAAACAACTCCGTCATTGTTTTTTTCATCAATCAATGGATCATTTTGGCTATTTTCGACAAATTCGCCGTCCATTTTGTCCGATAAATCGGTTGTTTCGATTGAATCAGGCTGTTGCGCCACTGTTTCAGCTTCGGCAATCACTTCAGTGTCGACATCGTCACCGATCGCTACGTCAGCCAGCTCAGTTTCGTTCACTTCTGACGCCTCCGGCGCTTCGTCTTTCACTAAGTGGCGGAACACTTTTTTAGCCAGCTCTGAAGACACTTCCGGCGTGAGAATTTCCTGATTGGAATAATCCAGCGCGTACTCCATCATGCCATCAATTTCACTGAAATGCGGTTGCTTCCACAGCGTACGTAATGCTGCCTGACGCACGGTCGGGTCAACGTTTTTCGCCATAAAGCTGGCAAAACTACCGCCGATTTCAATACCACTGGGATCAGGTAAATCTTCAGCCGTCAGTACTTGCTCTTCGGCGGTCTCATCCTGAAGTTCCGTTGCTGGGATGTCGGTTTCCGTCGCAGTTTCTGCGCTAGCCGCTTGCGGCTCAACAACGTCCTGCTCTGTCGCAGTAATTGCAACTTCGCTGATCTCTTCTTCTGGCAGTTCTTCACCCTGCAGAGCTTGCTGTTTACGCAATGCCCAACGACTTAAAAAACCACGTGACTCACTCATTAATGTCTCCTGCCTCGGTTCTGTTCTTCTGCCAGTTCCTTGCGGCGGTTAACGTGTTTACGACGATGAGCACAAATTTCTACTTCGCCATATTGGGTGATAAACGCTTCAATCCAGCAAGCGATGGCTTCGGGCATTGGCAGGTTCAATACCGGGGTATCGCCCTCTAAACAACCGGCTGCCACATTTTGGTCGGCGGAGATCATGGACGGCACCCACGTACCATCTTCTCGCTCATCGCAGACGATGTAGAGCATGGGATTATCCATATCGAGATTTAGGCGATAGCTGGCACGTTCATCGAGATACAGTTCCAGTAACACCAATTGGGCACCTGCAGGAGCAGCTTCAGTAGCGGGAACAATCTGATCAAGTTCCCAGCTTTCGGCCAACCAACGGCCGACCTGCTTTTCGACTTTCTTTAACGACACGTACATCGGAAAGACGCTTTGAGAATGTTGCATTAGGATTTTTCCTCCCGAGTTAGTATTTTCGGGTGATAGCGGTTCAATGTGGATAAGCAATAACTGCACCAACTTGTTATCGGTAAATTAAGTTGCGGCAGATCATCTTAATATGTCCCACATTGGGACATATTGTCCGTATTGAAAAGACATTTTGCACTAGGCCAATGGGTGAGCGACGAATCGGTGCGGAAGATCACGCATAATTAAACTCATACTAGAGGTAGGAACAAATATTGCTAGTCTGAGCGTCTTATCTATGCGTTGAAGTGATTTATGACCGATTCTAAGCTCCACTTGATTAAAACCTCGGCAGAAGTACCACTGACCATTGCGGTTACCGCCATTGATGAAAATGGCCAAGTGCAGGACAAGTATATCGCCTGTGAGCGACCATTGACGATTTATCTTAACTGGCAACCCATCGTCACCCTAATGACCTTAGGCGCTCGACCAGAGGCATTAGCGCTGGGTTACCTCAAAAACCAAGGCTTTATCAGCGATGTTAACCAGCTCGAGTCTGTGATTATCGATTGGGAAGTCAGCTCAGCGGCGATCATTACCCAAGAGAATACCGACAGCGTACAAGCAAAATTATCGGAAAAAACCGTGACCACAGGCTGCGGACAAGGTACGGTGTTTGGCGGTTTTATGGATGGGGTAGAGGATATTCGGCTACCTACGCCGACGCTAAAACAATCCACTATCTACGGCTTGCTGAAAAACATCAGCCAGTATAACGACACCTATAAGAATGCCGGAGCGGTGCATGGCTGTGGTGTCTGTCAGCAAGATCAAATTCTGTCATTTGTTGAAGATGTCGGCCGCCACAATGCAGTAGATACGCTTGCGGGAGAGATGTGGCTGAACGGACAAGGTGGTGGTGACAAGATTTTTTATACCACTGGCCGCCTCACCTCCGAGATGGTGATTAAGGTCGCCAAGATGGGCATTCCGGTGTTGTTATCCCGCAGTGGCGTTACACAGATGGGCCTAGAGCTCGCGCAAAAACTTGGCATAACCATGATCGCTCGCGCCAAAGGTCGCCATTTCCTTGTTTATAATGGCGCACAACACATCCACTTTGATGCCACTAAGGAATCGCAAGATTAATCGCAGGAGTCACAATGAGCGAACCCAGTGAACTGGTTTATATGAGCGCCAAGCAGGTCGCTGAGTATTTGGATCTCAACGAAAAGAAGGTCTACGCCATGGCCAATGAGCGTATGCTGCCCGCCACCAAAATTACTGGTAAGTGGTTGTTTCCTAAGATTCTGATTGATCGTTGGGTGATGGACTCCTGCCATAGCGGTATGTTGTCTGATCGCATGTTAATTACCGGCAGTGACGACCCCTTGTTGTCTATGTTGGTCGCCAGACTTATGGCCGAAGTGGGTAGCCGCGAGTTAATCAGCTACAGTGCCACGGGTTCACGTCTCGGGTTGGAGCTACTCTCAAAAGGTTATGCCGATATCTGTACCCTGCACTGGGGCAGTGTTGATGAGCGTAACATTCGCCATACCGCACTACTGAAAGGCTATCCCAATCATCAGCAGTGGATTATGGTGCACGGCTACAATCGTCAGCAGGGATTAATTGTTCGTCCTGAATTGCTGCATCGTTGCCAAGAAGAGGAAACGGTTCTGCTGCAACCGTGGCGCTGGGTGACTCGTCAAGGCGGCGCCGGTAGCCAGCAGCATTTGGAGCACTGGTTGATGAAACGCGGTGTCGCGGTAGAAAGCCTTAATGCGGTACTGACTGCGTTCAGCGAACGTGAACTCGCAGGTAGCATCGCCCGTAATGAAGCCGATATTGGCTTTGGTTGTCAGGCTGTTGCGCAGGAAAGCGGCCTAGGCTTCGTTCCTTTGCTGACCGAATCATTTGATTTTGTGATGCCGCAAGGGATCTACTTCCGCCGTCAGTTGCAACAGCTGTTTAAAATGCTGGTGAATCCTGGCACGCGACAGATGGCTGCGCAGTTGGGCGGTTATGATCTCACCGACTGCGGACAGATTATCTGGAGCCCACAGTAATCGCAGATATCTGCGACACTCCCCCAGTAAAGAATCCACCTTCTGAAGAAGGTGGC
>NZ_JPEO01000016.1 GCF_000753795.1 Shewanella mangrovi
ATAGGAGGTGGTTTAAGGGTGACAATAAAAATGCCACAGTCTACGCTGTGGCATTTTTATTGGTGCTAGCCAACGATTAGAAATAGGTGACCGAGCGGATCTCTTGTGGTCGGTTTTGTTGTTGGTAAAGCTGCCACACTGTCGCAAAGTCTAATGATAACTCGGTGACATAATGATCACCGGCAGGATAACTTGCAATGACCTTAGCACCGCGAATAACACCCGAGACAGACGCTTTAACCGTATCAGACTTCATCGCCCATTCACCAACGCTGCTGCTCCCCTGCAAATGTTGACCATAAACCTGCTCTGCCAGCTCACGATAAGCCGCGATTTTAGACGCTTGCATAGCCATTAATACCCTTTCTGCTTGGGTCTTACCGGGTTGAGACGCCAACGGCGCATAACCCGTCGCAGTTAATGTCGGGAACTGTGCCGGCGGTACCGTTTCATACTGCACATATTTCTCTCGCGTAGAGGTGCAACCACTCAGCAACACAAGCAACACCACTAGGGAAAACTTGCTCATTGTTCACCTCCTACATAATGCTCAGTCTCAATCCCACTGCGCTCGTGTCGATACAGCAAACCATTCTTAGAAACGCTCGCATTCGATTCAGCCAGATATCCAGGTAACTGCTGCGCTGTAGCAAATGTATTTGCTGCTGAAGAAACATGATTGTCTGTGGTATCGATAATGCGTGCATTTATTGCAACACCATCTCGGCTCAACGTCATGGTAGAGACCAGAACATGCGTCACACTGACATTAGCGGCAATTTTTTGCCAATCACGAGTCAAAATAAACGTGCCATCTGCCGCCGCCTTAACGCTATCGCTCACATTGATATCGGTGACACGATAACCTCGTTGCTGGAAGGACGTCATCAAATCCTGCTGCAACTGCACGGCCAGCGGATTGGTTTTGTCTAGACTTGCAGCATCCACAGGGGTTGCGATCAACAACATTTGCGCATCATTAAAATCATCACTGTGACGCACTAAATCGTTCGTCAGTTGCTCAGCGATACCGAATAATGATGTCATCTGCTGTGGAGCTTGTGCATCACCGATGGGCGCAGTCGATGAGCAGCCGGCTAGCAAGGCAATCAAAGGTATGAGTGTTTTGTACATGGACCATCCAGCTCCTTAACGACATCATCTTTGTACATACTGCGACGTTGAAACAAGGATGATGCCATTGAATATTGCTACTTATATCGGCCTTGGTTGGCAAAACTTAACCGCCAATTCGACGACGTACCTGAGCACATCCGCCAAGAATGCATTTATTAAGCAACACTTGTGCCGACTCATGGCATAAAACTTGAATCTTGATGAATAAAGACCGTTGGCGCCTAAAAATTGGCTCCTACACCCAAAGGTTTATAGACTCAATGCAGGACTCACTTCGTATGATTCGCATATTTTTATTACTGCTATTGATGCTGGTGTTCCCATCTGCTCACGCAGCATGGGTGACAATTACTGGCGAAGCCAATATTGTCAAAGGTGATGTCAATGCCGCCCGTCAACAAGCGATTAAACATGCGCTAAATATGGCAGTGATCACCAATGGCGGTAGTATTAATGCACAGCAAACAGTAACTAACGGCATTCTTAACCAAAATGCGGAGCTGACCAATACTGCAGCCTATAGCAGTCTCGAAATCGTTAAAGAACAGCATAAGAACAATCGCATCGAAGTGACTATTCGTGTTGATCTGCTCCAGAATATTAATGAAGGGTGCGTCAGCAATGCCCTCAAAGCGCCACTTTATCTCCCGCGCGCGATTGTATTTGACCGTAAGCAACTGCGTTACGGCAAAATGGAAGAATTTCCACAAGCGCTATCGCAAAAGCTTGCCGCAGTACTAGGTCGCAATTCATCAAAGGTCTATCCAAAACTCGATTTAACTAACAGTGTACCAAGCCAGATCTTTAACAATGAACATCGTGGCGACAGCGCCAGTTGGCTCAACCAGCAAACCAATACGCTCTATCTGTTACTCCCTGAAGTAGAAGATATGGCGATGGCATCGTCACCATCGGGCATCAGCTCACTTTGGGATAAACAACAGCGCGACTTTCGCTTAAAAATGTCGCTCGTTCATAGTATTAGCGGCGAAACTATTTGGCAAAAAGAATATCAATTCACAACGGATTGGGATTTTGACGCCAACGCCGATGCCAAACCTATTAGCGATGCATTTTGGCAATCGAGCTATGGCAGCGCCATTGGCAACCTACTTAATCAAGTCAGTTTGGATCTTGATGACGCCTTAGGCTGCCGCCCGACTATGGCACAGGTCATCGCTAAACAAGGTCAACGCGTCATTCTCAATCTGGGTAGAAAAAGTGGTGTACGCACGGGGGATAAATTTAATGTGGTGTTACAACACAATTTCCCTGATCGGGTGGGCCAAACGCGTACCATCGCCAAAGCGACAGCCGTGCAAGTCACCATCGACCAGATAACCGATGACACATCTACCGCATTACTTAACGCAATGGACGATGGCTCAGGTATCCAAATAAACGATATTGCGCTTAAGAATTAAGCAGTTAGACAATTAAACTTTTATTGGAATCTAAAAACAGTATAATCGTTGCGTCTCCCTATAGCTCAACAGGATAGAGCAGTCGCCTCCTAAGCGACCGATCGGGGTTCGAGTCCCTGTGGGGAGACCAGTCAGCGTTGTAGAGAATCCAAAGCACTCAGAACTTAAGGCCTCACACATGACAGAACTCTTTCAGACCAACGTTGACGTCATTCAATCTCGTTGGCCACAAGCTGCAATGGTCCTCAAGCAGCAAAATATTGATAGTCTTGATGCCGCTTTGGTGACCGGTTCTAATCAAACGATTAGCATAAATGGTGTTCAATTGAGTAGTCGCCATGACCGCGTTGCAGAAACACAACTATTTTTAAGTACCCTACCAAACGACATAAAGCATGCCACTCTTTATGGTTTTGGTATGGGAGATATTCCTTCTATCGCGTTGGAGGAAGGACGACTGGATCAACTGGACATTTGCATCCTGAATCCAACAATCTTTGCTTTAGTACTGAGTTATACGGATCAAACTGCGTGGCTATCTCACCCTGGAGTATCTTTAGAACTGCAGCCGAAGCAAAATCGGTTGAGAAAGCCCTATCTGGTCGTTCCTGCAGATTTAGAACTTATCTCTGATGAAAATGCGAGACTGCGTGATTTATTGATGTATGAGTTAAATCTGAATTATGCGAATAGTAGTCATAAGAATGACAACCCTGCGATTATGCAACGCTTTGAAGATAATCGTACATTCATGCAGCAAGATCCCGATGTTAGCGCCTTAAAAAATACTGTGGCCTCAACATCGGCTGTTGTCATTGGCTCTGGCCCCTCATTAGAGCAACAATATGAGAAACTGGCTGCACTTTGTCTACGTTCTGAAAGACCGATAATAATCGCCGTTGATACCGCTTTGAGAGGGCTTCTGCACCACAACATTACACCAGATATCGTGGTTTCAATTGACGGTCTAGTTTCCTTCCAATTGCCACTGGAAAAAACTGATGCGATTAAACTCGTCTATTTCCCGAGGGTCAGAACAGAAAATATTCAAGAGTGGCGCGGCTCACGTTACAACGCACTAGGTGATACCCAACTCTACGATAATCTGGCAACGCAATTTCCCGAGAAAACTCGTCTTTATGCAAATGGCAGCGTACTCCATCCTGCCATAGATATTGCAGTTCTATTAGGGTGCCAAGATATTTATCTGTGCGGCAGTGATTTTTGTTTTTGCGGTAATAAGAGTCATGCCTTTTGGGATGAATACGCCGTCAAAGATAAAAACATCTCATATTGGATGAGTCTTGAACAAAAAAATGTTCAAAGTGCAGTACATTGGGTTATTAATGGATATGGCGAGAAGGTAGCGACTAACCTGAACTTCAGGTCCTTTTTAAGGAGTTTAGAGTTGTACCTAGAAAAGCACCCTACAACCCGTTTCCATCAGTGCAGTAAGGACAGTGCGAAAGTCATTGGGGCAGATTTTAGAGAATTACCATGAATAACGAAAAAATCATTACATTAGCAAGAGAAACTGCCACCCTATTTAGGTTAGGCCATGAGGCTGAAGCATCCGTGTTGATGCGCAAGTTAATCGATACATTGCAACTGCGATTACAAGAACAGACACTGCCCAACCAAGTGCTGACTATTTTTCCCCAAATGCTTAGTTCACAAGAGCGACGCGACTGGCTAGGGTTAGCGGATACGTTAGAGTACGAGTTGACTCTCTTAATGTAGTTCACATTCACAACGTGATTTTTTAATATCTACTAACAACGTCTGTTTTCTCACTTCACTCAAACAGCAAGGCCAATATCTGATGAAAGTTTCAATTATTACAGCCACATATAATAGTGAGAAAACACTAAAATCCTGTTTAGAAAGTGTTGCACAGCAAAGCGCTATAGAGTCCATCGAACATATAGTTATTGATGGTCGTTCAAGCGACTCTACTATAACGATTGTCAATCAATATAAACATGTAAGCAAGGTAGTCTCAGCAAAGGATCGCGGAATATACCATGCCTTCAATCGAGGGATAGAATTAGCTTCAGGCGATCTCCTATACTTTCTAAATGCCGATGATGAGTTTTATGATACGGACGTTATAGAACAAGTGTTGAAAGAGATGACCCCTGAATACAATTTTTACTGTGGAACTATTTACTGTGTGAATCAACTAACTAGCGAATCCTTTTTTAGCGTTAGCAAACTAGATAAATCACAAAATTTTGATCCACCTCACCAAGCTTTTTTTTGCCGTAAAACTCTCTTTGACCAACTAGGTCCATTCAATGAATGTCTAACTATCGCTGCCGATGCGTATTTTATGAAAAAAGTCATAAAACACGCTAAGGGCTTATTCACCTCTAGGCCTATCGCAAGATTCAGTCTACAAGGTACTAGTTCTGACTTTAAAAACCGTGCAAAAATGACATCACAGTATGCAATTATTGATACTCTCCTAGAGTCTAGTACTGAAAACTCTCAATTATCAGAAAAACTAGCACTACAATCTAAGAATGTTATATTATTCAAACAATTAATGTTAAACATCATACGAGATCAAGTACCGTTGGAGCCACTAAAAGGTAAAAGAATTGCAATTTTTGGAGCACGAGAACTATCACAATGGTTTTATCATTACTTAGCCTTAAAAAATATATCGGTAATGTGTCTTGTTGTATCATCGACAAAAAACTTGCCATTCTTTGACGAATTCCAGGTAATCGGACTCCCTCATCTACATGAGAAAAGACCTGAGGTTATTATTAATTGCATTGAAGGTTCTCATGAAACTGAGATTGGCTCTCTAATTAATACATATTGCCCCGAAGCAACGCTGATAAGTTGGAGAGCATTCTGTTCAGTGAATAATAAAAGTTCATTTTAAATTAGCGAGTAAAAATAAATATTTTATGTATCAACTCCAATTAAGAATCAAATAAGGTTTCAATTTGACTAAGATAAAAGTTGTTCACTTGATTGCAGGAAATATAAATGGCGGGGCAGCTAGGGGAGCGTACTGGCTGCACAAGGGATTATTGGAACAAGGAATTGATTCAACTATTATAACTTCAAGTGAGTTGACCTTAGGCGAACCTGAAATAATAGGCATTCTTAACGAAGAGAATAAAGAACTTTATAAAAATAATTTACAATCAGAAAAAAAAATATTATCTGAATATTCAAATAAATCAGCTGAACTTTTTAGCACAGGATTATTTGGTTTCAAACTTAAAAGCTTAGATAAAATAAAAAAATCAGATATTATACACTTACACTGGGTAAATGATAACTTTCTCGACATTTCAGAACTTAGTTTATTTAATAAGCCAATTATATGGACTCTTAGAGACATGTGGCCAATTACAGGTGGATGTCATTACGCCATTAATTGCGAACGTTACAAATCCAAATGCGGAAAATGTCCATTACTTGGAAGTGAAATAGAATCTGACCTATCTGAATTTGTCCAGCAGCGCAAGGAAGATTTATTACCTAAAGATATTTATTATGTAGGTATTAGTAAATGGATAACTGAGCAGGCAAGGCTTAGTCAAATATTAAGAGGAAAGAAAGTATCCACTATTGCTAATTGTATAGATACTTTAGAATATTTCCCTATAGATAAATCCCAATCTCGCTCCATACTTGGAATTAATACGCCTAAGAAAATCATTCTTATTGGGGCAACAAGAATAAAAGATAGCTATAAGGGATTTAATCTTTTAAAAAATGTGTTAGGCAATCTAGATAAAGAAAAATATTTTTTGGCGGTATTTGGAGCCGTAAATGACGCGGATATTAGTCAATTTGGATTTGAATATAAACGGTTTGGATATCTTTATGATACCGTATCTTTGAGGCTAGTATATTCGGCTTCGGATGTGTTCTTATGCACAAGCACCCTAGAAGCCTTTGGAAAAACAGTAGCAGAATCGATGTCATGTGGAACACCTGTCGTATGTTTTGATTGCTGCGGACCTAGTGAAATAGTGGAACATAACACCTCTGGTTATAAAGCGAAGCCTTACGATACTCAGGACATGGTGAATGGTATAAACCATATTTGTTTTTCTCCTAACTATAAGGATATTTCATCATCCGCAAACAAACGAATACTCAATTTTTTTGATAAAAGTAAAGCCGCCGAAAAATATGCAAAATTATATTTATCAATAAAATCAGGCAGCAATTAAATTTAAGTAAACTAGCTAGAATCATGATAAAAAGCAATATAGATATAAATATATATGAGGGTGAAATGATAGAGAAAAAAAAAGCATATATATATGGAGCAGGAACATATGCACTAACCGAATTCTATCGAATATCTAATCATTATGATATATTAGGAATTGTTGTTAGCGATCCGCAATGTGAACCTGAAAAATTAATGAATACTCCCGTTATATCTCTGAGGGAGATAAAAAATAAAAATTCATTTTTTATCATATGCTCGACTTATTTTGACGAAATATCAAACACTCTTTCAAATAACGGATTCAATAACTACATAACAATAGAAGAATTAACTAAGAATGGAACTATTCTTGGTGAAAAAATGATATTAGAATCCAAATTTATCGAAATCAAGAATAGAATAATAGATAATATAGTTAACCTCACATCCATAGAAGATAGCATAACACTTGATAATGTTATAGTTTCGCTTACGTCATATCCAAAACGTTTCAAAAATCTTTATATAGTTATTGAATCGATAAAAAAGCAAATATGGAAACCCAAAAAGATAATTCTATGGATATACACAGATGATTACAAAAAGCTACCAAATAAAGTATTAAAAATTCAAGATGAACTATTTGAAATTCGCCAATGTGAGGATTTAAAGTCATATAAAAAATTAATCCCTGCGTTAGCGGAGTTTCCAAATGAGATTATTGTAACTGCAGATGATGATTTATACTATTGGCCTAGCTGGTTAAAGGAATTGGTCGAAATATATAGAGAGAGTAATAATGCAGTTGTTGCCCACAGAGTTCATAGAATTACTAGTGAAAATGTAAACAAATACCAATTATGGAAACACGCATATACCGGTCCTGAGTCTCAAAAAATATCACCTTGGAATTTCCCTACTGGAGTTGCTGGTATTTTATATCCGAGTAACTGCTTCCACTCAGACGTACTTAATCCAGAGTTATTTATGGGATTATGCCCAACTGCTGATGACATATGGTTCTACTGGATGTTTAGACTTAAAGGCTACAGCGCAATTGGAACTGGCAGAAAAGATTCGTGGGTATCTATAGATAATTATGGAACACCAAATCTATATGAAGAAAACGTTTTAAAAAATGGAAATAATAGACAATTAAAAAATATGATTGAGAGATATGGATTTATATAAAAATGATCTCTACATTATTTTCAACAATAAAAATATACGGTTGAATTATAAATATTTGATAAAACCTATTGTTTTTATTCTATGATTTACACCTGTAGTTTCCTTCACTATAGAACAACTGAAAAATCGTAGATATCTATAAAATTTTATTCTATATTTAAAATATACTATTTGAATATTTTAAATATATAGTTAAATTTAAAAAATGACAATATTTAGCCACATACAAAACCATAAAAAAACCATAAAAAACCACATATTAGCATTGTGTTTTAATAAGCTAAATTTTAAGACGTTTAATAAATTCATTTTTTATAAAACACATAGAAATCTGAAAATGTACCTAAGAGATTATCTCCATAGTATGGGTAAATATTCTTTACTTTTTCAAAAATTTCCCATCTAGGAAAGTTATCTGCCACATACTTTGTAAAATTTCTATGTTTAACATGTGCTACCTCAACATCTGCATTATCATCAGTATCACTAGAATATATAATTACATATTTTAGAGAAGTATCAAATAGTTGTTTCATATACTTTTCAAATACATTATCTTCTATCAAATGGTAAATAACATCTAAAGATAATGCTAAGTCACATTTCGGAGGAACATATTTTTCTACTAAAAAGAATTTTTTTGTATCGTCTTCTATAAATTTTTCCCTACAAATATTTACTGCTGTTTCACTAACATCAAGTCCTATGTATTCTTGATAGTTGGCATATGATAACTGGTTACCATCACCACAACCAAACTCAACCACAGTAATTACATTGTTCTTAACTACAAAATCATTAATAAAACCTGCTTTAAATTCTGCGAATTTATTATATGATCCCGCTCCAGAATTGCCACCAGATTGATATCTTTTATCCCAGTAAACTGCTGAATTAAAATTTTTCATTCATAACCTATAATAATTTAAACTATTTCCTACATATAACGAAACTTTGAGATTCAGCTAAATCCATAGTTATGTACTTAATACGCCAATCAAATTCCTCACAAAATTCATGAACCGCTTCAATTACGCCGTATTTAAGCTGTTCCCCCCAATTTCCCATCGAATAATCATGCCCAGCAATGACACCATCATCTTTAATCTTTGAAGCATAAAGTTCAAGTTCAGATTTTGTGTTGTTATAGCAATGTGTAGTGTCTATATAAATCCAGTCAAAATACTTATCCGGAAAATCATTAACAGCTTCAGTTGATAATTTACGATGAATTTCCAACTGACCTTTTATTTGCTCATTTTTGAACTTTTCACAAACATTAATATATAAATTTTCGCCGTAACGTTCTGATTGCCATATATCAATTAGATGAAGTTTTTTAGGTCTATTTATATTAAGAATACTAGATGTATACTCACCATTGGCAACACCTAACTCTGCAACAACGCCGTCTTTACACATCAACCTTAACAACTCTTTTCTATTAGTAATTAATTTAGTATTTTTTATGCTTTCACCACTAAGTGAAACTTTAGGAATCTTTGATATATTTAACTTCCGGTAGTAATTATTCAGTGAAACATACTGATCTGTCGTATCAACCACATTTTGAAGCTCTTCGATTAACACACAATTTTCTAACTCATATTTAGAAATAATTTCATATATTTCTGAAATATAACTACTGGCAATAACTATATGGCTATAGCTTTTTAAAATAATAGATGATGGATGTAGAATCTCAATTCCTAAAAGAGAACTTCCCTGGCGTTCTATATCGCTATCTATGAATCCTAAAATTTCATAATTCAATGCTATGGCAGGCAAAAAATTTAGTGCTTTACTACCTGTACCATATATATAAACCTTTTCCATCACTCTCTTCCAAAAATCAATAAAACAGTATTAACTTACACATATTAAACTTTACTACGGCTTTTATTCACATAAAAACTGAAATACTATATGTTAAATTAAGAACATGATTTGTTTTATAAAAAACTCATAAAATCTTTCATCTTGGGAATAACTACAGCTCCAGAAAGTTTTTTCCCTTCTAGTATACTTAAAATATCTTCAATATAACATGAACCAATTAACACCTTACAATTCTCCATTAATAAGATATCTTCCACTGAGATAACCTTTCTATTCATAACAAAACTTCCATTTTTTAACTCGTCTGAATCACAGAAAAACAAGTTTCCAAAATTCAAACTCTGAAGCAATTCCATCAATCTAACTCCGGAACTACCAGTCCCATAGATAACAATATTTTCAACATTATACAATAGGGAATTAAGATATTTCTTTATTAATCTAGAACAGGGTTCACTAACGCAACTACGTAAAATATGGATAAAACAAACCGCATCTTCAATTTCTATTTTTTGTGACTCCAACAAAAGTGATTGAATATGCCCATTATACATAACACAATATTCGGATAGATTTTTAACGTTCCATTCATTGGAGCGAGAAGTGTCATAACGAATATAGTGGTAAAAAACACCTGAAGAAAAAACAGTTTTTTTTGAATAAAGGACCGCATTTCTAAAAAAATAAGCGTCTTCGTATTGGCTATTTAAAGGAAAACTTATTTTTTCATTTTTTAAAAAACTCTTTCTGTATACTGCAGCCCAACATCCATGCCCATATCTTTCCTTATAAAGATAGGTAAAGCATTCTTTACCATTGTAGTATGTACTTATTGGCAATTTATGAGTAGTTAATTTTTCTGCTTCAGGTGTTTCTTGATAATAACCAAATTGTAAAATATCAGCATCTTCTTGCTCAATGATACTTATCAATTCATGAAAATCCGCATTTGTATAATCATCCGCATCGACAAAGGCAATATAACGTCCTTGAGCATTAGCAATACCATAATTTCTAGCGGCACCAGGTCCTAAATGGATTTGCTTTACTAAAGAAATTTGGTCATAAATTTTTGCTAATGACAGTAATTTTTCCCACGACTCATCAGTGGAGTCGTCATCTATACATAATACTTCTATCGAAACGGTCTGATTATTAAGCACACTAGTCACTGCGCGCTCAATAACAGCAGCACTATTATATACAGGTATGATGACGGTTAAATCAATGTCTTTTAGTTCATCCATCTCTTATTTTCTCACCATCTATAATTCATTATCTCTGAAAAGATATTTGGTCCTGCAGTTTCAAAAACGTTTTCAACGCATTTGCAACTGCGTCATCCATATCGAAATATCGGTACTCAGCAAGGCGCCCTAGCGGAATAAAACGAGCAAATTTTGATAATTGATTCCGATAAGTGCAATGGGCAGCAATAGCACTATCCGTAAATAGTGGATAATAAGGATCAACATTTTCCTTAGGCTGATATTCACAAGGATATTCGTAGACGACACTGGTTCCGACGTGTTTAGTGGGAGATAAATGTTTGAACTCAGTTATTCGCGTATATGCTTCGTCATTAGGGTAATTAACGGTAGCAACCGGTTGAAATTCTTTTATGTTTAGATGTTTATGTTTAAATTTTAACGCACGGTAAGGCAAATTTTGAGCATCAGGCACAAGCGTGTCCAACATGCCAGTATAGATGGTATGCCCGTTAAAAAGCTCACCATCCAGCAAAACTTGATGATGCTCCCAATCCAACCTAACACGTCGCGCCATCGGAGTGTTTAACTCTACGGTGATCAATGGATGCGCTAACATAGCTGACACCATTGCGGTAAAGCCTTTACTCGGCAATGCCTGATAAGTATCACTGAAGTAGCGGTCATCATAGCTCACGACCACTGGTACTCTCGCCGTGACCTCAGGCGCTATTTCGTCCGGGGCAACGCCCCATTGTTTGCAGGTGTAATTCACAAATACATTACGGTAAATAAACTCTGCTAACTCGGCTAATAAAGGTTCAACTCGTTGCTTTAATTCTAAGATTGGAACCTTCGAACCATCTCCATAATGTTCTCGTAACGCAGAGATCATGGCCGTAGCTTTTTGGGGTGAGAAACACCGTTCAATACTGGTTAAATTGAATGGAATTGGTACGAGGATATCGTTGATCTTTGCTAAGACTCGATGTTGATATGGATGCCAGGCTGTAAACGTTGAAAGATAGTCCCAAACGTCGTTATTGCTGCTGTGCAACAGGTGAGGCCCGTAACGATGAACATTGATACCGAACTCATCATTTTCATCAAAGCAATTACCCGCAATATGCTCTCGTTGCTCTAACACTAGTACTTTCCAGTTGAGCACATTCGCCATTCTTTCGGCCATTACGGCTCCGGACAGTCCTGCCCCGATGACCACTGCATCAAAACTCATGATGGCAAGGCTCCTAATAATGAACCTGCAACAATGCTAGGGGTTAGCTGCTGTCGCCATGCCAACTGGTGTCGGGCGTCAAAAAACCAATCCCCATCGGTAGATAAATTGATAAATCTTTGAAACCGTTCATCATCCCGTAATTTAAGAAAATACAGTGCAGTCGCAAAGTAATAATGTCGCTTACCAGCAGTAATGACCTCTTCACTAACACCAAATGCTTTTGCGTTGTCACAAGCGCGCAGTTGATCTTCTAACACCTGCTCACGTCTTGCTGCACTGCGTTTTGTTTGACTGCCAAAACTGTTGCTATGAATTCGGTATCGACCAAAGACCCCTGCGACAAAATCGACACTTCCGCCCCCATAAAGGGCATTAAGAATATGCCAAGGGTGATCAAGTATAATTTTGCATTTGGAATCAACTGCATCCGTAAGATGCTCGTGACGACGAAACGCTATGGAACTCGCATTGGGAAAACACCCGTAACGAATAAGGTGCTCATAGGAAGCTCGCTGCGGAATATACTTGGCGTTATAAAAATCTCGACTGTAATGCCTCAGAATCTTATTCGTATCAGAATCAAAAACTTCAGCTTCGTGATAACACAAACTGCAATCAGGATGTGTATCAAGGTAATCAGCTAACGTTTGTAACTTACCTGGCAGCGCGAGATCATCTCCGTCAACGTAAACTAGGTATTCTCCTCGTGCTCGCTTTAAAAGATGTTGCTGAGTGTATGCTAGACCTGAGTTTTGAGCATTTTGTAAAACTAAAAGATGAGGGTAAACAGCCGTTAATGCCTGCATTCTGCGGTAAGAATCATCTGAAGACCCATCATCAACCGCTATTACTTCATACGAAAAATTGGTTTGTTGAGACAACAAACTATGTAGGCAGGGTTCAATAAAAACTGCGAGATTATATACTGGCACCAAGACGCTCAGTTTCAACATAGGCCTATCTCTATTTCGTTCTGTGCAGGCGACAGCTAGCTACACTTTGCCAATTTATTGCGAGTGACTCGACTCAGCGACAAAACTAAATCATGACCATCCCATAGATGATCAAACATCAGCGCCTCGCCAACAGGGACTAATCTATCAATACCGATTAGCACGCCTTGGAACCAATCATCGACTAACTGCGGATCAAGCCCCCACCAACTAACTGTTTGATGACAATGGCGTAACATTGGTGTCAACTGCGCTAATTCAGGCGTTATCAATTCCAGAAACAAGCCATTCCCGGAGTTGAGCTTCACCTGCTCAGCCGTGAGTTGCTCAACTGCAACACGCACCATTGGCTCACAAATAGTCAGGCTTTTGGCACTCGGATCTTGAATAAGCAATTGTTGTGCCCGCGCTAGCGCATCGAAATGTTCGGCATCGGTTAATGGCTCACGCACGATTAATGCTTTGCTTGCAAAAGCCGGCCAAAAACGCTGCTGAGCGCGTAATACTTGCGCTTGGTTCCCGACCCACACAACCACTTTAGCTGATGAACAAGCTTGCTGAGCAAACGTGAGATTATCTCGGCAAAAATTGTCCAACAGAGCGACGAAATCTTGCTCATCTGCCGCTATCAACGCTGAAGCATCTAACACTACTAACGATAACTTATGGTTAAAGACAAGATCACGACAATGTGCTGGGCAATCGAAGGCTCGTAGCGCTTTAATCGCCACATCGCTGCCCCAAAGCACGCGCGCATCGGCCATTGCACTAATGGCACTAAGTTCTGCTGCGTGGTGCTCACATTGCACTAATTGGAGTCGACTCACTTGCTCTGGATAGCTATCGGCTAAGGATGTCAGTATTTCAACCAATACCATCGCGCTACCACCAGCGCGGCTGGACAAGCGGATGATATTGCGGTTCCCCATCAATAAGCTGAGAATCCCCGAATACACAAATAAGCTATCAACGTTGGCGGGTGTGTTGTGAAATACCAAGCCAAGCGGCTTATACAACAAGTTATCCTGCTGATACGGCGCGATGAGTCGCTGGATGTTGGCTTTGCGCAACCAAAACGCTAATGCGGCTAGATCGGCAAATTGTCGTGAACGTGGATCGGCAAAAATTGCTTCTGATAAGGCATAACAAAACGCCAATGACGGCTCAGCAAATGCCTTGGTGAGCGTAGGTTGTACAAGCATGGGGGTCAACACTTGCAGACTCATAGATTACCTCCTTGGCCAAAGGTATCGCTACAACCACGTACTTCCGCTTTAGGTAAGCGTCCCAGCACTTCAAAATAGCGTCCCATACGGCCACATGGGCAATCATCGTCCCCCAGCCAACGGCCACGATCTTCAGCCAGAATACTGTGGCCAGGATAGCTGCGAGGCAAAGCTGATAGTAATTGCAACACGCCGATTTCGCCTTTATCCGCCAACTGCCAACTACCTGGGCGGCGTATGAGAATATCGGCATAGCTCGGGCAATGTAGATGACCATGCTCGCATTCAACAAATATGGCGCCGACTTGCTCCACCATGCCATAGAAATTATGCACACGGCTCACGCCGAGGGTCGTTAACACGCCCTGCTTGAAGTTGAAATTATCCACCGCTTGGTCGGCAAGTTTTTTCCAGCCACCACTATGGATAAGTATGCCTTGTGGTAATTGAAACCGCTGTTGCTGATGCGCTAATTGCTGCACGACGAACTGCCACACCATAAAAGTAAAGCCAAATAACAGTACAGGCGTGTCAGCAAACTTGTCGCAGAATTCACTGATAGCTTCAATATCCAGTGACATATCATCTTTCAGTGCATAACAGTGGTTACGACCTAAAAATGACAAGCCTTGGATACCTGCACCACGGGCGCTGAAATTACGTCGATCTTTAATCACACTCGGATGGTCGAGGATCAGCATTGGCAAGCGTTGTTTACCAAGCCAATGCTGCATAATTTTGACTAGCGTGCGGGATTGTAAGGCCGCAGCGGCACTGTCCAACATGATTTTTGATGGTTTGCCAGTGGTGCCGCTCGATTGCAGCACTTTAAACACCTCATCATCGCCGATGGATTGTAATCTGAGCTCTTTAAATAGCCGTACATTGACGAACGGCAAGTCACCGATGCTGGGAGCATTATCAGCATTAAACTGTGGCCATTGACCATTGATGAGCTGCTTAAACGCTTGGCACTGCTGATAGTGGTGTTGAGTTAATTCACCCAATGCCGCTTGCAGCAGTGGCGTTTTATGAGCGGCATCCACGTCATAGGGTGGCAGATCCAGCAGAGCTGTCATATTAAGTCTCCGCAGCCATAGCAATTAACGCGGGATAATTGGCTTTGTTGTTGCTGTAGCGCGGCAATTCATCGCATAACAACAGCTGGTATAAGGTTGGATGCAATTGCAGCGTAGCAAGGTAGTGCTGCGCAATTGTTTTGGCAGCGTCGTTGGTAATTGCGATCAGCAATAACTCATCGCGGCCGCTGACTATAACATCGCTTATCCCCTGCCCTTGCAGCATCTGTTCGATATGATCTAGCGACATACGCTTGCCGCGTATTTTGACAAACCGGCTGCGGCGCCCGGTGATGCGATAGAGCCCATTGGCTAAACGCTCCGCCATATCGCCCGTGCGCAATTCTTGAATGCTACTGTCACAGTCAAGATCGCTAGCATCCATAGCGTACCCCAACATCACGTTAGGACCGCGATAACACAACTCACCTTCCTTAAGTTCACGCTCAATCACTTGCTCAGAACTGATATCACGCAACAATAACTCGCCACCGGGAACCGCCTTACCAATGCAATCACCAAACTCAGCTTGTGCTTCTGGTGGCAGATAAGCGATGCGCGGTGCCGCTTCAGTTTGGCCATACATTTGATAGAAGCGCCAACCACGCTCAGCACTGAGCGCGGCAAAGTATTTAGAGAGTTCTAATGGCAGACGGCCACCCGCTTGGGTTAGAACGCGTAATGATGGCAAAGCCATCTGGCCAAACTTCATGGTTTTAAGCATCTGAAAACTAAACGGCACACCAGAAAGCGAGGTCACGTGATATTGCTCAACCAATTGCCAAAACTTACGGGAAACAAAGGATTCAGCGGTAAGCACGAAGGTGGCCCCCGCTACTAGATGAGTGTGTAGTAACGACATGCCAAAACTGTAGTTAAGCGGCATGCTGCTGATACCTACATCATCGGCACCTAGCTGCAAATACTCGATAATCGAGTGGGCATTACTAACTAAGTTGGTATTACTAAGCATCACGGCTTTTGGCGCGCCAGTACTACCAGATGTGGTGAGTAGCAGTTGTAGGTCGGGACGAGTACAACTCGCGCTGCGGTCTAATATCTGCCAATACGCCGCGCGGCAGACAGCAGCAAAACGATAACGTTGCTGGAGAGCGGCAAAGTTAGTGTCACTCACCTCAGGATCAAGTAATAACACGGGCACCTTGGCACAGTAACAAGCCAAATATTGCACCACGGTTTCAACGTCTGGTGTAAACAGCAGGGCGCATGGTCGCTGGGGCAACCCAAACTGATGCAGCTGTGACGCAGCTGCCGTGACTCGGTTCGCTAGCTCAGCGTATGTAAGCGACTGCTCACTATCACACAGTGCGATTCGCTCACGATTGATACCGTCAGCATGTTTGCTTATTGCCGCCCACATGCCATTAGTCCTGATATTTAGCGATAATGGTCTGCGCTTTGGCAGGTGAACTCATATCAATAATGTCATCGGTATCTAACATAATGTCGTACTGACTTTCGATTTCAGCCACCAGCATCATATGGGCAGTTGAGTCCCATTCAGGGATACTGCCATAGGTCAATTCATCGCTGATCGCAGCTTCGTCGATACCTAGAGCCGTTGCGAAAATCGTTTTTAATTTATTATCAATCATTTAGTTATCCATAGTTCAGATTAACATGCCGCCATCAACACCCAGCACTTGTCCTGTGACATAAGCCGACATGTCGGATGCTAAAAATAAAATACTGTTGGCCACATCAGTTGCTTTGCCAATATGTCCCATTGCAATACTATCCAACCGTTGCTGATATTTCTCAGCCGGTAATTGTTCGGTCATCGGCGTTTCAATAAAGCCGGGCGCAACGGCATTAACGCGAATTTGTGCGGCAGCGAGTTCTTTCGCCAGAGATAGAGTAATACCGATGACTGCAGCTTTACTGCCGCCATACACCGCCTGCCCTTGATTACCCACTCGACCGATAATAGAACTCAAGTTAATAATTGAACCGCCACCGCTGCGTTGCATCAAACGGCTAGCATATTGACTACAGTAGAGAACACTGAAGCTGTTACTGGCAAAAGTACGCTCCACTTGCTTAGCGGATACCATGCCAATGAGCGCATCATCAAGAATGCCCGCATTATTGACCAGCACATCCAAGCTCTTTGCTTTTTTAAATAAGGTTTGGAATCCGGCTTTTACGGCATCAGGATCACTAACATCAAAGGCAATAACTTCACAGTTACTTTCAGGAAAATCATGTTGGATTTGCGCAACAACCTCAGCAAGCGACAGCTCATCGCGGGCATTAAGATATAGCTCAGCACCATGAGCAGCAAAAAGCCTAGCAGTCGCAGCACCTATACCACTGCCAGCCCCTGTAATTAATACCTTTTTTTTGGATAATAACTTTTCCAATTCAATACCTTATAAATCTAGCAATTGGCGTTCTTGCGGTCTGATAATCAGCATATGTTAGCTGCATGTAGATCAAATCATCTCGAATTTCTGACACTTGATAGCCTGATTTCAGGTGAAAGCGCAAAGAAGCTGGGTTGCTTGCATAGACTTTGCCATGCAACAAATTCAATTTGAGCACTTCAAAAGCAACATCATTCAAAGCAAAGGCGACACAAAACGGCACGATGTTGTTGCGATAGCGTTCTGGATAGATGTACATGCCGGGTGCGGCGCAGCCCTGTTCCAGCGAGATATCCACTAACGATGCTACGCCAATCGGTTCATCTTTAAACCACGCCACCCAATAGGCTCGACTGCGATCACATTGTAAGCGGGCAAACCACTGCTGTTGTTCCTCGGCAGTGATGTAGTGCTTATCCAGCATCTGGGTGGCAATCACCGGATCGTTACGCCAACCACGTACGGTTTCTAACATCTCATCCGTCAGCGGCTTAAGTGTCACGCCGTAACGCGTAAAACTTGCCGGCCAACTCATATCAATTCCCACTGCATCGGCGTACCGGCAGACACATTTTGGTTGACGGTTTTACCTAACAACTGCGGCAAAAATTTTGGTGCGAGACCCAATCCGGGCCGCACTGAACGCAGATTATCGACAGTGAGGACATCACCCGCTTTTAAATCTTGGCTGATGTATAGCGAACGGCGGAACTTACGTGAATCGAGCTCTTTGGCGGTACAGCCATAACGAACGTGCCCGACTGCGATACGGGCACGATTGCATTCAGTGACTAATGCACTGAACTCTTCCGGTTGCAGTGAAAATGCACTATCTACGCCACCTGCCGCTCGGTCTAACACAAAGTGTTTTTCAATCACGCTGGCACCCAGCGTCACCGCTGCGACAGCAACACCGATGCCTGCGGTGTGATCAGACAATCCCACTTGGCAATCAAATAACTGCTTGAGATGCGGAATGGTCATCAAGTTGGCATCAACTGGGTCAGCAGGATAATGACTGGTGCATTTAAGCAGGATTAAGTCCTGACAACCGTTATCTCTCAGTACCTGCACACTCTCAGCCAACTCGGCGACATCCGCCATCCCAGTTGACATAATGACCGGCTTGCCAGTGCGGGCAACCGCGCGCAGCAGACCGTGATCGATATTTTCAAACGAGGCAATTTTGTAGCACGGTACCTGCAACGACTCTAAAAATTCGACGGCAGTTTCATCAAATGGGGTACTAAATGCCAATAAGCCTAAGGACGCGGCATACTCAAATAACGCTTGGTGCCATTCCCACGGCGTCATCGCTTCGCCATACAGCTGGTACAGTGTTTTGCCTTGCCACAGATTATCGGCATCAGTGATGAGAAATTCATCCCGAGCAACATTGAGTGTAATGGTATCAGGCGTATAAGTTTGCAACTTAATCGCTTGCACACCGGTACTCGCCGCCGCTTTAATCATTGCCTTGGCGGTATCGAGTGATTGATGATGATTGCCGGATAGCTCGGCGATAATCATTGGTGGATGTCCGCCACCAATCGGTATATCGCCAATGGTGATATTGTTTGTCATGTTCCATATCCTACCGTTTCATATATGGCATCTATCACAGAAGAGCTGCCAGCGACAGCGGGCATAATTTTGCGCGCGTTAGCTGCCAGTATCGATAACTCTTGAGGTGCATTAAAAGCAGTTGCCAAAGCAGCTTTGATATCTGCTGTCGATATAGTGTCATCTCCCAACCAGCGACAAGCACCGAGCTCAGCCAAATAAGCAGTGGTAGCACGCTGATTTTCAGCAACTGTGATAACGAAAGAGGGGACGCCCATAAACGCTCTCTCCCAATGTGTTCCTCCGCCCGCGCCGAGCGACAAACTGGCGCGAGCCATTAACCGTGCCATATAGGAACAATTTATATGCCAAGAAATTCGAGGAATATTAGCAAATTCAAGCGATAGCTCACTAATCCAAGGGTTTGCGGCACCTAGGACCACATCGATGGCCGGAGCTAACTCGCCAAGTTCCTGAGCAGCCAACAATGCCCGACGAGTGAGATTTTTTTCATCTGCACCGCCAAAAAACACCAACAAACGATCTCTTTGACGAGCGGGCTCCTGATAAAACTCTTGCCTAAGCAGCACAAAACGTGGCCCCAGCAAACATCTGCAGCTAACCGGAACTAAATGCTTGTAGCGCTGCTGCATATCAGGCAAAAAATTCTGATCCAACAGTAAATCACAGTCGTGTGTACGATCGGCTAAATCGTCTATGACCATAACACGCTGACATTTCTGCCTCATCGTGCGGCAAAAACTTGCTCCAAGTTGATAGTGGTCGACGATCAGTAATTCGACGTCATCGGTTAACAAATCCAGACATCTTTTCGCCTGCAAGGTTTCATCTGCCAATGACTCTAGCAGCATATGCAACTGAAACCCTTGATGACGAATAGTTGCCGCTAGTGCGGACTCCAATTGATTACAGATAAAAGTAATCTGATTGTCTGCAGATAACGCTTTGGCTAGCGCCAAACAACGCATCAAATGCCCAGTACCGATACTTGTTGAAGCGTCGGCTCGAATAACAACCTTCATGCACTTTCCTGCTGCAATAGGCGATACAACAACTCAGCTCGTCGCCAATCCGCTTCGGTATCAATATCTGCAACTAAATAATCCGGTAACAAGTGCATGCGAGAACGTGGGCCAAATACCGCCGGCTGAGGCGCTAAAAAAGCGTTCGTCATCCCCCAGTAAAATTGACCAGCGTCATGATAGGTTTTGACTAAGTCTTGTGAACGTTTACCAATACTCTCAGGATCAAACGGAACAACGCCGCCATGTGAGTCTGTTAGTAGTGCACGTTGAATTGGAAACGAAAATTCACAGGCGGAAAACACGAAATCAACTGTATCATCAGCAAGTAACGTAGCTTTCGCTTGCCGTAACATCTCTGCGGACATTAAGGGAGCGGTGGCATAAATACAGCAACAAGAGGTCGGATTGGCCCCTAACTCACTAAGTGCTTGCAAAGCATGCTGCACAATAGGAGTCGTCCCAATAAAATCATCAGCCAACGCTTTGGGACGACGAAATGGCACTAACGCACCATATTGCTCTGCCACAGCGGCAATTTCATCGCTTTCGGTTGATACTACGATTGCATCAAAACAGTTACTTTTCATTGCAGTGTTGATCGAGTGTGCGATCAAAGGAATATTATCGAATAAACGGATATTTTTATGTTTGATTCGCTTACTTCCCCCGCGTGCCGGAATAATTGCGACACAGGAGCAGTGCGTTAAATCAACAGCAGCCGTCATACTTTTATTCCTACCTCAAATCCTTGTTTAAGTTTATCGGCAATAAAAGACAAATCCTCAATAGTTAAACCGGGATGCAATGGCAGTGTCAGAATCTCTTGATAAAACGCCTCTGCTCTGGGGAAATCCCCTACTTGAAAGCCACGTTTCATATAGTAAGGCTGTAAATGAATAGGAAAATAGTGCACATGCACTTGGATCCCTGCACTACGCATAAACTCGAATATCGCTTTACGTAGCTTAGGCTGATGTAGTCGAATGAGCTGTAAATGTCTGGCACTGGTACTCGCATCAAGCGGTTCGATAGGCGTAACAGGTAACGCCATAAGTAACTGCTGATACAATGATGCTAGCTCATTTCGCTTAACCACAAACTGGTTTAAACGCTGTAGTTGCGAACAGCCAAGAGCCGCCTGTAGCTCAGTCATTCGATAATTAAAGCCCAGCATTTGTTGTTCATAATACCAATCGCCTTCATCAGGCCTTAACAAGCTTGATGACTCACGAACCACACCATGCGAGCGCAGTCGGGTCATTGCCTCGGCAAGTTCTGCACGTTGGGTTGTTGCAACACCGCCTTCAGCTGTCGTGACTATCTTAACCGGATGAAAACTGAATACAGTGATGTCCGCATACTCACAACAACCTATAGGCTGCCCTAAATAGCTGCCCCCTATTCCATGAGATGCATCCTCAATAATGCTTATGCCATATGCCTTTGCCAACGCTGCAATCGCCTGCATATCACAACTATGACCGGCGAGATGCACGGGAATAATCACTTTCGGCAAAGTGCCTTGCTGTTCAGCCAACACTAATTTGGTTCGCAAAGCATCTGCGCTCATATTGCCTGTAGTCGGCTCAATATCTACAAAATCAATATCGGCCCCACAGTACAAGGCACAGTTGGCTGAAGATAAGAATGAAATAGGTGAAGTCCAGACAACGTCGCCTGCGCCAACACCTAATGCCAGACAGGCAAGATGTAACGCCGCGGTCGCACTGCTGACAGCGACAGAATAGGCAGACTGAGTAAGTTCGCAAATGGCTTGTTCAAAAACAGGGACTTTAGGCCCCTGAGTTAAAAAATCTGAACGTAACGTATCCACAACGGCCGCGATATCAGCGTCACTGATATCTTGTTTACCATAGCTAATCATGCGTTGGCTTCCATTGCCAAGATATCATCAAGACTCAGGAATCTAGGATTGCTGCCGGAGTTATATTCAAACCCCTGCTTTACTGGAGCTCCAATTTCATTTAATGCGTTACAACAGAAATCATTTTCACGGCCAAAAAACTTAATACTCGGCGTAATAACAAAGTGGTCATCAAACTCTAAAGTATGATGAGAGTCATCAGCAGGACACATGATTTCATGCAATTTTTCCCCGGGTCTTATTCCGATAATATGTTGTTTTTTATCAGGGCCATAAGCTCGTGCTAAGTCTGTAATTCGCACCGAAGGGAGCTTAGGCACGAAAATCTCTCCACCTTGCATCCGCTCAAAATTTTTAAGAACAAAATCGACCCCTTGCTGCAATGTAATCCAAAAACGGGTCATATCTGGATGGGTAATAGGGAGTGAATCAGCCTCTTCATTTACTAATTTTTTAAAGAAGGGGACCACCGAACCTCGGGAACCAACGACATTGCCGTATCTGACAGCAGCGAAACGCGTCACTCCAGTGCCTACGACGTTGTTAGCAGCAATAAACAATTTATCAGAAGCAAGCTTAGTGGCACCGTAAAGATTTATAGGATTCGCCGCTTTATCAGTCGATAAAGCGATAACCTTCTTAACTCCATTGGTAATCGCTGCGTGAATAACATTTTCCGCCCCATGGATATTCGTTTTTATACATTCCATCGGGTTATATTCAGCGGCCGGCACCTGCTTGATCGCAGCAGCGTGAATAACATAGTCGACGCCATTCATCGCCTGAACCATACGTTGGCTATCGCGAACATCGCCAATAAAATAACGCATGCATGGCGCATTAAACTCCTGTTGCATTTCATATTGCTTGAGTTCATCACGCGAAAATATGATTAATCGTTTAGGTGAATAGCGTTTAAGTAAGGTCTCGGTATATTTCCTTCCAAATGACCCCGTACCACCAGTGATCAGGATTGTTTTATTATTGAACATATTTCGCACCCTTAATTACACGGCGATGACAACTGCAGTTAGCATATTATTATCAGAGACCATTGGATGTAATCGTTAGTTGGACATCCAAAAAGCATTTAAGATTACTTAGTAATGAGCATACGTGAAAAATATCACTTAAGGCTCATCAAGTTACAGACCTAGGTTCGAAAATACACCACTAAACGGAATCCGTTAACAAATATTGGGTTGTATAACGACAACACGCTAATTTCTCGTTCGCTGAGTAACGTGTCTAAACAATATCGGCTGTTTTAACTGCCACAGTACCAGATTGGCGCATACTGATGCGAGGTTGCAACATCCCATGCGGCAAAACATCTCAGAATATTGAAATCGACCATTTTAATGAAAATAATTCATTAATGCATTGAAATAATCATAACAATCTTTCAGTGAAACTGCGTTAGCCTAGCCAACACTTGGCCTAAGCTTACATCATGTTCAGTTCGGTAAGCATTTGGCGATGAACTTATCATCACGATGAGATTCCAAATAGTTACGCGTTTTAGGGTATGGATAGCAAGGTTATATCCATATTCAATCATCCTAACGGAGGTATTCCACTATGGAATATGCAGTATTAAGTAACAACCTCAAAATGCCTATGGAAGGCTTCGGTGTCTTTCAAGTCACCGATAAAGAAGAATGCAAACAATCAGTACTGGCAGCAATTCGCACCGGATACCGCCTGATCGATACTGCGGCAGTTTATGGTAATGAAGATGCTGTTGGTGACGCGGTACGCGAAGCAATTGCAGAAGGGTTGTGTACCCGTGAAGAGCTGTTTATCACCTCAAAACTGTGGGTGCAGGATATGGCCAACTACGACATGGCCGAAGCAGCAATTGATGCCTCACTGAAGAAATCTGGGCTGGAATACTTTGACCTGTACCTGTTACACCAAGCTATGAAAGACTACTTCAGTGCTTGGCGTGCCTTGGAAGATGCGTATGAAGCGGGCAAATTGAAAGCCATTGGTGTTTCAAACTTCTACGCTCACGTGCTGACAAACTTCTGTGAAACTGTGCGTATCAAGCCAATGGTTAACCAAGTTGAACTACACCCATACTTTGCGCAACCCCAAGCGCTGGAAACCATGAAACACTATAATGTGCAGCCAGAAGCATGGGCGCCATTAGGTGGTGGTCGTTATCAGCCATTTGAAGATGAGATGCTACAAGGCATCGCCGCAGCACACAGTAAGTCAATCGCTCAAGTAATTCTGCGTTGGAACGTGCAACGTGGTGTGACCGTGATCCCTAAATCCACCAAGCAAGCCCGTATCGAAGAAAACTTCGACATTTGGGATTTCACCCTAAGCGATGCTGAAATGGAGCAAATCAGCTCACTGGATCTTGGTTATGTTGGCCCCGCCATCAAACATTTTGATCCTCAGTTTGTTCGTGGCTGCAACAACGTCAAAATCCACGATTAGTGCACATCAGGCAGATGCGGTTTACTCGCTAGCGCTATGTCGGTCGAATTAAGCCTAATGCCCAACGTACATTAATGGTTATCTATCAAAAAAGCGGCGATAACTCGCCGCTTTTTTGCATCAACGCTGACGATTACAACTTACGACAGATGCTTTGAAGCCAAAATTGCTCTGATAACACACTGCTCTTCACAGCGAGACGACTCACCTGCTCACTGCGTCTTTCGGCGAGTCCGGTTTGCTCGGCACTTTCTACCGCTAAATCGCTTACAGTATGAATTGCTCGATTAATCTCTTCTGCGACGATCAACTGCTGCTGCACTGCCGCCGCATTCGCTTCCGTCATTTCGCCTAAACGATGATTTGAATGTTTAAGCGATTCAAATACCTGATTTGCTTCTTCAGCAAGCTCAACAGATCTTTTGGCATCAGCTTCGCTGGCTTGCATTTTTTGACTCGCATCTTTGGTTGTACTTTGGAAGTTCGCAATAATCTGTTCAATCCGGCCGGTGGACTCACTGGTGCGGCAGGAAAGACTACGCACTTCATCCGCCACCACCGCAAATCCCCGGCCCGCTTCTCCAGCACGCGCAGCTTCAATGGCGGCGTTCAGTGCTAACAAGTTAGTTTGATCAGCAATATTACGGATCACTTCCAACACTTCACTGATGGCTTTGCTGTCTTGTTGCAAGTCGTCGACCACGGTCGAAAACTCGACAACTCGCTGATTAAGTAAATCGATAGACGACATTACCTTTCTTAGGCTTTCATGCCCCAAGGATGTCGCCTGCATGCTTGATTGCATTTCCGTCAACGCGAGTTGCAAATTGCCACTGACTTCGTTAAAACTCGCGGTCATTTCTGACATTGCCGTGCCAGCTTGGCCGGTCTGTGCCTGTTGGTTTTCAGCTCTCGTGGTATTTTCACGCAAAGCGTTTAATAGCTCTTCACTACGGCCTGTAATCGCACTACTGGAGTCAGCCATGCGACCAATAACGCCACCAGTCTCCGCAGACAGATAATTTAACACCAAGCTAAGCTGCCCTAACTCATCCTGTCTGCCGGTATAAACTGCACGCGCCAGCGGATCGTCCACAATCTCACGCGTTCCATTTACCAACTTAAAAAATGGCGCCAATAACCACTGACTCGCCGCCAACCAGAAAAGCGCACTCACAACACCTAACCAAGGTGAGAAAAATGTCGCTGCGAACGTTAACAGCACACAGGCTAAGCCAACAAACTGCAGTGCCCGGGCAAACCCCAGAACAGGCTTACGCAACTCAGCAGGTTTGCGACCTTGATTGATTTGTTGATAGATTTTACTGGCAGTATCAATCTGCTCTCGTGTAGCGCTGTGACGAACCGACTGAAACTCATGAATTTCACCATTTTCCATTACTGGACTCGCATAAGCGTTCACCCAATAGTGGTCGCCGTTACGGCTACGGTTTTTCACAATCCCCATCCATGGTTTGCCGGCCTTTAATCGTTTCCATAGCATTTCAAATGCCAGCGGCGGCATATCTGGATGACGAACAATATTGTGCGGCTGACCTTTGATTTCGTCTTGACTGAATTCGCTGACGTCACAAAACGCCTTGTTGGCGTATTTGAGGTTGCCGCGAAGATCGGTAGTGGTAAGCAAGATGTCCTTATCAGATAGTACTCGCTCCCTTTGAGTTACAGGTTGATTTAAACGCATGAAAGCTTGCTCTCTGAGTCCAGTTGTTAATGCACGGCCAATCTAGTCTGACCAGTAAAAAGTTACAAAAGCCGGGTAAGATACGGATAAAACTTAGCTAACTCAAGCCAAACTGCATGGTTTTTTTTCGATTAAGAATTCTACAAATTTAGATGGATGAATTTTCCGTTTGCAGGCCTATAGTTGCGGCAAAATTTGCCAATATCGCGTTTTAGAGTTCAGTCATTATTAAGGTCAAATTAAGTCTTGCGCATAGAGAACGAGCGGATTTGTAACGGTTTTACGCAAGCCCAAGCAGTCATTTGATGACCCATATCGTCCAGTATCATTACCATCAATTACGTCAACTGATTCGCGCTCTCCTATTCACCACAATTTATAGCAGGCGCTTAAAGTTGGTCGTCGAGCTGTAACTCTATATAATTGCGCCATTACCTTGTTTTGGGAGTGTTAGTTTGTCGCTTACGTACCAACCATTAGAGCAATACCGCCGCCGTTGGATGTTCAATCACCATGAATTACCCGTCTCTGAAGCGGACGCACTACAAATTAAGCCACTGACACAAAAGTCAGCAATGGACCTGTGGAATCGTTTAGTAAGCAACAAAAGTGTCTCACCAGAAGAGTTCGCCAAAGGCGACTGGCCTACCCGTACAAGCACATGGCATCAATCCGATGAGTGGCAAGCTGCGTGGGACAGCGATGACCAAGCTTTGCCCGAATTGATTGCACAATTTATCGAGTGGCCAGAAGATGCAAAAGTATTTTTCTGCTATGAAAAATATGACGTTATTGAAACGACTTGGGGATGTTTCAAACGAAATTGGAAGTGTTTTTTATTTAATGACAACGAACCGCTCTTTATTAGTAGTCAGCACCGTCAAGCAGTTTGGTTTCATCAAGATGGTAGCTGTGATATCGGCTTACGCGGTTGATTAATCACAACGAGAACTTATATGAAAAAAATCATTTTATGTTGCCTCTTCATGTTTTGTAGCCAATCATTTTCAGCCTTGGCTCGAGAAGTTGCTGATACCGATGTTGCTGAACATCTGCAGCTAGACGGAATGCCAGCACTAGCGCTCAATGGTGCCGGTGTACGTAGCAAATTTTTTATGGATCTTTATGTTGGCAGCCTTTATATCAGCGATAAGACCTCATCGGTGGAGCAAGTACTCAATGCTCCTTACGCTGCAATCAATCTCACCATTTTATCAGGACTCATCACCTCAGAAAAAATGGAAGATGCCATTCGTGAAGGCTTTGATGATGCGACTAAAGGCAATATCCAACCCATCAGCAGTGAAATAGAACAGTTTATTAGCTTGTTTAAGGCCGAAATTAAGGTCGGTGACCAGTTTTTGTTGGTCTTTGCTAAGGATAAAGGGGTTACGGCCTATAAGAATGGTGCCCTGCAAGCAACTGTCGGTAATGAGCAATTCAGAACCGCGTTACTCAAAATTTGGTTGGGTGATAAACCGGCGCAAAAAAGCCTCAAAAAAGCGATGTTAGCCGCAAAATAGTTCTACATTGGCGACTCAACTGCACCCGAGTTGAGTCGCAGCTTACTTCTCTCCTTGTTTCCTCAAAACGCACTCCTCAATCGAAAATCCTGTTTTAGTTATTTCTCAAGGATTTGAACTAACAAAACCTTTTCATCGGTCGATACAGTCTATAATCATCAAACGCAAAACCTGAGTAATGAAGTCTATCTGGGAGGTGGTATTGGGGGCCCAGTGCGACGAAAACTAATCTACTGATAATAAGAGAAAAGACATGAACTACCGTAATTGGCCTATCGCCAAGCAGATAGGAACGCTTTCCTTCATTTTAACCATCGTGGTATTTGGTGTTATCGGTTCCATATCTTATATTTCCGCTTCTAATGCTCTTAGGGATAAGGCGTTGTCTGCTGTGGAAGCACAGATGATGTCAGTTGAAGATCTATTAAAGCTGCAATATGACACGCTGTTGACGCTTGCCAGACGTAATTCAGATGTATTTCGAGGAATGTATCCTGGTCAGTTCTACAAACCAGAAAATAAAACAGTAAGAGTAATGGGCAAGGATACGCCCGCCTTAATGCAAGACAATGAGCAAATTAACTCGTCAATCAGTAAAGTTGACCGTTATGCGAAATTAACTGGTGGTAACGCCACTGTGTTCGTGCGCGACGGTGATGATTTTCTGCGTATTTCAACCTCGCTGAAGAAGGCAGATGGTAGTCGTGCCGTAGGCACTTATCTTGGGAAACAACACCCAGGCTACAATATGCTGATGAATGGTGAGACCTATGAAGGTTATGCCAAGTTGTTTGGCAAAGACTACATGACCGTCTATCGCCCGATGAAAGATCCACAGGGCAATGTCGTCGCAATTCTCTACATTGGCTTTGATATCACCGATTCTTTGCAACAGTTACAGGAATCCGTTAAGCAACTCAAAATCGAAGAGTCCGGCTATTACATGGTGGTACGCAAGGCCGACGATGTGTTAATAGCTCATCCATCGTTGAAAATCGGCAGCCCGATTGCGGATGACCAGCTCAATGGCCTGCCGCTGCGTAAGTTGCTCAGCGATTACGATCAAATGACCTCATTTACCAGCAACAATGGTGTCAAGATGGCCAGTCTTAGTGCGCTCATTCCCGGATGGGATTGGGTCATTATCGGCCAAGTGAAATACGCTGAGCTAAATGAAGAAAGCTGGTCATTGCTGTTACTCAGCCTACTCATTTCCACCGTTGGTATTATTGCCATTACCGCGTTGCTATCGCTGGTGCTGGTTAACACAGTAAAACCTCTGCGCCGTTTGCAAACCCATATGGAAGAACTCGGCAAGGGCGATCTGAGTGTGGATCTGCCGCAGGTTAATCAAAACAGCCAAAATGAAGTCGATCGCATCAGTTACAGCGCTAGCATGATGACGCAAAACTTACGCAAACTTATCCGTTCGTTGCTCGACTCAGTACAAACCATTGAGAGTCAGGCCAGTCAGTCACAAGAAATTGCCCGACTGAACGGCGAAGAAGCTAACGCGCTGATGGCGCAAACCGACCAAATTGCGACAGCTATCGAAGAGATGTCGACATCTATCCGCGACGTAGCTACGCATGCCAATGAGAGTGCAGACCAAAGCCATCAGGTTGATGTTGCCTCACAAGAGGGACACATGGCGTTGGTACAGGTCGTGAAGGACCTCGAAACCTTGTCACTGCAATTGACGAAAAGCCATGAGGCCGTTGAAGGTGTCGCTAAAGAAAGTGAATCGATTAATAAAATCACCGAAGTTATCAATGGCATTGCGGAACAGACCAACTTGTTGGCACTGAACGCAGCGATTGAAGCTGCTCGCGCGGGTGAACAAGGCCGTGGATTTGCGGTAGTCGCCGACGAAGTTCGAACGCTAGCAAGTCGTACTCAGGCCTCGATTTCTGAAATCAGTCAAACCATCTTGCAGCTGCAGTCTAAGGTGAAAGATACCGCGTCGCGCATGGATGAAAGCCATCAGTTAGGCATGAAATCTACTGAACAAGGTACTGCCGCAAATCAGCAGTTAACCGCGATTACCGAGCGTATTGCCGACCTCGCAGTGTCGGTAAGCAGCATTGCCAGCGCCACAGAGCAACAGAGTTCAGTGGCTGCAGATGTAACCCGTAATTTGCATGAAATCAGCGAATTGGCGAAGGAGGGTGAGATTCGGGCCAGCAGTACAGTCACTTCCGCTGATGAACTGGCTTCACTGGCATCATCACTGAAACGCCAAATCAGCGTCTTTAAGGTGTAGTTCCTGTCACATGAAAAAAGGTGCTAGTAATAGCACCTTTTTTATTGGTAACGCTTAGCTGATGTCGATATTTAGCGCAGATTTTCAATCGGAACGGCTTTCATCACAACTTCCACAGTGTTCTTACCGTTGTTTATCACCGGATACTTATCATAGGTCTGGAAAATAACCTTATTCTGATACTGGATTAGCGCCACCACGCCGTAATTGATACTGCTGCTAATGGTGTCAGCGGGCAAAATGAATTTGAATGGCACAGGAGCACGCGCCACGTTAAAGGTTTTCTGCGCAATAATGACGCCGGGCGTGTCCAAATCAATCACGGCAATAGTGATAGAACAACCTTGAGGCAAGGTCAGTTTCTCACGATAGCCAGCGGCGCCATTGATCACCACTGGCGGGTCGGGTTCAACCGTGACACAGCCAACCACGCTCAACAACATCAGTGCTGCAAATACACCTTTAAGCAATTTCATTTTCAGTCCTTTTTCGCACTTGGATCCGTCATACGCATCAGGCCTTCCTGTGTTGCTGATGCAATCAACCTTCCTTGTAAATCAAAAAACTGGCCACGAACATAACCGCGCCCACCACAAGCATTCGGGCTCTCAATCGCATACAGCAACCAATCATTAAGATTCACCGGACGATGGAACCAAATTGAATGATCAATCGTCGCCATGCGCATTCCCGGCGTTAAGAATGACACGCCGTGTGGCTGTGCAGCCGTCACTAAGAAATTGAAGTCAGACGCATAAGCCAACAAGTAATCATGCATATCGTGATCGGCAGGAAGCTTGCCGTTAGCGCGCATCCACACATAGCGATGTGGCTCAGTTTCATTTGGAGCGACAGGGGTAAGCGGATTAACCAAACGCATTTCGACTGGTGCATCTGCCATAAACTTCTCAAGCATTTTTGGCGGCACTTTATCACGCATGGTCATCGCAAGTTCTTGCTGGTTCAACAAGCCCTCTGGACCGGGAACATCAGGCATAGCCGATTGATGTTCAAAGCCTTTTTCCTCGACTTGAAAAGAACAGGTCATGTAAAAAATAGGACGACCTTTTTGAACAGCTTTAACGCGCCTCGCACTAAAACTGCCGCCGTCGCGAACATTTTCGACGTCATAAATAATGGGCAGTTTCTCATCGCCTGCACGTAAGAAATAGGAGTGCAACGAATGCACGTTACGCTCTGCGGGCACCGTTTGTCGCGCTGCACTTAGCGCCTGCCCCATCACTTGGCCACCAAACACATGACCAAAACCTAAATCCTGACTTTGGCCGCGATACCAACCTGTCTCAATACGTTCTAATGCCAACAACGACATCAGCTCATCTAGAACATGACTCATGAATCACCCTGTTTTGAAATCCTTCTGCCACAGAGATTACCGCAGACCCATGATTAAATACCAGTCCTAACATGCGCTATTTGAGCAATACACCATGTTCTTTTGATGCGGACTTCGCCCACCTAACAATCTGATCTTCGCCGCTTTTGCTCGCAATCATCGCGCTCGTTTCAAGCAACTTAGGCCAGGCTTTGCTAATGGCTTCGGCGGTGCAGTCCGCCGCTTGAAAGTAATGCGGTTTAGATTGGGTCATAAACGCACGACTGACACTGCCCGCAGCGGCTAACAGATGTTGCCCAGTAGGTGCTTCATCGCTGAGAAGATAGGTAGCCGCCGCAACTGGCGTTTCCATAGAAAACATTGGTGCGACTTCTGAAGCGAGATGCTGCGAGGTCATGGGGGTTAAGGCTTGTGCGCAAAGCGTATTGACGTGAATATTGTATTCGGCGCCTTCCTGGCTCATGCAACTGGCTAGCCCAAGTAAGCCCATTTTAGCGGTAGCAAAAGCGCATTCAAACTGATCGCCAAACAAAGCGCTGGCGCCGGTTAGTAACACCACTCGGCCGTAGTTTTGCTGTTTCATAAGCGGCCAAAATGCACGGCTCAACAGAAACGCCCCATCTAGGTCGACATCAATCTGCCGCCGCCAATCCTGTGTCGGCATCTTTTCCAGTTCATTGGGCAGATGAATACCAGCAGACAGCAATAAGCCATCTACATGAGCGTAAGATTTGAGAATTTCACGGGTAGTTTGTTCGACTTGGGCTTCGTTGGCAACATCACATAGCCAACAACTTACACGTCCGCCCAACGCTTCCACCGCAGCTTTGATGTTTTGCGTTGAATGGCTATCGATCAGTATCAGCTCAGCACCTCGCTGCGCTAACGCAATAGCAAATGCCCGCCCTAATCCTGACGCGGCGCCGGTGATGACAATGGTTCTGTTATTAAAGCGCATCATAACCGCTCCTATCGGTTAGCTATCGCCTCAATCTGTTGGTTGTTAACCTCAGATATCCCCTGAGCACTCATTGATTATGGTGCTATTTTGGTGAGTTAACAGCCTCGCAAATGTGCGCTAAATCAAACTCTTTTACATGCATTAATCGTGTTGTACTAACTTTCACAACAGAAATTGTTATCCTATAAGGATATTACGTTGTGATGAGTAGACTTAGTTAGAATGAACCCTTGGATTCTTGCCATCAGACCTCGTACGCTGCCAGCCGCAGCTGGGCCGCTGCTTGTAGGCAACTTTTTAGCACTGCCACTGGAAAAGTTTAGTATTTGGGTCGCCGTGGCCTCAATGGTCTGTGCCCTGCTGTTACAGATTGCCGTTAACTTGGCCAACGATTATTTTGATCATAAAAATGGCATTGATACCGAAGAACGCGTCGGGCCAACACGCGTCACCCAAAGCGGCTTACTGGCGCCTACTGCTGTGCGTAATGCAATGACACTATGTTTGCTGTTATCGCTGGCTGTAGGGTCATTTTTGATTTGGCACGGTGGTTGGCCAATAGCTATTCTTGCCGCAGCTTCTATGCTCGGAGCGTTAGGTTACAGTGGTGGTCCTTACCCGTTGGCATCGCACGGTTTGGGTGAGCTGGCAGCATTTGTATTCTTTGGCTTAGTCGCTGTTGTCGGCAGTTACTATCTGCAAGCCGGTGAAACCACTACAGCTTCTTGGTTGCTAGGCAGCGCCGTAGGGTTACTGAACGCTGCAATTATGTTGGTAAACAATACTCGTGACATCTTCACCGACACCAAAGCCGGGAAAAAAACCTTAGCAGTACGCATTGGTGAAGCCCAAGCTAAAGTGATGTATCAGGCCTTGGTTTATCTGCCATTTGGCTTAATTATCGCGGGCTTCCTATTGGGGCAACTTCCTGGCTTTCCAGTATTATTAGCTGGTTTGTCTTTAATCATGGCACGCAAACTGTCGTCTGATTTTTATCAGTATTCAGGAGCATCACTTAATCCACTATTAGGTAAAACCGCCAAACTAACGATGATGTTTAGTGCGCTGTTCAGTTTTGGATTGGTGTTTGTGGTCTAACCGCCAAGATTTCCATACTAAAAAGGCTTCCACTTGGAAGCCTTTTTTTTCACTGTCACTGAATGTGATTAGCTCATTTTCACCAGCTTACGTGGCGATTCACTCCAAGTGATATGGTAGAACTCGCCTTTTGGCGCATCGGTGCGCTCAAAAGTATGTGAACCGAAGAAGTCACGCTGACCTTGTAACAAGTTGGCTGGCAGAACTTCACAACGCAGTGAATCAAAATAAGCCAGCGCAGAACTGATACACGGCACTGGAATACCTTTCACCACTGCTTGAGCAACAACTTGGCGCCACTGTCCTTGCAGCTCGTTGAGCTTGCTGGCAAAACCTTCTGCTTGCAGCAAGTTTTCAATGCCCGCATCCGCCTCAAAAGCATCAGAAATCGTCCGCAGGAAACCAGCGCGAATGATACAACCTGCACGCCAGATCCGCGCGATTGCGGCGTAATCCAACTCCCACTGTTGCTCTTTGGCTTGCATTGCAATCATCTGGAAACCTTGTGCGTAAGCGGTTACTTTCGCGCAGTACAAGGCCGCTTCCAACGCATCAATCGTCGCTTGCTGTTCTTCAGCAGAAACCGCTGCAATAGCTGGTCCGGTCAAAGACGTTGCCAACTGCTGACGCAATGTTTTCTGAGTACTCATTGAACGCGCATACACGGCTTCAGCAATCGTTGATGCAGGACAACCCAGTTGCAAACTGCTAACGGCAGTCCACAGCCCTGTCCCTTTTTGCCCTGCTTTATCAAGGATAATATCCACCAGCGGCTTGTCAGTTTGCGGATCAACCTGACGTAGAACTTCAGCACTGATCTCAATCAGATAGCTGTTCAGCACGCCTTTGTTCCAGCGTTCAAATACTTCCGCAATCTGAACTGTGCTCATACCCAAGCCAGTTTGCATAAAGTGGAAGGTTTCACAGATCAGCTGCATATCCGCGTATTCGATACCATTGTGTACCATTTTCACGTAATGGCCAGAACCCGCGGGGCCGATGTATGCAGTACAAGCTTCGCCTTGTTCAATGACTTCTCCCGGCTGATGGCGCTCAAGCGGTAAACCTGTGTCAGCATCTACTTTGGCGGCAATTGCGGTCCAAATTGGCTCGATACGTTGCCAAGCTTTTTTGTCTCCGCTTGGCATCAGTGAAGGCCCAAAACGTGCGCCAACTTCACCACCAGAAACCGCTGAGCTAAAGAAGGTCAATTTACCTTGGTAATGCTTCTCACGCGCAACGGTGTCAGTCCACAGACTGTTACCGGTGTCGATAACGATATCTTCAGCAATAGCGCCCGCTTCAATCAACGCATCACAGATACTGTCAACGGCACGCCCAGCGGGTACAGACAAAAGAAATACGCGTGGTGCTTTAACACTTGCTAAGATCTGAGACAAGGACTCAACCCCAAACAAGCGGGTTTCCCTACCTGCCACTTCCGTTGCGGCCTGCTGTTCAGCAGCTTCAACTTTAGCTTTATCGAGATCAAATGCCGCAACAGAAAAACCATTATCAACGATATTAAGCGCTAGGTTTTTGCCCATGACGCCCAGACCAATTACACCGATATCTGCTGCTTCTAACTTGGGTTCCATAGTGTATTCCACCAAAATACTGCTCACACAACTGCAAAAAATGTGCTACGCATACAATAATTAATTGCATTCTACTGAATCAGCTAATGCCGATGCAAACAGATAGTGGCGATGTTAAATAAAGAAAAAAACGATTGAATAATTCATAGATAACAAAAAAGACCCGCAATTGCGGGTCTTTTATTCAAACAAACTTAAGCATGTTGCTTAAGCAAGGCATCGGCATACCCCATTCGCGTTAACGCAGAACGAACTAAATCAAGCGTTTGCGGATCTTCAATCGTCGCTGGTGGTGTAAAGTCCTTGTTGTCAGCAATCTTACGCATGGTGCCGCGCAAAATCTTGCCCGAACGCGTTTTAGGCAACTTCTGCACTGCGCTTACCAGTTTAAACGCGGCCACTGGGCCAATCTCTTGTCGCACTAGCGCCACTAACTCTTTATGGAGTTGGTCCTCACTAATATCGACACCATTTTTCAGCACTACAAGTCCCAACGGTACCTGCCCTTTAAGGTTGTCGTCGACACCAATAACGGCAGCCTCGGCTACCGCGGCGTGCTGACATAACACCTCTTCAAAACGTCCCGTCGACAAGCGGTGCCCCGCTACGTTAATGATGTCGTCAATACGACTCATAATATAGAGGTAACCGTCCTCATCCATATAGCCTGCATCACCGGTTAAGTAATAGCCGGGATACATGCTCAGGTAGCTGTCGACGTAACGTTTATCGTTTTGCCAAAGCGTGGTCAGAGTACCGGGCGGTAATGGCAATTTGATGGCCACGTTACCAGACTGACCAGCAGAAACCTGCTCACCAAATTCATCTAACACTTCCACCTGATAGCCAGGTACTGCCCGTGCGGGCGATCCCGGTTTAATGGTAATCTGTTCGACCCCCATCAAATTAGCAGCGACCGGCCAACCAGTTTCGGTTTGCCACCAATGGTCAATCACCGGCTTGCCTAACTTCTCAGACGCCCAATTTAAGGTATCAGGATCGCAACGTTCACCTGCTAAAAACAGGCTGTTAAGACAAGTTAAATCCGCTTTTGCTACAAATTCACCATTGGGATCTTCACGTTTAATCGCGCGAATAGCCGTTGGTGCAGTAAAAAACGACTTCACTTGGTAACGCTCAATGGTCTTCCAGAACACGCCAGGATCTGGGGTTCCCACTGGTTTACCTTCATACAACACAGTCGTAGCCCCCACCAATAGCGGTGCATAAACGATATAGGAGTGGCCAACCACCCAGCCGACATCAGATGCCGCCCAGAAAGTATCGCCAGCTTGAATATCGTAAATATGCTTCATCGACCAAGCGAGTGCGACCGCATGCCCACCGTTATCCCTTACGACCCCTTTAGGTTGCCCGGTTGTTCCAGAGGTATACAGAATGTACAGCGGATCAGTGGCCTCTACCGCTACACAGTCAACCGCTGGCGCCTGACACACTGACTGTTGCCAATCATGGTCACGCGGTTGCTGCAGCTCAGCTTGATATTGGCTACGTTGTAGAATAAGACAGTTGGATGGTTGATGTTCAGACTGCTGTAATGCTTTATCGAGCAGTGGCTTATACGGCACCACACCTGAAGGTTCTACACCGCAAGAGGCGCTCAACACAAGTTTGGGTTTGGCATCGTTAATACGCGTCGCCAACTCATTGGCGGCAAAGCCACCAAATACCACGGAGTGAATTGCACCCAAGCGTGCACAGGCCAACATGGCGTATACCGTTTCAGGGATCATCGGCATATAAATCACCACACGATCACCTTTGGTTACGCCAATAGACTGCATATAGCCAGCTAAACGACTGACTTGCGCCTGCAGTTCCGCATAGGTCACCGCATATTCAGTATCGGTGACCGGACTGAAATAGCGGATAGCTAATTGTTCGCCTCGCCCATTGTTGACGTGTCGGTCAACAGCGTTGAAGCATGTGTTAAGTTTTCCTTGACTGAACCAGCGATAAAACGGCTTATTACTCTCGTCTAGTACAGTTTCCCAGGGCTGGTACCAATCAATGAGCTTGGCACACTCGCCCCAAAATGCGTTTTTGTCATCGAGCGACATTTTATACAGGGCTAAACCTGGATCTGTCATTCAACTGTCCTCCCACGGACTGCCTTGCGGCAAAAACACCCCTTCCTTCCCCACGGACATTATGGGTTGCTTTTTTAAGCACTCCCTATTAGACGTTAGCCTAAAACCCTGAAATAATCGGGGGAAAGCCAAGATCCCGCATTGCACGTTCATCGTTGCAGCAAATTTCAAAAACTTGTCTAAAATTAGATAACGTTTTCTTTACCTTTACGTAAACTTCATATATCTTGGCTAGGTTGTTGTAATTTAGCAGGAAGCCGTAGCAAATGAGTATTAAGCCAAGTCCATCTACCTCGTTTTCGATCAGTGAATTATCAAAAGAGTTTGATATCACGACGAGAAGTATTCGTTTTTACGAGGACCAAGGACTGCTTAAGCCCAAACGCCGAGGCCAAACGCGGATTTACAGCATGAAAGATAGAGTCCGCCTGAAGTTGATTTTACGAGGAAAGAGACTGGGATTTTCTCTGTCAGAAACGCGTACTTTGTTTGAGATGTACGATGCCGAAAAAGGCAGCACCTCACAACTCAATACTATGTTGCAACTGATAGAGGATAAAAAAACCGCCTTACAGCAGCAGATGGACGACATCAAAATAGTGCTGATGGAACTCTCGTCAGCCGAAAGTCAATGTCGTCAGGCACTTGCGGATATCGCCGCGAAGCAATAAGTTGCCTGCTCCGTGCTGACGTAAGGCCATGTCAGTGACGGAGAATATACATGGCGACCAGCTACACGCCGCTAGACTTTGGCTTTACCGCAGAACTCGACATGCTACGCGATGCCGTAGCAGATTTCAGCCAGAATGTTATCGCGCCAATTGCGGCTGAAATTGATCAACAAAATCGTTTTCCGGCCGAACTATGGCCACAACTCGGCGCATTGGGCTTACACGGCATTACCGTTAGTGAAGAGTATGGTGGCGCAGGTATGGGCTATCTTGCCCACGTTATCGCCATGGAAGAGATCTCTCGCGTCTCAGCCTCTGTTGGCCTTTCCTACGGTGCACATTCCAACCTGTGTGTAAACCAGATTTTCCGCAATGGTAGCCACACGCAAAAGCAGCAATACTTACCTAAACTCATCAGCGGTGAACATATCGGCGCCTTAGCCATGAGTGAGCCAAATGCCGGCTCAGACGTGGTGTCGATGACCTTAAGCGCCACTGATAATGGTGACCATTTTTGCCTCAATGGTAGCAAGATGTGGATCACCAATGGCCCGGATGCCGACGTATTGGTGGTTTATGCGAAAACCGCGCCTGAGCTTGACGCACATGGTATCAGCGCTTTTATTATCGAACGCAGTTTTAGCGGTTTCAGCACCGCTCAGAAGCTCGACAAGCTCGGTATGCGCGGTTCCAGCACTTGTGAGTTAGTGTTTAACAACTGCCTCGTTCCCAAAGAGAATCTACTTGGCGAACTCAATCAGGGCGTCAAAGTGCTAATGAGTGGCCTTGATTATGAGCGCTTAGTGCTTGCTGGTGGGCCTCTCGGTATTATTTCCGCCTGTCTCGATATTGCCCATCCCTATACTGCTGAACGCAAGCAGTTCGGCAAAGCCATTGGTGAATTTCAGTTGGTGCAAGCCAAACTCGCCGATATGTACACCGCCATGAATACCGCCAAAGCCTATGTATACAGTGTGGCGCGCGCCTGTGACAAAGGCAATGTCAGTCGTAAAGATGCGGCTGGCGCAATCCTCTATAGCGCCGAAGCAGCCACTAAAGCGGCGCTCGACACCATTCAATTACTCGGCGGCAACGGCTACATCAACGATTATGCTGCTGGCAGGCTGCTACGTGATGCCAAGCTCTACGAAATCGGCGCTGGCACCTCAGAGATCCGCCGTATGTTAATTGGCCGCGAACTCTATCAGGAAAGCTGCTAACAACTTTGGCATTAAGGAGCAGGATGGCGATGAGTGTGATTGCGAGCCAGATAAATTCAAATTCCGACGAGTTTCAGCAACGCTACCAAGCAATGCAGCAGCTAGTAAAACAACTCTACCAACAAACAGAACAGGTCATGGCGGGTGGCGGTAGTGCCGCACTCGCCAGACATTGTGCTAAAGGTAAGCTAGCGCCGCGAGAGCGGCTTGCCAGCCTGCTCGATGCCGATTCCCCCTTTCTCGAAATTGGCCAATTTGCAGCACATCAGGTATATGAAACCGCGGTGCCAGCGGCGGGAGTGATTGCAGGTATTGGTCGCGTCAGCGGCATCGACTGCATGATCGTCGCCAACGATCCGACCGTCAAAGGTGGCAGCTATTATCCGCTGACAGTGAAGAAACATCTGCGCGCACAAGCTATTGCCGAACGCTGTCACTTACCTTGCATCTATCTAGTGGACTCAGGCGGAGCTTACCTGCCCTTACAGGCTGAAGTATTTCCCGACCGCGATCATTTTGGGCGCATTTTCTATAACCAAGCGCGCATGTCGGCCAAAGGTATCGCCCAAATTGCGGTGGTGATGGGGCTTTGTACAGCCGGTGGGGCGTATGTGCCCGCAATGGCGGATGAGTCAATTATTGTGGCCAATCAGGGCACGATTTTTCTCGCAGGGCCGCCGTTGGTGAAAGCCGCTACCGGTGAAGAAGTTTCAGCTGAAGAACTCGGCGGTGGCGATGTACACACTCGGATGTCCGGCGTAGCAGACCACTTAGCGCAGAATGATACCCACGCCCTACAGCTGGCACGCAATGCCGTTAGTCGCTTAAACCGTAATCGCACAGCGTTTCAAACAGCCAGTAAGCCGCCACGCTACAGTGCTGAAGAACTGTATGGCATTGTCGGCACAGATCTGAAAAAGCCATTCGATGTACTGCAAGTGATTGCCCGCCTTGTGGACGACTCAGATTTTGATGAATTTAAAGCGAACTACGGCACCACGCTAGTGTGTGGTTTTGCCAAACTGCATGGCCACAATGTCGGCATTATTGCCAATAACGGCATTCTATTCTCTGAGTCGGCACAAAAAGGCACGCACTTTATTGAGCTCTGCTGCCAACGCAATATTCCGTTGATTTTCTTGCAAAACATTACCGGCTTTATGGTGGGTAAAAAGTATGAGCAGCAAGGTATCGCCAAACATGGAGCCAAGATGGTGATGGCAGTGGCCTGCGCTAATGTGCCCAAGTTCACCGTCATTATTGGTGGCAGCTACGGTGCGGGTAATTACGGTATGTGCGGCCGCGCCTATGATCCCACCATGATGTGGAGTTGGCCCAATGCGCGCATTTCCGTTATGGGCGGAGAACAGGCGGCCAACGTATTAGCGACGGTTAAACGCGACGGACTGCAACGCCAAGGTAGCGACTGGAGCGATGCCGAAGAGAACGCCTTTAAGCAACCTATCATTGATAAATATGAGCAGGAAGGCGATCCCTACTACGCCAGCGCGCGTCTATGGGATGACGGCATCATAGATCCCGCTCAGACTCGTGACGTATTGGGTTTAGCGCTCAACGCGGCGGCTCATGCGCCACGCGAAGCCACTCAGTTTGGCGTGTTCAGAATTTAGGAGGGAGTATGCAATCTTTGCTCATGGAAACAGATGCTCGCGGGATCTGCCGATTGACACTCAACCGGCCACAAACAGCCAATGCTTTTGACGAACAGCTGATCAGCGACCTTATCGACGCATTAGAGCACTTAGCCACCCTGCGTGATTGTCGAGTGTTGGTACTGCAAGGCGCGGGCAAACACTTCAGTGCTGGTGCAGATCTCAACTGGATGCAGCGCCAAGCAGAGATGGATTACGCCACCAACGTCGAAGATGCAGCACGGTTGGCGAAACTCATGCAAGTGTTGGATGAATTCCCTAAACCCACTATTGCGCTGGTACAAGGTGCCGCTTATGGCGGCGCCCTCGGCCTTATCTGCTGCTGCGACGTGGCATTGGCGACGGACTCTGCCCGCTTTTGCCTGAGCGAAGTCAAACTTGGGCTAATTCCGGCGGTCATTTCACCCTATGTGTGTCGCAGTATTGGCATGCGCCAAGCGAGGCGTTATGCGCTCACCGCAGAAACCATTGATGCCTTCACCGCTTTACAGCTTGGTCTTGTGCATCAACTCGCATCAGATTTATGCAGTAGTGCCGCGACGATTATCGATGCCGTTTTACAAGGCGGCCCTGAAGCTCAACAACAGTGCAAAGCATTACTCGCCAAAGTCGAAGATAAGAGTTTTGATGACTCGTTACGCATATTAACCACGCGCGCAATTGCCGATGCACGCTGTACCAGCGAAGCGCATGAAGGCATGAAAGCATTTTTTGAAAAGCGCAGCGCTAATTGGCGACTCTCTGGTGCAAGTTCAACGGAGGGACAGCATGGCTGAGCGCCGTATTCAAAAATTATTGATCGCAAACCGCGGAGAAATCGCTTGCCGTATTATCCGCAGTTGCCACAAATTAGCGATTCACGCTGTCGCCATCTATTCAGACACAGATCACAACGCCTGCCATGTAAAACAAGCAGATAGTGCTTATCGTGTTAGTGGAAACACGCCCGTTGCGGCGTATCTCAACGGAAAGGATATTATCGCGCTCGCATTGCAATGCGGCGCAGATGCGATCCATCCGGGTTATGGTTTTCTGTCAGAGAACGCCGAATTTGCCGAAGCATGTGAAGCAGCGGGCTTAATATTTGTCGGCCCGCCGGCCAGTGCCATTGCGGCTATGGGCAGTAAAAGCGCTGCGAAAACGATTATGCAGCACGCTGGCGTACCGCTGATCCCAGGCTATCATGGCAGTGAGCAAACACTCACTACACTGCTGGCGCAAGCTCAGGCTATCGGCTTTCCCATGCTAATCAAAGCAGCCTTTGGCGGCGGTGGTAAAGGCATGCGAGTCGTTAATAATCAGCAGGAGTTTGCAAATCAACTTGAGGCGGCCAAACGCGAAGCTAAGGCTGCATTTGGCGATGACAGCATGCTGCTGGAAAAATATATCGAGCAGCCACGCCATATTGAAGTGCAAATATTTGCCGATCAACACGGCCACTGTATCTATTTGGGTGACCGAGACTGCTCGCTACAGCGGCGCCATCAGAAAGTGATTGAAGAGGCGCCCGCGCCTTATTTGGCAGCAGCTACGCGCCAAGCCATGGGGCAAGCAGCGGTAGCCGCCGCCCAAGCAATTGATTATGTCGGCGCAGGTACTATCGAGTTTTTGCTGGATAGCCAACAACAGTTTTATTTTATGGAGATGAATACCCGACTGCAGGTCGAGCACCCGGTCACTGAAATGGTTACTGGTGTTGACCTCGTTGAGTGGCAATTGAATATTGCTGCAGGGCAAACTCTACCAATAGCGCAAGCTGACGTTACCATTACCGGGCATGCTGTAGAAGCCAGAATCTATGCCGAAGATCCGCAGCATCAATTTCTGCCGGCATCAGGACCTTTGCTTGCTCTAAAAACGCCACTCACGTCCGACGAATTGCGCATCGACTCAGGTGTGCAAGCGGGTGATGAAATCAGTCCCTATTACGATCCAATGATCGCCAAATTAATTGTCCACCAGCAAGACCGCAACAGTGCTTTGGCCCATCTACAACGAGCGCTTACGCAATATCAAATTGCCGGGGTTAAACACAACATCGCCTTTCTCACCGCGTTAGCGGGGCATTCTGAGTTTGCAGGTACTCACTTTAGTACCCACTTTATTGAGCAACATGCAACCGAGTTACTCAAATATCCAGCGAAGCAGCCATTGCTCGCGCTGGCGGCGTTAGCGTGTATTCTTCAACCGCAAAAAAGTGCAGCAACACCACTTGCCGGATTCAGAATTAACGCCAAACCCACTTGGAATCTTTACCTCGCGCCCAGTGATGCCAGCGATCTATATGGCTATCTCACAGTGCAACAAGACCGTAGTGGTAACTACTCGCTCATCATTGATGAACAGCCATATTCTGTGAGTGGCGAATTAGATCACCACACAAATGAACTACGCGCCAGCGTTAATGGTGCATGGATGTCTTGCCGGTTAACTTGGCATGAGCAGCAGCTCTATCTTAGCTATCAAGGACACACCTTTGAGTTCATTACGGCCGCGCCTGCAATTCGTCATAGTCAAACGGAACAACACAGTTTTGACGCACCAATGAATGGCACCATCGTGGCGCATCTAGTCGCCCCCGGTGAAACCGTGACTGCTGGCCAAGGCTTATTGGTGATGGAAGCGATGAAGATGGAGTATCAACTCAGCGCACCAACCGCTGGCTGTGTAGAAGCGTTTTGTTTTACACCGGGAGCACTGGTTAGCGAAGGTGAACGACTACTGCATTTTAGCGAAAGTGCCACTGCTAGCGATGAGCAAGAAACGCCGCTGGAGGATAGCCGCTAATGTATCCAAAGCAGATCAGCATTTACGAAGTGGGCCCGCGCGATGGACTGCAAAATGAAGCGCAGTTAGGCCTTGAGGCTAAGGTACAACTCATTAACGGCCTCAGCGCTTGTGGTCTAAAACGGATAGAAGCAGGCAGTTTTGTATCGCCTAAATGGGTGCCGCAGATGGCGGACTCGACAGCGGTATTGCAGCAAATCGAGCGACAGCAAAATGTCACCTACTCGGCACTCACACCTAACCTGAGCGGCTTTGAACAAGCGATTGCCGCGCACGTTAATGAAGTCGCAGTGTTCACTGCTGCCTCCGAAAGTTTTTGCCAACGCAATATCAACTGCAGCATCGCAGAATCACTCCGTCGCTTCGACACCATTTTTGTTGCAGCAAAAGCGGCTAACATCAAAGTGCGCGCCTATGTCTCTTGTGTGCTTGGTTGTCCATACGAAGGCGCCATTAATATTGAGCAAGTGGCGGCGGTCAGCCAAGCCCTAATCGACATGGGCGCCTATCAAGTCTCGCTTGGTGACACCATTGGAGTTGGCACGCCGCAAAACGCGCGGCAGATGCTCGATGCGGTGAGTCAGCGTATCGCCCCGCAGCAGTTAGCTCTGCATTTTCACGATACCTATGGCCAAGCGCTGGCGAATATTCTGGCATGCCTCGACAGTGGCATCAGCACGATTGATAGTGCAGTCGCTGGACTTGGAGGCTGCCCATACGCTCGCGGGGCCTCCGGCAATCTCGCCACCGAGGATCTGTTGTACATGTTGCATGGCTTAGGGATCGAAACCGGTGTAGACCTGCAACAACTGGCTAATGTCGGTCATAAAATCTGCCAGCAACTCGGCAAGCGTAGTAGCAGCAAAGTCAGCCAAGCACTGATGAATTGAGCTCAATGGAGGCAACATGGGCGGTTTAAACAAAGTGGTCACTAACTATCAACAAGCGCTGGCCGGATTGCAAAACGACATGACTATTATGGTCGGCGGCTTCGGTTTATGTGGCATACCTGAAGGGTTAATTGCGGAGATGGTGCGCATGCAAGTCACCGGATTAACCGCCATCTCCAACAACGCTGGCGTCGATGATTTTGGCCTTGGACTGTTACTGCAGCACAAACAGATCCGCACCATGATTGCGTCTTATGTTGGCGAAAACGCCCTATTTGAACAGCAGATGCTGAGCGGCGAGTTGGAGGTCATTTTGACACCGCAAGGCTCTTTGGCAGAAAAGATTCGCGCAGCTGGTGCTGGCATTCCGGCATTTTATACCGCCACAGGCTTTGGCACGCCAGTCGCGGACGGCAAAGAAACCCGCGAATTTAATGGCCGCCACTATGTGCTTGAACCTGCGCTATACGCCGATTTTGCGCTAATCAAGGCTTGGAAAGCCGATACCATGGGCAATCTTATTTATCGCCATACGGCGGCCAACTTTAACCCGGTAATGGCGACAGCCGGGCAAATCACCGTGGTTGAAGTGGAAGAACTTGTTGAACCCGGTGAGCTAGACCCAAATCAGATCCATACTCCCGGCATCTATGTTGATCGCCTGATCGTCGGCAGTTTTGAGAAACGAATCGAAAAACGCACGCTAAAAACACTCAGCTGAAACCTAATCCCACCGCTCACTTTTCACCAGCGAGATAGGAGTTTGATATGGCATTAACGCGAGAACAGATGGCCAAGCGGGTGGCTCAAGAATTACATGATGGCGATTATGTCAATTTGGGGATCGGCATTCCGACCTTAGTTGCCAACTATATTCCAGCCGATATAGACGTGATGTTGCAGTCGGAAAACGGCCTGTTGGGAATGGGCGAATTTCCCACCGAAGCAGAAGTGGATGCCGATCTGATTAACGCTGGCAAGCAAACAGTAACAGCGGTTGATGGCGCAGCGTTTTTCTCCAGTGCCGACAGCTTTGCCATGATCCGCGGCGGACATGTCGACTTAACGGTACTCGGTGCATTTGAAGTCGATGTTGAAGGCTCAATTGCCTCGTGGATGATCCCCGGCAAATTAGTTAAAGGCATGGGCGGCGCCATGGATTTAGTCGCCGGGGCACACAATATCATCGTTACTATGATGCATGCCGATAAAGCCGGAAACTCCAAATTATTGCCGCAATGTCAGTTGCCACTAACCGGCTATCGTTGTATTCAACGCGTACTGACCGATCTCGCATTACTGAAAATCGAAGATGGTGCATTTCATCTGCTAGAACGGGCGCCCGGAGTCTCAGTGGAAGAAATTCAGCAAAAAACCGCGGGTAAACTTATCTGCCCTAGACACGTTCCAGAGATAAAAGTTTAATTATGTTTAAAAACATAATGTTAACCATTTATTAGTCATCAGTGTTCTATTAAGCGAATCACAGTTTTCGACACTTATGCTTTCACATCATGGTCAAGTCACCTAAGGTGTCCGATTCGTTTTTGCTGCTGCTTAAATAACAAGCTAATGCAGCCATATTTGATCAATTCCGAACAGTAATCGCACCATATGGACACTTATCTTAGCTCACTGCTTTGCCTCGCAGCTGGCGGCTTGTTTTTAGTACGTAACCTCAGCCATCTGCTCAATGAAACGCAGCTGCGTTGTTATTTGCAACGTAGTCCAAAAGCCAAGCTTTGGGTCAACTACTTTGGTTTTGATCGCACCTTTTGCCTAGCACAGAAGCTATTACTGCCGCTTGGCTGTGTTGTTGGCTGTTGTTTGATATTGCTAGGTTGCTGGGACTTATTGAGGTTATCTGGCCTCTAGCAGGCGTATCACTTATTGACACTTCACGACTCGCACCAGCCCACGCATTGCTTACTTGGCTCAGCAGCGGTTATCACGTATAACCCTTGGAGTAATGAATATTCCTGTTCCCTGATCACGGAGTCAAGCAATGGCGCTAAGCACTGGCATGATGATTGGCCCACTACAACTCAAAGCGTTGCATATTCAAGATGCCGCAGCGTTCTTTGAGCATATCGAGCAGAACCGCGCTATCTACGAAGACACCATTCCATTTGTTAGCCGCACTCATTCACTCGAACAGGTGGCAGCGTTACTCAATGCCAATCTCGCTAAACAACAATGTGGCGAAGCCCTGTTTTATACCTTGTGGCACGAACAACAAATTGCCGGCTATCTGCTCGTGCGCGAAATAGAACCGCAAGCACGCTGGGCTGAAATCGGCTATATGCTGGGGCGTGAATGGCATGGCAAAGGTATTATGACGCTCGCCTGTAAGCTGCTGATAGAGCATCTGTTTACCACGCTGGCGATGGATAAAGTGGTGATCTGCTGCAATGACGATAACAAGGCCAGTATTACGATGGCACAACGTCTGGGGTTTACCCTTGAAGGTACGCTGCGACAATATTTCGTAGTTAACGGCGTACGCCGCAACATGTGTAGCTACGGCCTTCTAAAACATGAGTGGCAAGCCCTTTCAAATTAACAATGTAAATCCTTACTGAATAAGCTATACACAGCCACAACACTTCATTACAGCGGCGATATTGGCCGCACGATATAGTCATCCTTAGCGTCGTCAAACTGGCGATAACCTCTGTTCTGCTCCCCATAACAGGATGACTTAATGCCAAGCAATCGAATTTTCAGACTCACAGCGGCAGTGCTTACCGCCGCTGTTATCATCACGTTACCGACCGCCTGCAGCTCGGGCGGACACAAATCAGCCTGCGGTGGCAAAGGCGGTCACATGGGTGGCCCCGGCGGACATGGTGGCGGACCTGGCGGTGATATGGGAGGCCCAGGAGGTATGGGCGGGCCTGGAGGTGGTCCGGGTGGCTCTGATAGAATGGGCCGAGGCCAGCAAGGGAACTGCGATATTCAACAAAACGATCTGCTGGCATTACATCTGCCAATGGAAAGAAGCTCACGTTACTTTACTGATTTAGACCAACAAACTGCCGCAGTGAATGCTGCGATTGACCGCCTCTATGAACGCGGCGTGTTTGCCGGTTTTGCTAGTGAGTTTCAGCCGCAACAGAGCCTCAGCAGAGGCGATTTAGCCGCAATGCTTTATAACTATTACCATTATCGTGCCGATGGTGCGCAATATGATGATGTCAACGCCGATGCCTTTTACGCGGATGCGGCGCGTCATGGCCGAGCGGCGAAGATTTTCAAAGATACCTTTTCATTTTACGCCGATGTTTCCATTAGCCGGGAGCAAATCGCCGCGTGGATCTATCGCAGTGAATTGTTAACTGGCCTTGCCGCTGACAACGACAGTAACGCGCTGGAACAGATTGGGGATGCCGAAAACATCACCCTCGGCTATTCACAGGCCGTGGAAGTCATGCTCGATGAAAAATGGATGAGCAGTGACTATAACGGCAATTTTAATCCGCAGGCTTTGGTCACTCGAACTGAGATAATTCCGACTCTGTACCGCCTCGTCTTTCGTGATGAGTTCGCACGAGAGCAGCAACAAATGGCGCAACACAGCGGCAAACAAGCTCCTTCAGGAATGGGGATGCCACCACGGCGTTAATTTCGTTAGCGAATCGATAGTAAAAAAGAGCTGCGTTGGCAGCTCTTTTTTAGGTACGTCTTTCACATCCTACACACTTACTGCTGTAACCACTGCCGCAGGTCGTCAGTGAAGGCTTTTAGATTCGCCTCAACGGTATAGGCCATGTGCCCGCCCGGATAATATTTCAGCTGCACTTGAGACGCTGGCCATGGTTCCTGATTAAGCAAATACTCGGTCGCGCCTGTGGTGGTTTGGGTATCGTAATAACCCACGCCAACAATCAGTTGCAGCTTGGGAAACGCTTTAAACCCAGCAGTAATGCCATTGGCGTAAGGCCAATTACCGAAAGGCCCCGCTTTTGACCCCCAATCCCACTGTGCAAGCGAGCTAACCGGAGAAGACACCTGATAGCTATCCGCATTTACTACACCGAGTTCATTTGCGGCATATTGTTTAAACGCCTCAGATAACGGCGGATAAACCACCCCGGCACCATCAACCAACTGTCCCTGCTTTGGTGCTTTAGCGGTATAACGTCCGTCCGACCCACCTAATACTAACTGCTGCTGTTTGAGTAACTCCAAGCGGAATTGGTTTTTAGTCAAACGTAGATTATGTGCCAGATGAACTGCGGCACTCACACCTGTGTAAGCGGCCAGCTTGTCAGCTACCTGTTGGCGTTCAGCCGCAGAAGCACGATTACCGGCTAACAGAACGTGCAAATATTCACCTTCTGCGAACTTACCTACTTGCTCAAGAAACTGCGGCAAACTACGACCATTTTTTGCAACTTTATCGTGATACCAGCCCAGCGCCGCCAAGGTCTTCAGCGAGACCACATACGTCATGATATTGGCTGGACGTTGCGCGGTTTCAACAATATTCAGTGCCTGACCGAACAGATAGACGCCACGTAAGTTAAGCGCCGACGTTTCCTCGCTCAGTTGCTGTACCGCTGCTGCGGTACGCATAGTGCCGTAGCTTTCTCCCAGAATATAAATCGGTGACGATTCACGCTGATGACGCTGCAGCCAAGCATGAACAAAGGCCACAAACGCTTTGGCATCACTCACGTTGCCATAGTACTGCGCTGCATTATCTGCCTGCTCAATCTTGCTAAAGCCAGTGTTTCCCGGATCGTAAAACACAATATCAGCCACATCGAGTGGCGTGTAGTGATTGTCCACCACGGCAAAACTGGCAGGGTCTGCGTTAAGATCATCGGGAACAGCCAATCGCTTAGGCCCCAGCGCCAGCATATGCAGGTACACCGATGGTGAGATAGGACCACCATTAAACGCAAACAACACCGGCCGCTGCGCATCATTACCGACCAGATAACTGGTGCTGACCAATTCCACTGGATTATTTACAAGAGGTGACAGTGAAAACGACTCCACCACGGATTGATAATGCACAGAGTGCCCGGCAAACGTTCCCTGATGCTGCTTAATCACAGGCACAGAAAACTTTGCTGCAGACGCTGAAAACGCCGTTGCAGAGGTCGTAATGAGTACGCCAAACAGCGCTGTTTTAATCGAAAATTTCATCATAGTCCTTTACTCAAAATGGCACGCTGCCGGCCCTTGAGCATTAAACTGCCATTGCCAACCTGCCACTAATGGCCCACGTGGTAAGAAGCTGAAAGAGAGTGTTTGTTGTCCACGAGATACGGTAATTGCCATCTTTTTACTGCCATCCGCTTTTAGCTCAGTCAGTGGCGTCAGATGCAGAATTTTATCGCCATTAAGCAGCCCGGCTTTAGCGGCCTCACTGTCTTCACGCAATTTGAACACTTCACCAAGGCGCATCTCATCAAAGCCCAAATCAAACGGACGATATTGTGTGGCTTTAGCTTCGAGGCAACCAAAAGCGTTGGCTGACGGGACTTGTAGTGCACCTTGCGTCATCGCCGTAAAAGAGCTGACCGCTTTCTCACCCAACTCACGTTTGAGGATTTGCTGCCACTCAAGATTACCGATGATTTCACCCTGTTGCTGACGCTGATACACCTCCAACACTAAATCGTCCAAACGACGTTTTCCGTCTGAGGCTTGCAACAATTGCTGATTGAGTTCAAACAGATACATAAAGCCGCGACCATAAGGTACCTTTTGAGCGCGCGCATCTTTCCAGAATAGCTCTCCGGCCTCGTGATTGGTCATTTTTACGTAAGGATTCGCGTAATAGGCAGAAGCCCGCAGATTGATCTGCCGTAACCACTCATCAGGGCTGGCGATCCCCGCTCGCAGTGAGTTCAAAATGGCATAATACTCAGCAGTCCCTTCGGTATACCAAGCGGTTTCAGCATGGGGCTCGTCTGAGTTTAATCTTGGCCAGGTATGTGCCATTTCGTGGGCCAGCAGCAATTGCACACCTTCGGCGATGGTTTGCCCTTCACTGCCGTAACCAAACATAAAGGAATGCGCCAACCCCGTACCGCCTCCTGCGGGATAGGGATTGGAGCGGGCAAACACTCGGTAATCGCGTTTATCACCGAAAAAGTTGGCCATATAACGGTAAAACTTCTCAGTTTGCGGCGCCAACTGGCTCATATCAAATGGCGGTTTGTCGAGCCAATACATAGAAAAGTCACTATCGTCACTCGGCCACTGCGTGAGCATCCCCGCGCTGTAATAAGAAAAGCGCAGCGCTTCAGCGGGCATCACCGTATGCTGCTCACCCTCGCCGTAACTCCATACGCCACGGCTGCCTTTAGGCATATGCGACAGATCCCAACTAAGCGTTACGCTATAGGGCTGATGATCAGCAGGTAATGCCAGAAAATACACCCCTGCCCCCATCATACCTTGTTGCTGCGCACGCAGATCAAACAAGGGGCCATTGCGAGTACTGGCATCCGCCGCTCTAGGGGCGGTGTGATATTCGTAAGTTACGTCACCGACTGTCGCTCGGCTAGCATAATAGCGGCGGTACTGGCCACTGGGATCTGCGGGTAGCTCTTCACTGCTAATCGCTAAAATCCCTTTAGCATCACGGGCAATAATGTCAGTTGCTGAATATGCCGCAGTGGGCGTCGAAACTAATTCAATTGGCATAGTCAGCAACGACTCCCCTGCCGCGACATCAGGTGCTTGCTGCGTCAGACTAATCGCAACATCAGCGACTGTATGCTCGTTCATGGAGGGGGTAATGGTTAACGCTAAACTTGGCGGCGCATCAGCAGCCATCACTTGCAGGGTAAAGCCCGCCATCAGCGCCGTGCCCAATACAGATTTCAACTTCATTTGGCCTCCTGCGGCTGATACACAATACATTCCATTTCAGCAACGGCGCCCATGGCTAAGCCATTAACGCCGAAAGCGCTGCGGGCTGGTAATTTGTCAGCGGAAAAATAGCGCACATAGATGCGGTTGAAATCTTGCCACTTACTCATGTCAGCAATCATCACGGTACATTTAACGATGTCATCCATGTTGAAATGCAACTGTTCAGCGCGGGCTTTTAAGTTATCCATCAACTGCGTCACTTGGCGGTTAAACTCTGTAGGAATGGTGCCGTCTGGACGTCCACCAATCATGCCTGATAGATATAAGGTATCGCCCGCCTGCACCGCTTTTGAAAATGGAGCACCTTTAAGCGAATAGAACGTCGGGGCTTGAGCCAGCGCGGAACAGCTGAACGCCAGCAGCATCATACTCAGTAAAGACTTCATCTTAACGCTCCCAACAAACGCTCAACATCTGCAGCAGTGTTATAGAACGACGGCGCAATCCTTAAGTAATGGCGATAGACAGTGACACTCACGCCAGCTTTTTGCAGTTTGTCATAGATTGCTTTTGCGCCATCTTTAAACGCAAACGACACGATCGCTGACGTAGAATCTTGCGGAGTCATTGGCAGATAGCCGAGCTTTGGCATCTCTTGTTGCAGTTGTTGTAGTAACGGCTGACGCCACGCTTTGATATTGTCGAGGCCAAGCTGGTCTAGATAGGCTAACGAGTAGGCTAAAGCCGATACTGCGCCGTTTCCAAGCGTCCCGACACCGACAATGCCTGCCAATCCAGTTGTTGCTTGCGTTTCAATCAGCGGATAGCCGGGCGGATCAAATGGCATGTAATGGGTCGTCACTTTACCTTCTTGACGAAAACCAATTTGACTGCGCTTCAGCGCAGCTTGACTGTCGCGGCGCGCGTACATAATGCCAATGCCAAAGTCACCCATCAGCCACTTATAAGTGGAGCATGCCGCAAAGTCGACACCACTGGCATGCAGATCTATTGGGGTGTTGCCAGCGGCTTGGATAATGTCGGCATACACCATCACGCCTTTAGCATGGGCCATATCGCACACTGCTTTAAGATCATGCTCAAAGCCGCCCACGTTAGATACTAAAGTCAGCGCGATTAGGCGCGTATCGGGTTTGATCGCGTTGGCAATATCTTCCACATGAATGCGCTGGTCGCGCGCTTCGACAATGGCGTATTTCAGCCCTTGTTTAGCAAATTCGTTGTACATAAACAGCGAACCGCTGAAATGATAAACATCCGTAACCACACTGCCTTGTTGATGCAGTCCTAGCCCGTCAATAACAAGGTTTTCCGCCACCGTAGTGCTGGGCACCCATGCTAACTCGTCGGCGTCTGCGTTAAATAATTTGCCAAACAGTTTCATCGCAGTATCACGGTCACCACTCATATTGACCTGACGTTGCCCGGGATTCATCAAACGCGCATCCAAATACTGTTTGATAGCATCGGCAGCACCAGTTGATACAGGGTGCATGTAAGCACCGTTGAGATAACTGCCTTCAAACTCAAAGTCGGCACGACTGTTATTTAGGCCGGCATTAATCCGTTTACTCGTTGCTGCGCGAATAGGCGCACTAGAAAAAGCGCTGGCAACCCCTAGCGTTAGCGGCACTGCTGCCATTTTCCCCATCAGACTGCGACGTTGCAGGTCTACTGAGTTTTCAGCCATATCATGTTTCATATTCAGTTCCTTTGGTCCGACGAGCTTAATCAAGCAACTCTACTTCACCTTCGATCTCGACACATATGCCGAATGGTAACTCCGCCATTCCCACCGCGGTTCGGCTATGCTGTCCGCGCTCTTGACCATAGAGTTCAATAATCAAATCGGAAAACCCGTTAATTACTGTCGGTTGTTGTTGAAAGCCCGGGTGTGACGCCACCATGCCAAAGAAGCGTCCCCAACGGGAGATCCGCTCTAGGCTGCCAAGTTCGCGTTTTAAACTGGCCAAAATCGACAAGGCTGTCGCTTGCGCCGCTTGATAGGCTGTCTCTGTCGAAACGTCATCACCAACTTTGCCAAAGAACCCGAGTGAACCATCTCGATTTTGCGGGCCATGGCCGGAAATCAAGGCGCGATTCCCCAATACCCGCACCATGCTAAAAGGCAGCACCACGCCATCAGGTGGAACCAAAGGCGGCGGTAATACCAAGCCCAACTCACTCAATTTCTGTTCAATTGCATCCATAACTATTCCTCTGTTGTCTGGCCCGGCTGTCGACAAAGTGAGTAAACTAACTCAGCAGCCTACGACCTTGGTTCCGCCAGCAGCGGAACCTTTATTTATTGTTGTTTTTTAGGTGGTTGGCTAAATGGTGTTACGCCTAATGCTTGATAGATTTCACTCGGGAAGTAGAACTGTTGGTCTTTGGCCACTAAGCGCGTCGTGCGCACAGCACTGATATCCTTAAGCGGATCATCAGCCAACAATACGAAGTCTGCTTGCTTGCCGATAGCAACACTGCCCAAACGATCGTCATTGCCTAAATACTGAGCACAGCCTAATGTCGCTAGCGACAGCACCTCCGCTGGTGAAATCCCCGCTTTTACGTACAGCTCCAACTCACGCAGTAAGGTAAAACCTGTGGTATCGTCCGTGCCGGGGAAGATGCGAATATGGTCGTCATGCATCAATTTGAGCACAGCCAAAATCTTGTCAAAGGCAGCGCGATAGGCGTTGTCCAGCTCAGGTGTAAGAGTGACAAAACTGCGTTGGCGATAGCGCTGATAACCGATTGGCATGTGCGACAGATAGGCTTGATCACCGGCAGCAATCTCACCAGCACGACTTAGCATCAAGCGTTCAAGAATGACGGCGGTAGGATCAATGCCAATATTCCCCTGTTGCATCAGCTTTAATGTGTGTTGCACCTTGGCACTGCTGAGGTCCAACGTCGCGGCACGCGTCATCGCGGTCAGTCGCAGTGGCGTGCGGGTATCCTCATCAGGGGTTAACAACCAGCCCAACATCAATTGGTTGATGTGAGTGATTTCGTTATAACCCGCAGCAATCATATGATCGGCATCAGTAAAGGCAGGAATATGCCCCGTCACACTCATCCCCAGACGATGAGCTTCTTTTGCAATCGCGGGCACCCACTCAGGATTCATCGAGTTATAGATTTTAATCTGCCAATAGCCGTGTTCTTTATACCAGCGCACCTTAGCTAACGCTTCGGCTTGTGAGTTCACCACAAAACCATCGCGGGCCGAATATGGACTGCGTCCTTCGAGGAAACCGTTGCGAGTGATACGCGGCCCGGCCAACTCACCTGCATCAATCTGCGGGATAAGATCTAGCAAGAATTGGTTGTCGTTGCCCATGTCGCGGGTGTTGGTGACACCGGCGGCCAGATACCATAACCCAGACGACAACGTGCTGTGGGAATGCATATCGTGTAGCCCAGGGATAACCGTGCCACCTTCGCCATCATATACCGCCAGTTCACCACCGACCTTAGCCGTTTGTGCCATTGGCGTAATAGCGGCAATTTTGCCGTTGCTGACCGTAATCGACACTAAATCGCTTCGCGTACCGGTTTCGGGCGAGAACAGATGCACATTGTCCAAGCGCCACCCAGCCGTAAAGCGATGTGCTAACTGCTGTTGCAGTTGTCGCATTCGTTCACTCTCCAGCGTGCTGGCAAGCTGTTGCAGCGTGGTAGCTTCTGCCTCATAGCCTTTGCGCACATTGACTTCTTGAGCACTAAACACGGCAAACAGCTGCTGCTGTTCATCAAGTAACAGCAGAGAAGGCGATAATGACAATCCTGACAACATGTAAGCCTGTAGCGCAATTTGCTGCTGGCCTTCTCCTAAGGTCACGCTACGTAGTTTGGTGAGATAGGCATTGCCTGCCGGGAGTGTCGGCAACTGCTGCTGGCCCGATTGCAAGATAGCGCTGGCGTAACGGCCCAATAACCAAGGATCGCCGTCGTTGGCAATATACAGTGCCGGACTGCTGACGTGCAGTTCTCCAGTATCCGCTTGGCTTGTCCATTTCACCGCTTGCTGCTGCCAGCTAAAGCTTTCAGCCACCTCACCGCCCATCAATGACGTACCTTTGATGCTTAGTTGCTGCGGAATGCCTTGCGCGTTAACCGACAACCGTGCCTTGTGCTTCGGGCCGCGGCCATTGTTATCCACATAGTAGGTCACATAGCTGTGGCCCTGCTCGGTATCCGCTGTGATATATCCAACATTTTCACCATTAGCAATAACGCTGAACTGTTCAAGCTGCGCCATCGCCGTATGTGCGTAATAGCCGCAGGCAGCGATAACCACCAAACCTAGAGTGTTGAGCCTCATTTGATGAACTCCTTCAGCAGCTTATCCAACTCAGGTCGTGATGCCTTATCGGCAAAGACCGAATGGCCGGTTTTCAGTACCGCGAGTGTCAGATTTTTTGCAGGAATAGCAGCTTGGTTGAGTGCAAACTCTACCGCAGCTGTTGGTACCGCTAAGTCGTAGTAACCAGAAAGCACCAACAGTTTTGTCTCTGGCTGTTGTTTCACAAAGTCAGCTAGGTTAGCGGTTGGATTAAAGTAAAACGTTTCACCATCAAAGCCTTCGCGATGAGGCGCAAACTGCCAGTGATAGTTAATATTCAGATTGAGTGCCTTATAAGGCGCATCATTGCTTATACCGGTAAGCTGTTGTAGATACTCGGTATAAAGCGGCACTTTAATTTCTAAACCACCTTTTAACCCCAGCGCTGGATCATCAAGCGCCGAGACCTTGTCCTTTCTTGGCGGCGGCAAGGGCGCTGCAACACGCGAATCCAAGCGACCGAACACATTCCCATCGCTTGCCAGCAACATATTGCGATAGTCTTCCACGCCCAGTTTCAGTGATTTATCTAACAGGTCTTTGGCCGTGATCCCCAACATCGCCGCCAGCTCTTGCGCGATTTTTTGCTGGGTATTTTTGGCTAATGCCGCCCCTTGCATTAACGCTGGGGCATAAACTTGATAGCTATATGCTGATACCTGCTGATAGATCTGCTGCAACGATTTATTCTGCAAGTTACCACGATGATAATGCGCTGCGGCAATGGCCATGCTCGGCAGATTGAACACATAGCTCAATACATTGCCTTTGGCTTCTGAGGTATCACTGCCGTCGAGCAACGGCGAGATAAACAGCAAGCCACCCACGTTGAGTTCGGTCAGTTGCTTAGTCATCAATGCCAGACGATAACCACCGTAGCTTTCACCAGCTAAGAAAATACGCGCATCGCGGCGCTCATGCTCAGCCAACCAACGATGCACAAACTGCGCAAATGCGTTGGCATCCCCTTCAGAGGTCCAAAACGTTAAGCGCGAAGCTTCACTTTCAGGGGCTTGAGTCAATCCAGTTCCCGGCGGATCGATAAACACCAGATCAACTTGATCTAATAATGAGAGTGGATTATCGACAAAGGTATCCTTGCCGTCTGTCCCCTTCAGCTTTTGCTTAGGGCCTAAGCCATCGAAATGTAGCATTGAGGAAGATGAGCCCGGGCCACCATTGAACAGAAACATGACCGGACGGGATGTTGTCGATTTAACGGTGTAGCTGATGGCATCCATAGTGGTGCCATGTTCACCGCTTTCCAACGCTAAGGTTTCCAGACAACCGCGATAGCTGACCTGTTTAAAACTGTGGGATTCACCGCATTGGCTGTTCCACAGTGCAGGGGCTTCTTGCGCCACTGCAGACATACTCAGCAGCGAAAACGCCGCAACGGCTAGGGCCGAGGGCCACGCTAAACAAGGTAAAAATCTTAACGACGACATTCAGTCTCTCCCGCGGTTCCGTTCTTTTTCTGCCACTGATAACCTTCCGTTAACGCGCCGGTCGGCACAAAAGAGATACTGGTTGGCTTACCGTTGCGTTCAACTAGCAGTGTCAGTGGTGAAGAGGGCTTCGATTGCTGTTCATCTAAGCCAACAGATTTCAGCACCTTATCGCCTTCTTTTAAGCCTGCTTTGGCCGCTGGTGAGTTGGGTTGCAAACCGTGGATAACGCGCGGAACTTGCATCAAACTGCTGATTTCAAATCCCAAATCAAATAATGGCATTGAGACTTTTTCACGAGTAAAACAGCGACCAAACGCGTCATCTTCAGGTACCAAGAATCCGCCAGACTGCATCGCGGCATAATCTTTATCCGCATCGGCGCCGATGTATTGACGTACGAGGGCCACCCAATCTTGAGCTGCCACAGATTTACCTTCGCGGGAACGCGCCAGAAAATCCACCAGCAGTTGGTCAAGATTGTGTTCGCCATTCGAGGCCTTACGAATACGCGAATCGGTGACGATGAAGTACATCGCACCGCGATAGTAAGGTTGCAGACGTGCACGCGCATCCGTCCAAAACGCGGCGGTTGCTGCTTGCATGTCCATGTCCTTACGAACGTTACTGTAATAAGTCAGCAGCGTATTATTCACGGCTTTTAGATAAGTATCTGAAGACGTAAACCCGAGCGCGAATGGCGCGCGGTTTTCGTACATCACCGCTAGTCCCTCTTGAAACCAGCTCGCGCCTTCCAAACTATGCAGATAGACGTGCACCATTTCGTGAGAAAGGATCTGCTGCATTTCGCTCAGTTCAATATCGTTATTAGCCGCCACCATCAAAGCATCTGGTAGTTCGGTACCACTTTTCGAAATCATGGGGTTACTGCGAAAAAGTACCGTAAACGGCGGTAATTCTGAGAAACCCAAAAAGTCAGAGTATTTTTGATAGGCGTTATGTGCCCACTCAAGCAATGTCGCGGTCGCAAATTTATTTGGCGCGGCCGTAGAGGCTGCGCGAAACGGGCTACTGACGCCAGAACCATTGAGGCGCGCTAAATCTCCCGCCATAAAATAGGTTGCGGCAATACGTGCTGGCGTTGCTTCACGGGTTACGGGCAGACTGTTAATACTCGTTGCGTCATCGCCTAGCGCAGATAAATCCCATGCTGCAGACACTTTGTATGTCGCTTGAGATTCAGGTAAAACCAAGAACGTATTACCGGCGGCGCTCATACCTTTGGCCTCAGTTCTGAGTTCCCAAGTCGGTCCAGGCGTTGTCTCTGTCGACACCGCGGCTCGGTAGCTAACGGTCACAATGCCAGTCGTATCTCGGTTAGTTTGCCAAGCGTAAGGGGTTTGGCCCAAAGCATCAGGCAAGGTCGCAATACCTTGGTGTAAGCTCAGTTGCCCTTGGCTATCACTCACCTGCAACTGCGAAATACGCTCAACAATATGCTGTAACGGCCCCAAGGTTTTCGAAATCACCAACTGAGGTAGCGGCTTATCACTTTCAATGGTCTCTTTCACATCGACAGCAACCACCTGCCCGCCTTGCAATATCGGGGTTAACTGTAAATGGATACTCGGCTGTTCAGCTGCAACCGTTGTGCCTGCAACCGACAGCAATAACATCCCAAGCGGATGATGATAACTTTTCATTAGCACTCCCTTATTCAAAAAAAGATGCCCGGCAGCATTGCCGGGCGAATAGCTAAGGAAGATTAAAGATCCCAGGCGAGCGTCAAGCCGATGGTTTGTGGTTGAATCACCACCGCACCATAGTTCACATCAGTCGCTGCGGTTGCGGTACCACGGCGGTTAGCACTGATATAGCCCACTTCGTCAAACAGGTTATTTGCATAAACCGTCAGTGACCAATCACCGCTTTTCAGAGTCGAGCTAAGTCCCACAGTGGTGTAACTTGGCAGGTGGATACGTGAGATGTCGGCAGACTGGGTAAATTGCATATAGCGATCGCCCATGTAGGTGACGTTGCCGCCAATAGACAATTGCGAACCATTGCCTAAGTCAAAGCTGTGTTGTAACGAGACTGTGCCTGAGTTTTTAGCGGAGAATGGCATGCGATCGCCGTCTTTACCATAGGCGGTCGAGCCTTCGACATAACCAGGAATATCTTCGGCCAACGAAGCATCGGTAAAGGCATAGTTAACATTAAACTGCCAATCCTCAAGGAAGGTATAACCCATTCCCAACTCCAGCCCCTGACTAGCAGCTTTACCTGCGTTGGTGGTGTAGCTGGAACCGTAGGTCAAATCAACTTGGCTGATCTGCAGATCTGACCAATCGATATAGTAAGCCGTCGCATTTAAGTTAAGTGCGTTCTCGAAGAAACCGCCTTTAAAGCCGACTTCATAGCTCACCAAAGAGTCTGAATCATAGCTTTCAGGAATGCCTTCCACGATGGTGCTGTTACCACCACCAGCGCGATAACCAGACGAAATACGCCCAAACAGCATCATGTCTTCGTTAAAGTGATAGCGGGTTGCCAACAGATAAGTAAATACATCATCGCTGTAACTATCAGTGGTGGTCGACTCATCGGTCAACATGCCACCGCCGTAGCCAGTGCCTTCAATTTTGTTTTTAGCAAAACGGCCACCAACAGTGACATCCCACTGGTCGGTAATCTTGTAGGTGGTATTAACAAAGATTGCACTTTCTTTGTAACTGTCATCACCGAGTGACGTCAGCAACGGAACATCGGCAAAATAGTCACCACTGGCATTATCTGACAGGTAGAAGGTCTGCGTGCTATCGACACTCTCTTTGGTGTAAAACAAGCCAACCTGCCACTGGAAACGCACATCATCTTTAGACGATAAACGGAATTCCTGACTGATTTTATCTTCGTCATAGCGGTTATCGATAAACGCGCCAGCTTCTTGATAACCCAAGCCGAACATATTGGCGAACATTGGTGCAAAGTTACCGATAGAGGTGTAGCCCACATCTTGCTTCGCTGCCGCTCGGTGTTCGGTATAGCCAGTGATAGAATCAAACGTGCCCCAGCCCAAATCACCGGTTAATTTTGCGGTATAAAAGCGGGTTTGTCCGGCAAAGGAATCGGTATCTACACCGCGAGAGTGTTCATATTGGCCATAGATAGGTTCCAGTTCTGAGGTAACATCTGCATACGCGGTATTGTCTTGCGACGTATTTTGGAACATTGCCGAACTGCGGAACGTCCAATCGTCAGTCATATGCCAAATCATGGCAATACGACCACCATCGCTTTCAATGCTGTTATCTGAACCGTCACGCGTGTTAGTTAAGTAAGCAGGATCTTCACGTTTAAAGCCACTCATGCGGATTGCAAAATCGTCAGTGACAGGAAGATTACCTGATGCGCGTATGCTATGACCGGTACTGCCATGCGCCGCTGATGCACCGCCTAATTCAAAGTGTCCGGTTGCATAACTTGCATTTGGATCCACAGAAACATATTTCACCAGACCGCCCATACTGCTAGCGCCGTATAGCGTACCCTGCGGTCCACGCAACACTTCAATCTGCTGAATATCTGATGGATCAAGATCTGGAATAACCCCAGTATTCGTCGCTGAGCCATAAGGTACATCATCGATAGTAACGCCAGAAGTTGGACGAGTACCAATACCGGCGTCAGTCCCTACACCACGCATCACAATGGTGCTACTCATAGCACTTGAGACGTAACTTAAGCCTGGGATTTCAGCAAAATAATCCGCTAGCTTTGATTTACCCGTCTCCGCTAACGCTTTCGCATCCAATACCGCCATTGATAGCGCCACATCTTGTAAACGCTCGCTACGCTTAGACGCGGTGACGACAATTTTTTCGATGCTATTTTCTTTTTCCGCTTTATTCTTTTCTGCGGGGGAAGCATCTTCCGCCATGGCTTGACCAGCAAATAAGGTGACAACGCCTAACGCAACACCGACCGTTTTTGCCAACGAACTTAAACGAGGTTGTAGAAGTACTGACTGCATCATTAATATTCCATTCTTCATTTTGTTGAAATTATTGAAAGACGGCAGTCCACCACAACGCCCTCTTCCCCTGTCGCTCTACCGCATCTTTATCGCGATATTTTTATTATTTATTTTATATAGTTACATAAATAACACTGACATTTTGCCTAATACACCCCCAGGATTACGGCCTGCTATAAGGCTATGGCCATGTCACAACAATGTAACCTAAGCATATAAATTACACATTTCGTTTATTTGATCAACACATTTTGTTGAAACAAAATAAACAAATTGTTAATTCAACCTGAAATGGTAGAGTAGAAGACAGTTCTGATGCCGCTACAGAAGCATGGAAGTTTGCAATTACGATATTAGTATTTGAATTTATTGGGTAAACAAATGGAAGCAAGACAGATACAAAAGAGTGAGGAAGCACGTTCGCAGTTTTGCGCGACCGAACGCCAAGTGGTCATCAACACACTTAAAACAATTGTTGAATTACTCCAACATGTGTTGAGTGACAATGTAGAAGTCGTACTGCACGACATGAGTGTGCCGGAAAAATCGGTTATCGCACTCGCCAATGGTCACGTTACTGGCAGAGTGATTGGTGACTCCATTCTTGCTGGCCCCAAAGGCGATGTGGGTTTTGCCGAAGCCTTTAAAAAATTGAATGAACAGGGCACCGAAAATAGCGTAATTGCCAGCTACCACACGGTGGCAAAGAATGGCCTTTCATTGCACTCTTCTACTGCAATCTTTCGCGATAGTGATGGCATTCCCTATGCGGCCTTATGCTTCAACTCTGATATGACAATTCCACAAGCTGCTTACTCTTGGCTTAGCAAAATGTTGGGCAATGAAACTGTTGCACCGACACCTGCCGTCAGTGAACACCCTCATCCAGCTCAGGTTGATACCTTGATGGAGGATATTATTGACTCCGCCATTAACGCCCACGACAAGCCGTTGGAACAATTCAGTAAAGAAGACAAGATAGCGGCAGTGGCCGCTATGCAAAGTAATGGTATTTTTGTGGTAAGAGGAGGTGTCAATCGCGCGGCGAAAGCGCTCGGTGTTACCCGATTTACCATTTATAACTATTTGGATGAGCTCAAGAAACGTAAAGACATAAACAACTTCTGAGAATGAGACGCCGCATAGCGGCGCCATCTAAGCAAATAATTAGCCAAAGAAATGTCGCCACAGATAAGAAAATGGCAGCACTAAAAACAGCGCGGGTAAGAAGTTCACTACCGAGAAATGCATGATCTTGGCGATACGTAAGCCCACCGCCACCATGATGATGCCGCCGACCGCGGAAAAATCAGCGAAAACGATGTCGTCCATCAATGGCATAATCGGTTTTGCCAGCATAAACAGCCCCAACTGCACCGCAAACTGCACCACAGCGGTTAAGCCAATGCCGGCCCCTAAGCCAATGGCGAAGATAACGGCGGTCACAAAATCCATCATCGCCTTCACTAACAACAATTGGTAGTTGCCATTGACACCTTCGGTCATCGCGCCAATCACACCCAACCCACTGGCGCCAAATAACACGATTAGCGCGGTAAACTGCTTGGCGTACTCGTCACGCGTCAAGCCTCGCGGCAATGGAATAAAGCGATCTAATTTGCGCTGAATAAAGTTCGCCCCCGCTGACACACTGCGCTCAAAATAGAACAATTCACCGATCGCTGTTCCAAAAATCAACGACATCACCACGACAGGCAAATTATGCTCTTTGACGATCATGCTAATCCCAATCGCGATCGATGCCAGCGCAAATGTTGGCGGCAAACCTTCTTGTAACCGCTTCGGAATACGTTTTGCCAACGCCGCACCAATTAACGCGCCGGTGACAATGGCAGCACTGTTTAATATTGGACCTATCATAGTGAATTCTCTAACCGCAGCGCACACTTCAACGGCATATAATGCCAGGCGCTGAATAACAAAAGGATTATATTAACTGTTTGTTTCTAATGACTAACAGGCTCAAGAGTATGGGCTCAACGCCACTAGGGAAAGGCAGTATTTTGTACGCAACAGCCTACCACTATCACACATTTGACGCTTAACGCATTTTTTCGATTAACGTTAATCTGTACTCACTATTACTTACTGCATTTTGCGCGAATTTAACAAAAAAGCATTGATCACGAACAGCTAAATTATGTGTATCAGCTCTATAAACGCGCCGATAAAACTAGCGCAGTTCGCTAGTTAAAGATACTTTTTAACTGTTTGTTTACCTCTGTCTTTTTCGAAAGCGATGCAGATATAGTGGGAGGCATCATGACTAAGGTATCGATAGCACTATTGCTACTTCTGTTATCAGGCTGCAGTTGTACCGGACATTTTTTGCAGGAAGCAAACGTCACCCTGAGCGATGCCACCACGCTAAGCTATTCAGGTGAAACCTCGGTGAATAGTGCGAAATATGCACTGAAACTCGCGCGTCAACATCCCGAAATCAAACGCCTCATTATTAACAGTGATGGTGGAGATGCCATCGGCGGCATGATGCTTGGTGAGTGGGTCCATCGCCAACAGATTGTGGTTGAAGTTAAGCAACGTTGCTTCGCTACATGTGCCAATTATGTGGTTACTGCTGCAGCAGAAACGGTTGTTGGTCCGGACGCTCAACTCGGCTGGTTTGGCGGAGCTTGGCAACCTGACACCGATCGCCCCTGGTACACTTTTCTAATCCCCGGTTACGACAAAAATCATAATCTCACCCTCGCCGACTGGCGTGCGGTCGAGCAAGAGTATTTCGCCCGTATCGGTGTGCGAGAAGAGATCACGATTCTCGGCGAAGTCACTAAGTTTAAACAACAACGGCAACAGAAAGGCATGTGGAGCTACTGCCCACAAGACCTGCATAAGTTGGGTGTGCGTAATATTCGCTTTGCTGACAACACCGTCGATGCCGATATTGAAGTACTGCAATTTGCGCCTGGTGAACTCGAGCTGTTTTTGGCGAATAGCCCAATTAAGCCACAACCAGCCGTTGCAGGACTCTAGCGAGAGTTTAAGTGATTGAGCTGAAAAATTTACGCTGCTCACTTTTTTAGAACGACGTACGATAAAGTGATGGACGCATGGTGAAAAAACTGCCACAAATGGTAGTTCATTAACCAGAAGTGCCCCTAGTACTCGCTCAAAAAAGGAATGTGTATGTCAGCTCAAATTGCAATTGCGGTAATGTTTCTGCTCAGCTGTTGTATCGATGCCAAAGCCTGGCAACGTCTTACCAGTAAAGCGGCCAGTAAACGGCTAGGTAAAGCCAACTTGGATGTACGCATGACAGTGCAACATAGCCAAGATGCGCTCGCGAGTGATGGCGCGCTGTACTTAGACAGTGAAGCGGATAACACCGCGCAGGATAACTTACGCCTTAGCCTTACGGCCGACGCATTAGCGCAACTAACAGAACGCGGTATTGTGAATCCTGCGCGCTATTTTATGGGTAAGCAGTTGGAGGTTCATGGTGCGGTAATGCAGTTAGACGGCCGAGCTGTGTTACCTATTACCCACGCAGACCAAATTGTGGAACTGCGTTAATCGCACACGCGTCGCAAATTTAGTGCATAAAAAAAGGTCAGCTGCGACCATCGCCCTGACCTTTTTCTATGAATGACCCGCGCCAATTCATGCCAATAATTCTATTGTTCCTCTCTCAAGAACACCGGGGCTGCGGCAGTCGAGTCTTTTTCAGAATAATAATAACCCGCGACAGCAAACGTTTTTAACTGGTCGGCGTCGGTGACATCATTTTCCAAAATCCAGCGAGCCATCAAGCCTCGCGCCTTTTTGGCATAGAAACTAATGATTTTATATTGACCATTCTTACAATCTTTAAAGACTGGCGACACCAATTCGCCCGCTAACTTGGCCTTTTTAACCGCTTTGAAATATTCATTTGACGCAAGATTCACAATAAGCTGAGACTCTCCCGCTGGCATTGCATGGTTGATTGCTTGCGTGATTTCATCGCCCCAAAACTCATACAAATTCTTACCCTTGGCGTTTTCTAACGCAGTGCCCATCTCCAAACGATATGGCTGCATTAAATCCAGCGGTTTCAATAGGCCATACAGCCCGGACAGCATACGCAGGCGCTTTTGCGCACGGCGGATATGTTCTTCTGACAGCGATTCGGCATCGAGTCCGGTATAAACATCACCTTTGAAAGCGTACAGCGCTTGCTTAGCATTACCTAAGGTAAATGGTTGTTGCCAAGAGGCAAAGCGAGCCGCGTTCAAACCGGCGATTTTGTCACTTACACTCATCAGCGAGGCAATTTGCGCTGGCGACAACTCTCGGCACACCTCAATTAAAGCTTGGCTGTGATCGAGAAACATTGGCAGGCTGTATTCGGAAACAGGCGCAGCTGATTCAAAATCCAATGTTTTGGCTGGTGAGATAAGAATTAACATGTTCAAACCTTTAGCTATTAACTTGCCGGTTATGATACGGCATCAAACATAAAAAACCACGCCGCCAAGACGTGGTTTTTTCGATAACGACAACCGAGTACAGTAATTAATCGGTGTCACCAACTGGCTCAGCGTCGAGCGGATTCCACACTTCTTTGTCTATCTGCTGGCTGAGCTCAGGGAAACGTGATTTATCAAATTCTGGTGTTTTCCCGGCTGACAATTGGTCGCGGTAATCACCAATCACTTTAAAAGCAACGCCCGAGAGCAGCACCAGTGCGAGAATATTCACCAACGCCATAAAGCCCATCGACAGATCGGCCAAATCCCACACCAGCGAAATTTTTGCTAACGAACCAAACATCACCATCGCTAACACACATAAGCGGAACAGTAGAATGACCTTTTTGCGGTTACCGAGCAGGAACACCACATTCGTTTCAGCATATGAATAGTTGGCGATAATAGAGGTAAAACAGAAGAGTAAAATGGCACCAGCGACGAACCAGCCGCCCCAACTACCAACATGGAACTCCAATGCAGAAATCGTCATTGCAATGCCATCGCTGCCGCCACTCCAATCATTAGAAAGAAGAATGATGGCGGCAGTTGCAGTACAGATCACTAAGGTATCAACAAACACCCCGACCATCTGCACAAATCCCTGAGAAGCGGGATGATGCGGATTCGGTGACGCGCTGGCGGCAACATTGGCGGCGCTGCCCATACCAGCCTCATTGGAAAACAGGCCTCGAGCAATCCCAGATTGCATCGCCTGCGCAATGGTATAGGCCACACCGCCCGCAGCCGCCTCTTGCCAGCCAAAGGCGCTCTTAAACACTAACGTGAAAACATCAGGCAAACGCTCGAGATTCATCAATACGATAATCAATGCCATACCGATATAGATAATAGCCATGATGGGCACCACAAATTCAGACACCTTGGCCACCTTACGTAAGCCGCCACTGATCACCAAAGCGCTAAGCACCACTAACACAACACCAATCACATTGGGCGAGATATCAAATACTGCATTGACCGCACCCGCAATGGTATTGGCCTGTACCGCATTGAATACCAAGCCGAAGGAGATAATCAGAAAAATTGAGAACAATACCCCCATCCAGCGCTGCCCGAGTCCTTTTTCCATGTAAAACGCTGGGCCGCCGCGGTATTGACCATCACTATCTTTGACTTTGTACACTTGCGCTAACGTCGACTCGACCATGGCGGTCGCCATACCAACTAAGGCAATTAACCACATCCAAAACACCGCACCGGGTCCGGCGGTACCGATCGCTACCGCAACCCCCGCCATGTTACCTGCGCCGACCCGCGCCGCCATGCTGGTACAAAAGACCTGAAACGAAGACAACCCAGCGTCGTCTGAACGACGACTGCTGATCATCACTTTGGCCGAATGTTTAAGGTGAGTAAATTGAATAAACAGCAAGCTAACAGAAAAATAAATCCCGACGCCGACTAATGCATAAACGAGCAACTCTCCCCATAGCAGAGAGTTGAGAAATTGAACAACGGTTTCAACCATAAAAGACCCTGCATAACGCCAAAACAGTGGCTGCTTCGACATTATCTCCTGCTTAATTTGTTAAAATCTGCGGCGGTAGATTCTGAAAGTATCTTACCATTTTGGGTTCCACAGACTGTTTTTGCTCTACGGGTCAACTTTTTCCTAGTTTGCAGCAGGTGATTAAGATCACAATATAGTTATTTATACTACAAATAAAAAATCGACTTTAGCAAAAACATCATCTTGTTTTATAAGTATATTTTCTAATTTTATTACTAAGCCTAGCCAGTTCCTCACTAAATTAACTTTCAGAAACCTGATTTCGACCACATTTTTGTAATTTAACTACAAATATAGTTATGTCATACAAATCAACTGGTATTTGCTCAAGTGAGGCATCTTATGACCCAACAGCAAGAAATCGCTGCGCTGAAAAAGTATGTACGGGCCACAAACTTTTTGGCGACTTCACAAATCTACCTGAAAAACAACGTGCTTTTCAAACGTCCCCTGCAGCATGGCGACATCAAGCCTCGTTTGCTGGGTCACTGGGGTACCTGCCCTGGCATTAACTTTGTCTATGCCAACGTAAACCGTTTGATCACCAAGCACAACCGTAAGTTCTTGTACTTAGTTGGCCCAGGCCACGGCTTCCCAGCAGTACAAGCTAACCTGTTTGTGGAAGGTTCTCTGAGTCACTACTACCCAGAAATCATTCCATATAACGAAGATGGTATCTCTGATATCTGCCGTAAATTCTCTGCCGCGTATGGTTACCCATCACACGCTAACCCAGAAGCACCTGGACAAATCCTGGAAGGTGGTGAATTAGGTTATTCACTGTCTGTTGCATGGGGTGCAGTACTAGATAACCCAGATCTGATCGCCACTGTACTGGTGGGTGATGGTGAATCTGAAACCGGTCCTTTGGCAGCATCTTGGTATGCTAACCGTCTGGTGTCTCCAGAAAACAACGGTGCAATTCTGCCAATCGTTCATATCAACGGTTATAAAATTTCTGGTCCTACCCGCATGGGTCGTATGGATCGCGAAGAACTGGAAGCTGAATTCACAGGTCTTGGCTATGCGCCTATCTATGTTGACAGTGCACTAGAAGAAGACGTTTACGTACAGATGGCCAACGCAATGGATAAAGCCTATGCGATGATCACTGAAATCCAACGTGTTGCACGTAGTGGTGATGACGTATGTAAGCCGCGCTGGCCGGTAATTCTGATGAAAACCGCTAAAGGCTGGACCGGTGTACCTGAATTCGATGGTAAGAAACTGGAAGGCAACTGCGATTCTCACCAAGTTATCGTCAACAAGTGCGCCACTGACGAAGGTCACCTGACTGCACTGAACGATTGGTTAGACAGCTACAAGTTCCACGAACTGTATTCAATGAACGACAAAGGCGAGTTGATCTTTGATGAAGAGATCCAAACCTTAATCCCACCTGCAGAACTGTGCTGTGGTCAGCAACGTCTGAGCTACGGTGGTGAAGTCGTACAAGCGGTGAAAAACCCTGATTTGACTGAACTGGCTTATGGCCCAGATGTAGTACGCGGTACTCGCGGCTACTCAATGAACAAGATGGGCGAATGGATGCGTGACGCATTCAAACTGAACGCAGCGGAACGCAACATCCGTATCTTCAGCCCTGATGAAACTTATTCTAACCAGCTGCAAGCTGTATTCGAAGCCACTGACCGCGCATGGCAATGGCCTATCGAAAGCTGGGATGAAGACATGAGCCGTGATGGTCGCGTACTGGAACTGCTGTCTGAAAACCTGCTGTTCGGTATGATGCACGGTTACACAGTAACGGGTCGTCACGGTATGTTCCCAACTTATGAGTCTTTCTCACAAGTTATTGCATCAATGGCTGACCAATACTGTAAATATGTGCACGCTAGCCAAGGCATCCACTTCCGTAAGCCTGTACCTGCATGCAACGTAGTACTGTCTTCACTGCTGGAACGTCAAGACCATAACGGTTACTCACACCAAAACCCATCATTCTTGGGTGCGATGCTTGAGAAACACGCAGAGATCGTATCAGCTTATCTGCCAGCTGACGCAAACTCTACGCTGGTATATACCGAAAAAGCTTTTGCCGGTCGTGACAAACTGAACATTCTGGTTGCTGGTAAGAAAGAGCTGCCACAATGGTTGAGCCTTGAAGAAGCCCGCAAACAAGCTGAAGACGGCGTGATGATTTGGGACTTCGCTTCTGACGAAAACCCAGACGTGGTTCTGGCGGGTTGTGGTGACTACGCGACTCAAGAAGCGATGGCTGCACTGGTACTGGTACGTGAGCAACTGCCACGCGTTAAAGTTCGCTTTGTCAGCGTCACTGAATTGAACGCTAACGGCTTAGGTAGCTTGGAATTTGCTGCTAAACCTTGGTTGCTGGATGATATCTTTACTCCAGATAAAGGCGTGGTATTCAACTATCATGGCTATCCAAACACTATCAAGAAACTGGTGTTTGACTATAAAGGTGCTAGCCGTTTCCGCATCAAAGGCTACGAAGAGGAAGGTTCAACCACTACTCCATTCGATATGGGCGTACGTAACGGTACTTCTCGTTACCACCTGGTTATCGACATGGCATACAAGTTATTCCAGCAAGGTGTGATTGATGAAACAACTCACTCACGCATTACCACTGAAATGCTGCAAAACTTGGTTGACCACAAAAACTACATCAAAGCTAACGGTGTAGACCCAGAATACATCGAAAACTGGGAATGGAAGCGTTAATCACTAACGTGTTCTAACAAGTACAGCTAATAAATGAGGCGTTATTTACAATAACGCCTCATTTTTTTTGCATCTGTGCTTAGGGTTAACCATACTCGTGTAACATTATGAAAGATAAATGTGATTCAAGTGGAATTCAGCTTGTAAGTGGTAATAATGTAAAGCGCTAGCAACTGAAACTAGGATATCCCGTGGGGGCGAACTCTATCTTCAAATAGAGCACCCTATTTTCAAGGATTTGGAGAATTGATGATGAAACTTAAACTTTCTTACCTGCTGCTTATCGCAGCACTTCCTGCTGCCGCCTATGCAGAAGACCAACAACTGTCGCCTTGGTATGTAGGTATTGGTGCGGGCCAAAACAACTACGGCCCTAACTGCGAAGACAGCAAAATGATGACCTGTGGCAGTGATGACCCATTTGCATGGGAATTCTTCTCTGGTTATTCATTCAACCAATATGTTGCCGTTGAGATTGGTTACCGCCAACTGGGCCATGCTGACTGGGTTGATTATGCAAACAACCATAATGACATCAGCGTAAAAGGTGGCACCATAGGTGTCGTGGGTACCTGGCCACTGCGTAACAACTGGAGCCTAAATGCTGAAGCAGGTGGTTATATCTTTACTAACCACAACCGCGTTAATCACGGCGATGCTGACTACTATCACCAAAGCGTAGCGCCATATTATGGTGTGGGTGTTGGCTATGACATCAACGAGAACTTCCGTTTGTCAGCTAAATACCGTCGTTATGAAGATATCGATGAAACCCGTTTTGCCGATCTCGATATGGACAGTAACTATTGGGGCTTAACACTGAGCTATCGTTTTGGTGAAGCACCAAAAGCAGCACCAGTTGTAGAAGAGCCTGCACCTGTTGTAATGGCACCAGTTGATTCAGATAAAGACGGCATTAATGATGATGTCGATCAGTGTCCAAATACGCCAGCGACTCACAAAGTAGATGCCAAAGGCTGTAGCATCTACGTTGATAAGCTGGAAGATCTGACGATTGCGGCGCAGTTTGACAATAACTCCTCTATCGTGAAGAAAGATTCTTACGGCGAAATTGAGAAAGCAGCAAACTTCCTCAACAAGTATCCAAAAGCAGATATTGAAATTGCCGGTCACGCTTCACTGCCAGGTAAAGAGTCTTACAACCTGTGGTTGTCGCAAAAACGTGCTGATGCAGTTGCCAAAGTATTGGTAGACCAATACGGCATCTCGGCTAACCGCATCACATCGAAAGGTTATGGTGAAAGCCAACCTATCATGCAAGGTACCAGCGCTGAAGCTAACGCAGCTAACCGCCGTATCGAAGCGAAAATGAGCTTTAAAGAAAAACAACCTCTGCTGAAGTAAGCCGGGGGAACAATTAGAAAGCCGCTGACATCAGCGGCTTTTTTATTTTTTGTCATACGCAATTAGTATTCAGTAAGCAAAATCAGTACACTGAAACGATGCAAAAACACGCTATTTAGCGCCGATTTCTGGTTGATTTAAGCCACAACTGAAACTTTTTTTCATTGACGAATTGAAAAAGTAATACAAATTGGCGTCTAATAGCCAGTCTGAAAAGCATTAATGACAGCTTATCTAAAGGAAGTTATCCATGGCCAATACCCTAGCGCAATTAAAATCTGTAACCACTATCGTTGCCGACACTGGTGATATCGAAGCAATCAAACGCTATCAACCTGAAGATGCAACCACCAACCCTTCACTGATTTTGAAGGCGTCACAGATCCCTGAATACGCTGGTTTGATCGACGAAGCCGTTGCTTGGGCAAAACAGCAAAGCAGCGATAGCGCACAACAGCTGGAAGATGCTGGTGACAAACTAGCGGTTAATATCGGTTTAGAAATTCTCAAAATCGTACCAGGCCGCATCTCTACAGAAGTAGATGCTCGCTTGTCGTTTGACAAAGAAGCCTCGGTAGCTAAAGCGAAAAAGCTGATCAAACTGTACCAAGATGCTGGTATTGATAAGTCTCGTATTCTGATCAAACTGGCCTCGACTTGGGAAGGTATCTGCGCTGCTAAAGAGCTGGAAGCAGAAGGTATCAACTGTAACCTGACACTGCTGTTTAGCTTTGCTCAAGCGCGTGCCTGTGCAGAAGCTGGCGTTTATCTGATTTCCCCATTCGTTGGCCGTATTCTGGACTGGTACAAGAAAAGTACAGGCAAAGATTACACTGCGAGCGAAGATCCAGGTGTTGTGTCAGTTAGCAGCATCTACAACTATTACAAAAAGCATGGTTACAAAACCGTGGTAATGGGCGCGAGCTTCCGTAACACAGGTGAGATCATTGAACTGGCAGGCTGTGACCGTCTGACCATTGGCCCGAACTTGTTAGAAGAGTTAGCCAATGCCGATACCGTTATCGAAGCAAAACTGACTGCAACAACTGACGTCGTCGCCGCTCCTGCTCCTCTGACTGAAGCTGAGTTCCGTTGGGAATTCAACGAAGACGCTATGGCAGTTGAAAAACTGGCTGAAGGTATTCGCAACTTTGCTATCGACCAAGGCAAACTGGAAGCGATGCTCACCACGAAACTGGCTTAATTTAATAGGACAGAATGATGACTAAGCTGACACAATCTCCTGCATGGCAGGCGTTGTCACAGTTAAGTGGCAATCTGCCGCATATGCGCACCTTGTTTGCTGACAATCCCAAACGCTTTGAGCAGTTGTCATTGAAAAAGTGTGACCTGTTTTTGGATTATTCAAAAAACAGATTAACCGACGAAGTGCTGCAACAACTGTTTGCATTGGCTAAAGATGCCGGACTGAAGCAGAAAATCACCGCGATGTTTAACGGTGACATCATCAACACCACTGAAAAACGTGCCGTATTGCACACCGCCCTACGCGCTGCGGCTGACGCTGATATTCGTGTGGATGGCGTGAATGTGGTGCCCGAAGTACAAGCAACGCTGGCCAAGATGGAACAGTTTGTGGCTGACGTTCACGAAGGCCGCTGGTTGGGTTATACAGGTAAAGCCATTACTGATGTGGTATCTATCGGGATTGGTGGTTCGTTCTTGGGGCCTAAAATCGCCTCTGAAGCACTGCGTCCCTACTGGAACGGTGCGGTAAAATGCCACTATGTAGCCAACGTCGATGCAACCTCTATTGCCGAAAAACTGAAGTTAGTCGCTCCAGAAACTACCCTGTTCCTGACATCTTCTAAATCATTTGGTACGCAAGAAACACTGACCAATACTCTCAGCGCTAAAGCTTGGTTTTTGGCTCATGGTGGTACTCAGCAAGATGTGGCTAAACATTTTGCGGCGATCACCTCCAACGTCGCTAAAGCGACGGACTTTGGTATCGACGAAACCAACATTTTCCCAATGTGGGACTGGGTTGGCGGTCGTTACTCACTGTGGTCAGCTATCGGCTTACCTATCGCGCTGCTGATTGGCATGGATAACTTCCGTGAGCTGCTCGCGGGTGCGCGTGAAATGGATCAACACTTTGCTACCGCACCGTTAAATGAAAACATGCCGGTTATCATGGGCATGCTATCGCTGTGGTACAACAACTTCTTTAATGCGCAATCCCATGTTGTGTTGACCTACGATCACTATCTGCGTGGCCTGCCAGCTTATTTCCAACAGCTTGATATGGAAAGTAACGGTAAGTCAGCCAAGATGGATGGCAGCCAAGTTGACTACAGCACAGGTCCCGTGATTTGGGGCGGTGAAGGCACCAACGGTCAGCACGCTTACCATCAGTTATTGCACCAAGGTACTGCACTGATCCCGGCTGATTTCATCATGCCACTACAAAGCCATAATCCTCTCGGAGAGCATCATATTCAGTTGGCCTCTAACTGTTTTGGTCAAACCCAAGCATTGATGCAAGGACGTACCTTTGATGAAGCCATGGCAGAGCTAAAAGACAGCAAGCTGTCTGATGCCGATAAGGCGCTTATCGCTAAGCACAAAGAGATGGCAGGTAATAAGCCTAGCAACACCATCCTAATGGATAAGCTGACGCCAAAAACCTTAGGCGCGCTGATCGCATTGTACGAACACCGTACGCTGGTTCAGGGCACGATCTGGGACATCAACTCATTTGACCAATGGGGTGTCGAGCTTGGCAAGACACTGGGTAACGACGTGTTAGCACGCCTTGCTGCTGACAGTGATTGTGATGGTTTGGATGCGTCTAGTAACGGTCTGATTAACGCCTTCAAAAAAGGCTGTATCTGATCCCGTTCACACATTCACGACGTGGTAAAAGCCGGCAGCAATGCCGGCTTTTTTGTATCTCTTTAGAGGTAAACGTAATTTTCATCTAACTGCCATTTTTTATTAACAGCATCGAAACATTTATCTTGCACCCTGTTTAATATCTATGCTATTTAAAGCTAGAAAACATACAACAACAGGAGGTTGCCATGGATCGCTTAGGTTATGGTAGTGCGCTGGAAGAAAACACAGAAAGTGCTGGACGTTCTAGAGGTTCAAATAAAAAACGCAAATGGCGTGAAATTGAAGCTTTAAAAGAGAAGCATCGTCTACTGAAAGAGTTGAGGGAAATTGACAGTAATTTCGATTCAGATCTCGATAGTTTGTTGATCTAGCCTCCTGTAAAAAAGCCCCGATAATCGGGGCTTTTTGTTACCTATTCTGCCGTAGTTAGCGTAGCTCTGCGGGAACGGCGAATACAGTGTCTTCTTCGCGTCCAGCGACTTCAGTTACCACGCCAGGCGCTATCTTAACGACTGCTTCAATCACTTGCTGTACCAACACCTCAGGCGCAGAAGCACCAGCCGTCACAGCCACTTTAGTGACACCTTCAAACCACTGACAATCCAAGTCTTCCGATGAATCCAGCAGATATGCACGAGTTCCCGATTTCTCCGCAAGTTCACGCAGGCGATTGGAGTTAGAACTATTTTTTGAACCAACCACAATCAGCATATCCACGTCGGATGCTAGCTTTCTCACTGCATCCTGACGATTCTGCGTGGCGTAACAGATATCATCCTTACGAGGCCCTTCAATGCACGGGAAACGCGCCTGTAGTGCCGCTATGATGTCCTGAGTGTCATCGACTGACAGCGTAGTTTGAGTAACGAAGCAGAGATTGGCAGGATTTTTTACCTGCATCTTGGTGACATCGTCCACCGACTCCACCAAGTAAACACCACCTTCAGGGTTATCGTATTGCCCCATGGTGCCTTCAACTTCTGGGTGGCCTTCATGACCAATCAGAATACATTCGATCCCTTTACGACTGGCGCGCGTCACCTGCAGGTGAACCTTGGTTACCAATGGACAGGTCGCATCAAACACCTTTAGGCCACGGGCTTTCGCTTCTTGTCGTACCGCTTGCGATACGCCGTGCGCACTAAAAATCACGATACTGTCATCAGGCACTTGCTCAAGTTCATCGACAAATACCGCACCACGATCTTTAAGATTTTGCACCACATAGCGGTTATGCACGACTTCATGGCGCACATAGATGGGGGGCGAAAACAACTCTAATGCACGTTCAACAATGCTGATGGCGCGATCTACCCCGGCACAAAAACCACGGGGATTAGCCAACATAATATTGAGTCCGCCTGCGGCAGGTTTTAACGCTGTCATATTAGCGCTCCTCAATCACTTCAACTTGGAATGTCAGAGTATGACCCGCCAAAGGATGATTCATATCAACGGTGACCGAATCCCCCGCGACATCACGCACAATACCGGGGATTTCGCTACCACCTGGGCCAGCGAAGCCAACAATAACGCCAGCTTCCAGTTTCATGTCAGCCGGAAACTTACTGCGGTCGAGATAGTAAATCGCATCGGGATTTGGCTCACCGAACGCATCAACTGGCGCTAAGGTAAACTCGGTTTTATCACCAACACTTAACCCTTCAAGCGCCTTTTCAAACGCTGGGCTCAAACTATCATCACCGATATTAAGCAAGGTCGGTTGGTTATTGCTGCGCGTGTTCTCAGCGGTAGAACCATCGTCGAGTAGAATCGCCATATGACACAGTAAAGAACGGGTTAACTCAGCCATTAGCGTTATCCTCTTTGTGTTTCTTGGCAAAAAAACCTTCAAAGATAATCAATACCGCACCGACACAAATCGCCGAGTCGGCAATATTAAATGCGGGATAGTGATAGTTTTGATAGTAGAAATGTAGAAAATCCACCACGAACCCATGGATGAGCCGATCCAGCAGATTTCCTAAGGCGCCGCCAATAACTAAGGTAAACGCTACGCCATTAAGCTTTTCTGTCCAATGCTGGCGGCGTAACCACACAGTTAATACCACGCTAAAACCAACCGCTACCAAGGCAAACAGCCAGCGCTGCCAGCCGCCCGCATCATGCAGGAAGCTAAACGCAGCACCGGTATTTTGTCGATAAGTCAGCGAGAAGAATGGCAACAGGTTAAGTGATTCATTCAACTTGAAGTTGGCTAAAATCCACTGTTTAGAAAGTTGGTCGGCAATTAACACCAGACCAACAATCCAATACCAGCGCAAGCCACTTTGTTTCCAATCAGCAGGCATGCTGGCCACCTTATGCAAATTCGCGTTGTTCGCCATCACCTTCAATGTTGGTCACACAGCGACCACACAGATGTGGATGAGCTTCATTCACACCGACATCTTCACGATGGTGCCAGCAACGCTCACATTTCTCAGCATCAGTTTTTGCCACGACAAGCTTCAGCGCTTTCAACTCTGTTTCAGCAGCGGTTGCAGGCGCATCAGCCAGAGCAACAACAGTCGCTTTTGAGGTCAACAGCACAAAGCGCAGTTCGTCACCAAGCTTAGACAATGAAGCGGCAAGTACATCATCCGCGTACAAGGTCACTTCCGCTTCCAAGGCGCCACCGATCACTTTGTCACGACGGCCCTGCTCCAGTGCTTTGTTCACTTCATCACGCACGGTCAGCAGCTGTTGCCAGTAGTCATCGCTCAAATCATCTTCTAAAGTGACACTACGCAGGCCGTCATACCACTCTTGAGTAAATACGTACTGTTCGCGCTCACCTGGCAGCAATTGCCAAATCTCATCAGCAGTAAAGCTGAGGATTGGCGCAATCCAACGCACCAGAGCTTCAGAAATCAAATACAACGCAGATTGACAGCTACGACGCGCATTGCCATCAGCTTTAGCGGTGTATTGACGGTCTTTGATGATATCCAGATAGAAGCTGCCCAATTCAACCGAGCAGAACTGCATCAGTTTCTGAGTCACTACGTGGAAGTTGTATTCGTTATAAGCTTGCAGCAACTCTTGTTGTACGGCATGGGCACGGCGTACTGCCCAACGATCCAATGCCACCATATCTTCAATGGCCACCATATCGGTTGCAGGATTAAAGCCGCTCAAGTTAGCTAACAAGAAACGCGCGGTGTTACGGATACGACGGTAAGCATCAGCACTACGCTTGAGAATTTCGTCAGAAACGGTCATCTCACCGCTGTAGTCGGTAGAAGCCACCCACAGACGCAGAATATCAGCGCCTAAGCTGTTGGTGACTTTCTGCGGTGCAATCACGTTACCGAGTGATTTTGACATCTTGCGGCCTTTGGCGTCCACGGTGAAACCATGGGTCAGCACTTGGCTATAAGGTGCTTCGTTATGCATGGCAGTCGACAACATCAGTGACGACATAAACCAACCGCGGTGTTGGTCTGAACCTTCTAAGTACAAGTCAGCACGTTTGCCTTGGAATTCAGGGCGAGTACCTACCACGGTAGAGAAGGTTGAACCTGAGTCATACCATACGTCTAAGGTGTCAGTCACTTTGCGATATTTGTCAGCTTCATCACCTAAGATTTCAGCGACATCTAAATCCCACCACGCTTGAATGCCTTGCTGTTCGATACGATGCGCGACGCGCTCCATTAAAGCCACGCTGTCAGGATGCAGCTCTTCGGTTTCCTTGTTCACAAACAAGGTGATTGGGACACCCCAAGTACGTTGACGCGAGATACACCAATCTGGACGGTTGGCGACCATCTTCTCAATACGTGCTTCACCCCATTCTGGGATCCACTGAGTTTCGGCAATTTCAGTTAGTGCTTGGCTACGCAGGCCATTTTTATCCATAGAGATAAACCACTGCGGCGTGGCACGGAAGATAATCGGTTTTTTATGGCGCCAGCAATGCGGATAACTATGGTTATATTTTTCAAAGTGCATTAACGCATGGCGCTCTTTGAGCAACTCCACAATGGCGTCATTGGCTTTAAAGACAAACTGACCAGCAAACAAAGGGGTGTCTTCTTTATAAACACCTTCATCGTTTACAGGGTTAGCCACTTCTAGGCCGTACTTGTTTCCTACTACGAAGTCGTCTTGACCATGACCAGGCGCGGTGTGAACGACGCCAGTACCTGAATCGGTCGTCACGTGGTCGCCCAAAATCACTGGCACAGTGAAATCATAGAATGGGTGTTGGAACTGCATCAGCTCCAAAGTATCGCCTTGAGTGCGACCCAACACTTTGGTGTCGGTGGCGCCGTAGCGCTTAGCACACTCTTCCCACAGCGCTTCGGCCAGTACCAAGTGCTTAACGCCGCTTTCCAGTTGCAGTTCAACCAGCACGTAGTCCAAATCAGCACTCACGCACAGGGCGCGGTTCGCTGGCAGCGTCCACGGTGTGGTAGTCCAGATCACCATGGCGATATCATTGATATCTGCTGCGCCAAACGCAGCAGCCACTTTGGCGCTATCTACTGCGGTAAAGGCAACATCAATCGCTGGAGATGTTTTATCTTCGTATTCCACTTCCGCTTCAGCCAACGCAGAACCACAGTCAGTACACCAGTGTACTGGCTTAACACCTTTCTGCAGGTGGCCATTATCGATCACTTTGGCCAGTGAGCGGATGATGTTAGCTTCAGTGTCGAAGTTCATGGTCAGATAAGGATTGCTCCAATCGCCCAACACACCTAAACGGATAAAGTCGTTACGTTGACCGTCGACTTGTTTAGCGGCGTATTGGCGACACTCTGCGCGGAATTCAGCAGCAGAGATCTTCTGCCCTGGTTTACCCGCCTTTTGCTCGACTTTCAGCTCAATTGGTAGACCGTGACAGTCCCAGCCTGGCACGTAAGGCGCATCAAAACCCGACAAGGTTTTTGACTTAATAATAATGTCTTTAAGGATCTTGTTAACTGAGTGACCAATATGAATATCGCCGTTCGCGTATGGAGGGCCGTCGTGAAGAATAAATAAGTCACGGCCAGCGCGGCTGTTGCGGATCTGCTGGTACAGATTGTCTTCGTTCCAGCGATCAAGCATTTGCGGTTCCCGGTTCGCCAGGTTACCACGCATCGGAAACTCAGTTTCCGGCAAATTCAGAGTTGATTTATAGTCGCTCATCGATCCTTTACCATTTCGTTGACTGAAAAATCAGCCTGCATCTTTGCTGAGCAGAGCCTTGGCCCTGTCAACATCTTTATTAATCTGTTGTTTTAACGCCTCAAGAGACTGGAACGGCTTTTCATCACGAATCTTCGCTACCAGTTCTACAGCAACTTTTTTACCGTACAAATTACCTTGAAAATCAAATAGATTGACTTCCAACTGGCACGTTTGCCCCTGTACAGTTGGCCGATAGCCAATATTGGCTACGCCTTCATAGGTATCACTATCATCCCACCAGAGTCGGACTGCAAATACCCCTTTAATCGGAACCACCTTGCGTTTTAACGCGATATTGGCGGTGGGAAAACCGATTGTACGACCAATTTTTTGGCCATGAGCAACGCGACCAGACATCACGTATGGATGCCCTAACAAACGTCTCGCTTGCTCCAAATTACCTGTTACCAGCGCCTGACGGATCATAGTAGAACTCACGCGTTGGTCGCCAACTAAAAAGCTTTGGGTGCTAACGACTGCAAAGCCATACTTTTCCCCGGCGGCACACAGCATCTCAAAGTTGCCGCGGCGCTTTTGCCCAAAGCAAAAGTCATCACCCACCACGAGATACTTCACCCCAAGCTTGTTCACCAGTAACTCTTCAATAAAAGCTTCTGGCTCCATGCTGGCAAAGCGACGGTTAAAATTGACACAGAGCAAACGCTCGATGCCTAACTCTTCTAACAGATGAATTTTATCCGACAGCAAACTCAGGCGCGCAGGTGCATTATCGCCACAAAACAGCTCTTGCGGTTGTGGTTCAAAGGTCATCGCAACTGCCGGTAAGCCTAGATGCTTGGCACGTTTGACCAGATTACCTATCACTTCCGCGTGGCCGCGATGCACCCCATCAAAGTTGCCGATAGTCAGCACACAACCATGATGTTTGGGCAGAATATTGTGAATTCCGCGAATCAATTCCATACAACAAATGACCGCACTGGCGTAAATTGGCGGATTATATACCAGCTCATGATGATAATCAGCCCTTGACGACAGGTTTTGCCTGCCATGGTCGAATCCCAATCAGTAGTAACACAGCTAAATAAAGTAGCGCAGCTTCAGCGATGAGTAACAATAGGTGCCATATGCGCTGACTAAAGCGCCAATCCACCCACTGTTGAATATCTGGCGTGAGATACAGCAGCAAGGCAATCATGGCGACAACGGCAAGTATCACTTTACCGATAAAGACTAAGGTAGTCCGCCCGATTTGGTAGACTTGCCGCTGGTGCAAGCCACGGTATAGCAAGGATGCGTTAAGTGCCGCTGATATAGATGTCGCAATCGCTAACCCGACATAGCCAAAAGGAATAGCAAAAATAACGTTAAACACCATATTACTCAGCATGGCGATAACCCCATATTTCACCGGAGTCTTGGTATCTTGTCTGGCGTAGTAGCCGGGGGCCAGTACCTTAATCAGCATAAAGCTCAGTAAACCTGTGCCATATGCCACTAACGATGCCCCGGCATGGCTCACGTCTTCTACACCAAATTCGCCGCGCATAAACAGCACCAGCAACATCGGCTTTGCCAACACTATCAATCCCGCCATTGCGGGCAAGCCAAGCAGAATGATGGCGCGAATCCCCCAATCCATGGTCTGGCTAAATTCCTGACGGTCGGCACTGACAAAGCGTTTAGACAACGCCGGCAAAATCACCGTCGCAATCGCAATGCCAAACATGCCCAACGGAAATTCCAGTAATCGGTCGGAGTAGTACAACCAGCTAATTGAACCTGTGACGAGAAAACTGGCAATAAAGGTATCAAGCAGCAAGTTGATTTGCGACACACTTACACCAAACAAAGCAGGCAACATTAACTTGCGAATTTTAGTCACACCCTCATCGCGCCAGCCCCACTTAGGTCGCACCAACGCCCTTTCTCTATAAAGGAAGGGAATTTGAAACAGAAACTGGATCACTCCACCCGCAAATACGCCCCAAGCAAGTCCGATTTCCGGACGGGCGAGCTGTGGACTGAGAAAAATAGCGGCGGTAATAATCGCCACATTGAGAAATACTGGCGTAAATGCCGACACCGCAAACCGGCCACGGGTATTCAGGATTGAACCGCTCAGGGCAGTAAAGGTGATAAACCACAAATAAGGAAAGGTAATTTTGAGCATCAAAGACGCCAGCTCAAATTTGGCGCCATCGGCTTCGCCATGTAACCACGCCATAAACCAACCGGCACCGAATAATGCCGTCAGAACTGGCGAGGCAATCACCCCAAAGGCCGTCACTAACGTCACCAATAAGCCTAGGGTTCCGGCAACACGCGCTAATAGCTCACGGACCTCATCACGGCTCTTAGTTTCTTGGTATTCGGTCAGCACTGGCACAAAAGCTTGGGCGAACGCTCCTTCAGCAAACAGTCGTCGTAAAAAGTTGGGAATTTTATTAGCGAAGAAAAACACATCGGCACTTACGCCCGCGCCCATCAGGTTCGCCACAACCACGTCACGCACCAATCCCAGCACTCGAGAAACCAATGTCATCGCACTGACAATGAGTCCTGAGCGAACCAATTTTCTACTCAATCATTTCACCCTGAAAATGGAGGTCGGCGCGGACAGCGTAAAATCTCAAAAATTCCTTTTTGGACTGTCACACGCTAATTTTTACTGTTAGAATGCGCCCCATCTTACACGAGTTGGGTTGAGGAAGGCCAAACGGCTCGGAATATTTTGCTTTTATGGCGGAATTTCCACCGACGTCATTGACAAAGTGACGAAAAACGGGCATCCTCCTCGGCCTTTAAAAGTTATCATTCCAGTTTTTAGGAGTTGCACCTTGGCTAACAGCAAGACTGCAAAGAAACGCGCACTTCAATCTGAAAAGCGCCGTCAACACAATGCGAGCCGCCGCTCAATGATGCGTACTTACGTTAAGAAAGTTATCGCTGCTATCAGAGCTGGTGATCACGCTGCTGCCGTTGAAGCTTTCAACGCTGCACAACCAATTCTCGACCGTATGGCAACCAAAGGCCTGATCCACAAGAACAAGGCTGCTCGTCATAAGGCTCGCTTGAACACTCGTATCAAAGCACTGGCTGCTTAATCTGATTCGAATGTCATTAAAAAAACCGGCTTAAGCCGGTTTTTTTATTGCTGCAATTTAATATCGTTCAATTAGTGACAATACATATTATCCAGCAAACGGATGATCTCGCGCACTTCCTCACTTTTCAGTGAGTAATACACAGTCTGCGCTTCTTTACGGGTCGTCACCAAATTATCTTTGCGTAACCAAGCTAAGTGCTGTGATAACGCTGATTGGCTTAACCCAAGTTTTTTGTTCATTTCGCCAACGCACATCTCGCCTTCATTCAGCAGATAGCACAAAATAAACAACCGTCTTTCATTTGCCAGCGCCTTCAGCAGAACCACTGCATGGTCTGCGCGCTGCTGCATCAACTCTATATTCATACGAGCCTACTCTCCTAAAATAAATTCCAACCCTAATATAGCGTCGGCTTACACAGAGAGACGCGACCTAAAGCACATTTTTTGGTACATTCTTTTCAAAAATGGGACACACGTACAAAAAACAAGGAATTCTATGAGAAAATCACTCCCTATTTTCATTACCTCATTGATCTTAAGCTACTTTCCCAATGTCGCATGTGCGGAAAGTTCCAATTTAAATCAAAAGGTTGCGATAGATCTCTCGCAGAAAGCGCTCCAATCTGACCTCGCTTATAAAATTACAGAATCTTTGACAGTTGAAGTTGGTCCGCGTCTCGCTGGCAGTCCAGAAAATGCCGTTGCTGTTGCTTGGGCCGAAGCCAAGCTGACGTCGCTAGGATTTGATAAAGTCTATAAAGAACCGGTAGTTGTACCGGTTTGGCAACGAGGCGAAGCCTCTGCAAAAGTCATTTCTCCCTACCCGCAAAATTTAGTATTGACCGCGTTAGGTGGCAGTGTCGCCACGCCGAAGGAAGGGCTAACTGCGAAGATCGCCCGTTTTGACACGTTAGACGCATTAAAACATGCATCCAAGAAGAATGTTGCCGGGAAAATCGTATTTATAGATCAGAAGACCGAGCGCTTTAAAACAGGGGCTGGCTACGGCAAAAGTGTTGCTGGTCGAGTAAATGGTGCCATCGAAGCCGCTAAGCTCGGGGCCGTTGCCATTGTCATACGCTCAATCGGTACTGACCACGACCGTCTAGCCCACACGGGCATGATGCACTATGACGATAAGGTGGCCAAAATCCCTGCGGCAGCCTTGAGTAATCCTGACGCAGATCTACTCAATGCCATGCTGACACGCACCGACGATGTAACACTACAACTGACGCTAACGCCTAAATCACAAGGTACCACTGCAACTTATAACGTTATCGGGGAATTTACCGGTGCCTCCAAGCCTGATGAAATCGTGCTGTTAGGCGCTCATCTGGATTCTTGGGATGAAGGGACAGGCGCGATTGATGATGCATCTGGTGTGGCGATTGTGACTGCCGCAGCTAAATTGATTGGTGAATTACCCCAGCGTCCGGCGCGTACCATCCGCGTAGTGCTATTTGCCGCCGAAGAAATTGGAATGATTGGCGGTAAAGCCTATGTGGAGCGACATAAAGACGAAATGGCAAAACACTATATTGCCGCCGAGTCTGATTTTGGTGCAGATCGCATCTACCGCGCCGACCTTAAAGTGGCTGCAAGCGTCTTTAACGAAGCACAAGCGTTACTTACCAGCCTGACAGCTATCGGCGTTGAGTTAGGTGATAACAACGCCCGTGGTGGCTCTGAAGTGTCACTATTACCCGCCCAAGGTGTGCCAGTAGCCTCGCTGAGACAAAATGGGCAGGACTACTTTGACTATCACCACACACCAAACGACACCCTCGATAAAGTGGATCCAGCCGCCTTAGCCCAAAATGTGGCGGTGTATGCCCAGTTTGCCTACCTGATGGCGCAGTCTGAACTCGTACTTCGCCCGCTAAAATAGTGACTTTTGTTAACTGCTGGTGATGCTTATGTAGCACCAGCAGTTTGAGTTCGTGACAACGCTCACAGTCAAATCACAACAATGCCTTTGGCGCCGCAGAAGTTTACGCTTTGGTGCCAGCCCACTACGCACTCTGCAAAATATTTGCGATAATTTATTTATCTTTCAAAAGTTTTTAATCGCGGGAACTTTAACCGTGTTCGAAAAAGCCACTCGGCTATCGGCCTTTATTTATCGTTACGCCAGAATTGTCCACACCTTTAAAATTGCCCTTGCGTTAGGGCTAGTCGCTTTAGTGAACGGCTTTTGGCCAGTACCGCACTTTATATGGAGCATGGTGACGATTGTCATCATCATGATGGGGCTGCCGCAGGTTGGTGGTGCAATTGAAAAATCGATGCAACGTGCCGTGGGCACCTTACTTGGTGCGAGTTATGGTGTGTTGCTGGTGATCTTCATCGACCAATACTGGCACCTTATGGGACTCCTGATCCTTGGCGTCACCATTGTTTGCTATCTCAATGCTGGCCGCTATAGCTACGCTTACTTGGTTACCGGCTTTACCATGATTATCGTGATTGGTGATGCAAACCATGATACCTCTGCCGCCTTATGGCGCACGGCGAACATTCTCATCGGCTGTGTCGTCGCCGTGTTAGTTTCGCTGTTTGTTCTGCCAATTAAAGCCAAACAAGACTGGCGGGCGCAGATGGCAAAAACCTTTTCGATGATGGCTAAAGTACTGGATGCTCACCTTAATCATGATGGCGATAGCAAGAAGGCCAGAAGTCATCTAGAAAACGCAATGAAAGCGGTATTGGCGCAAAAGAAGCTGATGTTTTCGCTCGAATGGGAAAGCCAGACATTAAAAAAACATGCAGCGACCGTCACTGAACTCGCCGATGAACAGGTGCGCGTGATAACGCTGCTCGAGTTGCTATTGCAAAGCAAATTGAATGAAGAACAACATCCCGCGCTACCGCAAATCCAACAATTTGCGCAAATCATGCAGCAACATTTGCTGGAGTTGGCGGATTACCTCTCAGGTAAAGTCGACAAACAACCATTATTGCCGGCTGGCTTTAGTTATCAGTTGGAGCAACAGTTGATTGCGCTGCAACAGCGTGAGCACACACACGACAGTGAATCTGCTCAGCGCGCGTTTTCGCTCAATGGCTACAGCTGGTTAATCTTCCAGCTGGCGCTCGCGCTAACAGGCATTCATACACAGCTCGATAAATTGATCGCCGCCTATCGTCATAAAGCCAGATTGCTGGCCACCTTAACCGACAGCGTTTCTCCACGGGGGAACGCCAAATCACCTAAGGTCAAAGCTAACGAAGCGGTAGACAAGCAGGAGTAGTCAGACGACTACTCCCACACTAACTCGCGAAAATGTTTGCGGCATACAGACTCATAGCTCTCGTTGCCGCCGATCGCCACCTGCGCACCTTCTTTGACTGCGCGTCCTTCGCTGTCTCGGCGAATCACCATATTGGCTTTACGGCCGCAGAAGCAGATCGTTTTCAGTTCAACTAACTTATCGGCCCACGCCAGTAGATATTGGCTTCCAGTGAACAGCTCGCCTTGAAAGTCGGTACGTAAGCCATAACACAGGACTGGAATATCAAGACAATCGACCACATAGGCCAACTGCTTCACTTGGGTCTTACTCAGAAATTGCGACTCATCCACCAGCACGCAATGGATATGCTGACGCTGATGCTCTGCGGCAATCAACTGCGATAAGTCATCGCTGCTATTAAATATTGACGCCTCACACTCAATGCCTATGCGAGAAGCGACTTTGCCTGTACCGAAGCGGTCATCAATGGCTGGCGTCAATACCAGCGTATGCATACCACGCTCGCGGTAGTTATAAGAAGACTGCAATAGCGAGGTCGATTTCCCGGCATTCATCGCCGAATAGTAAAAGTAAAGCTGAGCCAAACCCGGCGCTCCGAACATGATTAATGGCGGCCATAATACCCTGTTCGGACTGAAAAATCAGGTCAGGTTAATGACGGCTATCACGCGGATGTCACGGCATTTTCTTAATTTGTTACATTTTTATCACAGTCTATCTCTCAGTTAAGACACATCACCCGGCGCATTTCAGATTGGATTAACCCCGGCTTGTTAGTTTGCCGAGCTTATTGACCGCTAATCGAAGGAAAACAATAAAATGCGCAAGACGCTCATCGCCATTGTGCTCGGGCAAGTATTGCTCGTGGCTGGCTGTTCAAAATCTGAAGAGATGACATCGACTACAGCTGCAGAAGCACCAGCAACACCAGTAGCAGCAACTCAAACTCTCGAACAACAAAATCCCTTGTTTGCTGCTAGCCAACTGCAATACCAAGCACCCGACTTTAGCGCCATCAAAACGGAACACTTCCAACCCGCTTTAGAAGCAGGCATAACCGCTCAAATGGCAGAAGTATTAACCATTGCTGAGCAGGCGGATGCGCCGACATTCAGTAATACCATTGAAGCGCTGGAGCGTTCTGGAGCGCTGTTGAGTCGCGCAGCAGCGGTGTTTTACAATCTGAGCAGTTCCAACAGCAATGAAGATATCCGCCGCATTCAGCGCGAAATGGCGCCCAAAATGGCGGCGCATACCGACAACATCAATCTAAATGCAAAGCTGTTTAACCGTATTGACTCACTTTACCAACAGCGCGAGCAACTCGCATTGACACCTGAGCAAGTACGTTTAATTGAGGTCTATCACCAACGCTTCGTCCTAGCTGGTGCCCGCCTAACTGACGATCAGAAAGTGCAAATTCGCGCACTGAACGAAGAAGAGTCGACCCTGACGAATGATTTTCAGCAGCGTCTATTGAAGCTCACCAAAGAAAATGCAGTGCTGGTTGCTGACGTGAAGATGCTCAATGGCTTATCAGACTCCGCCATTCGTAATGCCGCCAAAGATGCCAAGGACGCGGGCCATGATGGCCAGTATCTGCTGAATATCACCAATACCACTCGTCAACCAGTATTGGCGCAGTTGAACAACCGTGAACTACGCCAGCAGATTTGGCAAGCATCCTCAAGCCGCGGCTTAACTGGCGATAATGAAACCGCCTCTTTGGTCGCACGATTAGCCAAACTGCGTGCGCAAAAAGCAGAACTATTGGGTTATGAAAACTGGGCGACCTATCGTTTAGCGCCACAAATGGCGAAAACGCCAGCAGCAGTTTTTGACATGTTTGGTTCAATGGTGCCTGCGGTAGTGGAAAATACCGAAAAAGAAGCGGCCGCTATCCAAGCCATGATTAAAGAAACCGGTGCTGATTTTGAATTGCAGCCATGGGACTGGGCCTACTACGCCGAGAAAGTGCGTAAAGCGCAATATGATCTTGATGAAAGCAGCCTTAAGCCTTACTTCGAATTTAACCGCGTGCTGCAAGATGGTGTGTTCTTTACGCTGAATCAACTCTACGGCGTAACGTTCAAACCACGTCCAGATCTGCCGGTCTATCATCCAGATGTGAAAGCGTGGGAAATGTTTGACGCTGATGGCAGTAGTATGGCGATTTTCTACGGCGACTACTTTGCGCGAGAAGGCAAACGTGGTGGCGCTTGGATGAGCTCATTTGTACGCCAAAGCGAACTGCTGAACCAGAAGCCTGTCGTCGTCAACGTGATGAACATCCAAAAAGCTCCTGACGGCGAACCAACCTTTGTCAGCTATGACCAGGTAACCACCATGTTCCACGAGCTGGGACACGGCACGCACGGCATGTTCTCCAAAGTGAAGTACCCAAGCCTGTCAGGCACAGCGGTTTCACGTGATTTTGTCGAGTTTCCATCCACCTTTGAAGAGGATTGGGCTGGTCATCCAACGGTATTGGCCAACTATGCTAAGCACTATCAAACCGGTGAACCTTTGCCCGCCGATATGCTGGACAAGTTGCTACGTTCACGCAGTTTCAACATGGGCTTCGACACGCTGGAATACATGTCTGCCGCCTTGCTGGATTTGGAATGGCATAGCCTGAAAGCAGATGCACCGCTGCAGGACGTGGCTCAATTTGAAGCTGCGGCACTGGCCAAACACGGGGTGAATCTTTCTGCAGTCCCACCGCGTTATCGTTCAACCTATTTTGCCCATGCGTTCCCCGGCGGCTATAGCGCCAGCTACTACGCGTATATGTGGAGTGAAATCCTTGCGGCAGACGCCTTTGCTTATGTGCAAACACAGGGTGGATTGAATCGTGATATCGGCATGAAGTTCCGTAAAGCGATTCGCGAAGTCGGCAACAGCGTGCCGCCAATGGAGGCTTATGAAAACTTCCGCGGCCAACAGCCAACCACCGACGGCTTATTAAAGCGTCGCGGATTACTGTAAGTTTCCGCTAGCCCCAAAACCAAAAGCGCAGCCTTGAGCTGCGCTTTTTCATTGTCACCCTTAAACCACCTCCTATGGAGG
>NZ_JPEO01000017.1 GCF_000753795.1 Shewanella mangrovi
AGAATTTGAAAAGGGGTCGCTTAGCTCAGCTGGGAGAGCACCTCCCTTACAAGGAGGGGGTCACTGGTTCGAACCCAGTAGCGACCACCATTTCAAACTAACTACAAAGAAACAGCTTTCCGAATTACTGTTTTTGCAAAGCAAATTGCGAGAACAACAAAGAATTTGTCTGGTGACAATAGCATTGTGGTCCCACCTGATCCCATCCCGAACTCAGAAGTGAAACACAATCGCGCCGATGGTAGTGTGGGGTTTCCCCATGTGAGAGTAGGTCATCGCCAGACGCCCAATTAGAGAAGGCCACCCAAGCGGGTGGCCTTTTTGCTTTTATATCCAGGGAATTCTGTATTCAGATAAACAATCTTTATCAAATAATGCAGAGTTTCAATGTGTTATTATGACGGCTAGTTATTCGTTTACTGTTAAGGCGATGTATTGTGCTGACCAAATTGTTAGTCACTATTTTAGTGGCAGTTATTGGATGGAAAGTTATAAGTAAACGTCAAGCAACATCAAGAGTAGAGTCAGTTAATGCATTACCTACGATTGGGCGCAAAACAACCGTTGCTGCGGCTATATTGTTATTAGTGGCCGTTGCGGTTATTGGCTGGCAATGGTGGGATGGTTTTCAACAAGTGCAAGTCACGATTGTGTCACCTCAAAATGGTAATGTGGAAACGTATTCGGTGCGTAAGCGCGATATTGGTGAAAACACAATTGTCACCGTAGAGGGTTTGAAAATTCGTTTGTCCAAGGATGAACGAATAGAAATTGCTCCGTAGTTTTGTTTATTGATAGATTAACTTTTCTTTCCGAATTAATCAGTTAAACTAACACCACTTTTCCTTCCTGCCCGTATTAGCTGCCTGAGGAGGTCTAATGATTACCGCTTATATTTATCAACATCAGCAGCTAAAAATCATAGAACTTTCGCCTGAAGATGCTATTCCTGAAGAAACACTATGGCTTGATTTATATCGTCCTGATGATCAGGAGCGTGACTGGCTCGCCAAGTATTCTGTAGAAGAAGTCCCCGATGAAGAAGACATTAACGAAATTGAGGCATCTGCGCGTTTTTACCAGAACAGCGACGGATTACACATCAATTCGTTATTTCCGCAACGCGTAGGGCAAGATGTTCGTGGTGTTAACGTTTCTTTTAACTTGCGGACTAACTTCTTACTGACAATCAGAGAAGAAGACGTTGGCTTGATTCGTTTGTTGCGAAACTACCTGCGGCTAGGACGTATCGACGTCAAAACACCACAAGGGCTTTTTCTCGAGTTATTTAATCTCAAAGTTGAGTATCTTTCAGACTTAATCGAAGACGTCTATACCGTGCTGGAAAACGTCAGCCAACAAGTGTTCGAGAGTGATGAGCTGGATGATATTTTTCGTATGATCACGCTGCAAGAAGACTCGAACGGAAAAATTCGTTTAAGTTTGCTGGATACACAGCGTTCTCTGCGTTACATGCAAAAGTATTATCGCCGTGAGTTGCTTGAAGAAGAGATGAAAGATATGCGTGAGATGCTATCAGACATTGAATCTTTGATGCCTCACAGTCAGTTTATCTTCGATAAGTTAAATTTCTTACTAGACGCAGCAATGGGCTTCAGTGGTCTACAACAGAATAAGATTATCAAGATATTTTCGGTTGCGGCAGTGGTTTTCCTGCCACCGACCTTGATTGCCAGCAGCTATGGTATGAACTTCAAACATATGCCTGAGCTGGATTGGTTTGTTGGCTATCCGTTAGCTATTGTGCTGATGTTAGCCAGCGCTGCCGGCACTTATCTGTTCTTTAGACGTAAAGGTTGGCTGTAATCAGTCAACCTGTTTTGCGTTGTAGAGGAATCACTTCAGCTCGATGACTGCGAAAGTGCTCCGGATCTCTGAGCACATGAGCTAGCGAGCCAAATTTAGCACGCATCATGCAAACAGTTGTAAGACAGCGTTGGTAGGGGTTTGTGCACAGCGCAAGACGGCGAATAAGGTGTTCATTTACCGCCCGCAGTTGACGTTGATTTCCACTTGCGCTGTTAATCAACTCTTCCGACATTGAGGATTGCAGTTGATTTAACGCATCGGGTTGATGTTTGGCCATCCACATCAGCGTATCGAAATCAGGTAAATCAGTCATATTTTCGCTCCTCACCATCCTTGGCAGTCTTAGCTGACAGTGGAGCTGGATTTGCCCCGCTTAGATTAAGCGTAGCGTAAATTTTCCTAAAAGCTTATAAATTAGCTTTTGCTATCATTTCCGAAATAGTAACTGATTCTTTCTCTAGGATTTAAATATTTATAGATATTCTCTGGTAAAGCCGTTGCCGCAATGCAGCGGGCTATCTGTAGTCCTTCAGATTCCAAGTCAATAATAGGGGCTTGGTCTTTAGGTACCATTGGATCGTAAACCAAAATCCGTGGCAATAGCAGTTTGGCCAAGTTGACCGACATTACCAGTCCAAATTGACCTGACGTGAGTTCCACTACAGAGCCAGGAGGATAGATGCCGAGCATCTTGATCATCTTGCCAATAAATTCTTGATTGAGTTTTCCTTTAGAATACTTATATAGATAGCCTAAGGCTGCATACGGCGTTTTGGCCTGTTGTCCATTTGCTGGGTGGCAAAGCATGTCGTATTTGTTTACCACCGCAGCAAGCTGTGCCGGTAATGAGATAGCATCAGCTTTTAAGCTTCTAGGACTGCCGCTGCCGTCAAGATATTCGTGGTGATTTAGGATTACATCTGTTGCCGCCGAAGGAAAGTCGTCCACCAGTTTAATGAGCTCGTTGCCGAGTAACGGATGTTGATTAAAAAGGTTTTGCTCCGGTCCAGTTAAGGCGGTTTGTTTACGTAACACTTGGCTCGGGAGCTTTAACTTACCTACGTCATGGAAGAGTGCACCAAGTCCTAATGATTCGATATCACTGCGGGGCCATTGCAGTTCTTTGGCGATCAGCATCGACAGAACAGCAACGTTGAGTGAGTGGTAATAGATACCGTCATCTTGTTTTTGATCCGCCATTAAATGCAGCACCAAGTTGTCTGACGACAGCAATTCTTCGGCAATATCGGCGATCAGCTCTTTGGCTTCTCCAATGGCATTCAACGGACGAGAACGCAATTTATTAATCAAATTACGCATTCTCGCTAATGAACGGTCAAAGTTTTCTTCTGTTTTACTAAGGTCTCGACGCATTTTCTTGAGAATTTCAATGCGTTCTGCCTTATAGCGTTCCATCTTTTGATGCAATTCGTCGACGTCTTCCGAGAATTCGACCGCATTATTGTCTGTTATCTGCTCCTGCTCTAACGGAGGCGTATCACTCTTGGCGACGTCGACATAAACAGAATCAATGCCCAGTTTTTTAATTAATTCAATTTGTGCTTGTTGTTTAATACGGAAGCTACTGAAAAGAAACGGGTGATCTTTCCAGGACAAAGGTAACCTGACATAGTTGCCAACTTGCAACTGTTGTATGGAAACGAAACGACTTTTACCCATAGGACACTATTTTTGTTTGTTGTATAAATGTTTAGTTGCAATCTGCTACTTTACAGTACGCTGATACAGATGCCAGCATATAGTGACGATGGAATAACAACTAAGCAACATGGATTTTATAGAAGTTTTTCCCAACGCAATCTCCGACGAACTATGTGAACGAATTATCGCCACGTTTAACACACATCCTGCAGTGGATGTCGGGAAAACCGGTCACGGCGTCGATAAAAGTAAAAAATTAAGTTTTGATATTACGATCGATCAGTATAGAGAACTGACTCCGCTACGTGATGAGTTGTTAACTAATATCTTCCCATACGTATGCCGCTACTTTGATAAATACGCTTTGGCCTTGATGGGGGCTGTATCGATGCAAGTAGCTAACGTTGAGAATCAAGTTGTCACCTTATCTCCTGAAAATTATGACACATTAGGGCGGAGTCGGGTTGAGGGATTGGTCAAGTATCTTTATCGAAGTGGTCAGATCAATATACAGAAATACCCTAAACAGCAGGGAGGCTATCCGCATTGGCACTCTGAACAGTATCCGCAACTAGGCCAATATGAAGCGTTGCATCGGGTAGCATTATTTATGGTGTATCTCAATGATGTTGCAGAGGGGGGCGAAACAGAGTTTTATTATCAACAAAGAAAGCTACAACCTCGCAAAGGTTCATTGGTAATTGCTCCCGCTGGTTTTACTCACAGCCATCGTGGCAATACACCTATTAGTGATGATAAGTACATTGCCACGTCGTGGATCATGTTCAATAGAGCGGAACAGCTGTATCGCCGTTAAGCCAAGGGGATCGTGATTCGAAAGCTGGCACCTTCGAGCGCTGACGTCTCGATAGAAAGGGTGCCACCATAGCTGTCGACGATTTCATTACAAACGGCCAAGCCTATCCCTTGACCAGAAGATTGGGTATCAGCACGTACACCACGTTGAATAATCTTTTGCTTTAGCGCATCTTCGACGCCTAAACCATCATCTTCCACCAAGATTTCTAGTTGGTATTTGTTAGCGCTAGCGCTTACTTTCACAGTAGAAATGCACAACCTGAAGGCGTTTTCCATTAGATTGCCGACTAATTCCATTAAGTCACCTTGCTCACCGGGGAACGTTAGGTTTTCGTTAATGGCGGCAGTAAAGTGGACGTTCTTATCGCGATATACTTTAAATAGCATTTGCGCTAACTGATCAACTAACGGAGCGATGTACGTCATCTCCTTTTTAAGTCCCTTACGACCAAGCATGGCGCGTTTTAACTGATACTTGACCAAATGATCCATCTGGCTCACTTGCTCCATCACTTTTTCACATAACTCTTTACGATCAAGTTGTTCATCGTCGGTAATTGCATGTACCGCGGCTAACCGGGTTTTCAGACTGTGTGCTAGGTCGTTCATGGCATTTTGATATCGCTGTTGCTGCTCTCTCGATTGGCGCATCAATTCGTTTAGTGCTTGGGTGATACCTTCCAGCTCTACTGGGTAACCTTTAGAAAGCGAACGACTTTTGCCCTGGATAATGGCTTTCAATTCGTTACGCATTCTTGCTAACGGTTGCATTCCCCAATACGCCGCACTGACTAACAGCAATAGTGCTAGCGCCAATACTAGGGCTAAGCGTAAATAGGTTCTTTTGGCGAACTTAGTCGATTCTTGCTCGATTTTTTCTGCGTCTTTGAGCACCAACAGATTGTAGTGGATGGTGGCGATATCCACTGACAACAGATAGGCAAAGTAGCCGCGATTGTCATTCATGTTGAGATAGTAGGGGGGAACTTCATCGCGGATCTGATTAAAGCGTTCACAGATATCAAATAAGCCGCGGTCTACCGCCAATGCAGAGGTCCAGATCTGTTTAAATGTGTCATCACACGACGCCATGACGTAAGGCTGTTTGGTGCTGTTTTCCTCCAGCCAGGCGCTGGTATCGGGGATAAGGTCGTGTTCACGCAGCTCAGCGGCTACTTGAGGAATTTCAGCAATAAGTTTGGCGGTTTCTTCGTTATAACTGTTTTGGGCGTGCAGAATATTCACCATCCACGCTAAGCCAAAGCCTACTAACGCGATGATCGACAATGATGTCAAAAACATGCGCGTTAACAGGCGCTTTTTCGGTTTTAGGTTTAGTTGCATGGAAGATTAAATTTATAGCCCTGACCACGGATGGTAATAATGGGATTCTCAATACCATCGCGCGTTAGTTTTTTACGCAGGCGACTCACCATTACTTCGATGGTATTGGGATCGCCTTCTTTATCACCATAAATCACATCAAGTAAGCGCTGCTTGGCAACCACTTCATGATTATGACGCATCAAGTATTCGAGGATTTGATATTCAAAGGCGGTGATATCCATCAATTCGCCACTCATGGTTACTTGTTTGGCTGCAAGATCTAATGAGAGCTCACCACTGTTGATGACCGGTTTTACAAAGCCAGCACTGCGGCGGACTAACGCATCCAATCTCGCAACCAGTTCCTCTTTCTGGAACGGCTTCACGAGGTAATCGTCGGCACCTGCATTCAAGCCTTCTACTTTATCTTGCCAGTTAACCCGAGCGGTAAGAATAAGCACAGGCGCTTTTAAGTCTGCCTCTCGCAACTGCTTAATCAATGAAATACCATCTTGATCCGGCAAGCCTAAATCGATAATGGCAATATCGATAGGGTAGTCGGTAGCTTGATAAAATCCCTCTTTGGCAGTTGCGGCAACCTGAACTTGATTACCTAGTTCACTCAACTGAACTTTCAGGTGGTGCGATAAAAGGGGATCGTCCTCAACAACCAGTATTCTCATAATATTTAAGTCCTTTATTGCTGCGGCATCAGTGTATTGTGAAATCAGCAAGATGCCAATGGTCAAAGTTTAAAGCCTATTAACTTAACTGGTGCTGACGTTTTACACAGAAGTTTAACGAAAGGACTATTTCTAAACAGAGCAATACCGGCGACTGTTCAGCATGCCGTTTTGTTGGTATCGTTTACGCAATAGCATTGATTCTAGCGTAAATGCGTCGAAGGTATTCAGGGTGGTGAGCATGATTGCTACCAGCCCGCTAATCAAAGAAGTTTAGATGGAGCCCGCCGTGAAAGGACAAATTTTAGAGCAAATGAAAGTGTTGCAGGCCATTGAGCCTGAGTTTGAAGTACAACGCCGTGTTGCATTTTTAAAGGCAAAGTTGCAGGAAGCTAAAGGACGAGCGTTTGTGTTGGGCATTAGTGGAGGCATCGATTCTGCGCTTGCTGGTCGTTTGTGTCAGTTGGCAGTTGATTCATTGAATGAGGAAACGGGCTCTGATAACTACACATTCGTTGCCATGCGATTGCCATACCTTGAGCAACGCGATGAAGATGAAGCGCAGTTGTCATTAGCGTTTATTAAACCGTCTCGATTGGTGACTGTGAATGTGCATGACGGTGTTGAAGGTGTGCATCATCAGGTACTTTCTGGATTAGAAACGGCTGATATTCTTGAGCCGGATGATGCAAAAGTTGATTTTGTAAAAGGTAACGTTAAAGCAAGAATGCGGATGATTGCGCAGTATGAAGTTGGCGCAATCGTCGGCGGTTTAGTTGTCGGAACTGATCATAGTGCCGAAAACGTGACAGGTTTTTATACCAAATGGGGCGACGGTGCGTGTGATTTGACCCCATTATTTGGGTTGAATAAACGTCAAGTGCGTCAGCTTGCAGCTTATCTTGGCGCGCCGGACGTTCTGGTCAACAAGACCCCAACAGCAGATTTGGAGTCAAATCGTCCAGGCCTTGAAGATGAAGTTGCTCTGGGGTTGACCTATGACCAGATTGATGACTTTTTAGAAGGTAAAGCAGTCCCGGCGGAAGTCGAGGAGCGCATTATCGCCATCTATAAAGCGACTCAACACAAACGCGAACCTATCCCGACAATTTACGATTAATATGTCGCTTGATATAACCGAAGCCGCTCGTTACGAGCGGCTTTTTGCTAAATCAGGCATTGACGGAAGTCAGCAATTAGCTGATTAGGAAACTGTCGATAGTCGAAGTAGGGGAGTTGCCAGCAGTGTTCGCCTAAACGCAAAATTTTGTCGTTCAACACCGATGGATTTGTGTCTGGCAACAATCTCTGTGCTATCTCTTTACCACTGAGCAATATGACGTCGGCAGTTGTATTAAGCTGTTGCTCATCAGTATAAAAGCACACCGAGTGCAGGAGATTTTGCCGTAGGTAACTACGCCATTCATCCGCGTCATCACAAAATATTTTAGCGCTAATGACAAAAATTTTACGCCAATGGTTGGAGTTTACCTCAAGTAAATGCTCCATTGCATTTTGCTGCTTGTATTGCCAGCCATCGGGGATATTTGGACTGTGCGGCAGATACACGCAGCGCTTCGCTGCTGGGTTTCCTATGATCATTTGAAAATCCGCGATAAGTTAGATACGTTTTATAGTAGAGGGGTGAATATTTGTCCTTTGTCACAGATTCTACATAAAATTAGACAACAATAGTGAATGTTGATACTGGCTACTACACTTGATGTTGGTGGGAGCATGAAGTGAATAGGCAGTCGTTGTGCCGATTTAAATGGAGGTTAAATTGGAAAAAAATATTCGTTACGGTCTCATCGCCAAAGGGCAACAGCACCCATTAGGGTTCTTTTTTAATGGTTTTTTCTATGACCAGGCCAAAAGTAGCAGTCGCGCTGAAGGATATGTTGATGAAAGTGGCTTTTTTTATCCATCAGTAAATAAGGCTGATCCTCGTAGTAAGATCCCAACCGCTAAAATTGATGGATTAACCTTCATTAGATTACGTGACATAGCAGAATTTCAATTGGTGCGCTTTGACGCATAGTGATAATGGTTTGATTTTCTTAATAGATCACATAGAAATAAGGCACCCTCGCTAGGTGCCTTATTTTTGTCTTTTTGCCAAATTGAATTATCGATCTGGCAACGTAATGTTCAGTTCCAACACCGACAGATTGTCATCATTTTGATCCATGGCAACAGAGACTTGCTCTTCTTCTACATGGACATATTTACGGATTACTTCAATGATTTCCTGCTTCATCATTGGCAAATAATCAGGATCGCCGCGTTGTGAGCGTTGATGAGCAACAATAATCTGCAAGCGCTCTTTGGCAGTTGCAGCTGTGTTGCTTTTCTTCGAACTTTTAAAATAGTCGAGTAAGGACATAATTTAGCTACCAAATATACGTTTCAGAATACCTTTTTTCTCTTCATTAACGAAGCGCAAGGGCACTTCGTCGCCGAGCAAGCGTGCAACCGCATCAGAATAGGCCTGACCGGCATCACTTTGTTGATCAACAATCACGGGCACGCCAGAGTTAGACGCCTTAAGAACAGACTGTGATTCAGGAATGACCCCAAGCAATGGAATCGCAAGAATTTCCTTCACGTCTTCAACGCTCAGCATTTCGCCAGTTTTAACACGATTAGGTGCATAACGTGTAAGAAGCAAAAACTCCTTCACCGGCTCTAAGCTTTGTTCAGCGCGGCGGCTGCGACTTTGCAACATTCCCAATATACGGTCTGAATCACGTACAGAGCTCACTTCAGGGTTAGTGGTCACGATTGCTGTGTCAGCAAAATACAGCGCCATCATCGCACCGGTTTCAATACCCGCTGGCGAATCACACAAAATATAGTCGAAGTCTTTACTGAGATCTTCGAGTACCTTGCCAACACCTTCTTTGGTTAACGCATCTTTATCGCGCGTTTGTGAAGCTGGCAATACAAAGAGCTTGTCGCAGCGTTTGTCTTTAATCAAAGCTTGGTTCAGATTAGCTTCACCATTGATGACGTTAACAAAGTCATATACAACGCGGCGTTCACAGCCCATGATCAGATCTAGATTACGTAATCCGATATCAAAATCGATAACAACCGTTTTATGTCCCTTGAGTGCGAGACCAGTAGCAATGGCTGCACTGGAAGTCGTTTTACCAACGCCGCCTTTACCTGAAGTGACCACAATAATTTGCGCCATAAATCTCTATCCTTCCTCTCTGCCTTATGTTGGCAGCGATTCGATTATTAATGATTCACCATCCAGACGAACGCACGCGCCTGAACCGTTAGAGTGAGCTTGAATACTATCTGATAACCAGTAATTGCCAGCAATAGATACCAATTCTGCAGACAGGGTATTGGCGATGATAATGGCATTATTATCGCCTTGAGCCCCCGCCATGGCTTTACCGCGCAATGTGCCGTGAATATGAATACTGCCGTCCGCAATAACTTCCGCCCCATTACTTACGGCACCAAATACCACTAAATCAGCGTCCTTTGCATACACTTGCTGCCCAGAACGCACGGTTTGCTTGACGATTTTAGTGGTGCGTGTCGGCGCTTTTGCTGCTGGCTTACTGAACTGTTCTTTACCCGATTTGATTACCGGTAATCCCAGTTCTTGTGCGGTAGCTGCTAGGATGCCTTGCACGCCTGTCACCCCAACCACAAATAATTTTCGTGCAATTAAGGCTTGCTTTAATTGGGCAAGATCTAACGTTTTTTCGTTAACTGCGGCGAGATTTAGCACCAATGGCGCATTTTGAAAAAACTGTGGTGCCTGAGCAAGTTTTTTATCTAATTCCTGTAATAGGACATCGATATTGTCTGCATTGAGGTGAAGTACGGATAGTGTGAAAGATGAACCTTTCAGCTCCAACACGGCTTTGTGCATCCTGGCGAAGTGCTCCGATAATTGAGTTGTGTACTCATTAGCATACTTTTACATAGGCCAAACATGTTATAATGCAGGCATTTCAGTAGCAAGTTTAAACCTTGGGAATTGGTGTAGTTATGATCTGTGCAGTGTATAAAAGTCGACGCAAAGCCGAAACATACCTGTTCATTAAGCAAAAAGGTAATTTTGACGATGTACCAGCAGAGTTAATGCAGGTATTTGGCCAGCCAGAATTAGTCATGTTGTTGCCAATTGAAAAAAGGCAGCAGTTGGGAATCGCAGATATTAATAAGGTGAAAGCTGCATTAAATGAGCAGGGATTTTATCTGCAATTACCGCCACCTCAAGTAAACTTACTCAAAGAGCATCTGCAATCTCAGCCATCCAACAAATCAGCCTAAGCGCTCGGTTATAGGACATCGCATGCTAACACAGCCTCGGCAATGGATATTGAACAGCTTATGTTTATGCGCGTTTCCATATTCTGTTATTGCCGTGGCGCAGGGCTTTGATGAGTTTGTGGCCTCATTAGCCAACCAAGCAAAGGCGCAAGGAGTTAATGCCAATGATGTCGATGCGATTGCGGCGCAGGTTAAGTTGTTTCGTAAAGCCTCTACAGCATCAACGCCTCGCGCAAATTCGTTAGAGATTTATATCCCTTCACAAGTTACTGAACAGAAAGCATCCGCCGCAGAACAGTTTTATCAGCAATATCGGGCACCGTTTAATAAATTATCGCAGCAATATGGGGTGCAGCCACGGTTTATCTTGGCGCAGTGGGCTATGCTTGGCTCGTTCACCGGTGATGATTTAGCGACATACCCGCTGGCATCGGTGACAGCGTCTTACGCTTATCAAGGTGAGAACCAGTTTACTGCCCAGTTTATTGCGGCACTCAGGTTGATAGCCAATGGCGGCTATCCCTTTGATGACTTGGTGTCCAATACCGATGGGACGATGGGACCGATGAGGTTCACCGCAACCATGTTATTGCATTGCGCTGTGGATGGTGACGGTGATGGCAAAATTGATGTTTGGCACAATCCGTTGGATATCTATGCGTCCACCGCTAGTTGTTGGCAACAAAATGGCTGGGATGAATCCCAAACGTGGGGACGTCAAGTTCGTGCCCCTAAAGCGCTTTATCCAACGCGTACGGGAATGACTCATCAGGCAAGTTTTGTGGATTGGCAAGCGGCTGGGGTACGGCGTTACGATGGACGAGATTTGCCAAATCGCCGCGATATGACAGCGTCGTTAATTATGCCGGACGGCGTAAAAGGACGACAGTACATAGTGTACAAAAACTACCGAATTTTATATCAACAACATCCGGATGATTATCTGGTATTGGCGATAGCGCATCTGTCTGAGCGCATAAAAAAACTCGGTGTTGATTAGTTATTTAGTTAGAAGTTAGAAGATCAATGAAACCTTTTTGGGAAACCAAATCTCTCGCAGAAATGACCACTGAAGAGTGGGAGTTATTATGCGATGGCTGCGGCAAGTGCTGCCTGAATAAGCTTATCGATGATGACACTGAGGAGCTGTATTACACCAATGTTGCATGCAAACTATTATCAGCAAAAGATTGTGGCTGCATGCACTATCAGAATCGTTTTCAATTCGTACCACAATGCACCGCGATCACTAAAGATAATATTGCGGAGCTGACGTGGTTGCCTGACAGCTGTGCTTATCGCCGTATTCATGCAGGACGCGGATTAGCGCAATGGCACCCGCTCATCAGCGGTGATAAAAAATTGATGCACCGTAAAGGAATTTCGGTAAAAGGAAAAATTGTCAGCGAAATCAAAGTTCGCGATGTCGAAGATCATATAGTGCTCTGGCCGATGCTAGACGTCGAATAGCGCGAGCGATAACAAAAAGCCTGAGTTTGACTCAGGCTTTTTGTTATTCACCTTAAATCCTCTCCTATCGCGGAGGTGATCGTTTAAGTTGTTGTCATTAGCGACGTGAAAAAATCGATGACAAAAATAGCAGCAGCACGATCACGTAGGCAACGAAAATCACAATCATCCACTGAGCCATGGTGACATTTAAGAATGTCCATGGAATATCGGTACACATACCCGTTGGCATAAACACTGATGGTAACCAATCATGCAATGGCATCCATTTAGGAAAGTCAGGCAAGAACGAACAGGTGGCGAATGGATTTGGATCGGACTGGATTTTATAGAGTTCGTAAGCAAGCTTAACACCCCAAACAGCACTGATCCCCCAAATCGTGGCGGCAATGACTCTTATCAACATCAGTGCTGGCGCAATGAGTCCAATAATGCCAGCTGCCGCAATGCCCAATACTGCAACGCGTTGGTACACACACATCACACATGGATCTAACTTCATGACGTATTGGAAGAAAAGGGCGGCTAATTCGAGAGCTACGCCGCTTAGCAATAAGATTCCCCAGCTAGTACGGGAGCGCACAAATGCAGAAAACATCAATATTATCTCCATAAAAAAGCGCCCTGATTCCGTGGGCGCTTTCGATTTGACCGTTGCTTATACGGTTAGTTCAGCACATAGCGATTAATGGATAACACCACCAGCTGCATTCAAGGCTTCTTTAGCTGAGTGATGCAAAATCACATGACTATCATAGAAATACTGCGTAGCAGATTCCAGCAAGCCAGACTGAATACACAAAATCCCAACAATGGTCAGCACGATGGTATATGGTAATGCCATGATCACCATGCGGCCGTATGACAAACGAATAAGCGGAGCCAGCGCGGAAGTCAACAAGAACAAGAATGCTGCCTGACCGTTTGGTGTCGCCACTGAAGGCAGGTTAGTACCTGTGTTAATCGCCACAGCCAACAGGTCAAATTGGTCGCGGGTAATTTGACCATCAATCAGCGCCGCTTTCACTTCGTTAATGTAAACGGTACCGACAAACACGTTATCGCTCACCATAGACAACAGACCATTGGCGATATAGAAAATCACTAACTGAGTGTTACCTTCGTGCGCCAATGCCCAATGAATGACAGGGGCGAACAGGTGTTGATCAATAATAACCGCTACAACAGAGAAGAAGACTGCTAACAACGCGGTGAATGGTAACGCCTCTTGGAATGCTTTACCCAGCGCATGCTCATCGGTAATACCGTTAACTGAAGTGGTCAGAATAATAACCGTCAGACCAATCAAACCGACAGAGGCTAAGTGCAATGCTAAGCCAACAATCAACCAGACACCCACTAATGCTTGAATAATTAGCTTGATATTATCTTTATTCGTCCGGGCTGCATCTTCGTGGTCTGCGAAATCGACCAAAATTTTGTGTACTGCATCGGGTAGTTTGGCGCCATAACCAAAGATATGGAATTTTTCTACCAATACGCAGGTTAAGATACCGCACAAGAATACCGGGATCGTTACTGGAGACATCCGCACCGCGAATTCAGCAAACTGCCAATTAGATTGCGCAGCAATGATAAGGTTTTGTGGTTCGCCCACCATGGTGCATACGCCACCCAGTGCGGTACCTACACCAGCATGCATTAGCAAGTTACGCAGAAAACCACGAAAATCTTCTAACTCTTCGGCATTGATGCTGTCGTGACCATCATCGTTATGGTCATGGTCATCGCTGAAATCTTTGCCGGATGCAACTTTGTGATAAATCGAGTAGAAACCGACTGCAACGGTAATAATCACCGCAATTACTGTTAGCGCGTCTAAAAAAGCTGACAGGAAAGCAGATGCCAGACAAAACATCAGCGAAACCGCTAATTTGGAGCGAACTTTAGTGATGATTTTGGTAAACACAAAAAGCAGCAACTGCTTCATAAAGTAGATGCCTGCCACCATAAAGATCAGCAGCAGCAATACTTCCAAGTTTGCTTCAATTTCATGTAATACCTGTGACGGACTGGTCATGCCAATCACTACAGCTTCAATCGCCAACAAACCACCAGGTTGCAGCGGATAACATTTTAGTGCCATCGCCAGCGTGAAAATAAATTCAGCGACGAGCAGCCAACCGGCAACAAATGGGTCAATGTTGAAAACGATGGGATTAATGATCAGAAAGCTTAAAATTGCGAGTTTGTACCACTTGGGAGAGTTCCCAAGAAAGTTACTGATAAAAGCCTGACCGAGTGACATCGGCATGTTTCCTCTCCAAATTTGTTTTATATCGTATTTAGTGCTTATTTTTTTAAAATCGGCTCAGTCTAGCGCAATTGACTTCGTACTGTCATCGTCAACCCACGTTAATAGATTAAAAATCGGAATCTCGACTCAAAAATGAGATAAACAGGATTGAATCATCTCCAAATATGTGTAAGGCCATTTTCTCTACTCCCGATAACAGCGTGATTTCAAGTGGTTCCTATTTTTTTTTCCTCTGGTATGATCAGTGCCCAAACTCAATGACTTTGTTGGAAAATCAGGCTGATGATCATTAATGCCAAAGGGCCTGCAAGTTTCGCAGAAAAATATATCGTTCGCTCAATTTGGGAAAATAAGTTCCCACCAGGCTCAATTTTGCCTGCCGAACGAGAACTGTCTGAACTTATTGGTGTAACACGTACCACGTTACGTGAGGTTTTACAGCGTTTGGCGCGTGATGGCTGGTTGACGATTCAGCACGGCAAACCTACGCGAGTAAACAATTTCTGGGAGACCTCAGGCCTCAATATTCTGGAAACCATAGCGGATCTTAATCCTAAGGGTTTTCCTCAGTTAGTGGACCAACTGTTGTCGGCACGCACTAACATCAGCGCAATCTATTTTCGAGGTGCTTTGCGTAATAGCCCCCAAGTCGCCGTTGAAGTATTGGCAGGAATTCATCAATTAGAAGATGATGCTGAAGCCTTTGCAGAATTTGATTATAAATTGCACCACACTCTTGCATTTTCGTCCGGAAATCCTTTGTATGTGTTAATCCTCAATGGCTTTAAAGGATTGTACGCAAAAGTAGGGCGCTACTATTTTGGCAGTGAAGAAGCGCGTCATCTGGCGTTGAGCTTTTATCGTGAGTTAGAGATTTTGGCTAAGCGTGGCGACTACAGTGAAGTGCCTGCGTTAATGCGCACATATGGCAAAGATAGTGGCATCATGTGGCAGAAATTACGTGATGATATGCCGCTCGAAATGGCGCAAGATAATCAATAATTGCACGCCAGCTCATAAATAAAAAAAGACCGCTCCGGCGGTCTTTTTTTGCGCTGAGATTAGGTTGTGGGTGACGGTTCTGGGCACTGTGCAATCACATTGGTTGTACCATCGTCGGTTTGTTGTTCGAGCGTCACTTTAAAGCCCCATAAACGATAGAGATGTTTAATCACTTCGTTCCGACTTGAGGCTAACGGCACACCTCGGCTGGGCACATACCGTAATGTCAGAGACCGATCACCATTTACGTCGACATTGTAAATCTGAATATTGGGTTCGTTGATTGACAGATTGTATTGTGACGAGAGAATTTGCCGAATCTCACGATACCCTTGTTCGTCGTGAATGGCCGAAATGCTCAGATGCTCTTTGCTTTCGTCATCCAAAACGCCAAATAACTTAAATTTCCGAATCATCGCAGGAGATAGGTACTGGCTGATAAAACTCTCGTCCTTAAAATTTTGCATTGCAAAATGTAGTGTATCTAACCAATTACTGCCGGCGATTTCCGGGAACCAATAACGATCTTCATCGGTGGGCTCTTCGCAGATCCTGCGAATATCACAAAACATATTAAACCCAAGTGCATACGGATTAATGCCACTGTAATAGGGGCTATTGTATGCTGGCTGCATCACCACATTGGTATGACTTTGCAAAAACTCCATCATAAAGCGGTCGGTTAACAAGCCCTCGTCATACAGGTGATTAAGAATGGTATAGTGCCAGAAGGTCGCCCAGCCTTCGTTCATTACCTGTGTTTGTCGTTGCGGATAGAAATACTGGCCAAGTTTACGCACGATCCTGACCACTTCTCGTTGCCAAGGCTCCAATAATGGTGCGTTCTTTTCGATGAAATAAAGAATATTCTCCTGAGGCTCTGATGGAAAACGCTTACGTTGCTTTTCCGCTTCAGGAGTGGGTTTACTCGGAATAGTGCGCCATAAATCATTAACTTGCGACTGCAAATACGCCTCGCGTTCCTTTTGTCGAATCTGTTCTTCTTTGAAGGAAATTTCAGTTGGGCGTTTATAACGGTCGACGCCGTAATTCATCAAGGCGTGACAAGAGTCGAGTATTGCTTCAACTTCATTGGTGCCATATTTCTGTTCACATTGGCTAATGTAGTTTTTGGCGAACACTAGATAGTCGATAATCGAGCTGGCATCTGTCCAGGTTTTAAACAGATAGTTACTCTTAAAAAAACTATTGTGGCCATAACATGCATGCGCCATTACCAAGGCTTGCATAGTAATGGTATTTTCTTCCATTAAATACGCGATGCAGGGATCTGAGTTAATCACAATCTCGTACGCTAACCCCATTTGGCCGCGCTTATAGCCCTGTTCGGTTTCAATAAAGCGCTTACCGAAAGACCAGTGCGTGTATCCAATCGGCATTCCCACACTGGCATAGGCATCCATCATCTGCTCGGCAGTAATAATTTCAATTTGGTTCGGGTAATAATCAAGCCGATAGTGATCAGCGACGCGCTCGATCTCTTTTTCGTACTCCTCAAGTAACTCGAAGGTCCATTCTGGTCCGTCACTTAACGGCTGACGCTTTTTGGATTTCGCCATAGTACTTCCCCTTAAACGGCCTGCTTTTTGAAAAGTTCGCGGAAAACCGGATAGATATCTTCAACCTGACGAATATTGCGAACCGCCATGTTGTCGAACTTTTCAGTTAACTGCTCATATTCACGCCACAAGGTCTGATGAGGTCGGTTGGTGATCTCGATATATGAGTAGTAGCGTACTGTTGGCAGAATTTGTTTTTCAAGGATCTGATGACATAACGGTGAGTCATCAGCCCAGTTGTCGCCGTCAGATGCTTGCGCGGCATAAATATTCCATTCATCAGCAGGATAGCGTGCTTGCTGAACTTCATGCATAAGTTTCAGAGCACTGGAAACTATGGTGCCGCCAGTTTCCTGAGAGTAGAAAAACTCATGTTCATCGACTTCTTTTGCTTGTGTATGGTGACGAATATAAACCACTTCTAGGTTTTTGTAGGTTCGGGTCAGAAACAGGTACAGCAAAATATAAAAACGTTTTGCCATGTCTTTTGTTGCCTGATCCATGGAACCTGAGACATCCATTAAGCAAAACATGACCGCTTGGCTGGTGGGGATTTCTCGTTTGGCAAAGTTGTTAAAACGTAAGTCGAAAGTATCGATAAAGGGCACTTTAGCGATTCTTTGTTTAAGGACGTCAATTTCCTCTTGCAGAGCGATGATACGATCAGCACTTGCACCTGCGGTGTTCTGCAGCTCAGCTAACTCCTGTTCCAATTCTCGCAACTGGCGTTTCTTATCCGCCGTCATTGCAGTCCTGCGCGCGAGCGAAGAGCGCAATGAACGCACGATATTGATGTTGGCGGGGACGCCATCATTGGTGAATCCAGCGCGATAAGTTTCGTACTCGACCAATTTATTGAGTCGGTTGCGCTGCAGGTTCGGCAGTTCTAAATCCTCAAACAGCAGCTCTAAATATTCATCCTTAGATATTTGAAAAACAAAATCATCTTGTCCTTCACCACTGTTTGAGGCGTCTCCCTGACCACTGCCACCAGAGCCACCTGCTGGTGGTCTCTCTATTTGATCGCCACGAGTAAATTGGTCATTCCCAGGATGAACGCGCTCACGGATACCACCTTGCCCCTGATGAAATACAGGTTCGCTGATATCGCGAGTCGGAATGCTGATTTTTTCACCCTTGTCGATATCGGTGACGCTACGACGGGTGACCGCATCACTCACGGCCTTTTTGATTTGTTGTTTATAACGGTTGATAAACCGCTGGCGGTTGACCGTACTCTTTCCTTTGGCATTCAACCGTCTGTCGATAAAGTTCGCCATACGCACCTCCCAAAGCAAACAGCGGGTTCGGCGGTAGCCGAACCCTTAGCGGACTACGAGGATTTCCTGACTCGCAGATACCATTCAGAAAGTAGGCGGACCTGTTTCTTGGTGTAGCCTTTTTCCATCATCCGATTGACGAAGTCATCGTGTTTACGTTGATCCTCCGTGGACGTCTTGGTGTTAAACGAAATCACTGGTAGCAGATCTTCAGTGTTGGAGAACATTTTTTTCTCAATCACTGTGCGTAGTTTCTCGTAACTGGTCCAAGTCGGATTATTGCCGTCATTGTTGGCTCGTGCCCGCAAAACAAAGTTCACGATTTCGTTGCGGAAATCCTTTGGATTACTAATGCCGGCGGGCTTTTCAATTTTTTCCAGTTCGGCATTTAGCGCCGCACGGTCAAACAGTTGCCCCGTTTCTGGATCTCGGTACTCCTGATCTTGGATCCAGAAATCGGCATAGGTGACATAACGGTCAAAGATGTTTTGCCCGTATTCTGAGTAACTTTCGAGATAGGCGGTCTGAATTTCCTTACCGATAAACTCGATATATTTAGGGATCAGATAACCTTTCAGATGTTCGAGATAGCGATCGGCAATATCGGTTGGGAACTGCTCTTGTTCAATCTGTTTTTCGAGCACGTAGAACAGATGCACTGGGTTGGCCGCAATTTCCGTCCGGTCAAAGTTAAATACTCGTGACAGGATTTTAAATGCAAACCGCGTTGACAGCCCCTGCATCCCTTCATCAACGCCGGCATAGTCTTTGTATTCTTGGAAAGACTTAGCTTTCGGGTCGGTATCTTTCAGGCTTTCGCCGTCATATACCCGCATTTTGGAGTAGATAGACGAATTGTCAGGATTTTTGATGCGAGACAGCACACTAAACTGTGCCAGAGTTTCGATGGTGCCGGGGGCACAAGGTGCTTCTGCCAGTTCAGAATGGGTGATGAGCTTTTCATAAATCTTCACCTCTTCGGAAACACGTAAACAATAAGGCACTTTAACGATGTAAACCCGGTCAAGAAACGCCTCGTTATTTTTGTTATTGCGGAAGGTACTCCATTCTGACTCGTTGGAGTGGGCCAAAATGATGCCAGAGTAGGGCAGTGCTGACAGACCTTCAGTACCGTTATAATTTCCTTCTTGGGTAGCAGTGAGCAGTGGATGTAGCACTTTGATAGGTGCCTTAAACATTTCCACAAATTCCATCAAGCCTTGGTTGGCCAAACATAATGCACCGGAATAGGAATACGCATCGGCATCGTTCTGGGCAAAGTGCTCAAGTTTGCGAATGTCGACTTTACCTACCAAAGAGGAAATATCCTGATTGTTTTCATCTCCTGGCTCTGTTTTCGCAACGGCGACCTGATCGAGCACTGAAGGATAGATTTTGACAACTTTGAATTTGGAAATATCGCCACCAAACTCATGTAAGCGTTTAATTGCCCATGGAGACATGATGGTTTTCAAATAACGCAGTGGAATTTGATACTCTTGCTGCAGCAGTTTGCCGTCTTCCTCAGGATCAAACAGGCAAAAAGGATGGTCATTCACTGGACTACGTTCACCATTCGCGCTTAGCACATAAATGGGTACGTGCTGCATCAATGCTTTGAGTTTCTCGGCCAGAGAAGATTTACCGCCACCCACTGGCCCCAACAGGTACAGAATCTGCTTCGATTCTTCCAATCCCTGCGCAGAATGCTTCAAGTAAGACACGATTTGCTCTATGGCTTCTTCCATACCATAGAAATCTTTAAAGGCGGGATAACGTGCAATCATCCGGTTTGAAAAAATACGGCTCAGCACCGGGCTCTTGGAGGTGTCAATGATTTCTGGCTCTCCAATTGCGATAAGCAGTCTTTCTGCTGCGGATGCGTAAGCGGTTCGGTCTTTTTTGCATATGTCGAGAAACTCTTGAAGTGAATATTGCTCTTCAAGTTTCTTTTCATAGCGTTGCTGGTAATGCTCAAATATACCCATCTTAAACCCCCTAAAACGCCTAGCTTATCTTTGGAAGGAAACTCATTTTTGTAGTGACCTACACTTAATCTTAGACACTATTTTGTGGTCTTTGTCAAAAAAATGTAGGAAAAACAATAAGAAACCGTTGCAAAGGCAACTGTTGCATTTGAGAGAGTTGCAATTGTTTGATGGGAAATAAGGTTATTAAGGGCAATAAAAAAGGAGCCTAAGTGGCTCCTTTTTCTTCACATATTAGCTTATGCGAAATTTTGGTTCACGAAGTCCCAGTTTACCAGTTCCCAGAAATGGCTCAGGTAGTTAGGACGAGCGTTACGGTAGTCGATGTAGTAGGCGTGTTCCCATACGTCAACAGTCAGCAGCGGCGTTACGTCGTCAGTTAACGGGCAACCTGCGTTAGAGGTGTTGTGGATAGCGACAGTGCCATCAGCCTTTTTTACCAACCAGGTCCAACCAGAACCGAAGTTACCGATTGCGCTCTTAGTGAATTCTTCTTTAAACGCTTCAAATGAACCAAACGCTGCATTGATTGCGTCTGCAATCGCGCCAGTTGCTGCTGCGCCGCCGTTAGGGCTCAGGCAGTTCCAGTAGAAAGTGTGGTTCCAAACTTGAGCTGCATTGTTGAATACGCCACCAGATGAAGCTTTGATGATCTCTTCCAGAGATTTACCTGCGAACTCTGTACCTTCAACCAGCTTGTTCAGGTTTACCACATAAGTGTTGTGGTGCTTACCGTAGTGGTACTCGATGGTTTCTTTAGAAATGTGTGGTTCCAGAGCGTCTTGTGCATAGGGTAATGCGGGTAATTCGAAAGCCATTGTAATCTCTCCATTGACTTGGTTAATCATGCTTGATGTTGCTCACTGCCAACTATTGTACTGATAAAATTTGTGATGTGCATCATTGTTTGTATATAAATTATTGTTGTGTTTAAGTAAAAATATCGATTAATCCGATTAGTGAAGTCGATTAAAACCCTTACAAAAGGTGTGTTTTTGTTGTGAGTGTGACTGACGTACAATATAGTCAAGTCATGATGTCGACTATGATAATTCAGGAAATCAAATGGAAACTGTAGACAAAATTAAACAGCAGATCGCTGAAAACCCAATCATCGTATACATGAAGGGTTCTCCAAAGTTACCAAGCTGTGGTTTCTCTTCACAGGTTGCGCAGATTATGATCAACATGGGTGAGCAATTTGCCTTTGTTGATATTTTGCAGCATCCGGATATTCGTGCTGAACTGCCTAAATATGCAAATTGGCCGACATTCCCGCAATTGTGGGTAGAAGGTGAACTGATTGGCGGTTGTGACATTATCACTGAAATGTATCAGAAAGGTGAGTTACAACCATTAATCAAAGAAACTGCCGCTAAATATAAGAAAGACGCTGAATAACTTTTTGTTATGTGGATAAAAAAGAGCCGATAGAGGCTCTTTTTTTATATGTGTTCTTTTATTGTAGTGGCGACATCTTTCGATAACAAAAGTTCGGGAATAGATACTGTCGAGAAAGTATGCAAAATGAAAAAAATGTAATGGAATTGCGCTAAAAAGGTTGGTTCTTGAGTGTTTTTCCCAAGCAGAAATATAAATATCACTATATTTCAGTGTCTTATTTGTTTGCCTCTTGTGGGTGAGACGCTGCATTATTCAGCAGGGATAGAAAACTTTAGATTAATTTACATATTTTTACAATTGAAGTTTTGCTATGTAAAGGTTAAATACGCAACAAAGCTTAACGCTTAATTTATGAACTTTCCTTGTAACAAAGGCGGATAAATTAAACTAAAAGATAAATTAATAATCCATTTGTTTCCTTTGTTAAACCAATATAAAACATTTGCTCAACAATAGGTAAACGCCATTGGGTTAATGTAAACAATTGTGGCTAATTGACGCAGGCTAAGAGTAACGACAGTATCTTTCCCGAACCGATTTTTGGTTTTGAATAAATATTAGAATTTCATGCGCTCAAGCGTGAAAACTACAAATGAAGTTGGGAGTTTTGGATGCTTAAAGTAAATAAGCTGTCGTCAGCAGTTAAGTGGTCATTGTTTGCCGCTGTTGCTACTGGCAGTGTATCTACAATGTCTGCATACGCTGCAGATGGCGATAAAGTTGAACGTATCGAAGTTACCGGTAGCCGTATTCAACGTCAGGATATGGAAACTGCTTCTCCAGTAACCTCTATCAGCGCTGAAGCAATTACTGCGCAAGGTTACACCTCTGTAGACCAACTGCTGCAAGACCAAACCTCAATGGCTGGTGCGGCTCTGGGCGCTACTTCTAACAATGGTTCAGGCGGTACTGCACAGGTTGACCTGCGTGGTATGGGCGCTCAGCGTACGCTAGTACTGTTGAATGGTCGCCGTATGGTGAGTTCAGGTACTGGTGCTGACAGCGCAGTGGATTTGACCACTATCCCTGTTGCTATGATCCAACGTGTTGAAATCCTGAAAGACGGCGCTTCAGCTGTTTACGGTTCTGACGCGATTGCTGGTGTTGTGAACATCATCACCAAGAAAGACTTTGAAGGCTTCCAACTGGATGCTAAGTCTTCTACTACCGACAAAGGCGACGGCCAGACTTATGAGCTGAGCGGCCTGTACGGTTTCAACACTGATAACGGTGGCAACTACACCATCGGTGCTGCATTCTCTAAGCGTAACGGCGTAATCCAAGGCGATCGTAACTGGGTGACTCCAGGCGCAAGTTCATTCATCCCTGAAGGTACTTTGGGTGGCATGCGTGCCGCTGCTGATGGTACTTGGTATGATCGTGACTACGGTTATGACTATACCCAAGACAGCTACTTCCAAACACCATCTAAGCGTTATAGCTTGTTTGCTAACATGACCCAAGAACTGGGTAATGACATGGTGTTGTCTGGTGAACTGCTGTACACCAAGCGTAAATCAAACCAACAGATGGCAGCTCAACCGGCTAACATCGATTTGGCTGTTTGTACTGACACCCTGACCAGCAACTGCATCACACTTGATTCAGCAATGACTGCCGCTGGTATCACAGCTGATGATGGTGTTGTGAACTATCGTCGTCGTACTAACGAAGTTGGTCCACGTATCTATTCTCAAGATACTGATACCTACCGCGCTTCTGTTGACCTGCAAGGTTATGCAAACGTTGGTAACGGTATGAACTGGGACGTGTCTTACACCTATGGTAAGAACGAAGCAACCAGCGGTACTGCGAACTCTATCAATGCAACTTGGATGGCGAACGCTATCTACGCAAACCAAGATGCATGGTTCTACGGCGGTGCAATCCCTGCTGAAGACGTTGATGCTATCAGCTACATGGAAACCAACAAAGGTGGCAACGAACAACACGACGTTCAAGCTAACCTGAGTGGCGATTTGTTCCAAGTTAGCGGTGGCGCAGTAAGCTTCGCAATCGGTGCTGAGTACCGTTACGAAGAAGGTTACTTCAACCCAGATCCAATCATCGTGGCTGGTGAAAGTACTGCAGCGCAACAAGACCCAACTAAAGGTCACTACGACGTACTGTCTTTCTACCAAGAAGTTAGCGTACCGTTCACTGAAAAGCTGACTGGTGATTTCGCCTTCCGTTACGACGAATACGATACATTCGGTAAAGCAACTACTTGGAAAGTGGGTCTGACTTACCGTGTAACTGATGACCTGATGTTGCGTGGTGTGACTGCAACTGGTTTCCGTGCACCTAACGTAAGCGAACTGTTTGGTGGTAACTCAGGTTCTTACGATTACCTGACAGATCCATGGGGTAACGAGCAAGACGCACAGATCCTGACTAACTACTCTTCAGATCCAGATTTGAAACCAGAAGAGTCAGAATCATTCACGGCTGGTTTGGTTTACTCTCCAAGCTTCTTGGATGGTTTCTCAGCAACTGTCGATTACTGGAAATTCAACATCACTGACGCGATCACGCGCGTTGATGTTCAAGATAACCTGAACGCATGTTTCGGCGGTGATTCAGCAGCTTGTTCAGTGATCAACGTTACTGCTGACGGTGATTTGACTAACCTGACTGCAGCACTGACCAACGTTGGTACTGTGAAAACTAGTGGTGTTGACATCAACGTTAACTACAAGTTTGAAGCCTTGGGTCTGGATTGGGCCATCAACAACGATGCAACTTACCTGATCGGTTATGAGCAAGACGGTGTTGACTACGAAGGTACTGTGGACGGTAACTTTGGTGGTTATGCTAAATGGCGTAACAACCTAAGCATCACTGTTTCACAAGATGACTGGAGCGTTATGTACTACAACCGTTATATCGACTCTATGGACGACGAATATAACGAAGACGGTGTTGATTACGTAGATACTGCAGATAGCGTGTTCTATCACAACATCGTGGGTACTTACCACTTCACTGATAACCTGAGCCTGTCTGCCGGTGTTAAAAACTTCACCGACGAGAAGCCATCATGGGTATCTAACGGTAGCGACGGCGGTACTTCTCCAGAAGTTTACGACGTAGTTGGTCGCCAAATTTACGGTAACGTAACTTACAAGTTCTAATTTGATTTATTAAATTAGTAACACATAAAAATCCCCGGCTTGCCGGGGATTTTTTTATACTCAATAAGCACGTCAGCGATTAACCTAAACCTTGCTCCGCTGAACGCATCTGGATCAGCTCGATTTTATAACCGTCAGGATCTTCCACAAAAGCAATCTCTGTGGTGCCGCCAGCAACAGGGCCGGGCGCTCGGACAACTTTACCGCCAGCCGCCGCAATTGCTTCACAACGGGCGTAGATATCGGCTTCACCAATGGCAATATGACCGAAGGCATTGCCCATATCGTACTGTTCGGTACCCCAGTTATAGGTAAGTTCGATAACGGCCGCACCTGAACTTTCTTCACCATAGCCGACAAATGCCAAACTGTATTTGTACTGTGGATTTTCTGATTGACGTAGTAACTTCATCCCCATCACTTGGGTATAAAATTCGATACTCTTCTCTAAGTTACCTACGCGGATCATGGTGTGTAGTACTTGTGACATTACGAGATTAACTCCTTAAGTTTACCTAACCGCCATTGAAAGAAGAGGGCGGTGCGCTAAGACGGATGATTAGGCATTTGTTCCCTATCGCATTTGACAATAAAAGCATGCTTTGTGGGTCACAAAAATAGCATCGCGTCGTTGAATTTAAATAGTGGTGATTAATAATGATTTTAAACCTAACCTAGCGACAAGCAGGAGACAAGTATGTCATCAGAAATGAAATTAGCTTTAGGCACCACAGTAGGTATCGCACTGGTATTTATCGTGATGATTATTCAAATCTTCTGATCAAGCCAAGTAAAGAAAAATCCGCCTTCTTTGGGCGGATTTCTTTTTGGTAGCCTATCACCTTACTCTTCTGGATAGACCTTCTGTTTGTAGGCACATTATATCCACTAAAAGCAATCTCGCTCAGTGAGTGAGTGAGTAGAATCCTTGATATTGAAGGCTATATCGGTAGATATGGTGATTATAATCCATTACAAAAATTTTGTTTTTTGCAATGATAGCTAATTTTGACGCCAAATAATCGGAAATATCGCCTGATATCCTTTACAAAAAACAAAACAAATAGACCCTATATCTCAACCTAACATTGTATTCCAAAGCTATCAATTAAAAGGCCACAGCGGTGGCCTTTTTGGTACCTAAAACTCAATTCTGCAGGCGTTCAAACAACTCACCCATGAACTCAGAGCAGTATGGCAGTTGAGTTTTGGTGGTTTCACTGGCGAGTAAGCGCTGCGAACTGTCGATATTCAACTTAAACAAGCGGTACATTTCATAGTATTGGCTGGCCAGTCTATGCTCGGCCACGCGCAGCAGCGGGTAAACCTGTTCTATTGAGCGGCGCATCATTTCTACGTGGTGCCACAGCATCGATAGCTGATACAGCTCTAACTAACACCGATTGACATAAAACACCCCAAGAAAGGCCAGTTATGTATCTGAATATCGATACGCGAAATAACTTTATGTATCTATATAAGGATACAATACCACAATTAACGTATCTCAATATGAATACACTTATTCAATAGGCTTAAATGCACTGGCTTATTGCTGCGGTATTCCTTCGGCCAGTGCCCTCTTGTACTGGCTGACTGGCCAAGGCGCAGGGTAAACATCTGGTCAAAATCGACCGATGGTTTGCTAGCTCCAAGACCTGCTCCTGCTGCGACCATAAGGTAGATTCTCTTCCTCTAGCGATACGTTTCTGGACATGCGCGTTCTATCATACGGAACATGACCGTTACATCAATGCTGCGATTAATACTGGTCAACTGGCTACTATAAAAATACGAGCCGAAGGACTGTCGGTTTCTGCCAATGGAGGCTTGCGTAAGCCAAGCCAATTCACGTACTGGCAGCTGCCTAAGAAGTTGGAAGCCTCCCCGTCAGGGGGGGGAGTTGTCACCGCTGTTGTGCGTTAAAAATTTGCAACGACACCTTCTAGGCTGACCATTTGGTTTTAAATAATTGCCCACTTGGTTTTCGGTGTGCAATAATTAACATGTTAGACCATGTGGAGGGAGCGTAATGACCGGTACATTTCGCGAATTTAATTTGCCAGCCAAAGCACCTTTGAGCATTTGGCAGAAGATTGGCTTACCTGCTGGGGAAGGGTCAAAGCTTAATGACGCGATCCGTAAAGGTTTCGGCATGGGCGTTGTGGCGTCTCTGGCTAAAGAGATTGATTGGCCTATTACCAACCTCATCAATGTGGTCGGCGTAAGCCAAACTACGTTCAACCGCCAGGTTAAAGCGCGCAATCGTTTAGGGGCACCGCAAAGTGAAGCTTTGGCTCGACTCGTGCGCGTGATTGAAGCGGTTACTACGATGATGGAAGGTGAACGGGAGCAAGCCATTCAATGGCTGAATGAACCTGCGGTCGCGCTTGGCAATAAAAAGCCGATGGAAATGCTTTCTTCGGAATCGGGTACCGTTGACGTAATCAAACTCATCCATCGTTTAATGCATGGTGTGTACTTTTGATTGCGTACCGCATTACTCATAAACGCTATTTCGCGTCTGCGTGGGACGGGCAGAGTACATCTCTCAATGGTGGCCGCTGGAACTCAGTGGGTACCCCGATGGTGTACACCTCTCCCTCGTTGTCGCTGGCATTGCTTGAAATTATGGTGCATCTGCATTTTCCGCGCAATTTTGACCATTTTGCGGTGCTTCAACTTACGCTGGATGACAGTGAGATCATGACGTTGCCTGCGGCAAGTCTGACGGGTGACTGGATTGCCGATCAATCACACACTCGCAGCATCGGGGATGCGTTTATTGCTTTAAACGCTGCCGCAGGCCTGTTGGTACCGTCAGGTATTGTCGGCACCGAGCAAAACCTTCTTATCAACCCCAATCATTCCGTTGTCTTAAACGCGCTGCCGGATGCAAAGCTTGTAGATTTCAGGTTAGATCCACGCCTAAGTTAATCACTTCTCAGAATAGCCAGCTGCTCGCCGTCACCCATACAAAGCGGAAAAGTAAGGTTGGATTAACGTCGAAGTGTTGAGACAACTTCGCAATGTGTTCTCTGGTCTGGTTCTTTTTGCCAGCTAACACCTGTGACACCATGCTTTTATTGCCGATTTCATTCTCAAAATGAGTGGTATTTAAGCCGTACTGAACCATCAGCACGTTTAACATGGCGACCGCTGGATCAATCTCGTCCTATATAAATTGTCATATTTCCGCATTTGAAAGGTGTCGTATTTTTGCTTACATATATAGAATGTTCTAAGGAGGTGCTAGATGACGATACGAGACAGAATTCAGACAAGAGTGAAACGCTCAAAGCGTTGCGTTTTTCTGCGCTCTGACTTTAAAGACATTGCAGACTATGACCAAGTCGGCCGAGGACTTAAAAAACTTACCAGTGACGGTTTATTGATGAAAATTGGCTATGGTCTTTATGTCAGAACGAGGGTGAATAGTCTTACAGGGAAGCTGATGCCGGATAATGACACAGGCGCTGATGGAGTGCTGATTGAAGCGTTGGAACGACTGGGTGTTGATTACACATTTGATAACCTATCTAGCATGTACTTTTCTGGTAAGAGTACTCAAATTCCTGCGAATATTAAGATTACTCCCAAAAGTCCCCGTTTCACTCGTAAAATTTCTATAGGGAAACAACGTGTCAACGAAGTTTGATAGTGCCTGAAACTCTTATTCGAAATTCACCTGATACAGTCGACGTTCTAACACGCTTTTGGCCACCGACTAGTCGGAAACCTGTATAGCACGTTTCTGCCCCGTTGTGAGCTAGCGAAGATCTTGGTCTCCATAGAATCCATTCGCAAGTTAGCCAAATTTTTGTAATGCGATTAAGTTAAGTTTATTTCGTTCGATAAGAGCTAAAGAGGTTTATGTCAATTTATGAATGTGAATGCATGGAGCCCAGACTTTGGGATTGCGAAGACAAAGGCACGTACTTAGGTCTTGATATGACGGATAGTCGTTACGGCGACGTCTGGCTTTACCAATGCCCAAATTGTGCCAAACACTGGCTGTTCTACCGAATTGAATATCCTTCATTTTCAAAATCTGGTCGTTGGTTTAGAACGGTTTTATCGGAAAATAATAGTGATAATATAAAGCCAGAGGATGCAGAATCACTAATGAATGCATCGTCATATCGCATTGTTGGCGGCAGTTATTATGAATCACCGGGAATAATTCTTACAGGAACATCCAAGTTGCCTTTTGACTAATTTGTCCCATTCGTGGTTATGAGCTCGGCTATCTGTCTCCAGAAGACCGCATCTATTGACCGAATTTTAATTATGCTACAGAGTAACGACTCTAACGATAGCGATTGACTAGTCAAATGAAAGGTGAAGGCATGGAAGATAACCACAACATAAATACACTTACACGCGGTGAAACAGGACTTATTGCTGGTGTTTGCTCCGGAATGGCGGATTACTATGGTATACGCAAAAATGGACTTCGTTTAGCATTCCTAATTACCAGTTTTTTCTTTGGTATTCCTATTGTTGCCTATATTGTTTTATGGCTTATTTTACCAAAATATCCATCTAGCCAGGCTATGGCTCGCCAACTAAGACGTAAAGCTGAACAACGGCGCGGAATTTAGCTAACGAATCTAGTCCGCAGGACTGCTAAGAAGCAGGTTCCCCTCACTTCGTTTCGTATTATAGCATTTGGTAGTTGCCTTCTCGTGAGGTGTATGTATTTGTCAGGAAAACCAATAAATAAGGGATTTTATTAATGAATTTAAATGCGACTCTTTGGGGACAAATCTTCTGTGTTCTTGCCATAATAGTCATATTCTTCACAGTAAAATTTGCGAGAAGAAAGACAAATAACATATCGCTGGTAGGCATCTATGCAATTCTGCTTAATTTCTTATTTCCTCCTGGTGGCTGGATTTATTGCGGTTATTGGTATTTCAAAAAGAGCGGCGTAGTAGGTATTTGATACATAGGGGGATTAGCATTTAGCAGCGTGCACATCACAAATAAGGATAGGCCGCGGCGAAGCCGCACAGGGACGAAAATACTGTGAGTAGCTTCGTCATTATAGTACCGTACCAGCCCTGTTATTGGGGCTTTAGGTTTAAAAAAGGAATTTGTTATGGATAACACAACTCAAATTTTAATATCTTGGTTTCCTTTACTCCTTGTTTTGCTATTTTGTTGGCTAATACCTATCACAATAATTTCTAGGTCACAAAATGTTGGACGCCAAGAAAAGCTAGCATGGATAGTGGCGACTCTGTTTATTAGCTGGATTTGTTTAATATTATTTATGTTAATCGCACCGTTGAAGCCTAACGACAAGTAAGATTACGCATAATATGTGAAGCGTTAAACATAGGAAGTTTTATCTGGACTCTCATGTTATAGCCGATGAACTAACATACTTTTGTCTCCTGAAAATTCCGTGGGACCTAACTGTTGGTTTCTACGCCACTTGATAAGCCAAACTTAATGTTGACCAATAACATCTGAGAGGAGGTCAACATGAGGAAATTATCATCCGCAAAATGCACTGGCATCAAAAGACCATTCAAATTAGAAGAAATTTGGCGAATCAGGACTAGGTTAGAGATAGAAAAAGACTTGATGCAACTCGCCCTGTTGAATCTAGCTATTGATAGCAAATTAAGGGCGAGCGATTTTTTAAGACTGCATGTTTACGACGTGTCTTCCCAGGGAGTCATTCATGGAAGGGTTCAGTGTATTCAGAAAAAAACGGGTACCGAAGTGCACTATGAAATTACGCCTAGAACGCAGCAAAGTATAAGTAGATGGGTCCATTCAGCACACTTAGAGGCAAGCAGTTTCTTGTTTCCAAGCAATCGCCGAAAAGGGCAAGCCATCAGCTATTCTTTCTATCGTATGATTATCAGGAATTGGGCTACAAAGCTTGGTTTGAATGCTGATTGCTATGGTACGCATTCTATGCGTCGTACCAAAGCTACGTTGATCTATGCCAAAACTAAAAACATTAGGGCGGTACAGATTTTACTAGGGCACTCGAAGCTTGATAACACTATTCGTTACCTTGGTGTCGAACTAGAAGATGCTTTAACGCTCTCGGAACAAACAGATTGTTGAGGGCTGTATACAGGCTTTTCCTCGCTCAGAAAAGCCTGTGCCCCATTGTGAGTTACGCTCGCCCAAAAGCACTTAGCCATTAGAAATGATGTTGACCTAATTTGGCTAATGTCGTAAATGAGTGTTCTGCTCATGCTTCATATCGAAGCATATCTAATAAGGCCATAAACGCTGGGGAATCTTGCCGTCTGTATGGGTAGTAAAGGTAATACCCTTCAAAATATGGGCACCAGTCGAGCATGAGCGTGACAAGCTGCTCCTGCTTTAGATATTCCTCAACATAGTATTCTGGTAGGTAAGCGATACCCATTCCATCTAGCACTGCGTTTAGCACGTGTGAGTTGGTATTAGCGGTAAACTGTCCTTTAACTTTGAGATTGAGTTTCTTGTCACCTTTCTCAAATTCCCAGGCATATAAGCCGCTTTTTTCTGAATAACGTATATTTATGCAGTTGTGCTTTAACAAATCTTCAGGGATTTTCGGTACGGAATGCTTACGTAAATACTGGGGTGAGGCAACAACCACTTGACGCCAGTTTGGGCTAACTTTTACGGCAATCATGTCATTATTGAGGTCTTCACCTAGACGAATGCCTGCGTCAAAGCGTTCTTTGACGATATCGGTAAAACCATAGTCAATGCTTACCTCAACACTAATATCAGGATATCGACTGAGAAATCGAGGTAGTACCGGTCGCAAAATATACTCAATTGCATCGTCAGCACCTGTGATACGAAGATGACCAGCTGGCTTATCTCTCAGCTCCCCCAATCTTTGAATTGCATCATCAACCTGCTCAAATAAGGGCGCTAAATCGTTAATTAGTCGCTGACCTGCGTCAGTTGGGGCAATACTTCGCGTTGTCCTAGCGAATAGCCGAACACCTAATTTTTTCTCAAGAGATTTGATCAGGTGACTTAATGCTGAAGGGGAAACACCCAACTCTGCTGCGGCTTTAGTAAAGCTGTTGAGCCTAGCTATGACGAGAAATGCTTTAAGGTCGTCCACTTTATCTCTCCCTCAATTTTTTACTGACTATAGCATTCAATGCCTACCTCTTGGGCATCTCACTTGTGAATAAAACTCACAAATAAATGAAATTATTCGGTATTAATCAACGAAGCATCACTTGTTAGATTGCAGCTTACATAATCAATATCTAACTCAAGTCGGTTGATATTTGAACATCCACAAAATGAGTTATTCACATTATTACGAGGGTACGGCGTGGCAGCTATTTATATTCCTCCTCAAGTTTGGTCTGCTCTAGTTGAGGAAAAGCACCAAGAAATCGCGGGTAATAGACCGACTGCTGGCGCGAGATATGATGAGAGCTTGCCAGTAGGAAACCACAAACTCCAACTCTATTCTCTAGCAACACCCAACGGGCAGAAAGTGGCCATCATGCTGGAAGAGTTGCTGGCATTAGGCGTGCGAGAAGCTGAATATGATGCCTTTCTAATCAAAATAGGCAAAGGTGAACAATTTAGCTCTGGGTTTGTCGATGTAAACCCAAATTCAAAAATACCGGCATTGGTAGATTATTCACATGCTGAGCCCATCAAAGTCTTCGAGTCTGGCAATATTTTGCTCTATCTGGCCGATAAATTTGGCCAGCTCTTACCTCGTGACCACGCTAAACGAACAGAAGTACTCAATTGGTTGTTCTGGCTTCAAGGTTCAGCGCCTTATTTGGGGGGAGGCTTCGGCCATTTCTATGTCTTTGCAATACAGAAATTTGAATACCCCATTAACCGATTCGCGATGGAAGTCAAAAGGCAATTAGATGTGCTTAATAGGCAGTTGGCTAACAGGACATTTATTGCTGGTGACGAGTACAGCATTGCTGATATCGCTATTTGGCCTTGGTACGGCAATCTCGTGCTAGGACATTTATACGACGCTGCGGAGTTTCTCGACGTACAAAGCTATCAACATGTGCAGCGCTGGGCGCGATTAATTGCAGAGCGTCCAGCGGTGAAACGCGGTCGAATTGTCAATCGGTTGATGGGGGCGGAATGGGAACGGCTGGCAGAACGCCACTGCGCGGCGGATATCGATGCGGTGTTAGCAAAAGCACCCAAATAAGCTATCCAAAAGTCCGGCTTATAAAAGCCGCTGTATCAACAAGAGCGGTATTCATCGCTAAATCATCAATGTGAACACAGTCAGTATGGAGAAATATTATGAGTGACGATACCGATCAACTCAGAAGAAAGGTAGTTAAGATGACTGGTGCAGTTGGCATGAGTGCGCTGCTATCAGGACCTATTAATGTATTTGCCAGTGAATCAAATGCAAAAATCCAATCCCGTGGATATGCCGCATTTGATGAATCTGGCATCCTCAAACCATGGAAATTTGAACGTCGCGCTGTGGGTGATAGTGATATTCTCATCGATATCAAATACGCCAGCATTTGCCATTCAGATATCCACCAAGAAAAAGGTCATTGGGGCAAACAACAATACCCGCAAGTGCCAGGTCATGAAATGGTGGGCATTGTCGCTGCCGTTGGTAAGAACGTGACTAAATTTAAAGTGGGAGACCGTGCTGGCGTGGGTTGTATGGTGGGTAATCATCATCACCATCATGATCACGACGAAGAACAATACAATGCAGATACCATCTTCACGTATGGCTTTCCAGACGATCGTTCTCCGACGGGCATCTCTCAGGGCGGTTACTCAAATAACATTGTCGTAGAAGACCATTTTGCGGTGCATATCCCTGATAATGTCAGTTTCCAAGAGGCAGTGCCGTTACTGTGTGCAGGAATTACCACTTACTCACCACTCATGCGAGCTGACATCAAACCCGGCATGAAAGTGGGCATTGCCGGAATCGGTGGATTAGGTCATCTGGCGGTGAAAATCGCAGTTTCAAAAGGTGCTGAGGTCTACGCGTTCACAACCTCACCATCTAAAGTGAAAGATATTCTAGCCTTTGGCGCGAAAGAAGCCATTGTGGTTGATGATCTTGCCAAGCTTAATCAATATCGAGGCCAGTTAGATTACCTGCTTTCAACTATTCCGTATGACTACAATGTCGCTGCCTACGCCGCTGTCGTTAAGCCATATGGAACCTTCACGCAGGTAGGGATGCCTATCAATTCTGAAGTGACGGTGAGCGCATTAAATCTGGCGTTTGCTCGAGTGAACTTCAACGCATCATTGATTGGCGGCATGAAAGAAACGCAAGAAGTCGTCAATTATTGTGCTGATAACAAAGTGTTGCCACAGATCCAGATGATCAAAGCCGAGCAGATTAATGATGCATGGGAAAATGTTGTCAATAAAAAGGCCCGCTATCGGTATGTGATTGACGCGAGCACTTTCTAAATCGATATGTTTTTACCCGCTAAGAGGATGCCGAAGTGTATCCTCTTTTTTTACTAGACGATGCTTTTTAAAGTGTCGTCGTTTTAGCTGATACCAAGCAGTGATTTTAAATAATATTTAAAATCAATTACCTAGCTAAGATTGATTACGTTAGCAACACTGACGAGAAATTTTGTCCGCCTTTTTATTTGTGAATTTTCTTCAGCAATAAATGAAATATTCGCTTATTAATTACTACGGTATTACTTGTTAAATTATCGCCATCGAACAACTCAATGTTGTTTCTAGCACGACCACATAGAGGCGTGGTCGTCAATAATTCTGAGGGTAATACGATGGAAAATTTCACATTTCATAATCCAGTAAAAGTGCTTTTTGGTAAAAACCAGATTGCTCAAATTAATCAGGAAATTCCAAAAGATAAACGCGTTTTAATCGTTTACGGCGGTGGCAGTGTTGTCAAAACAGGTGTATTGCAACGGGTAAAAGATGCGCTGGAAAACGAGGTGGTTTTTGAGTTCGGCGGTGTTGAAGCTAACCCTCATTACGAAACGCTGATGAGAGCGGTTGAGATTGTTAAATCGGAAAAAATCGACTTTCTACTCGCCGTGGGTGGTGGTTCCGTTATTGACGGTACAAAGTTTATTGCCGCAGCTGCGATGTATGAAGGCGATACGTGGGAAATCGTTAAAAGCTACGGGAGCGTGGTGAAAGCAGCACTGCCTATCGGCTGTGTTCTCACCATCGCCGCCACTGGCTCAGAGATGAACAACGTTTCTGTTGTCACCAAGGCTGAAACTAAAGATAAACTGTTTTTTGGATCGCCGTTCGTGTTACCTAAATTCTCTGTGCTAGAGCCTGAAATTACCTTCACCTTGCCGCAAAACCAAACAGCGAATGGTGTGGTTGATGCGTTCATTCACATTCTAGAACAGTACGTTACTTATCCTGTTAATGCGAAGATCCCAGATCGCTTTGCAGAAGCGTTGCTGAAAACCTTGAAGGAAGAAGGCCCTAAAGCGCTGGTTACGCCAGATGACTATGATGCACGAGCCAATATCATGTGGTCAGCCACCATGGCACTTAACGGCATTCTAGCAACAGGCACACCTGCTGATTGGGCAACTCACATGATTGGCCAAGAAATCACCGGCTTGTATGGGTTAGACCATGCGCAAACGCTAGCGATTGTCTTGCCAGCACTTTGGAAATTCTGCAAAGCAGATAAGTCAGCTAAACTGGCTCAGTATGCTGCAAATGTGTGGGATATCCCATCAGCAGAGGAAGATGTTATGGCAGATAAAGCGATTGAAATCACCGTAGACTTCTTCGAATCCATGGGGTTAAAAACGCATCTTGCCGACTACGGTTTAGGCGAAGAGATCATTCCTCACGTTGTTGAGAAACTTAGAGCGCACGGCCACGTCAACATCGGTGAAAAACAAAAAATCACTGCTGAAAGTGCCGCAGAAATTCTGAAACTAGCACTTTAAATTACCAGCTTGTCGCTCAGTGCTGTCCTATAGATAGCACTGTCGATAAACGCTTATCCATATCGATAATCTTTGAACTTGAGGAGAACTTAACAACGATGGCTCGCATATTTGTTACCGGTTCGACCGATGGCCTAGGCTTAGCGACTGCAACCAGCCTACTTGAAAAAGGGCATGAGATTATTGTTCATAGTCGCAACCATCAACGACTAACTGCTGTGCAGCACTTGATTGATAGAGGTGCCAAACCAGTGATAGGTGATCTTGCGATATTTGAGCAGCAATGCGCGATTGCGGTGCAAGTTAATCAGTATGGACAAATGGATGCGGTGATCCACAACGCTGGGATGTTATCCGGCAAAGAGATGTTGGCCGTCAATGTATTAGCGCCGTATGTCTTAACAGCACTGATCACCAAACCTTCGCGGCTCATCTATCTCAGTAGCAGTATGCACTTTAATGGCAATGCCGTTCTGTCAGATATCAAATGGTATGGCAGTTCGCGCAGCTATTCAGACAGCAAGCTGCTTGTCACAACGATGGCGAATGCGATAGAAAGGCAGTGGCACGATGTATCCTGTTTCACGGTTGACCCTGGCTGGGTTCCAACAAAAATGGGCGGCAAAGATGCGACTGATGACTTCGTTGAAGGATATCAAACGCAAGAGTGGTTGGCCGAAGCGGAGCTAGCATCATCACTTGAAAGCGGAACCTATTGGCATCACAAACAAACCCAAGCGCCACACAAAGCTGCCCAAGACGAGGCGTTCCAACAAGCGCTATTAACCACATTAACACACGTTACCGGTGTTTCACTGCCATAGCGCTAGTAAAACCTCACCAGTTAACACTTTTCAAATGAAAAATCGCAGCAACTAACCGCAGGGGAGCATGAGTATTCATGCTTTCTAGCAAGCTATTTTTTCACAGAGATAACGATGACACATCAACACAAACCAATGCCCTATATGGCGTTGTTGGCATTTGCTATGACTGGGTTTATCTGCATTATGACAGAAACAATACCAGCGGGCTTATTGCCGGAGATCAGCCATGATATGGCAATCCCACTATCAACCGCCGGACAGTGGGTGACGGCTTATGCACTAGGATCGTTGTTTGCGGCAATACCACTAACGATTGCCACGCGGACTTGGTCAAGACGGAGTGTACTCGTCACAACGGTGTTGGGATTTATTCTTTTCAACACCTTAACTGCGCTGTCGTCAGACTTGTTATTGACCTTTACCGCTCGCTTTCTGGCGGGAGCGAGTGCGGGGTTGGCATGGAGTTTACTCGCTGGTTACGCACGACGCATTGTTGAACCTGCTCAACAAGGTAAAGCAATGGCGATTGCCATGGTCGGGACTCCAATAGCATTGTCTGCCGGCGTACCGCTAGGCACTTGGTTAGGTCAGGTGTTGGGGTGGCGTTTAACATTTGGCGTAATGTCCGTGCTATCTGTGGTACTGATTGCGTGGATCATGTTGTGTGTGCCAAATGTCGCGGGTCAGTCAAAACAGGTTAATCTGCAATTTGGCAAGGTACTCAATATTAAAGGCGTAAAGCCCGTACTTGCCGTTGTGCTGACGTGGATGTTGGCACACAACATTCTCTATATCTACATTGCACCATTCGTTGAACCAGCAAACTTGGGTAACAAAGTGGATGTCATTCTGATGGTCTTCGGATTGGCGTCTTTGGTGGGGATTTTTATCACCGGAAAGCTCATCGACAAACATTTACGCGTAACGGTGCTGCTGTCGTTATTTGCATTTTGTGTTGTGTCATTAATTCTCGGGATATTTATTACCAGCCCTAGTGTGATTGTTATTGGCACCGCAATTTGGGGACTGACCTTCGGCGGCGCGGCAACGTTACTCAACACTGCGCTTGCGGACGCTGCTGGCGAATGGGCGGATATCGCCATTTCGTTGACCGTTGTCAGTTGGAACAGCGCTATTTCTCTTGGAGGCATAGTTGGAGGTCTGTTACTCCATCTGAGCGGCGTGTCCTCACTTCCTTATATGTTGGTTGGCCTATTGTTTACCAGTTTCCTGATAGTAAAGCTCAACGCCAGTTATGCCTTTCCGCGAAGCCGAGAACAAGCCCACTAACCACGTGAAATACCAAGTGGGTCAATGATGACGTTCACCATTGGCTCTCTTAATCTCCCTAATCGGGCAGAACAAACGACACTCATTATTAACAACAGCAGAGGTACATATGCAAAATATCAAAGATAAGGTTGTAGTCATCACTGGTGCCAGCTCAGGCCTTGGTGAAGCGACGGCAAGATTACTTGCTTCTGAGGGCGCAAAAGTTGTATTGGGTGCACGCCGCGCAGAAAAACTGGATGTAATTGTCAGTGAGATTGTTAAAGCTGGCGGTGTTGCCACCTCGATAAAAACCGATGTAAAAAGCCGCAATGATGTTAAACGACTTGTGGATACCGCCGTTGAAAAATACGGTCGAGTTGACGTACTACTTAACAACGCAGGCCTGATGCCATTAGCACCATTCGACCGTTTGCAGATTGATGAATGGGACGAAACCATCGATATCAATATCAAGGGTGTACTGCATGGTATTGCTGCGGCGCTGCCGCATATGCAGGCACAAAAGTCTGGGCATATTATCAACGTGTCTTCAGTCTATGGCCACATTGTCGCTAAAGGCGCTGGGGTTTACTGCGGCACGAAATGGGCTGTTCGAGCAATTTCGGAAGGACTACGCCAAGAGGTTAAGCCGTATAACTTACGCACGACCATCATCTCTCCGGGAGCGGTCAACACAGAGTTGCTTGAGCACATCAGCCAAAAAGATATTCAAGAGACTGTGAAAAAGATTGTGGGTGAGTTTGGATTATCCCCTGATGCATTCGCTCGTATGGTGGCCTTTGCGATTTCGCAACCAGAAGAAGTCGACGTATCGGAAATTCTGTTCCGTCCGACAGCGCAGCCAGAGTAATTTCTATCTAAGCTCATATCGTCATCTTTTGATAAAAATTGACTGAAACTTCATGGGTATCACCGAACCGGCGATACCCATTTTTCAATGTATCACCCTAAATGTTACTGCTGCGATATGTCTTCGAGGGCATGTGTGCGTTTAAACGACACGATGCGTGGAAGCAGTAAACCCAAAATCACCACAACGATACCAATAATCTGTAACTCCGTGACAGCTTGTCCTAGCAGGGAAGATGTTAACATTGCGTAAATAGGTACCAAGTTGAAAAATACAGACGCCTTAGCTGAGCCAAGATGATTCACGCCATCTAACCACAGAAGATAACCAGCAACCGTGCCAAATATGGCGATATACAGTATCTCGACTAAGTATTTAGCCTGACTGGTCAATAGCTCAGATACAGGATGAATTGAGGGGGTTAGCAAACACACAAGACCCACTAACAAGGTGCCACTTAACATGCCCACGCAAGTGTACGGTATTACTGGCATCCAACGGCTAATCCCTTGGCTGAAATAGGTGTAAGCACTCCACGCCAACATGCCGCAAAAAATTAACTGGTCACCATAATTTATCTCCATGGAGAACAAGGTTTCAAAATGACCATTGGTAATAACCAACAACACTCCGACAAAACTCACTAGCAAGCTACAGCATTGAGTTATAGAGGGGCGCGAACGTAACATGACACAGCCAATGAGCGAGGTTGTTAGAGGGCTCAACGCCATGATTAATGCACCATTGGTCGCATTGGTGTAAGACAATCCAGTGAAGACAATCAAATTAAATCCGCCCACACCTAACGCGCTAATAGCTATGACCAGAAGCCATCTTGATGTGGGTAAACGAGGCAAAGATATTCGCGAGACTAAGAGATATATTGCTAAACAGCTAGAAGCGATCAAAAAGCGCCAGAACACTAAGCTCAGCGCATTCATTTCATGTAATGCATCTTTACTGATGGGATAGCCGCTTCCCCAAAAAAAGGTGCAAATTATCAGTAGTAGCACGGCCTTTATCATAGGCTTAGTCGTCATTAACACTCTCATTTACCAGTAAATAGGATGCCTAATCGGCATTTAAGAAAATTAAGGGAATTGGTTTAACGTGAAATGGATGGATTGGTGAATCAGGGACAGATGATCCATTGGTTGGAAAAGCAATCCCTGTTATCACTTTGTCTTGGGCAACAAGGCCCCGGTAAACCGTGATTTCATCGTCTACTTGGGGCTAACTAAATATTGGACACTAAACCATATGCAAGGCCATTAGCGTCCCTGATTAATTAAATCGGCCAGCTTATTGATTTGCTGACCTGCACCGTCAAAGTTATCCGTTGAAAGCCAAGTTTGATAGGCCGATTTAAGCTGGGCATATTCATGGTCAAGCATCGAATACCATGCGGTATCGCGGTTGCGGCCTTGAGTCACTTGTAACTGACGGAATATCCCTTCAAAGGTAAATCCAAAGCGTTCCGCAGCCGCTCTTGATGGGCCATTTAACGCATCACATTTCCATTCCAAGCGACGATAGCCAAGCTCTTCAAATACATACTGTTGAAGCAAAGCCATTACTTCTGTTGACAACGGGGTACGCTGCATTTGGGGTGAATAAACCACATGTCCCACTTCAATGACACCATTGGCAACATCAATGCGCATCAACGAAATGGTACCAATAGCTTTACCTGTCGACGGTTCGACTACTGCGTAATGAAATGGATCATTGAGTTCTGCCATACCAGTTAAAAATGCGCGATATTCATCAGCTGTTTCAAAGGGGCCGTAAGGCAGATAAGTCCAATGGCGAGCATCAGGACTTTCAGCAAACGCTTGATACAAATTATCGGCGTGCGTTGCGACATCTAGGCGCTCTAATCGGCAAAGGCGTCCACTCAAGCAACGTTTTGAAGGTTGTTTAGCTGGAGTCCAATCTGCTAAGGCGTATCCAATCGGTTGTTGAAATTCATTAAGTCGAGTGTGCATGTTATTTACGATTTCTGTTATCAATGACACCAACGTAAAATAACTGTGGTATGGTGAAAAGTACCACATAAATGATCTTTTTTAGTACCACCAAAATGATTGATATTGTTGGCTTACTTGATCCGCAAGCGAAAACGTCCACAGGGAAAAAGCTTTCGTTACATCGACAGTTGGTTGAACGGCTTAGCAATGCCATTTTATCTGGACGATTACCCTCGAACACGGTACTAACACCTTCTCGAACGTTTGCTGTGCAGCTAGGTGTTTCGCGCAATACCGTCGTACTTGCATATGAACAATTAGCGGCGGAAGGTTATATCATCGCTGATCAACACGGGACTCGTGTTGCAGAACTCCGCCTTCATAAATCTTCATTGAACCAATCTGCCATGCTTGCTGAAACCAAGTTAGCTGAGCGGTGGAACGATGATAAGGCCATTATTCAAACGCAACCAAGGGGGACAACTGGCTTATTAGCACCTGGGGTTCCCTCATTAAAAGATTTTCCCTTAGCTAAGTGGAAAAGGACGTTGGAACGAGCGGTAAAGCTGCTCCATCCGTTTGCATTAGTTACGAAAGATCCGCTGGGCGAGTTTTCGCTAAGGCAAGCGATTGCCACGCATTTGCATATTGCACGTGGGGTTCAATGCGAGGCAGAGCAAATTGTCATTACTGAAGGTGCTCAGCACGCGCTAACACTTTGTGCACGCTTACTCGCGAATCCAAATGATACAGTATGGGTGGAAGACCCCTGTTATTCAGGAGCAAAATCAGCCTTTAGTGACGAGCAATTATCTATAATTCCTATCCCTGTTGATAATGAAGGATTGGCTGCTACAACTGAGCATTGGTTCAACCAACGGCCTAAGCTTATTTTTACCTCTCCAGCCCACCAATACCCAACCGGAGCAGTGCTCTCTGTTGCGCGGCGACTTGCGCTTATCGAAGCAGCAAAAAATGTAGGGACATGGATCATTGAAGATGATTACGATGGTGATTTCAGGCATACCGGTACACCCATTTCCAGTATGCAGGGATTAGCTGAACATTCACCTGTGATTTATATCGGTTCGTTTAGTAAGACGATGTTCCCTACTATAAGAATAGGCTTTATGGTTGTTCCCAAAACACTCGTGAGCCAAGTAACACGGGTCGTGCCACAGATTTTGCAAGTAAGTAATCAACTGCAACAAATCGCACTAGCGGAATTTATGACAAGTGGTGAATTTGGCCGACATCTTGGACGAATGCGGCGTATCTATCGAGAGCGGCAAAAGATACTAAAAACGGAACTAACGCGATATTTCCCTGACGATTGGGTTCTTGGTGGCACTGCTGGTATGCATTTAACACTGCGCTTGCCAAGCGGTGTAGATGATAGAAGTGTTGCTCAACAAGCACTAAGCCAAGGAATTAGCATAGATCCATTATCTTCATTCTATGAACAACCGACTGCGAACAATTGCGGTCTAGTCATTGGCTATGGCAATACGCCCAGAGCAAGAATCCCCTCTGCCGTGGGGATTCTTGTGGAAATAATAAAAAGAGAAAACGACAGTTGGTTTGGCTTATCAGCGTGCGCTATCGATAAGTAGTCCACCATCAGGCGTCATACTGTAGCCGGTGATGTACTGCGAATCGTCGCTTGCGAGAAACAGTACAACGGGAGCAATATCTTGCTCCGGTGACCCGTAACGCCCCAATGGGCATGCTGGCGGCGGAATTTCAACATCATCGCCCCATGTTTTGGCAACCGGTAGCATGTTATTTACGGTGATATTATGTTCAGCCCACTCTCTGGCGGCAGTTCTTGTGAGCGCTCTAACAGCCTCTTTCGCCATGTTGTAAGGTGCGTAGCCAACAAGACCACTCACGCCAGCCATCGAGCCGAAGTTAATTACACGTCCCGAAGTACTTTGTTTAAGATAAGGAAATGCGGCTTGCATCCAACGTAAGTAAGCAATGGGCCCGATTTCAAAATTACGTTGCAGTTGTTCGACAGAAAGATCGATGACTGAAGAAAATGGTGCGGTAGGATCAAAAGCATTATTTACCAGAATATCAATGCCACCAAATGTCTCAACAACTTTTTTTATTGCTGCATCAGTTTGTTTTACATCACAGATATCACATGCGATAGCAATAGCTTTGCCGCCGTCAGCGTTGATTTCAGCAACTACCTCATCGACACTCTGTTGAGTTCTTGAAACTACGGCGACTACTGCACCTTCAGCAGCAAAGAGTTTCGCAGTAGCTCGGCCAATGCCACGACTACCGCCAGTAACAATAGCGATTTTACCTTCAAGTCTATTCATGATTCATACCTTTGATGGTCAGAAATGCCAGCTCTGAAAAAAGAGCAGGCGGTGAAATACTGGCGTCGACGTTGAAGTAATAATGTTGTCTAATATTAAAATTAACAAGTAGGATGAATTTTGATTGGTTAGTATGGTTAATAAGACTATTGAGCAAGAAAGTATCAATATGCATGAGGAAATGCGTCGGGCATTTTCCTTATTATCAGGTAAGTGGAAGCTCGAAATCATGTGGTTGCTGAACCAACGTATCTACCGATTTGGGGAGCTTCGCAAAGCCATTCCTGGCGTTACTCAGCATATGCTGACCACTCAACTTAGAGAGTTAGAGGCAGACGGTTTAGTCTCGCGAACTATTTACCCAGAAGTTCCTCCTCGAGTGGAATATGCGATCACAGAAAAAGCTCGAGGACTTGGGCCGACCATGGAAGCCCTTACACTTTGGTGGCAACAATATGGGCATACATTGCCAGAGAGAAAAATAGGAAGAGGGCGTAATTCAATTAAAGTATGACTTGTACATTGCGATGTTGGTTCTAAGTTGGAACTGCCCCATTCCGTTTTTCGCACCTTCAAGACGGAACTAAGCATGGGGCGAAACTAGCCCTAATTTTTGTAATGGCGGTTTAGTTGACAAGTGTTCATCTTTCCCACGTTTTAGCGTCAGTTCTTAAGATATCAATCAACTCTTTCCAGCTAGGCGGTATTTGTCTACAGCCCGGATAATAGAGATAAAACGGCTCTTCTACTGGTGTCCAATCGGGCAATACAACTTGTAGAGTGCTACTCTCCAAAAAAGGTCCAATGCGTTCTTCCAAAAGTACCTAATACCTCTGCCAGCAAGCGCCATATCATACCTATAGCCGTTTCATTTACGCATAACTGACCTGGTACATCGATGGCGCATCTTATTGCCATTTTTCAAAGTTCCACTGGTATATAACACCAAAGCCGGTACGTAGCTGGATGCAGTTATGCTGCTTCAGATCCTTGACTCATCGATTTCTGGAGCGTGGCTGAGGTATTTGGGTGCGGCAACCGCTACCCATCTGAGTCTATCACTGACGCGCAGGGTAATGAGAGATTGGCCCGCTTTACGACTATTATTTGGTGTTGTACATCCGTTGGTCTTTTTTATCTGAATCAGACCAGAAGTTGATATTAAACTGAGCGTTATCGCTTAGTTCAATACAATGCCAGTATTGTGGCGGACTAGTAGCGAAACTACCTGCAGGAATAACGATCTTAATTTCAGGCTCAGTTGCGTTTTCATCAGCAAACCCGTAGTAGGTTACAACACCTTCCATCACGCAGAGTTGGCCAAAAACACCTGCTGCTGTGTTATGGTGAGAAAGCAGTGCTGTGGGTACATTATCATTAGTAAAAAATGGTGTTGAGCGTTGAATGGTCCAGTTCTTTGGAATTCGTTGGTGACTCATAATCTTTCTTCTCTATAAATATCCGCTTCGCGGTTGAATAAACACTTAATCGCTGTATAACAAGCAGGCATAGCAAAAGTAGGAATCGGCTACTAATTTAACGTGAAGGTTAAAATATAGTGTTCTGGACATCCCGCCACATCAAAATCCACCACTTCAAATCCAGCTCTTTGAACTTCATCAATCGCTAGTTGTGGTGATACGCGTGCGTTACTGCCTCTAAAATCGACGATGACAAACTTGGTCTTCCGACTCGTCTGTTCTCGCATCTTATTCAGAAACGCATCGCGGTTCTGGATAAAACGGTAGGTATTAGCGATAAACACGGTATCGACCCTAGGGGGAATGGATGGGTCGTCCGGTTGCGACAAGATGACCTTTATATTGTTGAACGCTTCACTAGAAAATCTATTTCGCATATAGGCCACCATATTGGGCTCACAATCTATTGAATAGATTTTCCCTTCCTTGATTGTATGCGAGAAAATTTCGGAAAAATAACCGGTGCCGGCGCCTATGTCGGCAATAATTTCATTTTCTTTCAGCGCAAGGCTGCGAATGATATGGCTGGTTTTTTGCCACTCTTCTCGGTTCTCGCTATCAAAAATTGCTTTTAGCCTTTCGGGCTCTGAGAAGCTGATATTCATCATGCTTATCTACTCACTATGTATGGATTGATTTAACCGGACGACAATAATCAATTCGCTTAGTTAGCAGCCTGAAGCTCTCGTAGCAGCGGGAAAGCTTGGCTTATATTGTCTTTAGTAACGACGAAACCGGTCAGGTGCTGGCTATGATTGTAGGCTCTGGCCAGAATGCCGTGCTCGTTGATATTCACCTGCCAACTCGCTGCGGAGTCACAGTTACCACCAGACTGGATCGGATAGCGAGGAGTTTTCACTTTAGTCATCATGGCTGGAAGGCTTAGCTCTCCTGTACTGGAAAGTAACTGACTGGCCAGCACATTTGCACTGAGTACAATAGGTTGCATACATGCCATCACCTTGCCGTTAATTTCGGCGCAATCCCCAAGGGCGTAGATATTGTCAACCGAAGTTCGCAGTGTCTTATCAACAACAATGCCTCGTTGCACCGTTAACCCGGCTTTTTTTGCAAGTTCTGTGTTGGGTACCAGTCCTGCGGCAGAGATTATGCAGTCAGTTTTGTAGCGTAAGCCGTTTCTGGTCGTGGCAACTAGACAGCTTTGGTCATATTCAACACTGATGACATGGTCCAGACAGTCAATCTGGACCCCATCGTTCCGTAACTGCTGTTCAAGGGCTGTAGCGACAAAGTCAGGTATCATGCTGGCCATAAGATGGGGGCTCGGATCCAGTATCTGTACTTTCTTACCTGCGGAACAAAGATCCATCGCCAGTTCAGTACCAATAAGACCGCCGCCCATGATTAAGATTCGTTGTGCCTGTGTAACACGTTGTTCAGAAACACGATATTCTTCTAGGCTATTGAGCGTAATAACTTCTGCAGTCGCATCACCAGTCAATATAGGAATAAAGGTTTTGGCGCCGGTTGCTAAAACAAGCCTGGAGTAGTGATAACAGATGCCATTAGCGGTAATGGTGTGATTGTCGGTATCAATCTTATCTACTCTGGTATTGGCAAAGATCTCAATTTTTTGCTGGGTAGCAAATGCTTTTCCCGTCATAGTGATAAGGTCACTAGCTCTTTGCTGGCGGGTAAACACGTGGCTCAGATCCGGTTTGTTGTACTCGTCCCCGTTATCAGCGGTAAATAACTGGATAGGCATATCGCTATTTTTACGACGAAGTGTTTTTATCAGTTGGTAAGCGGCAAAGCCGCTCCCAATAATAATCAGAGGAGGATACATCAGGCTGCCTCCTGGTCATTGTTCGCATGTTTCGCAAAGACTTCCTTACCCAGATTGCACTCTGGACAAAGGAAATAGTCTGGTACGTTGTCCCACTGTGTACCAGGTTCAACGCCCTGATTGGGTTCGCCAATTGCAGGGTCGTAAATCCAATTACACACAGTACAAATCATGCACTGGCAATTTGTCGGGTGTACCTTACTGTCAGAAGGTTCTGCCAATTCACTTGGTGCAGGTTTTGTCTCTATCAGTGTTTCGTTATTCAGTGCCCACTGCTTCGCAAGCTGACGGCCGTGTTCACGACATTCACGCATAGCTTTTCCATCTGGGCGCCATTTGGTTTTCAGGCTTAAGGCTGTTTCAAATCCTGCATCGGTCAAGCGGGCATGAATGCGGTCAACGGCACCTCCGTTCCAGCCATAACTGCCGAATGCAGCTGCTTTCTTGTTTTTGAAGCGCAGGCCTGTGATCTCTTCCAGCATACCGGCAATTTTGGGCATCATTACATTGTTCATGGTGGATGAGCCAACGAATATTCCTTTGGAGCGGAACACATTTGCCAGAATTTCGTTTTTATCGTGTTTAGATACGTTAAATACTTTTACCGCCACTTGCGGGTCAATATCATGAATTCCCTGAGCAATTGCATCGGCCATCATGCGGGTGTTGTTAGACATTGAGTCGTAGAAAATGGTGATCCGCTCTTCCTGATAGTTGTCTGCCCATTCAAGGTACTGATGAACAATTTGAGTCGGGTTATCACGCCACACGATACCGTGGGAGGTGGCGATCATATCCACAGGTACATTAAGGCTTAGAACTTCTTTGATTTTCGCTGTCACTAGGTTGCTGAATGGCGTCAGGATATTGGAGTAGTAACGAAGGCACTGATCCATCAATTCGTTTTGATCTACCTCATCGTTAAACAGGTGCTCATCGCAGTAATGCTGGCCGAAAGCATCATTACTGAATAGGACCGCATCGTCTGTCATATAGGTCATCATACTGTCAGGCCAGTGCAACATTGGGGCTTCAATGAAGATAAGTTGTTTTCCGTTACCGATATCAACACTGTCGCCAGTTTTGACGGTTTTGAAATTCCACTCTGGATGGTGGTGATGTCCGACAATAGAGTCGATTGCTGCTTCAGTACAATAGATGGGAGTTCCCGGTATTTTTTCCATCAGTGCAGATAGAGCACCTGAGTGATCTTCCTCTGCATGGTTTACCACGATAAAGTCGATATCATTCAGATCTATCTCCATCTCTAGGTTCTGTAGGAACTGGTAGCTAAAACGGTGATCAACCGTATCGATCAGTACGGTTTTCTCTTCACGGATCAGGTAACTGTTGTAGCTGGTTCCTTTTGTCATTTTATATTCTGTACCATGGAAATTCTGAACTTCCCAGTCACGTTGTCCAACCCAGTGAATATTGTTTTTTACATGAATCGTCATCTTTTTACCCTAAATCAGTTGTGAAGGTTTGTCTTATAAGGGCATGAAGCGTGCCAAAAAATTATCCCTTTCATATCATCAAGATAACTTTATCAGCTTATTCTTTTTGTCATTTTGATATTTTATTGCAGTTATCAATATGATAATAATATTGTCGTTTAGATAATTTTTAAGGGTGAGGATATAGTCATGGAACAGCTTGGTAACGCATGGGTACAGGTTGCGCTGGACATAACTTCCGGTATTTCTGATCAGGATAGGTTTGACCGACTACTTTCTACTATCCGCCATACTCTGAAATGTGATGCTTCAGCCTTGTTACTATTCCGCAATCAGCAGTTTGTACCTTTGGCGATTAATGGACTAAGTGAGGATGTACTTGGGCGCAGGTTTGATATTGAGAAGCATCCCCGCCTTGAGGCCATAGCTAGGGCTGGAGATATTGTGCGTTTTCCCCCCGATAGTGATCTGCCCGATCCCTATGACGGCCTGATACCCAATCATGAGGAGGAGCTCAAGGTTCACTCCTGTATCGGTCTGCCGCTAATGCTGGACGATCGTTTAATTGGTGCTGTTACCATCGACGCTTTTGATCCGGCTCAATTTGATTATTTTAACAATGATGATCTTCGGATTGTGAGTGCCTTGGCTGCCAGCAGCCTGAATACGGCCTTATTGATGGAGCAATTGGAACGGACTGCTGGGGTTGGAGCTGCATCCCCAAAGCGGTCAAGAAAACTAAATTACCCTGAAGAGATTATTGGCCAGTCTTCACCAATGCTGGAGCTTAAATCTCAAATTGATGCAGTGGCAGATACTGATCTCTCGGTACTGATCATGGGGGAAACGGGCGTAGGTAAGGAACTGGTAGCAAATGCGCTTCATAGCCAATCCCGTCGCTCGGACAATGCCTTGGTATACCTGAACTGCGCGGCGCTCCCGGAATCTGTGGCCGAAAGTGAGTTGTTTGGGCATGTAAAGGGGGCTTTTACTGGAGCCATTAGTAACCGTAAGGGTAAATTTGAACTGGCAGATAATGGCACCCTTTTTCTGGACGAAGTTGGTGAACTATCTCTTTCACTGCAGGCCAAACTACTCCGCGCTCTTCAGTATGGTGATATACAGCGAGTCGGCGATGACCGGAATATCAAGGTAAATGTCCGAATTATTGCTGCCACTAACCGGGTAATGCATGAAGAAGTGAAGCAAGGTAATTTCAGAGCAGATCTGTACCATCGACTGGGTGTCTTTCCTGTTTTTGTGCCTCCCTTACGAGAACGTGATAAAGACGTTGTATTGCTTGCTGGCTTCTTCGCGGAGCGATGCGCACATAAGTTAGGTGTCGCCAATATCAGCCTAGATGCGGCAACCCTGACCGTTATTCAGAATTACAGCTGGCCCGGTAATGTCCGTGAACTGGAACATGCGATAAACAGAGCGTCAGTGATTGCAAAGTCTAATACCCAATCTGAGCAGATAATTCTGCTTCCGCACCATTTTAACTTTTCTATTGAGATGACAAACCAGCACGTTATTGACTCCCTGCCGGTTGACGGTGGGTGGGTAACTAATACAACTGAGTATCTGCACCTAGGATTAAAAGAGGCCATTGATCTATTTCAGACACAGCTTGTGCAGAGTGCTTATCTGGAGAATGATAAGAAGCTAAGTGCTACTGCAGAGCAGTTGAAAGTCAATCCGGGTAATTTGCACCGGTTAATGAAACGTCTCAACTTAAAATAACGATTTTGTAACCATTTGACACTAATTGAATTGGTCTACAATTTCGTATCATTCAAGTTCCTCGTGACGTAATTGGAATTTTCCACAGCTAAGTTTAATACATTAAACCAGTGTTCTTTCTGCTCTCCTTGATCTAGCTGGCTGTTGGCCCTTAGACGACTCGCTAGTTCTTGGAACGTCGGAATATCAAAGGACGATGCTCATGGACAGAGTATTTGGAACGAAAACCTTCGTAATGGAAATCTATTGGCAGCACCAAGCCTATGCTATCTACCAACGCCGTAATAGCGATGGCATTTATGTCCCTAACTCCGTTTGGTAAGGCCTGAGATTACTCAAATATTCATGCAATCAAGAGATGTCTTAATAACATGCAGATTTTGTTGTGCTACAAAAAATGCCGCAACGCATCATTACTTCAGTGAATCCCACCGTCACCTGATGAGAAGCCGTGGCAAGCCTGTTCGACTCGAATACAACAAGACGCCCAACTAATTTAGTTAAGCGTCTTGTTATGTTTGAGCTGCTTTATAATGTTAAAAAGGGACTGCTCATGCTCCCTTTAGCTAAATGGTTTATACGCCGCCAGAACCAAAAGCTTCCGCGAAAATTTGCGTTTCTGGTACACCGTGGGCTTTTAACTCTGAAAGATAATGACGCATAAACGCAGCAGGACCGCACAGGTAATACTCTGCATCATGTGGTGCTTCAGGTAGGACATCGGTTAACGCAAATGGTGCGGGGCTGACATGTTGATCCTGTGCGTCAGTTTGATCATAGAAGTAATGTACTTTTGCCCCTTTTTCGGCCAATGAATCGCTGACGTCTCTAAACGCATGTACGTGACGGTTACGCGCTGAATGTACGAAATGGATATCACGTTTACCTTGTTGTGCCAACGTACGAGCAATAGCAATCATTGGTGTAATACCGACACCTCCGCTAAGCAATACTACTGGACGTTCGGAAGATTGTTGTAGGACGAATTCGCCAGCTGGCGCAGATAACTCAACAATCTGACCCACATCATATTGGCTGTGAAGCAGGTTGGAAACTTTGCCTTCGGGTGAAGTTTCTCCGGCACCTTGGCGTTTAACTGAAATACGCAATGCACTACCACCGGCAATATCTGACAAGCTGTATTGGCGAGGTTGGAAAATCCCTAACTCTTCAACATATACTCGGACGCTAATATACTGGCCGGGTTGATAGTTCGGCAGACGGCCTCCATCAATAGGTTGCAGATAGAAAGATGTTATTTCGTCACTTTCAGGCTGTTTGCGCACGATACGGAAGGGTTTCCAGCCACTCCAACCTCCAGTGTTATCAACACTTTGCTGATAAAGCGTATTTTCCAACCCAATAAACAATTGTGCTAATTCGCCATAGGCTGCCGCCCAAGCATCAATCAATTCGGCGGAGGCCGCGTCGCCGAGGACTTCTTGAATACTGGTCAATAAATGTTTGCCAACAATCGCATAGTGCTCGGCGCGAATACCTAAGCTCACATGTTTATGGGCAATACGTTCGACCACAGGGAGTAATACTGAGGGATCATCGATATTTTGAGCGTAGGCAAGTACGGCACCTGCCAGTGCTTGTTGTTGACGACCGGCGCCCTGATGCCCCTGATTGAAGATGTGTTTTAGTTCGGGATTATGGCTTAGCATCCGCTGATAGAAATGGCTAGTTAAGGCGACACCGCTGCTTTGTAATACTGGTATAGTCGCGCGAACCAAAGCTTTTTGCTGTTCATTCATAAACTTCAACTCCTGAAAATGAAAATGCAATCACCGAGATGTGATGCCAAAGCAGTGACGTCATTACGGGTTAATTCATACTGAGGCGTTCACTGTTCTGCTTGGTCTATATCAAACGACGTGCCAAGTGTTAATTAGTTGAAATATATAGAAATGAATATTTTTATATGGTGAATTTCACCCTATAATTATAGGTATAATTTACCATTAGGGTAAAATGAACCATGTTATTCCCATTAGATTTTCGTGACTTAAAGCTCGAGTTGTCACCGCCGGTTCGTTTACAGCGTTTCGTTGATCAGGTTCAACAGTTGTTAGACTGTAACGCAGTCGGACTGCTACAACTTGATGGCGACATTCTGAAACCTGTGGCTCTCGCAGGTTTAGTGACTACAACCAGTGGACGCCGTTTTGCAGTGGCTCATCATCCACGGTTGTCGGCTATTTTATCGCAACGCAAACTAGTACATTTTGCTCCCGACAGTGCTCTACCAGATCCCTATGATGGATTGTTAGCTACACAGCAAGGAGTGCCGCTGCCGGTACATGACTGTATGGGCATTAGTTTATGGCCCGATGGTAAATGTTGGGGGGTGTTAACGCTTGACTCCCTGTATAAAGGCCATTTTAGCGCCGAGCAGATAGCGTTCATACCGCAACTTGCGGTGTATTGTGAAACCATCCTAAGAGTTAATCGACTTGAAAGTGAAATGCGGGCATTACGACAGTTTGATGAGCAACTGAAACAGGACAATGGTAGCATTTCCGCTAGTCAAGAGCTGATTGGGCAGCATCCACAGGTACAAAACTTATTGAAAGAGCTAGATGTTGTGGCGACTTCAGATCTACCTGTATTACTCCAAGGGGAAACGGGCGTTGGTAAAGAGCTATTTGCCTGGCGCTTACATCAGCGTTCCCAGCGTAAAGTTGCTCCAATGATCCACGTCAATTGTGCTGCTCTGCCGGAAACATTGGTTGAAAGTGAGTTGTTCGGCCATGTCAAAGGTGCATTTTCTGGGGCCGCATCAGAACGTGCTGGTCGCGTGGAATCTGCCGATGGTGGCACGTTGTTTCTTGATGAAATAGGTGAGCTGCCGTTGACCGTTCAAGCCAAGCTATTGAGAACACTACAAAACGGTGAAATCCAGCGCTTAGGCGCAGATAAACCAATAAAAGTAGATGTGCGTATTGTTGCCGCCACGAACCGGGACTTGGCAGAGATGGTCAAACGAGGAGATTTTCGTGCCGATTTATACCATCGCCTGTCCGTGTATCCGGTGGTCATTCCGCCACTAAGAGAACGCGGAGATGATATCCTGTTATTAGCGGGTTATTTTGTGGAATTGAATCGTAGTCGCTTCAGTTTTTGCAGTTTACGTTTGGCACCTGCGACGGAGCAGTTGTTGCAGCGCTATCCATGGCCTGGGAATGTACGTGAGCTAGAACATGTTATCAGCCGAGCAGCTTTGCGTACAGTAAGTCAAGGTGCCAATAAGACCGAAATTGTGACCATTGAACCGCGTCATTTGGATCAAGAATTGCTTACGTATCCTCGTGATTTTAGTCAAGCTCTCGATAGCACGTCGCCTGAACCGTCAGTGCTCTCTGGACGTTCATTAAAGGACAGTATCGAAGATTTCCAACGTCAGTTTATCCAACAGACTTTGGCAGCAACACAAGATAATTGGGCGGAAGCAGCCCGTTTATTAAAGCTTGACCCTAGCAATTTACATAAGCTCGCGAGGCGGCTTGGGCTGAAATGACATTTTTAAACATAATCAGTGTTAAAAAGTTGCAGAGGCATGAAGAAAATCCAGCTTATTCCCCATCCCTAAATATCAGGATGGGGAATATCATGCAGTTAGTTAGTAACCGCGCTGGGCAACCGGATCCCAGTGCTTATTGATTTCTTCCTCAATGAACGCCTTTTTCTCAAGGACTAATTCTGCTTCATCTATCCCCACGGCTTGTTGGGCTTTGGCTTTGCTACTGATGTCGGGATAATAGACATGCTCGACTTTGAGTTGCTTCAATATTTTTGACAAAGAGCTACGTGCGCTCTTTGCCTGTTCGATAGCTTTATTGAGCAGCTGTCTACCTTCCTCTGGGTTATGAGCGTAAATTCCGTGTGATGACATGGCAAAATCCCAGCGCCATTGGCTGTGACGAATGTCCATTATGGCGTCATTCATCTGTTCCCAATTCGCGCCGGCGACCCATGCGGCTTTGGCCTCATAGTGCGCCTTAACCAGTAGTTCTTCTACGTCTTTTGCCTTAGCATTTATCTCGTGCTTCAAGTTCGTAAGGCGTTGCTTCATTTTTTCTTGGCTGCTATGACAGCCTTTGCAACTGCTCTTAAAGTAGGGCATGGCCTTATCAACTTTATGGTTAGTAAATGCTTTACCATTTTCATCGATTGCTTCAGGCATGTGACAGGTGACGCAGGTTACACCAAGTTCCGCATGTTTACTGCGATTCCAGTGTTCATACTCTGGATGACGAGCTTTAAGCATTGGCGTTTTTGAAATCGGATGGATCCACTCATAGAATCGACGAGTGTCGTAATATTTTTCTATGTCATCAGCGGAATTACCAAAGATCCAAGGGATGTTAACAACATTGCTCTTTTCTGGGCGAAAATAATAAGTAACGTGGCATTGCCCGCAGACTTGAGCACCTTGAACTGTGGCACTTTGCTGTTCAAAGGGTTGATGGATTTTGGCCATCGCGTCACGGGCGTGAGGGCGCGGCAACGTTAGCTTTTCTGAGCCCGATTCATGACAGTCACTGCAATACACCACATTTTTTATTTCAGAGCCTAAATCGGTAAAGTTTTTCGCTGCATAACCTTCAAAGCCAAGTTCGCCTATCAGGCGTGGCGCATCCGGAGTTTTACATGTCCAGCAACTCGCAGATAGCCCTTTCTCTCCTGCCTTTGGCGCAACGCCGGTTCGGAGTGTATGACTCACGTCGGCTACAGCAAATTGATGGCCACGAGGTGTGTGGTATTCCTTGGCGTACGAAGACCCTGCCCAAAGAATGACATTTCGCGGGTTGTTTGCTAGTACATCTTCTCGCTCTGATTGCTCCTGCGTTGCTTCCCACGTTTTGTACTGCTTTGGGTAGGATTTAGCTATATCAGTTGTTCCATCGGTTGCAACAGCATTGCCGGAGGCACCAAGCAAAATGAATAACCACAGTTTTAGGTTCAGAGGCGACATTATTTTCATAGATGGTCTCACGTTCAATTTATCCAAAGTGTTTTGCATCATCCTGGACGTCCATCAACTCTTGGACGCGTTAAAATCTTGGTGTAGTGGTACACAAAAATGGCAAATGAACCAAACCAGAACACTGCTGCAAACCATAGCCAAAGGTGGGTTTGGCTGGGAAAGTAAATCGGCATGATGGCTCTAAAAATTGCAGCCAAAGGCAGACAGATAAATGCGATTCGCATGTTGGGTCCTTGGTAGATATTCCGCCCAGTGTGGCCGAGTGAAACTCGCGAAATCATTGATAGGCAAAGCATTGCCATGCCGCCAATTGCGAATAAGTGTAGCAGACAGCGATAAGCAAATTCGTCGTTAAAATACCAGCTCATCATCAGTAAGCTTATTGGCAACGTAAAATAAGCAATGTGTAAGGACCAAAGCAGTGGTTCCCTGAAAGATTTTAGCGGCATCCAGCGAGAAGCTCTGATCAGGTGGAGTACACCCGCAATGAATAGCAGCACTTGGATAAATGCACTTGGTAATAGCTCGAATAATGCTTGTAAAACCAGCGTGAGCATGATCAGTAATAACGGATATTCTACCCAAGGTAATGCGGGTTGCTTGATTGCATTCAATCTCATTGCAGTAAAGAAGCCAATCACTCGACCGCCAACAATCGTGATCAGTAACGAAAGCCACCAAAGCATAGACTGCCAAATTTGGTGTGCCAGAATAAAATCACGGACATACAATGAATAGTAACTGAGAATATTGATACATAATGCGACAATAATCATCAGTGGAAATCCAATATTGCGCCACTGTTTTACCTTATAAATACTCCTCCATAAGGTGGAGCCAACTATTCCTAAAAATAGTATGTCGAATACGGCGGGCAGAATAATGGGGAGCGGTGTAGGGATGAGCAAGCTCAAGCGTGCCAACGCCCAACAAGAAAATGTTAGCGCTAATGGCCAATTTTTAAGAGATGGCTGATTTGTCCAGTTTTGTACTGCTGTCAGCAAAAATCCTGACACAATTGCCATGGCAAATCCGAATAGTAATTCGTGGGGGTGCCACCACAACGGTAGGATTGGCGACCAGAATGTATCTTCAAATAAGGAGTATGATGGTAAGAGCCAAGTTATCACCCACAAAGGAATGTAGAGAGCAGCAATAATCGCCCCACCAAGAAAAAAGGGCCGAAAACCTAAGCGCCAAATGGCCGGTGTTTTAGCAACTTTGCTTGGATCATCAATATTCAACATGTTCAGTTACTGCCAAAACCAAAGGTGTATATATTATGCAGCTTATTGTTTTGGCATCACCATACCAAATCTAGGTTCCAATTTTGGTATCAACATCTCACTTTGATACGACCATTGAGATTTGGGATATTTCTATCGATCCGGTGAATACTCCAGATGACCTTTGGCTCTCAGGGAATAACTTGTACTACTCAAAATACTCTCGTCAATTAATTATGTTTGTGTTTAGCCAAGGAAAATGTTCGCGAAATATCATTAGCTCGCTTTGGATAATTTCTTTTTCAACTTTGATTTCAAGTTGTCCGAGTTCATAAACGTAGCTGTTGGAGTGCCATGTGCGGACGTAGTCGAAAAGTGTATCCATACAAACTGGTGCTTCCTGCGGAATAGTTAACGCTAATGTCTTCATAACGTTTTCTCCGTCACGGAAATATCACAAATTTTTAAGGTTTTGTATCGTAAATGTAAAGATTGTGTGTTTTTGATACAAGATTTTTTTGGCTTTAATAAGTAAATTTATCTCTTTGTGGGTACAGCGTAAGGACTACAAAGTGGTGCGTTTTAAACAGCATAATTTCAAGAGCTACAAGTCGCCACTTGATATGAGACGGCGGTTACTCATTCTGACCAAGTTGTACTAATGCTACAAAGTGACCAAATGTAGGGTGTGGAAATGCAGAGTGCCCGTTTAACGGGGTTTCATCGCTGTACAGAAGTTAGTGGCCTTGAACAGTTTTGGGTACATCCGTTGCCCTTAGATTGTCTGCATTGACATTCACGACAGGGAGCGTCAGTAATAGGCTAAAATGCCAAATCGGATAATCAACAATGTGGTCGATATTTAAAAGCTTTTTCTTTCTTGGCTGGATTAGCTTTGGTGGACCGGCAGCTCATATTGGCTACTTCAGACAGTATTTTGTGGAAAAACACAAATGGTTGGAAGATAGTGAGTATGCTCAAATCGTTGCGCTCAGTCAGTTCTTACCGGGACCAGGCTCTAGTCAGGTCGGCTTTGCACTTGGCTATAAAAAAGGTGGTTTATCCGGAGCAATAGCTGCATTTTTAGGCTTTACCTTACCGTCTGTCACTATCATGTTGCTATTGGCAATGCTCAGTCGTCATTTTCTTGATTCAGAAGTATATGAGAGTGTCGTTCATAGCCTCAAATTGTTAGCGGTTGTAGTGGTTGCTGATGCCGTTTGGGGGATGTATAGCAATTTCTGCAAAAGCCGACTTACTGTTGGCATTTGCATTGTTACTGCTAGCGTCCTGCTACTTGTACCGCAAATCAGCACTCAAATGATATTGCTGATGATTGCTGGATTGATTGGCAGTCGCTATCTGGTTGCTTCTGCTACTGCGGTAAGTGGATCATTTAAACCGTCAGTAATGCCACTGCTTCTATTTTTGCTCCTGCTTTTTTGCTTGCCGCTAACAACGCGATTTCACTCGCTTTTAGCGATATTTAGCAACTTCTTTTGGGCTGGTAGCCTCGTTTTTGGCGGTGGTCATGTCGTTCTTCCACTTCTCCAGGGATTGGTTGGTGAGCAGGTTTCTCAGGATGCCTTTATGACGGGCTATGCCGCAGCACAAGTTGTACCAGGGCCGATGTTCACAATGGCAACTTATATCGGTTATGTGATGTCTTCAGGCTCTATTATCGGAGCTCTGGTAGCAACTATTGGTATATTTATGCCGGGATTTCTGCTGCTGTTAGGCGTGTTGAGGAATTGGCAACTACTTGCAAGTAAACCAAGAATCGCGGGAGCAATTAAAGGGGTAAACGCCGCTGTAGTTGGACTTTTGCTTGCTGCACTATATCAACCAGTTTTTAGCAGTGCCGTTGGCACATTGACCGATGTTGCGTTGATCCTTGCTGGATTTTACATATACAAGAAGTTCAACTTATCACTACTTTGGACAATACTGTTTTTTGTTATGGCAGGTTCTCTGGTTTCATGATGAATAAAACACTAACGAAAGATGGTTGCACCGTCGGCATGGCTTCGTGTTCTTTGCGGATTAACCACTTCTGCCCCATTGTGAGTTAGCATCGTGAAGTTAGGCTAAGTGTGACGCACACTGATTGACCTAATTCTAATAATGATACAAGGTTACTACCTAACCAGTTTATTAGCGCTGATTAAGTATGTTGTTCTTAGGCTCGCTTGAAGCGTTAGCGTCGCAGGTTAAGCGAGCTTGCGCATAGCCACCGCCAGCTAGCTTCAAGTAAGGAACAAACATTCTCAATGTTGGCGGAATAGGGAGAGTTCAGATACAAGGAAGTCAAATAGCCCATCATCATGCGCACCACCTCCGGAATCTGTCACTCACAAAACAAGCCACGGCAACGGGCACGGAAGACCGCGCCGTTGCTTTCCAAAGTTAGGAGTAAATTCATGAGTAGGGATTGGGAGTCTGTATTTACAACTTGGTCGCAAGGTCCAGGTAAAACCGAGCAAGAGCGGGCAGATAATGCCGAGAGACAAATAAGACAAGCGATTCAGGCGAGTGATAAATTAAAAAATAGGAATATCAAGGTTTTTACACAAGGTTCTTACAGAAACAGAGTTAATGTAAGACAGGACAGTGATGTGGATGTGGGTGTCCTCTGCTTCGATACATATTTTCCTGAATATCCTGATGACAACGTAAAAATGGAACTCGCAAAAAGCTTTGTCCCGGCTACTTATGAATATGCGACTTTTAAAAGCGAACTTGAAGAGGCGCTTGTAGCTAGATTTGGAAGGGCTGCGGTTACGCGTGGTAGTAAAGCATTTGATATCAAAGCGAATACTTATCGCGTGGAGTCAGATGTGGCAGCATTTTTTGAACATCGCCGATATGTTACCACAACCTATTATCATTCCGGCGTAGAAATGATACCTGATGATTATGACCCGCCTAGGGTCAAAAATTGGCCGGAACAACATTATGAAAATGGAGTTTCAAAAAACGACGCCACCTCTAGAAAATACAAAAGAGTTGTTAGGGTCTTAAAGAAGCTATCGAATGAAATGGCGTCAAATGGAATTCAATCAGCAAAAGATGCGCCGAGCTTTCTCATTGAATGTTTAGTGTTTAATGCATCAAACTCATGTTTTCAGTATCAATCTTTTAAGCAAATGGTCAGGGCGGTTCTCGCAGAGCTGTTCAACAACACTTTATCTGACGAAATGTGTTCTGAATGGGGCGAAGTAAATGAATTGAAATATCTTTTTAGAGGCTCACAGCCATGGACACGAGCGAGTGCTCACCAGTTCTTAAGTGATGCGTGGGACTACATAGGTTACGAATAATGCTAACTAGACTTCATATTTCATCATTTATTGGTCTCACGATTGGGGTTTGGTTGCTTGCTCTATGGATCCAAGGCATGCCTGTACTAAGTGCGGACTTTGTAAAACCATTTGGTACAGTAGTTGGTGTCATAACTCTGTTTGTAACCTTGTTTAACAAATACATGTGGTCATGGAAAATATTTAAAGGTTGGTATGTTAAAAGACCAGACTTGAGAGGAACGTGGAAAGTTGAGCTGAAAAGTAGCTGGATAAACCCCGAAACTGGTGAAGGAATCGCACCAATCTATGGATATGCAGTAATCAGGCAGTCGTTAACATTTCTTAGTTTGAGGTTGATGACAAAGGAATCTAGATCTGTGTTGGTGGCTCACAGCATAGAGCAGCAAGAAGATGAAGATCTGTTCAAGCTAGTTGGTGTTTATCGAAATGAACCCAAAATTGAATTACAGGGTGTAAGAAGCGAAATCCATCATGGCTCTTTCGCTCTAGAAATTCATGGTTCTCCTGTCGAAGAGCTCGAAGGGCATTATTGGACAGATAGGGCAACCAAAGGTGGAATGAAATTGGTTGGTCGTGTGGAAAAATTATATAACACATATGAGCAGGCAGAGCGTGAAATAGGCAACTAACAAGGCGCAGCTGTCGGATAATTTTTCCGCTGCGCTCCAAATTTGTGATTTCGCTGAGGCGCTTTTGTCCCAAAAAGATGTAACACGTATCGGCCCCTAAACTTGTTACGAGTTCAGATGAATGATCCTTCTGGCACAGCCCAATTGACCAAATTTTAGTAATGATACAGAGTGACTAGTCTATCAGTGGCTATTCAGACGAAATTTATTCTTTAGGTTCACGGAGACTCGAGCTTGAATCATCAAATACCAAATTCGGTAATCGGAGCAGTAGCTTCTGTAATCGCTGAGCATTATTACAGTCACTCCAAGCTTGATACGCTCTTTATGGAAAGCGGAGCGCCGGGAGACGTTCCTGAGGGTAATTGCGAAAAGAAGTGCAGTAATTGGCTAAAGCGCTGCAACGAAGATCCTATAATTGATGCGCTAGAAGTTCTGGGCGCGGTGATTCAAGAGTACATGGAACTGGAGCCTCCCTCTTCACTTTTTGACGGGCTAATATCAACTAATGTGACCGAAGGCCAAGCGAGAATTAATGCCGCATTAGCGAAAAATCAACTGGTCTATCGAATCAATGGGTACGTGACGAAAGCAGGCTCAACGCCAATTACTAAAACTCTGGAAGACTATCTGAGATCAGGTGATTTCTCATCCATTGAAAAGGAATTTGAAAGAGCGATTGAGCATATCGAAAGTGATCCTCACGCGTCAGTAACCGCATCCTGTTCAATAATCGAAGCCACGCTAAAGTTCTACATCGAAAGCTTCGATGATCTAGCTATGCCAAATAAACTTAATGTAATGCCACTGTGGGGCGTAGTTCAGCCACACCTTGCACTGAATGCCGATGTCACTTTGGCAGCTGATCAGCACAAATTGCTTAAAGGTATTTCTTCAATCATTGATGGTGTTGGTGCATTTAGGTCTCATATTGGTTCTGCTCATGGTCGTGGGTCTAACCCACCAAGTATTGTGGTTGCAGAGGCACGGCTTGCTGTAAATGTTGCACATACTTTGGTGGTCTTCATCATGGAAGTGTTACATGCCAAAAAAGCTTAACAATCGCAGGCATACCGACAGTTTTTCTCTGCGGTTTCACCTCCACTACAAAGCCAAGCATGCCGTGGACGTTCAATATCAGCCAGATTTCACCTTAAGGAGTAGAGTGTGTCGTTGTTAGATTCATATCGTCGGAATGTAACGAGAAAACGAGAAGAAATCGCCAAGTTACAGCAGGGAAAAGCAAAAGAGCAAACTAAAATTGCCAATCTTTCTGGAAAAATAAATTCTGCTTCACAAGCGTTGTCCCGCACGAGTAGTGCAAGCACTGCAAAATCAAAATTACGTGAGATCGAAAGACACCAAAAGGATCAGGCCGCAGCGGAAAAGAAAGTAGCTGATTTTGACAACAAGATAGCACGAAAGCAGAAAGAACTTTCTGATGAGCAAAAGAAAGTGTCAAAGGAAGAGGAAAAAGATAGTAAGCAAAGACAAAGGGAGTCAGAACGGCAAGCTAGAGCACACCAATCCCGGATGAATCAAATAAATAGCACTCTCGATAAACATGAGGGCTTGCACCGGAGCACAATTGCCACTCTGAAGAGACTTCAAGACCTTCCAGAAAAAATTGTAGTTCTATTTCTCGCTTCGAATCCTGCTGATGCCCAACAGTTAAGGTTGGATGAGGAGGCACGCTCCATTGGCGATATGATTAGAAAGGCCAAGCACAGAGATTCAGTTTCATTTGAGAGTAGATGGGCAGTTCAACCAATGGATGTTCTGCAAGCAATAAATGAGTTAAACCCTACAATAGTTCATTTTAGCGGCCATGGTTCAGACTCTGACGAGATAGTATTTCAAGATGCCAATGGCAATGCAAAAATAGTTAGTAAAGAAGCTATTGTTCAAACCATGATGGCCTCATCGAGTAATATTCGTTTAGTTTTCTTTAATACGTGCTATTCCTATAACCAAGCGGAAGCAATCACTGCTCATGTCGAAGCAGCCATTGGGATGAATACCAGCATTGGTGATGATGCGGCCAGGGTATTTTCATCACAATTCTACTCTGCAATAGGATTTGGGTTTTCCGTCAAAAAGGCATTTGAACAGGCTAAAGCCTTGGTGATGATGGAAGGCCTGAACGAAGAAAACACACCGGAGCTTTTTGTCCAAGAGGGGCTGGATCCAAATGATTTAATCATAGTGCGTCCAATAGATCTGGAAAATAAACCTCTGGAATCGCGGGATAAATACTGAACAAGACCATGTATCAGACTCCGACACTAACGCCTACGCTGGTGATAGCGACGTTAATCCATAGAAATTTTTATCCGAAACTGACGAGTTAGAGTTAATGCTTTAACTCGAAAATGTCCAAAAGCTCGTTTGAACTGTACTAGCTCAGATGTGATCACCGAGCGATTCTGTCGTACCTTAATTACCAAGCGACTTTGTCATTACAATAATTACCGAGGGAAATTGACGGAACTCATTAGCGTACCTTTTAAAGTAACCAAATCAGCTTTAGAAGGTGCTAAGGATGTTCTACATGGATTCAAAATCTCAATTCACTGTCGATATCATTAGCAAAGTCATCGATGGCCGGATCAGTATCAATAGTGCAGCGACCTTGCTCAGCAAATCCCGGAGAACCGTTGAGCGTTACCTGAGTCGATATCGGCAAGAAGGCATTCGGTTCGTGGTTCATGGTAACAAAGGCCGGATCCCCGCCAATAAAATTACTGAGTCGCTCAAAAAAGAAGTTCAGGAGCTTATCCAGACCAAGTACTACGACTTTAACCTACAGCACCTTGCAGAACTTCTGCTGAAGAATGAAGGCATTGCGGTTAAGCGAGAGACTTTACGTACCTGGGCACACGCCATTCATCATGTAAAGCGTTCTAAGCGGCGCAGAAGTCGGGTCAGAAAGTACCGGGAGCGGATGGAATCTCCGGGATTGATGCTTCAGATGGACGGAAGCCCACATCGGTGGTTTGGTGGCGAACGCTCTTGCCTGATCGCCATTGTCGATGATGCAACCAGTGACATTCACGCCGAGTTTTTCCCTTCTGAAACCACGGAAGGCTGCATGAAAGTGATGCGGGCTTACATAGAGAAGCGGGGGATATTTAAGACCCTGTATGTGGACAGAGCGGGTATTTTTGCTGGCCCTAAACGCAGTAACTTCTCACAAATGCAGCGAGCCTGTGAGGAGCTAGGGATTGAAATTATCTTCGCTAACTCCCCTCAGGGCAAAGGGCGTATTGAACGCTCCTTCGACACCTTCCAGGACCGCCTGGTGCCGGAATTACGGCTGAATAACATTACGGATATGGACAGCGCTAACCGCTACTTACAGGAAGAATTCATCCCCAATTACTGGGTGCAAAACGTTATGGTTCAGCCTAAGAGCCAGCATTCTGCCTTCAAGTGCTTACCCCCAGAGCTGGACTTAAACACCATCTGTGTACAGAAAGAGTACCGCACAATACGACGTGACCACACCTTCAGTTTTGACAGCAAAATGTATGTTATCGACTCGCCAATCCGCTATTCAATAGAAAACCAAAAAGTGGAGATCCGTTGTCAGTTCGATGGCTGTTTCTCTGCCTATTTCGGCCATCGCCGGCTTGATATCACGGAGTTGGCCGAGCCTCGGAAATGTCATGAATATGGTAAAGAGGTCCAGCGGAAGATAGAAGCGTTAGAGCTTGTTGAACAGCTCGGCAGCGTATCGAAAGCCGCACGTATCCTCGGATGCTCCCGCCAAACGCTTTATACCTACCAGCAAATCATGGAAGAAGAAGGCCCTATTGGTCTTAAGCGAATCAATAAGCCGCTGAAACGCAGTAAAAACCGTATATCGGAAGACACTGAAGATAAGATTATCGAGCTGACTTTGTTGAACCCTCACGGTACATCAATACAACTGATGAAGGCACTCAAACAGCAAAATATCACGGTGAGCATTAGCACTATCCAAAATATCTGGAAGAGAGAGCAGCTCAACACCAGAGAGCTTAGAATCAAGCGCTCTCAATCCATGGATATCGAAGTGTGAAGCGAGTATGTAGCATGAGGACTAAACTATAAGAGTACGACAAAGTCGATTGGTATTTATCCCGTCAGGGTCCCTCAGTAATGACAACTGTACTAGCTCAGATGTACTAGCTCAGACCTGATCGTCAGTACTTATTTTATGGTGCCACCACAAAATTCTACTAACTACAGAAAATCAGAACTTTCACACCTTTGAGTTCGGCAATAATAAGCTCATCAAAACGCAGGTCTGATGTTATAAAAGCAGGCGTTGTAGTGCCTAGTAGGAACGCTCAAGCAAGTTGCTTGGACCTTTTTATCCATCTGTGTAATGTCTCGACTTTGTTTGCTAGGTTAAAACGGAGAACTGAAGGTTGAAACTACTTTTTCTCTGAAACCACCGAGTAGCTCAAATGACAATGATGCCGTTGGGCTCGAGTATTCTAACGATACCAAACCTATCAAATGTGATGGAGTTGGTTCATTGAGGTAGTCTCTTCCAAATTTGAGTTCGCCTACTGTAGTTGGATGGGGGTCTTCAGATGTCAACGGCGGTTTTTTTACTCGACCTTCTGAGACATCAGTTCTTATTGGCTCCCTAAATACCACTGGAATTTCAGGTATTTCTTCAGCAATTCGGTTTGCGAACTCGACAAGTTTTGGTGCAGCGAAGGTGTAAAGCCAAGCTTCTTGGTTTCTGCTTTTATTTTTACGTAAGACTCTACCTAAAATTTGCCTAAAATAGAGTTCGGTTTTGACTCTGCTCAAATGACAACATACTTGGAGGCGTGGGATGTCCGTCCCTTCACTAATCATACCAACACTAACGATCCAGTTTGTGACGCCATTCCTGAACGCATCGATTCTTAGTGAAGGTTGTTGTTCCTTGTAGGTAACGATCTCAGCCGTCTGGGCAAACTCCTTTCTGAGAATATTCAGGATATGTGTGGCATGTTCTACCGATGATGCGACAATAAGCCCCGCAGCGTTAGGGTTGTGCAGTTTAATGTCGTTCAGCTTGTTTGTTGCTAGCTTTAATGTATGTCGAACTGCCACATCATTTTTGATGACGGATTGGTAAGAAACCGATGAACCTTTGAATAGAGCATCCAGACTATTAAACGTCTTCGTTTCATTTTCTTTATCGGTAACCGAGATTTTTTCATTATCGATTAAGACAATCTTTGGATTTCGGCATACGCCGTCGGCGACAGCTTCCCTTAAGCCGTATATGTAATCACATTGAATTTGGGTGTTAGGATCTGTGTAGCGAGATAGCGCTATCGGAGCTTGATCTGAGCGCCATGGCGTGCCCGTTAACGCTAGGCTGTACTCTGCTTGGTTTTGAATATTCAGTATGATCTCTTCTCCCCATGCGTTTGCATCTTCAAGAGAACTGCCAGAGCAATGGTGGATTTCGTCAAAAACGACTAGAACGCGATTTCGCTTTAGGAGTCGCCAAAAATCTTCGTTGAATGACAGCATGCTTTGGTAAGTAAAAGAGCAACCAATAGCACCGATCAAGCCATCGAAACGACAGTCCAATCGTTTTGAAAACGCGGACTTGATCCCTTGAGATATATTTATCGATGGCGAAAAGCAAAGCACAAAGTCGATGAGATCGTTCTCTAGTAATTGACCAGCCACTTCAGCGGCCATAATTGTCTTACCGGCTCCTGGAGTCGCTAAACAAAGGAAATGTCTGTGTTTGGCATTAAAGTGCTTTAGAGCGCGATTGACGCACTCTAATTGCCATTGTCTTAATTGCATGGAGATTATTTACGTTGGTGGGAGAGGACAGATTTAATTGCTTTAATTTGCCCAAGTAGTTTTGAGCTGTTTTCTCGGGCTAGTAGGTACAGGGATTCGAGATGCGCCTTCATTTCGGGGAAGGATTGATACAACCGCATATACTCTTCTGACTCACCAATGCTAGTGAGTAGATCAACTTCAGACTCTTTCAAGCGTTCTTCAAGTTGCTTAATCGCATCACTAGCATACGCTGGTGCTGATGTGACCTGGCTTACCGGGGCCGCTGTTGTACTTTGAACTAAAAACTTAGTATCAAAGAATAGCTCAGACTTCTGGTACATAATACTTTTAGAGTTTTTCGTTCCCTTTTTAAGCAGTAAGCCTTTCTTAACCAGTCTATGGATCTGTCTGTAAACATATTTGCGTGCCTCATTGGGCTCTTTGGTCACTGCACACATTGCCAAGTATGAGTCAAGTAGCTGTGTCACACTGAAGTTGTCAAAGTTCTCATCTTGGATAATGGAATTTAGTTGAGCGTTGATCTTGATGGATGGTTTTGACATTAACTTTCTCGCAAAGAAGCTCTGTATCCGCTAACTCACCGGGCTAGGAGAGCTTTATATTAATAATGCGGATTATAATCCGTGGCTTTATAAGCCGCAACTTTGGATAGTCTTTCTCTTTAACGAGAATAAAAATGAAAGACTTAGCTATCCGGTTTGGTGCAAAATTACGAGATAAACGCAATGCGCTTGGGCTCTCTCAAGATAAAATGGCTTTATTAGCCGAGATGGATCGTAGTTATGCGGGACGCATTGAGCGTGGTGAAGTCAACATCACACTCGAAAAGGCCTATCAGCTCGCTGAGGTCTTGGAGTGCGACATCAGGGAGTTATTGCCCTAAAACAATCGCAATTCCTGAAATTCCTCAATGTTATCCTGCAACAGGTAAGGCCTGAGTAAACTAGATAGCTCCTGAGCAGAGGGACTGACTCACGAAGTTTTAAATCAGAATATTTTTTGTTGGACCTTAGTACGCCATGTTTCATGTTTATTAAACAATGCAGCTTGAAAAAATTTTTAGCTAAATCTATGGTGATTGTAGTCGTCTTCATGATGTGGATTCCTTTTTTACCAATGTATTCACCTTTGTTCACTTTTGATTGAATTGGGGAGTCCATGCCATTTGGCTATCGATGACAGCAGAAAACGAAATCAAAATGCTGTTCCGGCTTTAGGAGTATGTTATTGGATGAACATCCGTACTCGAGAAGCGAATGTCCGTAAAATAAGGCAAAGCCGACATTCGTTTTTCGGCACCTGCAATTAAATTTCGTATTACTTAATCTCTCGCAAGGTCTTTTGAAACACATCCATGACACTTGGATTGGTTTTGCCAATGCTGGATAACTTTTTAATGAAAGCATGAAGTTTGCCAATCTCTGAGCTTGCTACCGCTAGCTGTGCTTCGAGTTGGATTACCTTCTCTGCTAATTCCACGTCTTTCTGTAAATAAGAAATCAGTTCCTCATTATCAGACGAAACAGGCTTGCCCCTTAAAATTTGCTTTCTTTGCTTGTATTCGTGCTTGATATTGGCGTACTTGTCGAGTGTTTGTCTCGTGGTGGCAATACCTAAACTGGATTCAATTTTTGTGACTAACAAGTTCCAGGTTAATTTTCCTTCCCAGCTTCGAATGAGGGCTTGTATGGAAATTTGCTGTTCAGTTTCGAGTGATTTAAGTGCCATATTGCCTCCCTAGAGTGAACCTAGAAAGCCTAAGAAATTATTCGTGGCTTCATCTTGGCTTTTAGCGTTTTTTGCCTCAAGAGCGGCTTGAAGGGCTTGCTCGGCATCAGGTAGCGCCAACCTGTGCTCTGCCACTATTTTGGTCTCTAAGTTGGTGATTCTTATGCTGTTTGAGCGAGTGAGTAAACGCACCATACTACCTTTTTCGATGGTGTCATCGGATAGCACTTCAATGAGATGCTTTAGCATGCACGTGTTGCGATAATGGGTTCTGTACCACATCTGCATGCTTTGACTGGTGACAAAGTTGATGGCTTTTTGAACCCTTTCCAAGTTATGCGTCTGTACCTTTAAATCCTTCATAAGCAAGGCAATTGCCTCACTATCATGGGCGATATGGCAAGACGCGGAACACAGCGTACATTGTGTTTCAAACTCCGACATGTAAGTACAAGGTGATAGGGCGAGGTTCTGAGTGCAAAACCCTGTTTCATGAGCAAAAGTCGGCGTTTCATTGTTGATCGCTTCATTGTATTGGTTCATGGTTCTAATACGAAGGCTTACCTTTTCTTTAACGTCACTTTCTATCTCATTAGAGTAGGAGATATCCCCAATCACCGAGGCGTTTTCGGCATCAGTGGTGTGAATATAAGTCAAGGTCTGCTCTGCACTTTTTCGACCTGACAGTAGGGTGATGAGGTGATGAGGCAGCCCTTTTTTCGCAAGGTAATCATTTTGCCAATGGCGAAGTTGGTGCGGCTTGAGCACAAAATCACTGGCAAAGCCGTGTCGCTCAAAAATAGTCAGTCTATTTTTAGTTCGTTTAATTAATTCATTAGCAAAGACCTTACTGAGCGTACCTATCGGAATCAAAAGAAAAGGGTGTGTTACCCTGCCGCCCATTTGCTTTTCTGTATACATAAACAACGCGTGCTCAACATCAACAGACTTTGATTGATGCATATTATAGCCGTTGAGTTGAGCTTGATTTATCTCGATGGTGTGATTTTGAAAGGCTGCCACAGTTAGCGCTTGTAGACCTGCGGTATAATTTTGGTATTGAGATTGATTTGAAAAATTAGATCCTGTCAGCGCCAGAGCGTAAGGGCAGCGATGCTTAAACACCAGTGTGTCGAACGGCTCAAGTTGGGCGATGGGTTTGATGAACTTTGGCTGATGCGATTTACTGGTTTTGTCGATTGCCCCTTCTGTATTAGGTGAGACTCGTACGCATTTGTCACTGCCGTCAAAAAAGCCCAGCAGCAAGCCCAGATGCAACAGTTGAGTGGGTTTGTTCATGGATGGCTTAAGCAGGGCTATGTTCTCATCGCTCGGCTTAAAGTCAGCCAGCACTTCTTTCAGTGGGCGATTCGGCTGTCGATAGAATCGCGCGAGCGCTCTGGCAGGTTCTGTCGCTAGGATGGTGTACTGCAAGGCTCGGTCTAGACTCTCAACCATTTCGGCATTGATGTGATTTTGATTGTCCTTAAAGCCCTTTGAGCCTCGCCAGTTCAGATAATGCACTGTTTTTTCTTGTCCATCGACAACTTGCGAATGGCGCTGTATGCGTTGTGTAGTCAGAAGCACTTGCTCTGCACTGATGCGATTAGGTGACGACATGCCTAGTGCTGCCATGGTGCAAATAAAGCTGTCTCGCTGCGTTTGCGTCGATGCGATAAGCGGTTGCCAAGCATCAATATCATTTTGCTCATCATTTTGATAGGCGGGGATGACATCATGAAAGATAGCGCTGAGTGCCAACAGTGCTTTTTCCGAAGGCAATTTGCTTTTCTCCGCCTTAAGTGCGTCATCACCACTTTTATTTCGAGCTGCTTCAGAGGTGGTATTTATGTAGGGCTGACAGCTTTTGGGCAACATTTTATGATGGTGTAGCCAGTTGATGAAAGCCGTTAGGGGGGCAGAGTTTTTCAGCGAGTCGATGGCGTGTTGAATTTTATCAATTGAGGCAGAGCTGACATTCTCATTCAAGCGGCAAAGGAAGTTTCTTGCAGTCGTGATTTTATCTTTCCTTCTATTTATGGTTATGTTTTCCTTCAATACATCAAGCATATAGGCAAACAATAAATCATGTGTTTCAGGCGCTAATCGATCATCTTCTGTGAAGCGCGTCCCCATCCTTGGAAAGTTTTTATTCAGATTGCAAAAGAGAATATTGATGGTTCTACTGTCACTGTCGGTGAATGTCACCGCCATATCATCCCATGACGCAGGCTCTCCCTGAGCGTTAGTAAAGCCCATTAGTGGCTGAGTTTTCTTTTTGGCCACGTAAGCACACTGGTTATCCATGTAGCGATTTATCGTGATCATATCTGCGCACCTACTTTCAGGATTTTTCGCTCTTCACACAGCGCAATTGTCACTCGGATATAAGTAATGATGGTTTGCAGCCGTTTAAGCGTGGCGGGATGCGCTGATTGACTGTTAATCGCCAGTTTACGCTCAGCTTTATCCAAATACGGCTGATGGTCGGCGGTTTCTAACGGTCGAAAGTTATCACAGGGATAGCACCCCATCGGGGCGGCCCCTTTTGACTGACAACTGGTGCAATTAGCAGGGTTCAGTTTGTGCCCCATTTCCTCGTCAAAAGGACTTTTAACCACAAAATCAGGGTGTTGCTGTAACTCTTTTGAAGAGATGCTATCAAAGCGCTGTATAACACTGTTCCCCGCAAAGGCTTGGTTAATTTTGACCCGTTCCGGTGCTTTTAAATCAAGATAAGATTGGATGGACTGCACGGTGACACCAGTAATGGCAGCAACCTGTGCGGGGCTTAATCCCATCCAAGCCGCCAGGGTTAACTGGGTGTGACGCCAACGATTATTTTTAAAGACTAGGGGCTGATGAGCGATCCGGTCACTTTTAATGTCGAGTTTTTCATTGAAGAGGTAATCAATATTGCTTATAAGACTCCCAGAAGCGAGATGAAACGCCTCGGATGTGTAGCTTACGGAGCGAAAGAGGCTCTCTTTCGTCTCAAATTTTGCTGAATATAAACTTTGGTCAGGAAACAGTGGCAGTCGCTGCATCAGTGCTTTGGTGTCACTCTCAGATAGTGCGATGTTGCACTGGCTTAAGCAGGTACATAAATAGGTTTCATATGCTCGGTAATATTGGAGTAGCAATTCAGACAGGTCAGGGTCTAGGCGATGTGAGCGTGATTCGGCATTGCGTCTAAATCCCCCATCTTTTCCTTTAAAAGTTCGTAGGTGCAATTGCTCTACATCAGAAAAGTGATGCTGTGTCAGAGGTTGCCAATCACGGTTATGCTCCTTGTGCGAGGTAAACGCTTGACCCACTCGCAAGAGGTCACACCATTTTAGTTGAACTAATTGTGTAGGTCTTCTTATGATGGCGACCATCAACTGACAAGCCAGAATAGTTCTGAGGCGGGTAAAAGGCCGTGTGTCGATGAACTCATTATCGAGCGCATGGAGCGTTTCGATTCGCAGTGCTTCTAGTAGGTTATCACGCTCGATTTCACTGTACGCACCTGTTATTTCATCAAGGATGCTTTTTGAGCCATCCTTTGTGCCTAAATTTTCGTTCTTAACGAGGTCATAGAGAGGCGTCAGGATACGGCTACGGTACTCAGGGCTTTTCTGACAAAATGCGTATAGCGCATCTCTTGTACTCTTTTTATAGTCCGTCAGTGTTAGCCACCACGCTTCAAACGTTGCTGGATCTAAATACTGGCAAAGCTTTTTTAATGTGCTGACATAACGATTTAGAGAATTATTAGCATAATGTTTAGCTGCATGAGCGATAGCCAGTCGCAAATCGAGAAAAACGTCACTGTCTAGCGTGTGCATCCAGTCAAGGTAAAGGGTATTCTTGTAACCGAGCACCCATTCATCTGAAAAGAGATCGAACTCATAGCCCTCTGCTTTTGACTGAAAGGTGCTTGTTCCTGCATAACGATTTATTAACTCGTTGAATTCAATACTGTTCATTGGTCACCTTTCAGGTTGGGAACAGATTGGCTTTGGTTCTTGGATGAAATTTCCGCCACCGTCACGGCTAATTGGAACTCATTGTAGACAGAGGCCATTTTTGAATCTTCCACCCAACCCATCGCATATTTACGAAGGTCTTCGATTTTATCTGCTGAAAATCCTTTCTCTCTGGCTTTATCTTCAAAGAGTTCATTCCATTTATGACGAAGTAAATGGGGGTGCAGTGCTATCCCAACAGACTCCCCAAAGGTCTTAATAACTTTGTGAATGGCGTTGTAAGACATTGGCTTTCCGATGGTTTTCCCTTTTTCCGAGATGAAGACAAAATCATGCTCATGAGAATTTGAGGTACTTTGGCGCACGGTTTCAATGTAGAGCTTAATGAGCTTCATCAAGTCACGAGAGATGGAAACCGAGAGTGCTTTTGTTTTGTTCGCGGCGGGAAGATGCCTTGTGTCCGTTGGGTCATTAGGTGTTCGGGTCAGTCGGAATCTAGGGTTACCCCAATCATCCACTAAATCACTCACCTTCAATTTCAATACAGCACCCACGCGAACGCCAGTATCAATCAATATTTGTGCGATAATTTGATTTCGAAGCTTGCTCGACTTGAATGGATTATCTGACGAGCGTACTTGAATAATTTCTAATAAATCAAAAAACTTATCCGCTGAAATCGCGGGTTCAAAGGGATCTTTAACAACCGTGTTGTCTTTTCTAGAGTTAGATATCACCGAGCTTATGTAGAGTTTAAATTTATTAAATTGAGCATCCGTGCTGATTTGTTGCTCAGTGTCAGCTCTATCGTAGTGATGGCACACATATAGGAATTCAATGTAGGCTTTCAGGCGATTGAGGCGTTGATTAAACGTATGTGCTGACACTTCTGGCTGACTGTTGGATGTCGCATGTATCGCATCTCTGATCCTTTTATCCGTCAGGCTGACTAACGTGCTGTCTTTGTTATCGTCTTCTGTGTCCACATAGAATTTACAAGCACGAATGTAGTCATCAATTTCCTCAATCGATAAAAACGAGCCTCTTGCTACACGCTCAACAAGGTCAATACCGTTCTCCATGAAGAAGCAATATAAAAACTTCAACTCATAGGCATATTTCTTTCGGGTGTAGAATGACAGTGACTGTTTTGAGGAACGTGATCTCGTTTTGGAAAGTGGGGAGTTATGATTGTCGTTTAGGTAAGTATTCAGGTACAAGCAGCATGGGAGGAAGCCGTTCCTAACCACGACTGGAAACGAAGCGCCTTTTATATCCTTATATATCCTAACCTGAACATTATCCCTCAAATTATTCATTACATAATTCAATGCCGCTTATACATAAATTAACCATAGTTGGCATTTTGGTTTTGTAAAGGTAAAAAACAGATCCCATAAGGAATCTGTTAAACGAACTAAGTCTGATTCTTTACTTTATTTTTGGTGGGGAGTACTCACAAAGATCTTCAATAATGCAGCTGCCACAGCGTGGCTTACGGGCGATACAGGTATAGCGGCCGTGTAGTATCAGCCAGTGATGCACATCGACTTTGAATTCTGCAGGCACCACTTTAAGTAATCTATTTTCCACTTCTACGACATCTTTGCCAGGCGCAAATTTAGTGCGGTTAGAGACTCGAAAAATATGCGTATCTACGGCAATTGTCGGCCAGCCAAACGCGGTATTGAGTACAACGTTAGCTGTTTTTCGGCCAACACCGGGCAGTGATTCTAATGCCTCGCGGTTTTCCGGTACTTCACCGTTATATTTATCCAGCAGGATCTGCGACAGCGCTACAACGTTAATTGCCTTGTTGTTATAAAGGCCGATAGTCTTGATATATTCCTTTAGCCCTTCAACGCCAAGCGCAACGATGGCAGCTGGGGTGTTAGCCACAGGGAATAGCTTATCAGTGGCTTTATTGACACTGACATCGGTTGCCTGCGCTGACAGGGTGACCGCCACCAATAATTCAAATGGATTGTGATAATTCAATTCCGTTTGCGGATGGGGATTTTCAGCGCGCAGACGCTCCAAAATAATACGGCGTTTATCCTTATTCACTTAGCGTTCCGTTGGTGTTAGTTAACTTTAGTGATACGTGCACGTTCAACCACTGGCGCGGCTTGTGTTTGCTGCTGCTTAGATTCGAGTTTCTTATCTATCACGTTTTTTAATGCGATCAGCAGCCCCATACCGAGGAATGCGCCCGGCGGTAACATAGCAAGCAGAAACGAGGTATCTGTGTGCCACAGCTCGATACGTAAGCCAGCAGCCCATGCGCCCAGTAATTGGTCTGCGCCATCAAACAGGGTGCCTTGTCCTAATATTTCACGCATTGCTCCCAATACCAGCAGCACAAGGGTAAAACCGAGTCCCATCATAAATCCATCAAAGGCGGCTTTGGCGACATTGTTACGTGATGCGAAAGCTTCGGCGCGGCCGATAATCACACAGTTGGTCACAATCAGTGGCAGGAAGATACCGAGCGAGAGATAAAGCCCATAAGCGTATGCGTTAATAGCAAGTTGCACGACCGTCACTAGCGCTGCAATGATCATCACGAAGACGGCGATACGGATCTCTTTCGGCACATAATCGCGGATCAATGATACGAGTACGTTGGAGCCGATGAGTACGGCCATCGTTGCAACCCCCAATCCGATAGCATTGGTCACAGTTGCAGTGACCGCAAGTAGCGGACACAGACCGAGTAATTGCACCAGCCCTGGGTTATTTTTCCATAAGCCTTGCACGGCTATTTCGCGATATTGGCTCATGATTGAGGCTCCTCGCAGTTGCTTTTGCTGGCGTAAATCTGCGCCTGATGCTCAATAAAATAGCGTAAGGTATTACGCAGTGCTTTGGTGTAAGCGCGTGGTGTAATGGTCGCACCAGTAAACTGATCTATCTCACCGCCATCCTTTTTGACAAACCACACCTTAAGATTATTGATATCGAATTGCTTGCCGACAAAACGCTCGACCCAATCTGATTTACGACTATCGACTTTATCGCCGAGTCCCGGTGTTTCTTGTTGCTCTAAGGTTCTGACGCCAAGCACTGTTCCTTTGGTATCTACAGCAACAATCAGATGGATTTTGCCGTTATAACCATCTGGGGCAACCGTCTCAATTGCGGCGGCCTGAGGTTGACCTTGTTTGCGTGCAACATAGACAGGCATCGCGGAGGTGCTGCCTAAGGCATCAGGTGCGGTAATGAGGCTGCAGGATGCCGCCAGATCGTTGTCATGCATTTGATCGGGAATAATCTGGTGCAATATGCTGAGCAGTTGTTGCCGCTGCTGATATTCAATTTGCGGACGGGTAAGCTGATTTACCCCCGCCACTAATGCAGAACAGACGAGGGCAAACACCCCCAGTAGCACGCCATTTTTTAGCATATTATTGTTCACGTTCACCTCTTAAGACGATGCTCGGCCGTGGCCGTATGTGCGAGGTTTGATGTAATAGTCCAGCAACGGAGCGGTTAGATTGGCCAGCAGCACGGCAAAAGCAAAGGCATCGGGATAACCGCCATAGCTGCGGATCAGATACACAAGTAGCCCGATAATGGCTCCAAAGATAACGCGTCCTTTGTTGCTGGTGGCGGCGGTCACCGGATCGGTGGCAATGAAAAATGCACCTAGCATCGTGGCACCACTGAAAAGATGCATCAAGGGGCTGACGTGGGTAGCAGGTTCCCACATCCAACCGATAGCAGCACAGATGCTCAACGCGCCCAATACTCCAGCACTAATATGCCAGCGAATTAACCGCATTTTCAGCATTAATAAGCCACCAAAGAGATAGGCAAGGTTGACCCAAAACCAACCTGCACCGACGACACCGTTAAAGGCCGACTTCTGCAAAATGTCGCTAATCACATGGCCTTGCGATAAGTCAGTGCGTAGGGTGTCTAACGGGGTTGCCATGGTAAAACCGTCGATTCCTTGCTGAAAGGTATCGGCGACCGAAATTTGCGTACCAGCGAGAATGATTCTAAGGCTTTCAAGCAATTGTGGAGAATGCTCGGCAATGCTGATGGGGGCTACCCAAGAAGTCATTTGTACCGGAAAGGCAATCAACAAGACCACATACGCCGCCATCGCCGGATTAAACAGGTTATTACCTAAGCCACCGTAAAGCTGTTTGACAATAATGATGGCAAAAGCTGTACCGATCACCGTCAGCCACCAAGGGGCTAAAGGCGGCACTGCAACACCTATCAGAAGGGCAGTAAGCAAGGCACTGTTATCCGATAGCGCACTCGCGACAGGGCGCGCTCGCAGCTTCATTATCGCGCTTTCACTAATGAGTGCGGTGAGCATCGCCAGTAGCACTTGGAACAAGGTACCCCAACCAAAAAATGCGATCTGCACTGCGAGGCCTGGTAAGGCACACAAGAGTACTCGTTGCATGACAGTGCTGGTACGCAGCGGCTTACTCATATGGGGAGATGAGGCGATATTCAATGCCATTATGACTGGTTCTCCTGGTTGTCTTGCTCAGCCGCTTTCTTCGCTTTGGCTTTTGCAACCGCAGCAGCAATTCTGGCTTTTTTAGCATCGGCAGCGCTGACGCTGCTTGACTCGCTATTATCATCCGCCTGCTTCGACATTGCCTCGGTTTGCTCGGCATCATCGCTGCCGCTTAGTACTGCTTTCTTGGCTTTTGCTTTGGCAATTGCTGCGGCAATTTTGGCTTGCTTTTCGTCAGCCTTTTCCTGCGTGGCAGGTGCTTCTGTCAGCGTCGTTTCACTGGCGGCCTGTTCATCAGTTTGTGCCGCTTTCTTGGCTTTGGCACGAGCTACCGCCGCGGCGACCCGCGCTGCCTTATCATCCGGCGCTGCAACTTGTGCTTTTTGGTCAGTAGACGGCGCCTCTGCAGACTCAACAGATGATTCGGTTGCTGCCGTCTTTTTCGCTTTAGCACGAGCAACTGCCGCGGCGACCCGTGCTGCTTTATCATTTGTGCTGTTTATTTGCTCAACGCCGTCGGTTGCAAGTTTATCCGCAACTTCATTATTTTGAGCCGGTGCAGTTTGTGCCGCTTTCTTCGCCTTGGCTCTGGCAACGGCGGCTGCGATTTGTGCTTGCTTGCTATCTTGCGCTGGCGTATCCAACGTCGATGCTGAGGCCGCTGAAGTGTCGCTTGCTGATGCTTGTGCTTTCTTGGCTTTAGCGCGTGCGATGGCGGCAGCTACCTGTGATTTCTTATCGTCTGTGGCTGTGTCTGTCGCGCTAATGGCTTGTTGTTTCTTGGCCTTCGCACGGGCAACCGCCGCGGCTATAGCATCATTGCTCGGCGCTGTGGTCGCTTGTGCTTGCTTCTTGGCTTGAACACGCGCCAGTGCTGCGGCAACGGCGTCCTTATCGTCGTTGTTCATCGCTGCTTTGCGGCGTTCAGCCGCTTCTTTGGCCTTAGCTTCGCGCTCCTGCTTTTCCTGTTCCAGACGCGCGATACGCGCTTCAAAGCGGATTTTAGCTTGTTCTGCCTGTACCTTTTCAGCGCGATCCTTACGTATTGCCGCCTTGGCGACGCGATAATATTTTACCAACGGGATTTCAGAAGGGCAGACGAAGGCACAACAGCCGCATTCGATACAGTCTTGCAGATTAAACGCGTTGGCTTTGTCGTATTCTTCGGCCTTTGCATGCCAATACAACTGCTGAGGTAACAGCGATGCCGGACAAACTTGGGCACATTCTCCACAACGGATGCAGGCGCGTTCAGCGCTGGCATGGGTAAGCTCGTTGCGTTTTGGAATAAGCAAACAGTTTGTCCCTTTAAGGACGGGTACATTGGCGTCTGGTAAGGCATAGCCCATCATCGGGCCACCCACAATCACTTGTGCTTGCTTATCTTTTCGCAATTTTAATTGCTGCAGAACGTGACTAACCGGCGTACCAATGGGTAGCCAGTAATTACCGTTTTGCTCGATATTACCGCCCGTCACAGTCACCACACGTTCAATTAGCGGTTTACCTTCGACGACGGCATCACGGATGGCGTAGGCCGTGCCTACGTTGTGCACAACAATCCCCAGCTGAGCAGGAATAGATCCGGACGGTACCTCTTTACCGGTGATAATCTGAATAAGCTGTTTTTCACCGCCAGAGGGATATTTGGTTGGGATCACCCGTACTAAGGCTATCGGCTTTAACGCGGCACTTTGTGCAATCGCGCTGGTCATCGCCGCGGCAGCTTCCGCTTTATTATCTTCAATCGCAATAACAATACGGCGGGCACCAATCAACTGTTGAATTATTTCGATGCCAGCGACAATGTTGGCCGCGTGTTCACGCATAAGGCGATCATCGGAGCTGATATAAGGCTCACATTCAACACCGTTAATGATTAATAATTCGATTTTAGCTGCAGGTCTAAGCTTAATATGGCTCGGAAACATGGCGCCGCCCATCCCCGCAATACCAGCTTCGCGAATCCGTGCAATCAATTCTTCCTTTGAGAGTTCCTGAGCCGCGGCACTATGGTACGGCACCGATTCGTCTTTGCCATCGGCTTCGATAATGCAGGTGAGCTCGGGGAGCGCTGATGGATGGTTACTGGCGTGTGGCGTAATCGCGGTAATTAGGCCAGATGTGGGGGCATGAGCTGCAAGATACATAGCCCCGGCTGATTTCGTCAGCGGCTGCCCTTTGAGTACGCGATCTCCCACCTTGACTACGAGTAATGCACTGTCACCGACCTGAGGTAGGGGAATATAAAAGGTTTTCGCCAGCGGTAAACGGGCAATGGTGGTTTGATTTGAAAGGTGCTTCATCTCTGCCGGATGAATGCCACCAGTTAACGGCCAAAGCGTATTTTGTTCGATTATATCAATAAGATTCAATTGACTATCCCCGATTACAACGTTTTTACCGGAATGGCATTTAAGCGCCAGTCCCAGCTACGGGTATTTTGAGCGACTGGGATCATGTCGATGCAGTCTACTGGGCATGGCTCAACACAAAGATCGCAGCCTGTGCAGTTAACCGTTAATACTGTATGCATCAGTTTGCCGGCACCAACAATGGCATCAACAGGGCACGCCTGAATACATTTGGTGCAGCCAATACATTCTTCTTCACGAATAAAGGCAACTTTTTTAGTCTGGTCTTGTGCCTCGGCCGATAAAGGCTCGGGCTCCACCCCCATCAGATCTGCGAGCTTTTCCATCGTCGCAGTGCCACCGGGAGGACAACGGTTAATTTTCTCACCATTGGCGATGGCTTCGGCATAGGGGCGACAACCAGGAAATCCACATTGGCCACATTGAGTTTGCGGTAATAAGGCCTCAAGTTGATCGACAATCGGATTGCCCTCAACGCGGAATTTTTCTGCGGCAAACCCTAAAATCACGCCAAACACTAAAGCGAGCAGTGTCAGTAGTACAACAGCAGTTAACATTTAACGCTCCGTTATTTCACTAAGCCAGTGAAGCCCATAAAGGCGAGTGACATCAGACCGGCAGTGATCATGGCGATGGCGCCACCACGAAATGGCATTGGAACATCGGCGGCGGCAAGACGCTCACGCATCGCAGAAAAGAGGATGAGCACTAACGAAAATCCAACCGCGGCGCCAAAACCATATACAGCGCTTTGTAGCAGGTTGTGCTGTTCATTCACATTCAGCAGCGCTACCCCGAGTACGGCGCAGTTAGTCGTGATCAAAGGTAGATAGATGCCCAGCGCTCGATAGAGCGTGGCACTGGTTTTTTGCACCACCATTTCGGTAAATTGCACCACGACGGCAATCACCAGAATAAAACTCATGGTGCGTAGGTATTCCAGCCCAAATGGCATTAATAAATATTGGTTAACCAGATAACTAAGAATCGAGGCCAGTGTTAGCACAAAGGTCGTGGCCATTGCCATACCTAGGGCGGATTCCAACTTGCCTGATACGCCCATAAAGGGACAAAGGCCGAGAAATTTAACCAATACGAAGTTGTTCACCAGCACAGTGCCGATCAACAGCAGTAAATATTCAGTCATTGCAATGCAATAGGTTCATTTTCATGGGCGCTTATTATCGGCATTTAGGCGACGATAAACAACACATAGAATTCAGGGGTTAGTACTTATGCGCGGTGAATAGCCAGATATAAAAGAATTAGATGGGACAATCACAAGTCAGTGACGAGTCTAAGTGACAATAAAAGGGATTAAGTTAAAGAGGGCGAAGGTAAGAGTGGCTCCCCAGACTGGACTTGAACCAGTGACATACGGATTAACAGTCCGCCGTTCTACCGACTGAACTACTGGGGAACAAATGTTTCAGAATCGCTTGGCTCCCCAGACTGGACTTGAACCAGTGACATACGGATTAACAGTCCGCCGTTCTACCGACTGAACTACTGGGGAATTGCGATGCGTCTCTGAAGACGGAGCGCATAGTAAAACGCTCTTTTAACTGAGTCAACTCGCCTTTTCAAAAAAAGCTGGATTGCAGCGTTAATTGATTATCTTATGTGCATGCACCCTAATTTTGGTTAATTAATAGCGAATAATGCATAAAAAATAACAGCTAAGCGAAGTTTACTTTAAAGATAGTGACTTCGCTCCGCGCATTTGTTTACTGCAAAAAATGTCACTGGATTGAGCTGCGGCAAAATTCGCTATAGGAAATATTAAAATGCGTTTTTTGATTGCACAGAAGCAGGGCAAAACGATCTCTATTTGAATGATCCTAGACTAATTACTTAGAGGTAGATGACTGTCAATGTAATTTAATTTCGGCGTCATCATTCTGTCATCTATGTAACACGAGTTAGGCAATCCCGCATGGCTAGGGGGATTGAGCCACTTATCCACTATTTCTGTGGATAACCTTGTGAGTTAATAAGGTAAATGAGCTGCAAACCCTTGTAGAGACTGCGATGGACTTAAAATGCACAATTTTGGTTAGTGAAAATAAAGTTTAATAAAAACATATAGATAAAAAAGTCAACAGCAATTAAGGTGCAATAATGTTTGAGTGAACAAAATGTAAGGAAATCTCTTTTAAATGCTGTGCATTAAATTGGGGCGCTTTTATCGATTTCCTCAAAAACATCCCCTTTTTTTGCGATCGCGATCTAATCTTTGTTCTGATTTCGCAACAGTCCTATTCAGATTGAGTTGTCGTCAGCGGTAACAATTCTGGTACTCGCTTACAAGCGTGATTACAATGTCGGCAAGGAAGAAGGAGCTGTTATCGTGTCCGACACTGTTTTCACACTAGAATCAAATTATTCCCCGGCAGGTGATCAACCAACCGCCATCAATCAATTGGTGGAAGGGCTTGAGGCTGGTCTCGCCCATCAAACGCTGCTGGGGGTGACGGGATCCGGTAAGACATTCACTATCGCAAACGTGATTGCGACGCTGGGCCGGCCGACCATTATTCTTGCGCCGAATAAAACCTTAGCCGCGCAACTGTATGGCGAGATGAAGGAGTTCTTTCCCCATAACGCGGTGGAATATTTCGTTTCTTACTACGATTATTACCAGCCAGAAGCTTATGTGCCGTCAACCAACACCTTTATTGAAAAAGATGCGTCGGTTAACGCCCACATCGAGCAGATGCGGCTGTCGGCCACCAAAGCCTTGTTAGAACGGCGTGATGTGGTGTTAGTGGCGTCGGTATCGGCGATTTATGGCTTGGGCGATCCTGATTCCTACATGAAGATGCTGTTGCACCTGCGTCAAGGCGACATTATCGGGCAACGTGACATCCTTAAGCGCTTAAGCGAACTGCAATACACGCGCAACGATATTGAATTGGCGCGCGGGACTTTCCGTGTGCGCGGTGAAGTGATTGATATCTTTCCTGCCGAATCCGATCGTGATGCGATTCGGGTTGAATTGTTCGATGATGAGATCGACCGATTATCGCTGTTCGATCCATTAACCGGGCATGTCAGCAAAAAAATTGCGCGGGCCACTGTCTATCCGAAAACTCACTATGTGACGCCGCGGGAAAAAATCTTAGCCGCAGCAGAGCAGATTAAGGAAGAGTTGCGCGAGCGCCGCGAACAACTATTGCAGTTGAACAAGCTGGTGGAAGTACAACGTCTTACCGAGCGGGTGCAATACGATATCGAAATGATGAACGAGCTGGGCTATTGCTCCGGCATTGAAAACTATTCCCGCTATCTGTCGGGGCGCGCGCCAGGCGAGGGCCCGCCGACGCTGCTGGATTATCTACCTGACGATGGTTTGATGATCATCGACGAGTCTCACGTTACTGTGCCGCAAGTAGGGGCCATGTACAAAGGTGACCGTTCGCGTAAAACGACATTGGTTGAGTATGGTTTTCGTTTGCCATCGGCACTCGATAATCGGCCGCTGAAGTTTGAAGAATTTGAGTCGCTGATGCCGCAAACGATATACGTGTCGGCTACACCGGGCAGCTACGAAATTGAACGTAGCGATGGTGAAATTGCTGAGCAGGTAGTGCGACCAACCGGATTGCTCGATCCTGAAGTAGAAGTACGTCCAGTGGCGATTCAGGTTGATGACTTACTCTCTGAGGTTGGCAAACGCGTTGCCGTAAATGAACGGATTCTCGTGACTACGCTGACTAAACGAATGGCGGAAGATCTGACCGAATATCTGGATGAACATGGCGTTAAAGTGCGCTATCTGCACTCAGATGTCGATACCGTTGAGCGGGTTGAGATCATTCGCGACCTGCGTAAAGGCATTTTTGACGTGTTGGTAGGCATCAACTTGTTGCGTGAAGGTTTAGATATGCCAGAAGTGTCTCTGGTATGTATCTTCGATGCAGATAAAGAAGGTTTTCTACGTTCTGAGCGTTCGCTTATTCAGACTATTGGTCGCGCCGCGCGTAATGTTAACGGTAAAGTGATTTTGTATGCCGACAAAATTACCGCATCAATGGAAAAAGCGATGGGCGAAACCGCACGTCGGCGCGAGAAGCAACATCAGTTCAACCTAGAAAACGGCATTGTGCCGCGCGGCGTAGTCAAACGTATCACCGATGTCATGGATGTTGGCGATAGTTCAGAGCGTGAATTACCAAGTAAAGCAGATATCCAGCAGCTACGCCGAGTTGCAGAACCTAAGGCCGCGTATCATGGGAACGTCAGCGACCTTACGAAGGAGATTGCGGCGATGGAAGAGCGTATGTACGAACATGCGCGTAATTTGGAATTTGAAGACGCTGCCCGGATGCGTGATGAAATTGCCAGTCTTAACGAACAGCTAAAAAGGCTGGGCTAACATAGAGGTACAAAAAAGCCGCTGAGAGATAGCGGCTTTTTTTAGCGGTCATGTTTCAGTTGTTTGCCGCGTACGACACCAGCCCCAATATAATCCCCACAGCAGCAGACCACTGAGTAAACCAATCAGATGTGCTTGAGTCGCGACAGGCGCGCCTATCAAGCTGGTTACCTCTGGGTTGCCGCCGGCATATTGTTCCCATGTGACTTTCGCGATGACACCTGCGAGTAACAGATACCCTGAACGTAAATGCTTTTGAATATCGCACAGTGAACCGAATGCGAACAAACCATGCAAAATACCGCTTAAGCCTACATAGCCCCATAAGCTCGGAACGGCGAGGTACAGGCCAGTACCTTCGAATAAACATAAAGCCAACATCAAGCATAGGAAGCCTATGGCGTGATAGTGCATGCGATGAATAAATACCACGACCCACATGCCTGCAAGGTTCATCGCCACATGCCACCAATTGGTGTGCAACACATTACCGCTAATCAGTCGCCACCATTCTCCATGCGCGATATCGCTGCGTTTGAATGCCAGCAATTCGCTCAAGCCGAGTAACTGCAGTGCCGCACTAACGAGGCTGAGCGCGATGACGGCAAACCACAAGGTTTTTTGGGGTTGCATTACGCTGAAGCTAACTTCTGTTGCAACGATTGTTGCACTTGAGACTGATGAGCCACGTACTCTTGTAGCCCCTGATGGCGCAATTTGCATGCCGGGCACTCACCGCAGCCATCCCCCTGAATGCCGTTGTAACAGGTCAGTGTGTGGTGACGCACTAAGTCGAGCTGCCCGTAATGATCGGCTAATGCCCATGTTTCGGCTTTATTGAGCCACATTAAAGGTGTCACCAGTCTTAAATGACGCTCCATCCCAAGTTCAAGGGCTTTATTGAGTGCAACAACAAAGTCATTGCGGCAGTCCGGATAACCTGAAAAATCGGTTTCACAGACACCGGTGATCACCGCTTCTGCACCAATTTGGTAGGCGAAGATGCCCGCTAAGGTCAAGAACAGGATATTCCGCCCAGGAACAAAGGTGTTGGGCAAACCGTTGTCCATCAATTCATTGGACACGGGAATGTTATCGCGGGTGAGGGCGGAGATGGCTAACTCATTTAACAAGCCAACATCGAGCACTTTATGACTGGCGACGCCGAGTTTGCTCGCCAGCGCTTTAGCAACATCAATTTCTGCTTTGTGACGTTGGCCGTAATCGAAAGTGATGGCATGGACTTCATCATATTGTTGTAGCGCTTGCACTAAACACGTTGTTGAGTCTTGGCCGCCGCTAAATACTACAATAGCGATACGTTTTGCTGTCGGAGCATTGTTGTTCAATGTCATCTTTATCGTCGTTGTTACCGAAATTGGCGCTAGTTTAGCGTAAAACGGTGCTAAACCCCATAAGTCGCCACTGATTGCGTTTGGACAGGAAATCTTCTATAAAGTGCGCCGCAATGAAAAGAGGTTAGTGCATGCAATATTCAGTCAACGAAATATTTCAAACCATCCAAGGTGAAGGACTATGGACCGGCGTCCCCGCATTGTTTGTGCGGTTGCAAGGTTGCCCGGTAGGTTGTTCTTGGTGTGACACCAAGCAAACTTGGGAGCTGTTACCGGAGAATCAGGTAGCGAACGGTGTGATTTTTCAAACCGATGGAAGCATTGGACGTTGGTCAGAACTGACCGCTGAGGCCATTATTGCGGGTTTTGTTGCCCAACACTTCACCGCCAAACATGTGGTAATTACTGGCGGCGAACCTTGCATGTATGACTTACGTCCATTGACCTATGCGCTGCATGCGGCAGGTTATACGACTCAAATTGAAACCAGTGGTACCTTTGACGTCCAATGTGCCGAGCAAACTTGGGTGACCGTCTCGCCAAAAGTGGCGATGCAGGGCAAACTGCCTGTGCTGACGTCAGCCTTAGCGCGTGCCAATGAAATTAAACATCCAGTCGCGACTGAACATCATATTGCGCAGTTAGATGAACTGCTGACGCAAATTGATATTCAAGGGAAAACCATCTGTTTGCAGCCAATCAGTCAAAAGCCACGCGCGACCGAATTGGCAATGCGCGTGTGTATTGAGCGTAACTGGCGCTTGTCGGTGCAGACTCATAAATATTTGCAAATAGATTAAGCTTTGACTCAGTGCTACAGCTGGCGGCGTTTACTTGATTGGAGACGTCGCCTTTTTAATGCAAATTCGCAAAGTGTGTGAATTCATAGCAGCGGCACTAACGTTTTCTTGAATAAAGTGAGTAGCACGAAAAAAAGGAATAAGGAAGAAAGAGAGAAAATGGTGGAGGGAGAAGGATTCGAACCT
>NZ_JPEO01000018.1 GCF_000753795.1 Shewanella mangrovi
CCATAGGAGGTGGTTTAAGGGTGACAAAAAACGGCACAGCGAATGCTGTGCCGATATTCTTGCTTATTTGTTTAGCCGCCGAAGTCATCCAACAGAATGTTTTCGTCTTCAACACCTAAATCTTTCAGCATCGCGATAACTGCTGCGTTCATCACTGGAGGTCCACACATATAGAACTCGCAGTCTTCCGGCGCTTCGTGTTGTTTGAGATAGTTCTCATACAACACATTATGAATAAAGCCTGTGTAGCCATTCCAATCGTCCTCTGGTTGAGGATCAGAGAGGGCAACATGCCATTCAAAGTTTTCGTTATCTGCTGCTAAGCCATCAAAATCTTCTACATAGAACATTTCGCGCTTAGAACGAGCACCATACCAGAAGCTTATCTTACGGTTAGTTTTGATACGTTTAAGCTGATCAAAAATATGCGAGCGCATTGGTGCCATACCAGCACCACCACCGATGAAGACCATTTCAGCATCGGTATCTTTCGCAAAGAACTCACCGAATGGGCCAGAAATAGTCACTTTATCACCAGCTTTCAGGCTCCAGATATAAGATGACATCTTACCGCAAGGCAAACTCAAATTACGTGGCGGAGGTGTCGCAATACGTACGTTGAGCATGATGATGCCAAACTCTTCTGGGTAGTTCGCCATTGAATATGCACGAATGGTTTCTTCGTCAACTTTAGATTCAAGTTTGAAGAAACCAAAGTGTTCCCAGTCGCCACGATATTTTTCCGGTACGTCAAAGTCAGCGTACTTGACGTGGTGTGCTGGCGCTTCAATTTGGATATAACCACCGGCACGGAAAGGTACAGACTCACCATCAGGGATTTGTAGCTTCAGCTCTTTAATGAAGGTCGCTTTGTTATCGTTAGAGATAACTTCACATTCCCACTTCTTAATACCGAAGATGTGTTCATCCAGCTCAATGTCCATGTCAGATTTTACGTTAACCTGACAAGACAAACGGCAGCCGCTACGAGCTTCACCTTTGTTAATGTGGTTTAACTCTGTCGGCAGAATATCTCCGCCACCAGACTTCACAATCACACGGCATTGGCCACACGAACCACCACCACCACAGGCAGATGATACGAAGATGCCATTATTGGCTAACGCACCCAGCAACTTGCCACCCGCTTGGGTAGTGATTGCCTTGTCAGGGTCGTTATTGATTGAAATTGTAATATCGCCTTCCGATACCAGCTTAGACTTAGCGAACAAAATCACTAACACCAACACCAGTACGATGGCGGTAAACATACTCACACCGAGATAAACCTCAAGTGGAGTGGACTTAAAAATACCAAGAATATCCATTAACTTATCCTTAGAAGGTCCAAATAGGGTGTTTTCGCTGATCTACTATAGAGATACACCGGAAAACGACATGAAGCCCAAGGCCATCAGACCCGCGGTAAGGAAAGTAACCCCCAAACCACGTAACCCAGCAGGGACGTCTGCGTACTTAAGTTTTTCACGAATACCCGCCATCAGCACAATTGCCAGCGCCCAACCAGCGCCAGAACCGAAACCGAATACGACACTTTCACCCAAGGTGTAATCGCGTTCCACCATGAAAGACACCGCACCAAAAATTGCGCAGTTCACGGTAATCAACGGTAGGAAGATACCCAGCGCGTTGTACAGTGGTGGAAAGTACTTATCCAAAGCCATTTCCAGAATCTGTACCAGTGCCGCAATCACCCCAATAAAGGTAATGAACTTCAAAAAGCTCAGGTCTGCATCAGGGAAGCCTGCCCAGTCTAAAGCACCAGGCGCTAACAGCCCTTGATAGATAATTTGGTTTACGGGTACAGAGATACTCATTACCACGATAACCGCAACACCCAGACCGATGGCTGTATCGACTTTCTTCGATACCGCCAAAAAGGTACACATACCAAGGAAGAAGGACAGCGCCATGTTTTCAATGAAAACAGAACGGATCAACAAACTAATATAATGTTCCATTATGCTTATCCTTTCGCTTCTACTTGTTCAGGCTTGTAGGTGCGCAGCGCCCAAATCACGAAAGAGATCAGGAAGAAGGCACTTGGCGGCAACAGCAACAGACCATTTGGTTGATACCAACCACCGTCGGAGATCTTCTGCAGAATTTGCACACCGAACAGTGAACCGCTACCCAGTAATTCCCGGAAGAAGCCAACTGTCAGCAGAATCGCACCATAACCCAGACCGTTACCGATACCATCCATGAAGCTCATCATTGGCGGTGACTTCATCGCGTATGCTTCAGCACGTCCCATTACGATACAGTTGGTAATAATCAACCCAACGAACACCGACAACTGTTTCGAAACGTTGTAGGCATAGGCCTGCAGGAACTGATCCACCACAATTACCAGCGAAGCAATAATGGTCATTTGCACAATGATCCGCACGCTGTTTGGAATATGGTTACGGATAAGTGAGATAAATAGGTTGGAAAAGGCTGTTACGGCAGTCAGTGCCAGAGCCATTACCAAAGCAGTTTCCATTTTGCTGGTTACCGCTAGCGCACTACAAATCCCCAGTACCTGCAACGCAATTGGGTTATTGCTGAGAATAGGTCCAGTAAGAACCTGTTTGAGATCATTAGCTTCAGCCATTAGCTCAATCCTCCATTGCGTGCTTTCTTAATGAAGTTAGCAAACCCTTCATTCCCCAACCAGAAGGTCAGTGTATGTTGGACACCATTGCTGGTCAGCGTGGCGCCAGACAGTGCATCGACACCATAAGGTGTTTCTGCTACTGCAGGGTTTTTCGTCACAGTAATTGCGATGTTGCCTTGCTCGTCAAATAGCTTCTTACCATGCCATTTGGCTTTCCATTTTGGATTTTCAACTTCGCCGCCCAGCCCTGGCGTTTCACCTTGGCTGTAATACACCAAATTTTGCACTGTGTTCAGATCTGGCTCAACAGCCAAGAAGGCATACATAGTTGACCAGAGACCATAGCCATGGACGGGTAAAATAACACTGGTAAGCTTGCCAGATTCATCATGTACCAGATAGATAACAGCGTTATCTGCTACACGCTTAATTGAGGCAATATCATGTTCAGGCTTAGAAGATGTTTCGGGGTCGCGTGATACTTTCTGTTGATCATAAGTATCACCATCAACGCCTGCGACTTCTTCGCCTGTTTTTAAGTTGATGACTTTGGCTTCTACGAACTTCTCATAGGTTGCCAAAATCTCTTTTTTGCTGACCTGAGACTTGCTGTCAATCAGGTTAGCAGCTTCAAGAATGTATTTTTGCTTATCGAGTAACTTGTTTTCTTGCTGCGTAGGTTTTAATAACACCGCGGCGGTCGATACGAAGATCGAGCAGATAAAACACAAGCCGATAACAATAAATACCGTCCGAGCGAACGTTTCCTTATTCTTAGCCACGGGCAATCCTCCGTTTGATATTCGCCTGAACGACAAAATGGTCAAACAATGGGGCAAACAGGTTAGCGAACAGAATCGCCAACATCATGCCTTCTGGGAAAGCAGGGTTGACTACGCGGATAAACACTACCATCGCGCCTATCAAAAAGCCGTATGCCCATTTCGCCTTGTTGGTAAAGGATGCAGATACTGGGTCGGTCGCCATAAACATCATACCGAAGGCAAAACCACCCAATACCAAGTGCCAGTACCACGGCATAGCAAACATCGGATTAGTGTCGGAGCTAATTACATTCAGTAGCAGAGAAATCGCAATCATCCCCGCCATAACACCACCGACAATGCGCCAAGATGCGATACGAGTGTAGATAATCACTAAGCCGCCCAGCAAAATTGCTAAGGTAGAAACTTCACCTACGGAGCCTGGAATCATACCCAAGAAAGCATTCCACCAGCTTTGGTCTAAGGCGTAGCTCATGTTACCTGCCGCTGCTTTACTCAATGCAGTAGCACCAGAGAATCCGTCAGCCACCACCCAAGTGGTATCACCTGACATATTCAGTGGGTAAGCAAAGAACAAGAAGGCACGTCCAGCCAACGCAGGGTTCAAGAAGTTACGTCCGGTACCACCAAACACTTCTTTCGCGACAACCACACCAAAGCTGATACCTAAGGCAACCATCCACAATGGAATTGTCGCTGGCAGCGTCAGCGCAAATAGCACAGAAGTCACGAAGAAGCCTTCGTTAATCTCATGACCACGTACCGAGGCGAACACCACTTCCCATATGCCACCGACCGCAAAGGTAACAGCATAAATGGGCAGGAAGAAACAGGCGCCATACCACATTAAGCCTGCCCAACCAGTATTGGCAGTCAATTCACCACCCAGTAATTGGAACAGACCCACTTGCCAAACGTCTGGCGAACCAAAGCCCGCCGCCAGCGCCAGTTGCGCCTGTAAACCTACGTTATACATACCGACGAACATTGCAGGAAATGTGCAAGCCCATACGGTAATCATCATACGTTTCAGATCGAGGTTATCACGAACGTGAGTAGCCCCTTTATTGACCTTCCCCGGCGTATAAAATATGGTGGCCGCTGCTTCGTACAGCGCATACCACTTTTCGTATTTACCGCCTTTTTCGAACTGCGGTTCAATACGTTCAAGAAAATCTTTTAAACTCATAGACCTTCCCTCTCGATAGTATCGAGGCAATCACGCAGATAGGTGCCGTAGTCATACTTACCTGGGCATACAAAGGTACACAAAGCCAGGTCTTCTTCATCTAACTCCAGCGCACCTAACGCCGCAGCGCCATCGGTGTCTCCCGACAGCAGGTCGCGAAGCAACATGGTCGGCAAAATATCCATCGGTACTACACGCTCATAGTTGCCAATTGGCACCATTGCGCGTTCTGAACCACCGGTGCTGGTTGTCATGTTGAACAACTTTTTCGGGCTCAGATGGCTTAAGAAAGAACGCGTGATAGAGAATTTATCGGCCCCTGGCATTACCCAGCCCAAGAACTCTTTCTCAGTGCCTTCTTCCAGCAACGTCAGTTGCGTCGCATAGCGTCCCATAAAGCAATGAGGGCCACGTGCGTGTGTACCGTGCAGCACAGAACCAGAAACCACACGGACAACACCGTCGGCTTTTTCTGCAGCTACCAGATCTTCTGTGCTTGCGCCCAGAACAGAACGCAACAGTCGAGGTGATTTCGCTTTCGGACCACCAATGGCAAACACACGTTCTACATGTAATTGACCCGAGGTAAATAATTCACCGACGGCAATAACATCTTGATACCCGATATTCCAAACCGTACGTTTTGACGATGCAGGCATCAGGAAGTGAATGTGTGTGCCCGGCAAGCCAGCTGGATGAGGACCAGCAAATTCTTCGACTTGCGCATTGGCTGACGGGATATCGGCACCGGGTGCTTTACAAAGGAAAACTTTGTCTGCAAGACGGGCCAGTACTTTTAGGCCGTTACTGAACGCTGCTTGTTGTTCGGCAATAACAACTTGAGGATCAGCTGCGAGAGGTTGAGTATCAATGGCAGTGACAAAAATCGCTGCGGGAGTAGCATCAATAGCTGGCACTTTACTGAAAGGTCTTGTACGGAATGCTGTCCACAGGCCAGATTCGACCAAGTTTTCCCGTACTTTTTCCGCTTCCAGAGTGTCTAACTGCTGAGCGTTATATTGAGCAAACGAGACGGCATCATCTCCCTCGACCTCAATAACGACAGACTGTAATACACGTTTGGCGCCGCGGTTGATTTCAGTTACTGTGCCACTGGCAAAAGCGGTATATTTTACGCCAGGATTCTTTTTGTCTTCAAAAATCACCTGCCCTTTCAGCACTTTGTCGCCGACACGAACTTTCATGGTCGGACGAAGGCCAATATACTCTTCACCTAATGTAGCTACGTGTTTGATGGCAGGACCATCATGGATAACTTGCTTTGGAGTACCTGCAACAGGTAGATCCAATCCTTTCTTGATTGTAATCATATCCACATGCACTACGTTTTGGAGGAAAGACAATGCGCCGCGTTCCTGTCAATTAGCAGTTATCACAGTTGTAAATCCCTACTGATTGAGCTAGCGCAGATTTATCTCAGAAATGCGATCGCAATCACGTTGAACGGCGGCATTCTAACGCAATTAACAGGCTATCGCCACGAAAATTGTAGTGTTTTTCTGCTGCATAAATATTCGACATATCAGTAACTTCTAACAGATTTTCCTATAAAATCGGCGCCAATTCTTATGGCGCAACAGCATGATTTATAAGAAATTCAGTTAATATTCAGCAAACACTTCAAGCTTCAGGACTAAGCACTAACCGCGCTTATTTGTGCCACCAACCTCCATTTCGCATGCATAAACTACAACTAAAGTCGTATGCGACTTACGAAATTTTATTTCAGCGTTTTAAACAACGCATCACTGTAGAATTCATATTTCGAAATCAGCAATTTCTGCTAGCGTTTTGCCGTTTCGCAGAGGTTATCCAACGTAAATTTTACTTTTACTTTCATTGAATAATCCCAATTCATTACATGTTAGTAACTTAATGCTTTTTTCGCGCAAAAAAAAGCTACCCTTTAGTCTGAGTAGCTAATTAAAATGTTGCTAAATTACAACTTCTGCAGAATCTCGTCGCTGAGCTTGAGTTCATCATTTCGGTTAACTTGCACACCGGCTTTGATGACATCACGAGCAATGCTCTGTGCCTGCTCCAGCGAATGCATGCTGTAGGTTCCGCACTGATATTCGTTCAACTCAGGAATGTCGTTCTGATCTTGTACACCAATCACGTCATTCATCGCGGCAAGCCATGCATCTGCAACACGTTGTTCTGTCGGAGCACCAATTAAGCTCATATAGAAACCGGTACGGCAGCCCATTGGCGAAATATCGATGATTTCTACACCGTTACCATTGAGGTGATCACGCATAAAACCAGCAAACAGATGTTCTAAGGTATGGATACCACGCTCACTTAAAATCGCTTTATTTGGAATGCAAAAACGCAAATCAAATACGGTAATGGTATCACCACCCGGTGTGGTCATGGTTTTTGCAACACGCACCGCAGGCGCATGCATACGAGTATGGTCAACGGTAAAACTGTCTAACAATGGCATTGTTTCAGACCTCTTTCTAAGGTTCTTTATTCACGCTAAAGAACACAATTAATTTTCAATTATCCTTTGCACTTAGGCGATTCTGGCACTTGCTGCTCAGACTGCCATTCAGCGGGCGTGTATGTATGCATTGACAAAGCATGAACGCCATTAGCCAACTCATGAGCTAAAGCTTCATTTACTTTACGATGTCTAGCCAACAGCCGTAAGTCGGCAAACGCTTCACTCACGACAATCACTTTAAAATGGGTTTCAGAATTCGGAGGTACATGATGATTATGACTTTCATTAATCACCTGCAGATGCACTGGCAGCAGCGCTTGCTGCAATTTCTGCTCGATAACGGCCGCAACGGACATGTAGATTCTCACTTGAGCTGACAATTTGCGGCAGGTTACTGCGTGCTCCGCCAAAGATCAATCTTATCGACGGTTTCACGGCTGATGATAAAAAGGCACAATCTGCCGAAAGGTGAAATTCAAACGAGCATCGGTTATTTTTGCCCTCGACGGCAGCGCATGTTGCCAGTCTCGCTGCATCGGCCAACGCATCAATAACAAATCCCCTGCCGCCAACGCAATGCGATGTTTTTCACCACTTTGCTTATGACGAATATCAAAATCACGGGCAGCGCCGAGAGACACCGACGCGATAGTGCTTTGCGGCATTAACTCGGGTTCATCATCACTGTGCCAGCCCATTTTCTCTTGTCCGTTGGCGTAATGATTCACTAACACGCCGTTCAGCTGTAATTGAAACTCTTGATTGAGTTGTTGGCACAGTCGCGCAAGATAATGTGGCCAAGGTAAGGCACGGATCATTAACCCTGAATAGAGATAATCACAGCCTGCGTCCGCAAACCAGGCTTGCGTTCTAGGAATAGCATGCTGCTTACCAAATACGGTTAATTCAGGGCGTGAAAAGGGAAAATGAGCCGCCTCTTGCCAAAGAAGTTGTTGCTGTTTCGACGAAAGATAGCCGCTAAGCAATTGCCAGGGAACATCGGTTTGGCTCTGAGACGGCGCGTCTTCAAATAACGGCATTTGCGATTTGGCAGACATTCGGTTCCCAAGTTAGCTGACTTTCACAACAGGTGATTAGCTTATCGACAAATCCAGCTATTCGCTAATCCGCAGGCGATCTGCGATAATTGCGCCATTCAATCTTTGCCGCGTTTTGCCATGACCAACCAGTTCCAATTTAACAATATTACGCTTGAACTTAACCGCTATCCCGCCAATTCAAACGATAATCTGCAAGCGTGGGATGCTGCCGATGAGCATCTGCTAAAACAGCTAAATGCCGACGTAGCCCAACAATCCCTGCTGCTAATGAATGATAGCTTTGGCGCTTTGTTGTGTGCGTTAAAAAAGCAGTTCGTTGATTGTCATCTAACATGGTTTTCAGATGCCAAAACCAGTTTGCTCGGTTGCCAGCAAAACCTACAACACAACCAACTCAGTGAAAGCGATATTGACTGGTTGCATCCACTGCAAACGCCCGTAACAGCGCCAACAATTGTGCTGCTAAAACTCCCTAAAAATCTCAATTACTTTGTCGAACAGCTACGAATGTTAACTCAGTGGCTAGCGCCAGAAAGCCAATTGCTCATCGGTGCCAAAGCGAAAAATATTAACCAAGCCCTGCTTCATAGCATTGAGGTAAATTTTGGCAGCGCATCGGCCAGCTTAGCTTGGAAAAAAACACGTGTTATCAGTGCCAAGTTTGACGGTAAGCGCCGTGCAATACCTGAGATTCAGCGCTGGCAAACCGAAGATGGAATTAAGCTTATCGGCTTAGCCAACGTATTCGCTGCCAGCAAGCTAGATATTGGCGCGCGTTTGATGTTAGCGCATTACCCTGAAGGAAATTTCAAACATGTTGTCGATTTAGGCTGTGGTAACGGTGTTCTGGGGCTGCAAGCCGCTTTGCGTTATCCGCAGGCCCATATCCATTTTGTCGATGATTCATTCGAAGCGGTAAGCAGTGCTGAACAAGGCTGGCATGCTAATCAACTAGACACTCATCGAGGTCATTTTCACTGGGACGATTGTCTGACGCATCTGCCGACTGAGCAGGCACCAGATTTGATCTTATGTAATCCGCCATTTCACCAAGGCGAGGCCATTACCGATCATATCGCCTGGCAAATGTTTATGGACGCTAAAAAACGCCTTATTGACGGGGGCATGTTACAAGTCGTCGGCAATCGCCACTTAGGCTACCACGTCAAACTCAAACGCCTATTCGGTAACTGCACCACAGTCGCAAGCAATCAAAAATTTGTTATTTTACGGAGCATTAAGTAACAACCTCTTAAAAACTGTTTATTTGATGTGCAAGAAAGGTATAGGATGATGCTTGATTAGGAATCGTTTTAGTAATCAAAGGAGTGTTGATGAAACGAAGCATCATCCTGCTGTTTTCATGCCTAGCAATGTCGTTTTTCGCCCATTCAAAAACAGCAGAAATCTACCAACAATTCGCTACTCTACCCATCATGCAATCACCCACTATCTCCCCTGACGGCGATAGTATTGCCGCGGTTTATAACGGCAAAGACGGCCCACAAGTGGTGCTGATGAAATTCCCGACCATTCAGTTCACGCCGTTGGCACAATTGAGTCGCGGTAAAGACAGAATTGAAACCCTGGCATGGTCAGGTAATCGTTATCTTATTATCGGCGCTTCATATCCGGAGTATTACCGAGGCGATACTTTTAGGGTGCAACGTTTATATCGACTCGATATCAAGACCAAGGATATTCGTGAGCTGTCTAACTCTAAAAACCGCAAAGAGACCTTCTTCAAATACGTCAATTACTCGCTTGCTTCGACGCTAAGAGATGATCCGGAACACATCCTCGTGAGCACTTATGACCAGCGTGATGATTACTACACACTGTTCAAAGTAACCCTAGAGAACGGCACTTACGAAAAGTATTTCACCAATGAAGAAAAGCTTGATTCGCTGCGGACCGATATAGAGGGCAACATTCGGGTTGGTGTCAAAATCGAAAAGCTCAAGGGCAGCGAGAAGCATGAAAAAACCATTTGGTATCGTGACTCGCTTGATGAGCCAATGAAGAAAATCCACAGCCGCATTCTAGGTGAAGGTGAAACCTTTGATATTGTGGCGCTTAGCGATGATAACGTTCATGCTTATGTGATCAGTGACCGCGAAAATGCGCGCCAAGCCTTATGGCTCTACAACATCAAAACCAATGAGTTTGAAAAGGAGCTGTTCAGTCATCCTAAATACGATGTTGCGGGGGTTATTCACGACAACGAAGGCAAAGTGGTTGGCGTTTATTACTACGATGACTACGAGCGTCAGTACTTTTTCAACCAGCAACAAGATCAGTTGACCACTGTCGCACAAAATCTGTTACCAAAGGCGCAGGTATATATTGTCACCAGTTCCAAAGACCAAAAGCGCTTTATGTTTAGCGCACAATCACCCGAACGCGTCCCCGTTTATTACTACGTCGATTTGCGCCAGCAAAAAGCAGGAGCTTGGCTCGCCAGTTACCCAAATCTCGTTAAGACCCAACTTGCGGAACCGCAAAAATTTGAGTTTGCCGCTAGTGATGGCATGCAGCTGAACGGTTATTTAACTTTGCCACATGGCGTGAAAAACCCACCACTCATTGTGTTTCCACACGGCGGTCCCACATCACGCGACACCAAATACTACAGTCCTTTTGTGCAATATTTTGCCGCCAAAGGTTATGCAGTGATGCAGGTCAATTTCCGCGGTTCAGAAGGCTTTGGTAACCACTATGAGACTTCAGGCTACTTTGAATGGGGCAAACGCATGCAGCGTGACGTCGATGATGCCACCGACTACGTGCTAGCCAATTATCCGGTCGCAAAGCATAAATCGTGTCTTGTTGGCGCTAGCTATGGAGGTTATGTCGCATTGACTGAGGCATTTCAGCGACCTGATAAATTCGATTGTTATATCAGCATTGCTGGTATCGCAGATTTAAAGGACTTGGTCGAACATGAGCGTCGCGATGATAACTTTATCAAGAACATAGTGCCGGATGAAGACTCGGATACTGTAGATAAATTGACTGAAGTATCTGCCGCCTATCATATCAACGAAATCAAGAAGCCAATATTGCTGATCCATGGCACTAAAGATACTCAGGTGAGTTATCACCAGTCAGAAGAGTTCTACAGTAAGGCCAAAAGCAGAATCGATATTGAGTATGTCGAAATCGACAACATGACCCACTATCTCGATGACGCAGAAGGCCGAATGGAAACCTTTAAAGCTATAGATGAATTTCTCGATAAACATCTGTAATAGTAAAAAAGCCTGACGTCATGTCAGGCTTTTTTATGTTAGGCATGTATACGTCGGCGCCAAACCACAAACGCCAATCCCAACAGACCAAGTAGTGACAGACTACCACCCTCCACCACAACGGTTTCTTGATAACCATAGTCTTGATCGCGGTTGTAACTTTGCAATGGCAATGCATACAGACTGTTAGTATCGTCACTGCTGATAGTGGCAACGATGTCGTCATAACCAACTTCATACAGATCAATCAGAATGTCGTAGTGATCAGTGGGATAACCAGTGTCCAAACTCGTCACGACTTCATAACTATCAAAGGCACTTTCACCCTGCAGATAAAACACGTCTGTGGTATGCAGATAAACCCAATCACCGCCATTTCTGCTGGTATAAATCACCGCATATACGGGCACTTGCTCATCCACGTATGCACCATAAACGTCAGCATCAAAGTTTATCGAGAACGAGTGATAAAAGCCGTCATAGTTGTCGTCACTGAGTAAATACGTGTCGGCACTGTAGAAGGAAAATTCGTGATAATAACTATGTAAGGTCTGGCTGGATATTGACTGCACTTTGGATTTATCCGCAGTGCCCGATTTCGCCGCTATCTCACGTTGCTTAGCGTCGCGACTGATTGACTCCAGCACAACCGCTGCTGAGCTTTGCTGCTGCAGCTGGGTCGATGTTTTTTCACGCTCAGCATTGGCTTTATCGCCATTAACACCATACTCGATAATGTTTACCGATGCCTGCTCTGTGGCATTTGCAACTTGTGCCCATGAGATACTCAGCAATAGCATTGCAGCATAGCCTAATGTTTTCATATCCATTACCCTCTTATCTGAGATTTAGGACCATTAAACCTTTGAGCTAATGAACAAAAGATGAATGAAAATGTTCAGCCGATGTTCATCTTGCTGACGAATAATGGCAGGGCAAGGATTCACTACCTGGAAAGATTTCATCCTCTCGCAGGATCTTTTACACTGATATTAAATCTTTTAAGAGCCTTGGTTATGACACAGCGTTTTTTTAAAAATCCCACCCGATTCAGCTATCTAATAGCTGTGCTGTTACTGTGTCTGCTGCAACCTAATTTTTCCTATGCTAAACACGATAAAGGTAACCACCAGCGACAATCACAAAAGCTGAGTGTCACCAATAGCAACCAAGCCGCACAGTTAGCCAAAAGCCGCTATGGCGGTAGAGTGTTGAAAGTCAGCCGCCATAAAATGGGTGGCGATCCTGCCTTTAAAGTTAAGTTAGTGACCAATGATGGTCGTATCATCTATGTCAGCGTCAATGCTGTTACTGGCTCGGTAAACTAAGGAAGGTCAAGCATGCGGATTTTGTTAGTAGAAGATGACCTCGATTTACAACAGAACCTAAAGCAACACCTACTCGAAGCAAACTACGGCGTAGACACCGCTGCCGATGGTGAAGACGGTCTCTTTCTCGGCACGGAATATCCCTATGACGCCGCCATTATTGATATTGGTTTACCTAAACTCAATGGCATTCAAGTGATCGAAGCCTTACGCAAGCAGCAATGTGACTTTCCGATATTAATTCTCACTGCACGTGACAGTTGGCAAGATAAGGTTGAAGGACTCGATGCCGGCGCAGATGATTATCTAACTAAGCCGTTTCATCCGATGGAATTAATTGCCCGCATGAAAGCGCTAATTCGACGTTCGGCAGGCAAGGCAAGCCCTATCACCCAAAACGGCCCTCTGACCATCAACACGAGCTCCGCCGAAGTCCGCTTAAATGATAAGGCGGTTAATCTCAGCGCCTCAGAATATCGCTTGCTCGAGTACCTGTTTCTGCATATTGGCGTGGTGCAATCAAAGAGTGATTTGATTGAACATCTCTATGATCAGGACTTCGACTTGGATTCTAACGTGATTGAAGTTTTTGTCCGCCGTCTGCGCAAAAAGCTCGATCCTGAAAATAAGCTCAACCTAATCGAAACCTTGCGTGGCCAAGGATATCGCATGAATCAACTGGCAACTGACTGAGTTAAGGATACAAATGTCACCGCCTGAACGCCCGTCCCTGTCTCTCAAAAGCCGCATTATCGCCAGTGCGCTGTTTTTAAACCTGATCCTCGTACCACTGATTGGCATGGCATTGTCTGATGCGTTTCGAGTAGAAATGACCGACGCAGAGCAAAGTGAAATGAGCGCTGCTATGTATGGCATTCTGGCACTAGCTGAGATGGAAGATGACGAGCTGGTGTTACCAGCGATGTTGCAAGATAAGCAGTTTAACGTCGACCAGTCGGGACTGTATGCATTAGTCACTAACGAACATGGTGACATTCTGTGGCAGTCCGCCTCTTTACTCGGGATGAACTTGCCGCAAAAGCTGCCATTTCCGGCGCTTGGTGAGCGCAAGTTCAGCGAGATTAACTTTAATAATAAGCCCCATTTTCTATTCAGTTTTAGTGCCGGATTTGCGGCAACAACAGCAACCGAAAAGCCACTGAATTTTGCCGTACACATCATCAAAACCGAGGACGCCTTAGAATTAACACAGGCGGAATTCACCCAAAAAATCTGGCATTGGCTGTTTATCCTGATGGCGATTTTATTGTTGATACAAGGCGGATGGCTGTGGTGGACCTTGTGGCCAATCGCGCGCTTTCGCAAAGAGTTAACCGCCGTTGAACAAGGCCAGCAGCAACATATTAACAGCCGATATCCGAGCGAACTGGCCAAAGTGGCTGAGCAAATCAACCTGTTAATCTCCAACGAACAACGTCAACGACAACGCTATCGCAATGCGCTGTCTGACTTGGCTCACTCGCTGAAAACCCCGCTTGCCGTGTTATCCAGTATTAAGCAACTTCCTGCCGAGGCGCAGGAACCAATCAACAACATCAGCGCTAATATCAGTCATCAGTTAAAACGGGCGCAGTCATCGGGCAATGCCGCCTGGCATAAAGGGATTGATGTTGCCCCAATTGCGCAGCGATTAGCGCGCACCCTGCCGAAAATCCATCACGAAAAACAACTCTCGATTGAGCTCAACATCGAAAACAATCCACTCTTTTATGGTGAAGAAGGCGACTTAACGGAATTGCTCGGTAACCTATTAGACAATGCCTGCAAAGCCGCTAAACAGCGCATCAGATTGAGTGCCAGCAAGCAGCAAGGCGAATTACACTTGGTCATTGAAGATGACGGTCCCGGTATTGCTGAAGAATTACGTGAGGCAATTTTTCAACGCGGTGTCAGAGCCGATACTTACGACAAAGGCCACGGTGTAGGGTTAGCCATCGTCAAAGATTTACTGACTACCTATCAGGGCCGTTGGCAGATTGAGCGTTCCCAAAAGCTCGGCGGAGCGCAATTTACTATCCAATTGCCTAAATAAATCGATCTTTTTTTGAGCTTTCAGCTTATGTTCATCTTGCGTTGCGTAAGCTCAACCATGAAATGATAAAAACCGCACCAGTTTAGGTGCCCTCATGCGAAACGCGGAGGCGACTATGATAACCGTTATGCGTACCCCCAAAAATGCGAGCTTCAGTATCATACTGTTGCTATTAGCATTATTTGCTGTTGGTTTGGCACGCCCAACCATGGCAGCCGACGACGATGGTAGCTACAGCGATGCCGAGGTGGCACAGCTGATGTCCCCCATCGCCCTATACCCTGATACACTCCTGACGCATGTGTTAATTGCCGCCAGCTATCCGTTAGAAGTTGTGCAAGCACAGCGCTGGCGCAAACAACATAGCAATTGGAGTAACGACCAGCTCACCACCGAAGGCGGTAAACAAGGTTGGGATCCTAGTGTTGTCGCCCTACTTGCGTTTCCAGAAGTGCTAGACAAAATGAGTAACGACCTCGATTGGACCGAAAAAGTCGGTGAAGCGTTTGTCGCCGATGAAGGTCAGGTCATGGATAGTATTCAGGGCTTGCGCCAATCAGCTTACAACGCTGGGAATTTAAAAGATGTTAAAAATATTAAAGTTGAGCAAGATCAGCAACGAATTGTAATTGTTCCATCAAGCCCTAGTGTCGTTTACGTTCCTTACTACGATACTCGATACATTTACGGAGACTGGTATTGGGGGGCATATCCACCCGTATATTGGGATCCATTTCCCGGTTATGTCGTCGCGCCACATAGTCTGTTCTACTGGCGTGGTAGCGGCGTGCATATCTCGTTTAACTTCTTCTTTGGTGGCTTATTCTGGCACGATAGAAGCGTTTGGGTCGACTACCGCCACAGACACACTCGTTATGTGCATGTACGCCGTCACCACACCATGGAAGGTCAACGTTGGGAGCATCGTCCTGAACACCGTCGAGGTATTCACTACCGCTCAACATCACTGAATAAGCGTTATGAACCACGTTTTCACCGTAACCGTGATACACGAGACTTTGAACGGGTACACCGTACAATGAGCACTCACCATTTGCCAAACGCGCGTCATATCGAAGGCCGTAACAGCAAAGTGATACATAGCACAGGTGAACGTCGTGATCTCGCTGAGCGAGAGCACCGTCAACACGATATCAACAATCGCTTGCGAGATCAGCGAGAACCGAATCGTAGCGTAACGCCACATAACCAGTTACGTAGCACGTCATTGCAACCTAAAGCCGCGCCTAAAGTTGATTTTCATCGCGATCGTCAGGGCAATGATAATATGAGCAAGCCCGGTTTCAGAAGCCGTGAATTTAAAACTGAGCGAGCTCAGGCACCGAAAGCAGAACCTATGCGAGTACAACCACGTCAACCAACGATGAACGTACGCAGCGAACGGCCACAGCGCGCACAACGAGAGATCAGTAAGCCAATGCATCATCAGGCGAATCGTTCAACACGCAGCGTGGAACGCCGCAGCCAACCAACGACGCGCGGCAATAATGGCAGTGCCCGACGTCATGAAAACTAATATGTTGCGACATAAAAAAGCCGGGGTGTTCCCCGGCTTTTTTTATGTCAATCTCATCATGACAAAGCGCTAAATCGCCATATCATCATAGAGTTTAATCTGCGTCAGCTCCGCGACTTCTTCTATATAGCGGCGAATACGTTCTGGGAACGCTAAGTCTTTAACAAGCGTCAAATTTCGTAAGCCTGGGAACAGTAAAATATCATCATAGCTGAGCTGATATTGACGTTCAGACGGCAAGCTCACCGAGTCGAGAAGCGGCCAACAATGAGCCAAGCCGTTGATGTAATTTGCAGATTTGGCATAAGCGTCGTCAAAACTCATGCTTATCATTGCCGTTTTGTTTTTGGTATACCAAGCAATGGCCTCCGCTTGCTGAAACTCAGGCATATCTACTTTGACATTACGTGGAAACAGCAAACGGCTACTGTAATAGGATGACTCTTGTAAAAAATGCTGTATCTGCTGGCTAAACACCGCTGGCGCTAGGCTCTTATCACTGGTCAACTTGTCGAGATATGCCACGATATCCAGACTTTCTGCCATAAAACTACCGTCAGCTTTTTCAAGAATAGGCACCATGTTGGCACCGACCATACGAATGCGCGCATCGACATCTTGGTTTTGCAGATAGACCCACTCGACATTCAGACCTTTCCATCCGGTCATCATCATTGCACGTACGCAGTAGGGGCAATGATCAAAAATGAACAGCTTCACTGTGAACTCCTTGCAGTGTTTGGCTAAGTGCTACAGATAAACATATTTGCCCTGCGAATGCACTCATCCCACCGCAAAGAGCGTAACTTCTACGATGCGAATTAGCGCTCACTGCCGATAATCGCTGGCAAGTTGCGAATCTCCAAATGCTGACCAGCACAATCAATAACGTCGAGATCCAATTGCCCAGAAAGCAATTGTGGAGTTTGAGTTGGCAACCACCCAACGCTCTTTGCCGCCAGCTCAATTTTGGGAGTAAATACCCCTTCAACGCAGCCACAAGCCGATAAAATACGCCATTGACGTAGACGACGGCCACGTTGCTCTACGGTTAACTGAACCGATGGCAAAATATGACGTGCACCATCCAACCACAAGCCATTGCCCGGAAACGTTGCCGACAATCCATCTGTGAGACACATACCGGCTCGGCGTCCATTAACGTCCCCATTAAAAATCAGCCAACGCCAAGGTGTCTGACGGGAACTCTGACCGACAAAATAGCCATAACCGGCCGTCATTCTGGACAACACTTGTGGCTCAAAATTCAGCATGAACTCACCGACAGGTGCTAATCCATGATGTTGCTGTTGATATACCCACCCCTGAGGTCTAAGCGCACCACAGCAGCTCACCGGCAAACTCAGTGGTGTCGGCCGTAACTCAGCGTTAAGGCTCAGTGGTAACTTAGCTGCGGCGGCTGCCAATTGCAGTTGCCAATGTCCTTGAAACTTCGCCAGCTTGAGCTCTCCTGCACTGCTCATCCCTTGCCATGCATTTGATGAAAGTGTTGCTCTGCCTTTGAAAAAACGACGCGGAGAGATATCCCGTACTTGCTGTTTAACATGATCAAACAGCAATATTTGTGGCGCTTGCAATGGTGCAGCGACACGACACAGTAGCTGAAACTGTCGATGTTGCAGCATCACGATTTCTAGCTGCCGCTTCAGCCTCAGCCGCCATTGAGTCCCCAATGAGAATGATGCCCCCGGCGCTGTTAGCTGCTTTACCGGGCCATCAAAATAACCAAAATTGGGCTCACCTGCAGTGAATAACTGTTCGGGGGCCATGCGAGTGATGGTTCGTTGCTTAAAGGTGCTTGATGGATTTAGCTCAGTCACAGTCAACTCTCCTGCAAACATGATGAACCCACTCTATCGCGAACCGCTTACGGACAAAAGCCAGCAGCTGAATATTCGCTTGCCAAGCATGGCAGAAGACTGCCCAGCTCAATGAAATCTGTTATGCTGGCCTCTTTGACATCTTGTATGGGCTGTTGTTATGAGACTGTTGTTTGCCTTGCTGACCATCACCGCGCTATTGACTGGTTGCGCCGCTAATTCTCCAAAAACTCTGGTACTTAGTCCCGAAATTCCGCCAGCCACGGCGCAAACCTCATCGCTGATTTCGTTAGCACTTAAAAGTAAAGATATGCGCAGCATTAGCTATGTAGTGCGCTTTATGGACGATGACAAAGTGGAGCGCTTAGTCAATCCTGCTGAGTCACCGCGCATTACACTTGAACGCCTGTTTAATCAGGCATTAGCCAACGCAGGTTACCAAATTGACCCCGCCAGTAGCCGCGATTTCGAAATTGTTGTCGATCAAGTGGTAACCGACGTGGATGAGTCAATGTTGGGATTTGAAGCAAATACCCATTTGATGATGACGGTCAATGCCAGCAATCAAAATCGAACCTTTACTAAACGCTACTCCGCGACTAGCCGTTTGAAAGGCCCGTTTAAAGCGGATTTTGCCAGCTTAGAATTGGACATCAACAAGTTAATCACTCAACTGAGTGGCCAAATCGTGAACGATCCTGAACTGAATCAATTTTTACAGCAATAACAAGGAGACACTGCCGGCACATCACGGTAGTCAACGGAATAATATGAGTAAGTGGTTATTTGCAATCTGTTTTTCTTTAGTCAGTCAGCTAGCCGTTGCTGCGGTCGATATTCAAAAAGACAACCTCTATCCGGTGGTCGAAATGGATACCAGCATGGGCAAAATTGTGATGGAGCTAGATCGTACCCGCGCGCCCATTACCGTCGATAATTTTCTGACCTATGTGGTAAAAGGCGAGTACGACAACACCATTTTCCATCGCGTCATCGCCGACTTTGTGGTGCAAGGTGGCGGACTCGATCCAAACTACAAAGAACGCCCAGAAGGTAAACCGATCTTCAACGAATCAGGAAACGGCTTATCAAATGAAACCGGCACCATCGCGATGGCAAGAGAGAACGATCCGCACTCTGCTATTCGCCAGTTCTATTTCAACGTTGCCGATAATAAGAAGTTAGACCCGTCGTCAAGACGCTGGGGCTATGCGGTATTTGGTGAAGTGACCGAAGGCATGGATGTATTGCAAAAAATGTCACAGGTGCCTACCGGAGAAAACTCAGAATTGCACTGGCAAGATGTCCCATTGACACCGATTATTTTGAAAAAAGCGACTTTGCTCCCAAGAAAATAAACTTAGCGAGCGAATAAGCAAGAGCTGGTTATACTCAGCTTAGTCAACAGGGAACGATAAGATGAACGCCGAAGAATTCATCCAAACTAAAGCACCGCAACTGGCCTTTTTTGGCCACAGTTTTTTCAGAGGCCAATTGCCTTTAGCAGAACTGGAACACTACATTTGGCAGACGCTGGAAGAGTGGCAACAGTACGCTTTTGCGGGCGACGCCCACACCGAACAAGAATCCATTTTTTGGTTTCTCATGCATGAACTGCATCGTTGGCCAGAGCCAGTACTACGCGGTAATCGTTATCTGTCGAGCAAGCTCATTGAATGCTGTGACTATCTTTCGGGACAAGGCTATTTCCCCGAAAATTGTATCGGCATCCGCCCAGCCATCAATATTCAGTCCAAAGGCTCAGCCGCCTGAGACCTATGGCTGCTAGTAGCGCTTGTGTTCCGACGCAGCGCTACTTACTCTAACAATCTCTATTTTAAGATGTAACTTGCCCATGCCCGTTGTTGACAGCATCAAAAATACTCTCGGCGTCTATGCCCACAAACGCGTGCTACTGATGCTGCTGTTTGGTTTTTCCTCTGGTCTGCCGTTGATGTTGGTATTTTCTACGCTGTCATTTTGGTTGCGTGAGGCTGGCGTTGATCGCGCCGCAATTGGCTATTTTAGTTGGGTGGCTCTGATGTACGCCTTCAAATGGGCGTGGGCTCCATTGGTGGATCGATTAAAGTTGCCATTGCTAAGTCGTCTTATGGGGCGGCGTCGCAGTTGGATGCTGCTATCACAAGTGGTGTTGATAGGTGCCATTATCGGTATGGCGAGCAGCGATCCAACTCAAGATTTACATCATTTGGCGGTCTGTGCGCTATTAGTCGCGTTTAGCTCTGCCACCCAAGATATTGTGATTGATGCCTATCGCATTGAATCAGCCCCCGAAGGCATGCAAGCGGCACTCGCCGCAGCGGCGCAAGTTGGCTATCGCAGCGCGATGATCATCGCCACTGCCGGGGCGTTAACCGTGGCAGCGTGGATATCTCCGAATCCCGAGGCATATGATCTTCACAGTTGGCAAGTTGCCTATTGGGCGATGGCCGGTCTGATGGGCATTGGGCTGGTTACCACCCTGTTTGCACGCGAACCTCAAGTTGACACCCGTTCAGCAACGGCGGCTGAAATGGCGCTGCGTAATGAGTTATCGACTCGCTTTCCTAAGCCTTTCGCTTCCATTTTGGCCTGGCTACATGCGGCGGTAGCGATGCCGTTTATCGACTTCTTCAAGCGCTTTGGCAAGCATGCCATTATCATTTTGCTGCTGATTTCCTGTTATCGCATTTCCGATATCGTGATGGGCATTATGGCCAACGTGTTCTACGTCGATATGGGATTTTCTAAAGAGGAGATTGCGACGCTCAGTAAAGTATTTGGCCTGATCATGACCTTGGTCGGCTCAGGTGCTGGCGGGATTATGATTGCGCGTCATGGCACCATGAAAATCCTCTACCTCGGCGCATTTCTAGTGGCGACGACCAATCTCTTGTTCGCCTTACAGGCCTATGTTGGATATAACGTGCCACTGCTGACGCTGGCGATTTCCATCGATAACTTTAGTGGTGGCGTTGCGACGGCGGCGTTTATCGCCTATCTGTCCAGTCTCACCAGCACCGGCTACAGTGCCACTCAGTACGCCTTACTATCGTCAATTATGCTACTGTTCCCGAAATTTATTGCGGGCTTTTCCGGCGAATGGGTTAATGCCTTTGGTTATGTGAACTTCTTTATCAGCGCCAGCATTATTGGGCTGCCGGTCTTGCTGTTGGTGAAACTCGCCAGCCGCGCCCAAGCATTACACACGGCAGAGCTCACCGACGCGGCAACAAAGCCAAGCGATGCCAATGATTAAGCTCTGAGCTCAAGATTAGGTCATAAAAAAGCTGCCAATCGGCAGCTTTTTTCTTTTTACTTAATGCCCCCAAGGGCATCAATCACGGAAGTTGTTAAATTGAAACGCTTGGTCCATATCGGCGTTACGCACCAGCGACATCACCGCTTGTAAGTCATCGCGCTTCTTCCCCGTCACTCGCAACGAATCGCCCTGGATCTGCGCTTGCACTTTCACCTTGCTGTCCTTGATCATTTTCACCAGCTTTTTAGCTGTATCCGCTTCAATTCCCTGCTTAAATCTTACTTTTTGCGCGAAGGTTTTGCCGGTGTGCACAATTTTGTCGTCGAGCTCCATGGCTTTAGGATCAACATTTCGTTTGCTCAACTGGCCACGCAGAATGTCGACCATCTGCTTACATTGGAAATCAGATTCAGCAGCGAGGGTGACCACTAAATCTTTGTACTCAACTGAAAACTCTTTACCGCGAAAATCAAAGCGAGTGTCCAGTTCACGCTTGCTGTTATCCACTGCATTACGCAGTTCCACCGCATCGACTTCCGACACAATATCAAATGATGGCATGAGTGCCTGTCCTAAATTCTGTGAAATCCTGCAAGAGATTTTACCCCAACTTGACCCATTGCTGAACTCGATAAAGTTTACGGATGACAGCTTTCTAAGGTTTGCCTATTATGTGGATTCAACCAATAACAACTAGATTTTATCTTGATTAATAAGCCCCTACTGTTCAAATTTACCTTTCTGTTGGCTGTCATAGTGGTGAGCTATTTGGTTTTTTCCAAACCCAGCTATCCGCAAAATATTCCCGGCATGGATAAGGTTGGCCACGTCGGCAGCTTCTTTGGTCTTACCTTACTGGCCTATTTTGCCTTCAGACCACGTTGGTACTTAGTGTTTATTGCCACAGCATGCTACGGCGCGCTAATCGAGGTGGTACAGTCTTATTTGCCCTATCGCAGCGCCGATTACCATGATTTTATTGCCGATATGTGCGGCGTAGTGTTGTTCTATCTGCTACTGTTCCTGTCACGCTTATGCTACAAAACATGGAACCGTTCATCGCGATGAAAATTGCCATTCTCGGTGCTGGCGCAATTGGTCAACTGCTAGCCCATCAACTTGCCACAGCCGGTAGCAAACCCGTATTGTTGGTTAAGGCTAACCAAGTCGAGGTCGACACGCCGTTTGTCATAGAGCAACAAGATGGCCGCAAATTGCGACATTTTGAAAGTTATTGTGTGACTGACGCGCAATTGCCTGAAGTGGAACTGGTGATCGTGACACTGAAAGCCTACCAAGTCACAGCGGCGCTGATGGCATGGTTACCTAAATTGCCGAAACAGTGTCATATTTTGCTGCTGCATAATGGCATTGGCACTCACCTTGAATTGGCATCAAGATTAGCGCACCATGGCTTATCGCTGGGCACTACCAGCCAAGCCGCATTAAAAATTACGCCACATACCATCAAACAAACGGGCACTGGCATTACCCAATTTGGTCATTATTGTGGCACGCCCATCTCTGACGAACTGCAGCAGTTGCTATTAACGGCTATTCCTGACAGCTGCCAAGTGGAGCATATTCTGACCGCGTTATGGCACAAACTGGCCATTAATGCGGTAATCAATCCGCTCACAGCGATTGAGGATATCCCTAATGGCGCCTTAGCCGCGGAGAAATACCAATACACCATCAGCGCGATCTTGGCGGAGTTAATGCAGGTCGCCGAATTAGAAGGTATCGAGTTGGATGGACAGTTTATCGCAGGGCGCGTTAAACAAGTCATTGAGTTGACCGCTGATAACTATTCCTCCATGCACCAAGATGTTGCCTTTCAACGCCCTACTGAAATCGACTATATCAATGGTTATCTGGTCAAACGCGCTCAAGCTCACGGCATTCAGTTATTTCACAACCAACAACTGTGGCAGCAAATTCAGCAGTTGAGTCAGCACTAACCTGCTGATTTTACTTAATTCCACAGTACTAGAATCGCCGCTAATGCAATCAGCACCAAGCCACTCATATCTTTGACTTTCACAGGTTGTTTGAGCCAGAAGAAAGATATCAGCATCATAAAGAAGACTTCGACCTGCCCCAGCGTTTTCACATAAGGCACGGCGGTTAACGACATCGCACTAAACCAGCCAAACGAGCCAAGAAAACTGCTGACACTGGTGGCTACCGTAAGTTTTGGTCGCTGCCACAGCGCCTGTAACGTCGGCTTATCTTTCAGCCACAACCATGTAAGCAGTATGATTGTCTGTATCGTAATCACTAATGCCAACACCCAGGCGGCGCGATGCGGGAATGGTAACGCAAGATTAAGGCTCGCCTCACGCACCCACAAAGACGTTAACGCAAAACTGGCTCCACTGGCTAAGCCGATCACAATTGTTCGCCAAGACAAGCTGCGTAGCGCACTGCCAGCGCTCAATAGAAATACTGCGAACGTTCCCAGTAACACGCCTAACCACCCTAACGCCGTCAGCGTAGTACCGAAAAACATTACCCCTAAAATTGCCGCCACTAAGGCTTCACTTTTCGCCAGCCCGGCGCCAACTGCAAAATTTTTCAGTTTAAAAAGCTGCACCATAAGCGCAGTCGCCACTATCTGCATGATGGCGGCACCGAGGATAAACAATCCCCCCTTGCCCCACAGCTGCGGTAACGCCGCGGGTTGCCAGAGGTAAAGCGCACCAAGATAGAGCCAAGCTAACGGGCCTGCATACAGAAATCGCGCTAAGGTCACACCAGCGGTTTTGACATCACGACTCAACTGACTTTGAAAGGCGTTACGCCATGCCTGCATAAATGCAGCGAACAGGGTAAAGAAAATCCACATGAATTGGCTTCCACAAACAACAACGCTCGGCGAAAAACCGAGCGTTGCAGCATAACACACGCACTTACGAGTGCGGTCGTTATTATTTACTGGTGTCTAATGCAGGGAATGATTTAACCAAATCATCCACCGCTTTCATCTGCGTCAGATAACCTTCCAACTGGTGCAGCGGCAATGCACATGGGCCATCGCATTTTGCTTGGTCTGGATTAGGGTGCGCTTCAATAAACAGTCCCGCCAGACCTAATGCCATGCCTGAGCGTGCCAGTTCAGTCGCTTGCGCACGACGGCCACCGGCTGAATCTTCACGGCCCCCCGGACGTTGCAACGCGTGGGTCGCATCAAAAATCACTGGATACCCGCTTTGCTTCATCTCATCCATACCGAGCATATCAACCACAAGGTTGTTGTAACCAAAGCAGCTGCCACGCTCACAGAGAATGATTTCATCATTACCCGCTTCGTTGAACTTCTTGATGATGTGGCGCATTTCGTGCGGCGCCAAAAACTGCGGCTTTTTGACGTTGATAATGGCACCGGTTTGCGCCATTGCCACCACCAAGTCAGTTTGGCGGGCCAAGAATGCTGGCAACTGAATGATATCGACTACTTCAGCCACTGGCGCACATTGATACGGCTCGTGCACGTCGGTGATCAGCGGCAGGTTAAAGGTATCTTTGATCTCTTGAAAGATTTTCAACCCTTCTTCCATGCCGGGGCCGCGATAAGAGTTCACCGATGAACGGTTAGCTTTATCGAATGACGCCTTAAACACGTATGGAATACCCAGTTTAGTGGTCACTTCAGCGTAGGTTTCGGCAATCTGCATCGCTAAATCGCGTGATTCCAACACGTTCATACCGCCAAACAATACGAATGGCTTGTTGTTGGCAATTTCAATATTGCCGAGTTTGATGCTTTTCATCGTTGTTAATCTCTCTCATCATGCCGCCAGCGCAGCATTGTATTTGAAACATGTTAACTGAAATTAGTTACCGACGACCTGCAGAAGTTGGCCACAGAGCCACGCCATATAAGTCCCCACGGCATAACCAAATACCGCCAGCAATACACCGACTGGCGCCAGTGCTGGGTGGAATGCTGCCGCGACGACTGGTGCAGATGCCGCGCCGCCAACGTTAGCTTGGCTGCCGACTGCCATATAAAACAGCGGCGCGCGAATAAGTTTAGCCACCAGTAACATCAAGCCCGCATGGACAATCATCCACATAATGCCAAGGAAGAAATACTCTGGCGTTTCCAAAATCTTGGTGACATCCATATGCAGGCCAATGGTCGCCACCAGAATATACAGATACGCCGAACCCACTTTCGAGGCGCCCGCCGCTTCTAAATGACGCGCCGGCGTAAATGACATCACCAAGCCTATGGTCGTCACAATCACCACCAGCCAGAAGAATGATGAGGTCAGGCTATATTTTTCGGTCCACGGATAGTGCTCTGTGAAGAAGGGTGCCAGCCAGTCAGCACAGAAATGGGCGATACCAGTCACGCCAAAACCGACGGCGACAATCAACATCAGATCGCGCAGGCTCGGAATACGCGCATTTTCAGCGTGGTACTTTTCCACTTTGTGGCGCAGGCTATCAATCGCCGAGGTATCGGCGCCAGTGGCAGTATCAATCTTCTTGGCGTTCGAGGCCAAAAACAGCAGCACCGCCATCCAGATATTGGCCACAATCACATCCACGGTCACCATCACCGAGAAGATATCGCCACCGACTTCATAGACTTCTTTCATTGCCGCTTGGTTGGCACCGCCACCAATCCAGCTGCCCGCCAGCGTGGTCATGCCGCGCCATACCGCATCAGGGCCGTGGTTGCCGGTCATGCTTGGGTCAATCGCTGACATGATCAGCAGCGCAATCGGCCCACCAATCACAATGCCAACCGTCCCGGTTAAAAACATCGCCAGCGCTTTCGGGCCAAGACTCAAAATCGCTTTCAGATCGACACTTAAAATCAGCAGCACCAAACACGCCGGCAGCAGATAACGCGACGCCACAAAATACAGTTTTGAGGCGTGACCATCGACAATGCCAAAGGTGTTTAACAATGAAGGAATGAAGTAACACAGCAGCAGCGCCGGAATAAAGCGATAGAACTTTTGCCAGAATGGATGGCTACTGCTGTTGGTGTAGAAAACAAATCCTAATATGGCGGCCAGCAAGCCCAGCGCCGTAGCGTCGTTGGTAACCAGAGCGGTCGTCATAAATAAGGGGTCTCCCTGAAGTTATGCCCTATGTTGTGTTACGTGTATCAATGGAACGTTTGCGACTCTTCTCCAAGCTCGCGCAGCTGCATTTTGACCAGTTCCACCATAGGGTCGTGCGGATTATTATCGATAAAAAATTGTAAGTCGGCGGTCGCGACTTGGATGGCACCGAGTTGGTGCGCGATAAATGCCCGTTCACGATGTAGGTTAAGTTCGTCTGGATACCAGTCCAGCATTAAATTACAGCACTCGAGAGCGGCTTCAAACTCATGTGCCAATACGCAAGCGGCTTTCAATTCACTCATCATACGCATCAAAATGAGTTTATTGCAGCCGGGCTTGAGATAACGCGCTTTAAAAGGTGCGGCATTACCTAGCTCACCTTTTACCAAGGCATGCAAATCGTGACGCGTCAGAAAACGGCCAGTAAGCGGATCGATATAACGAAACTCCCCCGCCAGCGAACAGGCAATGACGGTAGTGCCTGGTAATAACAACAGCTCCATGTGCAGATCGAGCTGCCGCGCCAGCAACATCAGCGCAGTGGCTAAGGTGGTGGAGTTACCCCGACGCTGCATAAAACACATGCCTAAGTCAGCCGCCGCAATTGAGAAATACTGCTCATCAGCTTGAAAGCCACGTTCTTCATAAAAGAAGCGCAACAGCGCTTGTAAGCGTTGCGCTTCATCAGCCAGATAATGACTTAACACCGCACCGGATAACTCAAACCATGCCCACTGAGCCTGCTTCACCGAGTTAAATCCCAGGTGCTCAACCAGCTCAAATGCGCTATCTGGCAAGGTCAACGACTTGTCATTAAAGGAAAATTTTTGCATCACTTAGAAAAATACCACTCGTTTAAGAACTGCTAACTTCGCTGCAAATACCAACCAGCCCAGCGCACCAACAAAGGCAAAAATACGGAACATGGTGCCGCGGTTAGCTTTCATCGCAAGCGCCGCTAGCAGAATATATGCAATCACTGCCACCAGCTTTTCCGTCAACCAACCGTCAACGAAAGGATATTGGCTGATGATAATGCTCAGCGAAATACCGGATAACAACAGCAGCGTATCAACGGCATGTGGCAAAATGCGTAACCATTTCTTTTGCAGTAACGCCGAGCCCTTAAGCTTCATGCCAAAACGCGCAATAAATAACATCACACTTAAGCCAATCATCATTAGGTGAAAATGCTTAACTGCGGTGTAAACCGTATACATATTATCCATGAAATTTCGCCGTTTTGATCAAAGGCGACAGTGTAACCTATGGCAGCGTGGCTCTCCAACCGGATAGCGAAGAAGCACGGCGCCATAGTTATGAAGTGGGGATAAAAGCAGCAACTTTCAAGCTGATGTGTGGTGCTAGCCTAACCACACACCCAATGAACAACGTTCGTTGGAACCAAAATCGCGCACAGTGGCGACATTTTGATAGCCCAGCTGTTGCAGCTCTGCACGTACGGTTGGCCCTTGGGTATAACCATGTTCCAACAAAATGTAACCGCCTTGATGCAGATATTGGCGCGCATGATCGGCAATAAAGAACAGATCGGCAAAACCATCATTGGCCGCGGTCAATGCTGAGCGCGGTTCAAAGCGCACATCGCCCGCATCTAGGTGCTCATCAGCTTCCGCAATATACGGCGGATTCGACACAATCAGATGAAACTTGCGACCACTAACGGCGCTAAACCAGTCACTTTGCAAGATCTCGACTTGCGGTAACTTAAGCCGCTCGCGATTGGATTTGGCAAGCTCAACAGCATCTGTCACTTTGTCGACAGCCGTCATCTGCCATTGCGGCCGTTCATGGGCTAATGCCAATGCAATCGCACCAGTACCAGTGCCCAAATCAAGCGCTTGGGTATCGGCATCAAGGTTCAGGTTGAGCGCCGTTTCGACCAAAATCTCAGTATCTGCGCGGGGGATCAAGGTGGAATCATTGACAATAAATGGCAGTGACCAAAACTCACGTTCGCCAAGAATATGCGCCACTGGCGTCCCCTGAGCACGGCGAGCAACAAGCGCTTCAAACTGACGCTGCTGCTCTTCACTAAGTTGGCGTTCCGGCCAGCTATAGATGAAACTGCGCGCTTTGCCGATACAATGCAACAGCAGGACTTCAGCATCAATTTGTGCTGATTCAGAGCTAGGCGCCAATTGTTCAACCGCCCATTTTACGGCATCGGCAATCGTGAGTCTGTGCATGGATATCACTCCTTACTCAGCAGCAAGTGCGGCGAGTTGATCCGCCTGATACTCCTGAATCAATGGATCAATGAGTTGATCCAAGTCGCCTTCCATAATTTCATTGAGGCGATACAGCGTGAGATTGATACGGTGTTCACTACAACGTCCTTGCGGAAAGTTATAGGTACGAATACGTTCGGAACGGTCACCACTGCCCACCAACGAACGGCGCGTGGATTCCTCGGCGCTGCGGCGTTTTTCATCTTCAGCCGCTTGCAAACGTGCCGCCAACACACTCAAAGCACGTGCCTTGTTCTTGTGTTGCGAACGTTCATCCTGACATTCCACCACTAAACCAGTTGGCAAGTGGGTAATCCGGATAGCTGAATCGGTTTTGTTGACGTGCTGACCACCTGCTCCCGAAGAGCGGAAGGTGTCGATACGCAGATCGGCAGGGTTGATTTCTACCGCAGCGGCTTCTGGTACTTCGTGCAGAATCGCCACAGTACAGGCTGAGGTGTGTACCCGACCTTGAGATTCGGTTTCGGGCACGCGTTGTACGCGGTGACCACCTGACTCAAACTTGAGTCGGCCATAAACGCCATCGCCCACCACACGGGCAATCACTTCTTTAAAGCCACCGTGTTCGCCTTCGTTAGCGCTGACCACTTCAACTTGCCAACGGCGCGCTTCAGCATAACGGCTATACATGCGGAACAGATCACCCGCGAAAATCGCCGCTTCATCGCCACCGGCACCGGCGCGAATTTCCAAAAAGGCGTTGGTTTCGTCGTTAGGATCTTTAGGCAGCAACAGGATTTGCAGCTCGCCTTCCAGACGTTCAAGCGTCTGTTTAGCGGATTTCAACTCGTCCTGAGCCATCTCTTTCAGCTCAGGATCATCTTCATGCAGCATCTCTTCAGCGGTTTCTAAGTCAGCTTGCGCTTGCTTAAATGCGCTAAAACCTTTCACTACATCTTCGAGTTGTGCATATTCTTTGGACAGACCACGAAATCTGTCTTGATCGGAGATCACGCTGGCATCGCTCAGCAATGCCTGCACTTCTTCATAACGCTCCACCAAGCCTTCCAGCTTGCGGATGACGGAATCCTTCATTTAGCTCGCTAACCTTAGTTTTTATCCAAGCCGAGCGCGGTTCTTAGTTGTCCAAGTGCATTGAGATCGCCGTGGCGACTGGCTACGGCTAACGCTTGCGTTGGTGCATGGATCAGCTTGTTCGTCAGGCGATTCGCCAATTCACGAAGCACTTCCTCTGCATCACCACCCTGCGTTAATTTATGCAGTGCCCTTTCTAACAGTTCATCTTTGATATCGTTTGAGTGAGTACGATATTCACGAATACTGTCGACAGACTCCAGCGAGCGAATCCACTCCATAAAGTGGTGTGATTGCTCTTCGGTAATAAGTTCCGCTTGTTCGGCGGCTTCACGGCGTGAAGCCATATTCTGTTCCACGATGCTTTGCAGATCGTCCACGGTGTACAGATAAGCGTCATCTAAATCGGCGACTTCTGCTTCTATATCCCGAGGTACCGCAATATCAACCAACAACATAGGTTGATGGCGGCGCTGCTTCAGCGCTTTTTCCACCATGCCTTTACCAAGTATCGGCAGTGGGCTGGCGGTAGAGGATATCACGATATCGGCTTTTGACAGATAGTCTGGGATCTGTTCGAGCGTAATTGCGCGTGCGTTGAACTCTTCGCACATGGCTTCGGCACGTGAAAGTGTACGGTTTGCCACCACCATAGAGGCCACGCCATTCTCTTTTAAGTGACGCGCCACTAATTCGATGGTCTCACCCGCACCAATTAGCAATACCTTAGTGTTGCTCAGAGCGGAGAAGATCTGTTTCGCCATCACCACCGCGGCGAACGCCACCGACACGGCTGCTGAGCCGATTTCGGTTTCGGTGCGGACTTTTTTGGCAACGGAGAAGGTATTCTGGAATAAGCGATCCATGGTCGCGGCCACAGTGCCGGACTCTTTCGCTTTGGAAAAGGCTTGCTTAACCTGACCTAAAATCTGTGGCTCACCCAATACCAGCGAATCCAACCCTGATGCTACGCGCATCAAATGTTGAACGGCTTTCTGCCCTTCATGCTGATAAAGACAAGGCGCAACATCGTCATGGTTGAGCGCATGATACTGTTCTAACCATTCGACGACATGCTGAGCATTGTCTGTGTTGCAGTACAGTTCTGTTCTGTTGCAGGTAGACACAATCACTGCTTCGCCACTGCCGGTTTTACCAGCAAGACTTTTCATCGCATCGTGAATTCTGTCTGGGGAAAAGGCGACTTTCTCGCGCAAGTCAACAGTGGCAGTTCTGTGGTTAATACCAATTGCTACTAGGCTCATCTGACTCGTTCTGGACTCTTGGCGTCATTCTATGTGTATGCGGTTATTCTACTTAATCGACAAAACTAAAAACAGAATACGCTTAACAAAACCGAATAAAGGTAAAAAAAGTGTCGTAAGGTCTACTTATCTTGTTTATTTACCAATACTTGTTCAATTTACGCTCAATAACAGCAAACGCTGATAGAGCCGCATTTAGACACATGTTGTCTCCTAACGCAAAGGGCTCGTATCATAGTAGCCACCAAATGATGAACCGGCGGCGATTAATTTGAAGCGTCTCACAAAATTGGCAACAGCTAATATTCTGCCTCGCCTCAGCATACTGATGCTGGCCAGCATGATGCTGTTTGGTTGTGGTATTACCCCACCAGCCAACTGGCAACCTACCCAAGTAAACCGCGTTAGCGAAGCCAAAGCATGGGAGCTGAAGGGTAAAATTGCTGTAAAAACGCCCGAGCAAAAATTTAGTACCAACTTATATTGGTTGCACACGCCACAATCTGAAGAGCTGCGTCTCACCAGCATGATTGGCTCAACCCTGATGCTGCTAAAATCTGACGTCAACTCAGCCACGCTTGAGCTCGATGGCAAAAGTTATCAAGGCGATAACGCCAGTGAGTTGCTGCAACATTTAAGCGGTTGGCAAATTCCGATTAGCCAGTTACCGCAATGGATTGTTGGCTTACCCGGCAACGCCAACATTGTGCAGCACAACGCTGATGGCTTACCTCAGTTGCTGGTAGACTCACGGCAACTGCCGCCGTGGCACATCAGCTATAAGAGCTGGCAAGCGCTGCAAACCAATACGCTGCCTCGCCTGCTGACACTGGAACGTGGTCAGCTTTCATTGAAAATACAACTCAATGAATGGCAAGCCTTAACCGAAAAACGTCCGCAAAGGATCTCTCAATGAGCGACACCTCAGTATCTTTGGCTTGGCCAGCACCGGCCAAACTTAATCTGTTTTTACACGTCAACGGTCGCCGCGTAGATGGCTATCACGAACTGCAAACCCTGTTTCAATTTGTCGACTTTGGTGATTGGCTCGATTTTAAAGTCCTCGATAAAGCCGATATCACCCTGCGCAGCAACATCACCATGGACGTCGCGCCCGCGGACAACTTAATTGTGAAAGCCGCTAAAGCACTGCAACAAGCGAGCAACTGTGCCAAAGGCGCTGAAATCTGGCTCGACAAACAACTGCCGATGGGCGGCGGGTTGGGCGGCGGTTCATCTGATGCCGCGACCACGCTGGTAGCGCTCAACGCCTTGTGGCAGTGCGGCTTGTCGGTTGATGAACTCGCAGCGCTTGGACTCAAGCTCGGTGCCGATGTACCGGTGTTTATTCGTGGTCAGGCCGCGTTTGCCGAAGGTGTGGGTGAAAAGCTACAGCCTGTCGATTTAGATGAACACTGGTATGTGGTCATCGCCCCCGATGCGCATGTTTCCACTGCCGAGGTTTTTCAACATCCAGATCTACCAAGGGATACACCCAAGCTGCAATTGTGTGATTTATTGTCCTCGGAATGGAAAAATGACTGCCAAAAATTGGTCACAGAGCAGTTTTCCCAAGTTGCCAATGCGCTCGCGTGGCTGATAGAATATGCGCCGTCAAGAATGACCGGTACCGGAGCTTGTGTATTTGGTCAGTTTGACAACGAGCAGCAAGCGCGAAGCTGTTTTAAGCAAATGCCATCCACCCTGCGTGGATTTGTTGCCCAGGGGGTGAATCGCTCCCCGTTAATGAGCCGCTTAAGCGAACTCTGAAGCGATTCCTCCAGGGATAAAGCGCGTCACTTTATCCCCACCGTTCTTATACAAAGCAAACGCCCGAGGTTCCTAAAGTGCCCGACATTAAGCTCTTTGCTGGGAATGCCACCCCCAGTCTCGCCAAGAAGATCGCAGATCGTCTTTTTTGTAAGCTTGGAGACGCCACGGTTGGCCGTTTCAGCGATGGTGAAATCAGCGTACAGATTAATGAAAATGTACGTGGTGCGGATGTGTTCATTATCCAATCCACCTGTGCTCCTACCAACGACAACCTGATGGAACTGGTTGTCATGGTTGATGCTCTGCGTCGTGCTTCGGCAGGTCGTATCACCGCCGTAATCCCTTACTTTGGTTATGCCCGTCAGGACCGTCGCGTGCGTAGTGCTCGTGTACCTATCACTGCAAAAGTAGTGGCAGACTTTCTGTCTAGCGTAGGTGTTGACCGCGTACTGACCTGTGACCTGCACGCCGAACAGATCCAAGGTTTCTTTGATGTACCGGTAGATAACGTGTTTGGTAGCCCAGTATTGCTGGAACACATGTTGTCGAAGAAATTTGAAAACCCAGTGGTTGTTTCTCCAGACATTGGCGGTGTGGTTCGCGCCCGTGCCGTTGCTAAACTGATGGATGATTCAGATCTGGCCATTATCGACAAGCGTCGCCCACAAGCCAACGTTGCCCAAGTGATGCACATCATCGGTGATGTTGAAGGCCGCGACTGTATCATCGTCGATGATATGATCGATACCGGTGGCACGCTGTGTAAAGCCGCTGAAGCCCTGAAAGCACATGGCGCTAACCGCGTGTTTGCTTACGCAACTCACCCTGTGTTCTCTGGTAACGCACCAACCAACATCAAAGAATCAATGATTGACGAAGTGATCATCACTGACACCATTCCATTGAGCCCTGAGATGCAAGCTTCTGGTCGCGTCACTCAATTGACCATGTCTGGCGTACTGGCAGAAGCCATTCGTCGCGTGAGCAACGAAGAGTCAATCTCAGCGATGTTCCATCAATAAGCGCTTGCTTGATTGAGATAAAAAACGCACCCAAGGGTGCGTTTTTTATTGTTAAGTCTACTCGATTAGAGCAAATTCATAGGTTCCTTTGGGAATATATTCAGCACAGCAAGAACTGCATTTGAATGTCTCAAGCTTTCTTATTGTCGACTCATGTATAGCAATTTCACTGTGGCATCGTTGACATTCAATATCGAAAATATCACAACTTAAGTTTATCTCCTGGCTTTGCTCATTCACTGTAACTTTTAATAAAGCCCCACAGTTATAATTGCTACATTTACAAATATCCCCATTGCGTAGATTTTGTAATGAGAATGCAATATCTTGCTCACATAAAGGGCAACGACTCAAACTTAACCCTCTGAAATTGATTACAATATTACCTTTAACGTACTCCTCTAACTGTTCAGCAATTTCTAGAACAGATTCCTTTATGCTCTTTGAGTTAGAAGAGCCTACTTTCTTAGGTTCAACCAGATGCAAAAAATTACCTAACTTGTTGTAACTTTTATTTAGCCATCTCACCGGAGGCAATTTCTGCTGACCTAATAACAACCACCCATCTTTTGGAGGTTCTATTGAATTCGATAAATTAACTTCAATGGAGCAATCTGTGGCTGTCAGTCGGTCAAACTCGACTAACATTTTTAATGCTTTATTTGGTTGCCAAGTTTCAACAATAGTGTTCGGCAACTCATCGATACCATGAAGAAGCTTTTGATAAACTATTGCCTCGATACAAAATCTAAGTTCTAAGCAAGCATATACATGTTCGCTTTTGTTACTAGAACTAAGAAGGTCTAATGCCCGCCGCAGATGTTCTTCTTTGTTGTAAATATTAAAGACTGACATAGCTTCCCCCTTAGAAAATATCCACAGCATAATACAAAGTTTCAGCTATCCACTATTAGTACATACACATTGCTCGACTATTCGAAGAGATACTTACCAAATACCATCGTTATATGATCGAATAAACTTCTTTGGACGGTATTGTGCGCCTAAATTTGTTAGATCCTAGATTTTTAGCAAAACGGTCTTCGATGACAATAAATATGAACATTCTCGTAGTCTGAATATTCAGGCAGCACCAATTCCCCTTCGGCGCGGCGAAGGAGCGTTGGGCAACCATTGAGCAATCGAGACATTCGCCGTTCTCGCACATCCTTGTGCTCCACGGCATTAGTACATCCTGTACGTCGATATCTCGAAGCGATGGTGAGCGAGGGCCCGCGAATCAGAGCGATTTGCGAAAATGGCAAACCAGAAGCACCGTAGCGTTTCGCGATATGGGGCGTCCTCGGGTTTCCAAAGGGCGAGGGGCGAGGGACGAGCATCGCCCTTTGGCTCAGGTGTGGAACGAGTAGTTCCACAACTTTCCAAAGCGCAGCTTTGTATGGCGCTAGCCATCAAGCTTTCGCAACCGCAGTTTGCAATCACGCAGTGATAAATCTTGCCAAGCGCAGCTCGCAATGGCTGTAAGCCATAAAAGCAATCACGTAGCGATAAATCATGGCAGCGCTAAAAGTACAAAACGCAGATACACGAAAACCGCGTCATCAAACTCAGAACTAAAACTAAATGGGAATTTAAACAAGAAGAGAAAATGGCTGGGGTACCTGGATTCGAACCAGGGTATGCCGGTATCAAAAACCGGTGCCTTACCGCTTGGCGATACCCCACCTGAAATTTCGGGTTAAACAGAAGTGCAAACTGCTTTGTTTTGCTGCCGAACAATGTGTTCGGTGTTTAACCTTAGGTTTTCACTGTGATGTGAAAAACCAAAATCACATAAATGGTAGCTATGACGGGATTTGAACCTGTGACCCCAGCATTATGAGTGCTGTGCTCTAACCAACTGAGCTACATAGCCACGGATGGCTGGGGTACCTGGATTCGAACCAGGGTATGCCGGTATCAAAAACCGGTGCCTTACCGCTTGGCGATACCCCACCTGTGATTTATGTGCATCCGGGAGAAATGGCTGGGGTACCTGGATTCGAACCAGGGTATGCCGGTATCAAAAACCGGTGCCTTACCGCTTGGCGATACCCCACCAACTTTTCAAAGTTTAGCTCATCATTCGAAATGGTACGGGAGGAGAGACTTGAACTCTCACACCTTGCGGCACCAGAACCTAAATCTGGCGTGTCTACCAATTTCACCACTCCCGCATCGAGATGATGACATCCAGTAAAGGATGGTAGCAATGGCGGGATTTGAACCTGCGACCCCAGCATTATGAGTGCTGTGCTCTAACCAACTGAGCTACATTGCCACAAAAACTTTTTCGTCTCTCTCCCGAGAGAACGGGGCGTATTATGCTTATTCGTCCCAGACAGGTCAACAGCTTTTTTAGTGAGAATCACAGCTTTAACACTGTTCGCCTATAAACTCACCAAACTGAGTAACCATTGTGCAAACAAGCGTAAAATCAGCGGTTAAAACACCGCTGATCCTGCAATACGCCATTAAACGTTAAACAAAAAATGCATGACATCGCCGTCTTTGACGATATAAGTTTTACCTTCAACACGCAACTTACCAGCTTCTTTGGCGCCGTTCTCGCCTTTGTACTGCACGAAATCATCATATGACATCACTTGCGCACGAATAAAGCCGCGTTCGAAGTCAGTATGGATTTTACCCGCCGCTTGTGGCGCTGTGGCACCGACAGATACGGTCCAAGCGCGCACTTCTTTTACACCCGCGGTGAAGTAAGTTTGCAGATTCAGCAAGTCATAACCTGCACGAATTACGCGATCCAGACCTGGCTCATCCAAACCGAGATCCGCCATGAACTCGTCACGCTCTTCGGCATCCATCTCTGCCAATTCAGATTCAATGGCGGCACACACAGGCACTACAACTGCATTCTCTTCTGCCGCAATGGCGCGCACAGTGTCGAGGTGTGGATTGTTCTCAAAACCATCTTCCGACACGTTAGCAATGTACATAGTGGGCTTGAGGGTCAAGAAGTTCAAGTAAGCAACTGCTTCCAACTCTTCTTTAGTTAAATCCAGTGTGCGCAGCATTTTGCCTTCGTCGAGTACTGGTTTCAGTTTTTCCAATACTTCCACTTCAAACTTGGCGTCTTTGTCGCCGCCTTTAGCGCGCTTTTGCTGACGCGTGATTGCACGCTCACAGCTGTCCAAGTCAGCCAGCGCCAACTCAGTGTTGATCACTTCGATATCAGAAGCTGGGTTTACTTTGTTCGCCACGTGCACAATGTTGTCGTTTTCAAAGCAACGCACGACGTGACCGATAGCATCGGTTTCGCGGATGTTCGCCAGGAATTTGTTCCCCAGACCTTCACCTTTAGATGCGCCCGCGACCAAACCGGCAATGTCCACAAACTCCATGGTGGTTGGCAGTACACGTTCTGGGTTCACAATCGCAGCTAACACATCTAGACGTGGATCGGGTACAGGAACCACACCCGTGTTTGGTTCAATGGTACAGAAAGGAAAGTTGGCTGCTTCAATGCCCGCTTTAGTTAACGCGTTGAACAGAGTCGATTTACCGACGTTTGGCAAACCCACGATGCCGCATTTAAAACCCATGTTAATTACCCTTTATCAATCAAATACCGGTTGCTAACCAACCGGTCAAAAAATTATTGTGCCTTGAACGCATGTAAGCGATTCATGGCCTTAGTTAAATCATCTGTCAGCAAAATATCGGTGGCGCGTACCGCTTCATCAATGGTCGCTTCAATCAGCTGTTGTTCCGATTGTGGCGCCTTTCCTAGTACGTAACCACTCACCTTGCTCTTATCACCGGGATGGCCGATACCTAAGCGCAAACGATAGAAATCTTTGCTATTGCCCATTTTGGCAATGATATCTTTCAAACCATTGTGGCCGCCGTGGCCACCACCAAGTTTGAATTTAGCGACCCCAGGCGGCATATCCAATTCATCATGCGCCACCAACATCTGTTGTGGCTCAATTTTGAAGAAGTTGGCGAGCGCTGATACCGCCTTACCACTCAAATTCATAAAGGTAGTAGGCACTAACAAACGCACATCTCGTCCTTTGACGGTAAGACGTGCGGTTAAGCCAAAATATTTGCTGTCTGGCATCAGCGTAGCACCATAGTGACGTGCAAGCTGCTCAACATACCAAACTCCGGCATTGTGGCGCGTGTGTTCATATTCGGCGCCGGGATTTCCTAATCCGACAATCAGCTTAATATCTGTCATGGAATTTGTATCATCACTGCTGGGCATCAAAACCTAATAAAAAATGCCGCGAATTGAAAAACGCGGCATTTTAACACTCTAATCAAAAGAACAACAAATCATCGCTGCGGCGATTATGCCAGCCCCAGCGCATATTTCAGCACTTTTTGTTTAACCGGATTATTAAAGTTAGCCAACTTTAAACCGACATTACGCGCCAGTTTTAACGGCAGCACATCATTACTAAAGCCAGCGTAGAACAGATCCATGCCGGTCATCATCAGTTGATTGTCGAACCAGCGCTTGTGCTGGTACTGCTGCAAAGTGGGTTTATCCCACCAGCGCTGCGCTGTTTTTTGCGCACTGGCGATAACGTCGATTAAGGCATCAACATCTTTAAAACCTAGGTTAACGCCCTGCCCAGCCAACGGATTAATGGTATGCGCTGCGTCACCGAGGATAACTAAGTTGTCCTTGTAATATTGTTTAGCGTGGCGTCGCGTTAACGGAAAGCTACCACTGTCGACCACCTCAAAATTTCTATCAAGCCGTGCTGGGAAGTGCTTATCAATGGCCTGCTTAAGTTGTTTATGATTCAGTTGTCTAAGATCGCTGATGGTTTGCGCATCGTCATACCAGACTAATGACGCATTTTTCCCAGGCAGAGGTAATAACGAGCGCGGACCGTTGGGCGTAAACTGCTGCCAGGTGACATCTTGTTGGTCACATTCGGTCGCAATATTGATCAGCATGCAGGATTGACGGTAATCCCAGCCGGTCACGCCAATACCAGCCCATTGACGCACCATAGAGTTCGCCCCGTCAGCGCCAACCAACAGATGGGCGTCAAGCACACTGCCGTTATCTAAACTGATCTCAATGCCGTTGCAGGCTCGCACGAGCCGCGCCACACGCGCGGGACAATAGCAGTGCAAATTGTCGTATTGGGCAAATTGCTGCCACAATGCCAATTGCACCAAACGGTTTTCAACGATATGACCAAGGTGCGACATTTTCAGTTGTTCGGCGGCAAACTGGGTAATAAAGCCATCCATTTCCCACGTTTCTAGACCGCGATATGCCACACTACGCATCTGCCATAAAGCATCGAGAGCCCCTAATCGTGCCAGCAGGTTTTCTGATGCCACGCTAATTGCAGAGACGCGCACATCTATGGGTTGCTCAGCCGCATAAGGTTGTGGCTGATGCGATTCGACCACGGCGACTGACAAGCCTAACTGAGCTAAACCGATAGCCGCAGCAGCGCCGACCATGCCACCACCAATAATCACAATGTCGTGCTGAAAATGTTGTTTTGTCACACTAGATTTCCTGAAAAATTATCAAACGACTTCCCGTTGCGGCCACTGAGCAGCATCAGTCTGAGTAAACTTTATGAGACGTATTATCGATAAAAACTGCAATGTGATTCGCAACCTTTTAAACCATTCACCCAAGTGTCAGCGTCATATTGGTTGTACCTGATACGTGCATTACAGGGCTTCACACTCATGACAGAGGAGAACGCCATGGCTACTCGAATTAAATCGTTTTATGTTGCAGCTTTTGTGGGCGCTAGCGCCTTAATATCATCGTCACTTTGGGCAGCAACGCCAAAAGGTGAAATGGAAGTGATTACTGTAACCTACCAAGCATCGCTGCATTATGCCGTAAATCAACATTTGACTGAAAGCATTAGTGGTTTTCATGCGGCGCGTCAGCAATTAATTGTCGACGACGCTCGCCTGCAGACACAGCAAATGGCCCAGAGCTTCCACGAAGATACCCTCCAGCCTATCGATATTGCCGCTAACCTTTCGCTGCCTACTCATCTCGATAATGACGATGTACATCACTAGCTTACTGCTACCCTTTCAATTACCGACAGCCCCCAGCTGCCGGTAATTTTTGACGGATTCGATACTGACTATTGGCATGCTGCCGCCTTCGCAGGTAAAATGGCGCGCTATTTTTCCTATGTGGTATGTGAGAGCGCGGCAAAACTGATGAGTAAAAAACTCCATATTAAAACCTGGGGCTGTCAGATGAATGAGTATGACTCAGCAAAGATGGCCGACCTGTTAAACGAATTTCAAGGCTACAGTCTGACAGACGAGGCGGAAGAAGCTGACGTTCTGTTGCTGAACACTTGCTCGATTCGTGAAAAGGCGCAGGAGAAAGTGTTTCATCAGCTCGGGCGCTGGAAAAACCTCAAGGACAAAAATCCCGATCTGATCATTGGCGTGGGTGGTTGTGTCGCTTCGCAAGAAGGGAAAGCCATTAAAGAACGTGCCCAATGCGTTGATATCGTATTTGGCCCACAAACCCTGCACCGTTTGCCCGAGATGATCAATCAAGTGCAAAGCGGTGAAAAAGCTGTTATCGACGTGAGCTTCCCGGAAATCGAGAAGTTTGACCGTCTGCCTGAGCCGCGTGCTGAAGGCCCAACAGCATTTGTGTCTATCATGGAAGGCTGCAGTAAATACTGTTCATTCTGCGTAGTGCCATACACGCGCGGTGAAGAAGTCAGCCGTCCACTGGATGATGTGATTTTGGAAGTGGCGCAACTGGCAGAACAAGGTGTACGCGAAGTCAACCTGCTCGGCCAGAACGTGAACGCGTATCGCGGTGCTAAGCACGATGGCGAGATCTGTAGCTTTGCCGAATTGCTGCGTTTTATTGCGGCAATTGATGGTATCGACCGTCTGCGTTTTACCACCAGTCACCCGATTGAATTCACTCAAGACATCATTGATGTCTATGAAGATACGCCGGAGTTGGTGAGCTTCCTGCACTTGCCAGTGCAATCTGGCTCAGACCGCATTCTGACGCAGATGAAGCGTAACCATATGGCGATTGAATACAAATCGATTATTCGTCGTCTGCGTAAAGCACGCCCTGAGATTCAAATCAGCTCGGACTTCATTGTGGGTTTCCCTGGTGAAACAGCGCAAGACTTTGAAGACACCATGAAGCTGATTGAAGAGATCAACTTCGACCATAGCTTCAGCTTTATCTACAGCGCACGCCCTGGCACGCCAGCGGCTGACTTACCAGATGATGTGGATTTGGAAGAGAAAAAGCAGCGTTTGGCACGTCTGCAAGACACCATTACTCACCAAGCAATGCGTTACAGCCGCCAAATGCTCGGCACAGTACAACGCATTTTGGTTGAAGGCCCATCGGTGAAAAACCCAATGGAGCTGCGCGGCCGTACTGAAAACAACCGCGTGGTGAACTTTGAAGGCCAACCACACCATATTGGCAAGTTTGTCGATGTGGAGATTATGGACGTGTACACCAACTCATTGCGCGGCAAATTTGTGCGTGGTGAAGATGAGATGGATCTGCGTAAAAATCTACGGCCAGTCGATATCGTTGCCAAGCATCAAAAAGAAGATACGCTGGGTGTAGGCACCTACACGCCATAAGCAACTCAATAAAAGGCGGCGCAAGTCGCCTTTCAACTTTTTGCGACACACTTTTTCATTAGCAATTCGCGCCGTAGGCTCGTAAACTGATTTTTTACCTTGTAGTAATTTTCGGAGTTATTTTTGTCCAACAAACTGACTGCAATGGACCTCTATTTGGAACCGGCAGACACTCGCCGCCTGGCATCTCTCTGTGGTCCTTTTGATGACAACATCAAACAACTCGAACGCCGTATCGGCGTCGAAATCAGCTATCGCAACAATCACTTCCGCATCGTAGGGCAAGCGCAGGGCTGCTTAACGGCCAGCAATCTGCTGAAAACCCTCTATGTTGAGACTGCGCCAGTCAAAGGCAGCACACCCGATCTTGAACCCGAGCAAGTGCATATTGCCATTCAAGAAGCGGTATCTATTGAAGCGGACGATGAAAGCGATCAGCCCAAAGAACACTTTATTAAAACCCGTAAAGGGGTGATTAAGCCGCGCAATCCTAACCAAACGCTGTATGTGGCCAATATTGTCCGTCACGACATTACCTTCGGTATTGGCCCGGCCGGTACCGGTAAAACCTATCTGGCGGTTGCCGCCGCAGTCGATGCGCTGGAACGTCAGGAAGTGCGCCGTATTCTGTTGACCCGCCCTGCGGTTGAAGCGGGTGAAAAGCTCGGCTTTTTGCCGGGTGACTTGAGCCAGAAAGTCGACCCGTATCTACGCCCGCTGTATGACGCGCTGTTTGAAATGCTCGGTTTTGAGAAGGTTGAACGCCTAATCGAAAAAAGCGTGATTGAGATTGCGCCGCTGGCGTACATGCGCGGCCGGACGCTCAATGATGCCTTTATTATTTTGGATGAAAGCCAAAACACGACGGTGGAACAGATGAAGATGTTCCTCACCCGTATCGGTTTTAATTCCAAAGCAGTGATCACCGGTGACATCACCCAGATCGACTTGCCCAAACACGTAAAATCGGGGCTGCGTCATAGCATTGAAGTGCTGGCCGATGTCGACGAAATTAGCTTTAACTTCTTCCAATCCAAGGATGTCGTGCGCCATCCGGTAGTGGCAAGAATTGTCGAAGCCTACGAAAAACACGATCAACTTGAACAAGCCGCAAAAGCTGCCCGCGAAAGAGCACGTGAACAGCAGCAATCGGCAATGGAAACCAGCCACCATGAGTCTTGAGCTCGATTTAGATTTACAAATTGCCACTGAGGCCGATAACCTACCGCAACAAGCTGATTTCGAGCGCTGGGCCACACTCGCCATTGGCAACGCTATGCCGGTCGCTGAGATGACCATCCGTTTAGTTGATGAAGCGGAAAGCCAACAGCTCAACCATGAATATCGCGGCAAAGATAAGCCGACCAATGTGCTGTCGTTTCCGTTTGAAGCACCTCCCGGTATCGAGCTACCGCTGCTTGGCGACTTAGTAATTTGTGTCCCGGTGGTTGAGCGTGAAGCCGCCGAACAGAACAAACCGTTGCAAGCACACTGGGCACATATGGTTGTGCATGGTTGCCTGCATCTGCTAGGTTATGATCATATTGAAGATGACGAGGCTGAAGAAATGGAGTCAATTGAGACCCAACTTATTGAAAGCCTCGGTTTTACAGACCCCTACAAGGAGCAATAGTTGTCTGCTAGTCAGACACAGGAACCACTATGAGTGACGACATCCCCCCGAGTACGAGCGCCCAAAAGAAGGGTTGGTTTGATTTAGTTAGCCAGCTGTTTCAGGGCGAACCCCAGAATCGTGAAGAACTGGTTGGGGTCATCCAAGACGCTGAACAGCGCGACCTCATTACCGAAGACACCAGCGAGATGATCAAAGGTGTTCTGGAAGTCTCGGATTTACGCGTACGGGATATCATGATCCCACGTTCGCAAATTGTAGCCATTCAATATACAGATGGTGTGGATGAAATCCTCAACACCGTCATCTCTTCTGCACATTCACGTTTTCCTGTCGTTAACGAAGACAAAGACCATATCGAAGGCATTTTGCTGGCCAAAGATCTGATCCCTTATGGCTTCAACAACGGCGACGAACCTTTCTCGCTTGAGCAAGTGATCCGCCCAGCGGTAGTCGTGCCGGAGAGTAAGCGCGTTGATGTGTTGCTAAAAGAGTTTCGCTCGCAACGTTATCACATGGCGATTGTGGTCGATGAATACGGCGGTGTATCGGGTCTGGTGACCATTGAAGACATTCTCGAAGAGATTGTGGGCGATATCGAAGATGAATTCGATCATGACTCAGAAAATGAGCCTGATATTCGAAAAGTCGGTGGCCGCGTATTTATGGTGAAGGCGCTTACCGCTATTGATGATTTTAACGATCACTTCGGCTGTAATTTCAGTGATGAAGAGTTCGACACCGTCGGTGGTTTGGTGAGTCACGCCTTTGGGCGCTTACCGGAACGCAACGAAAAAATCACCATTGGCGGCTATGAATTCAAAGTGATCATCGCCGATACTCGCCGTCTGATCCAATTACGGGTTAAACTTCCCGATCAGGAAGAATCAGAAAGTAGTAATGAATAGTGCCGTCCCACTCCTTTTCTCGCGCTAAAACCGCGCTATGTTACGCGCTGATGTTTATCATCGGCGCGTTAACCGTCCTCTCCTTTGCTCCATACAATATTTGGCCCGTATTACCATTAGCCCTAGCCGCCGCCTTATGGTGTGGCGAGAAGCTGCCGCTGTCGACGACTAAGCTTTGGTGGTGGTTTGCGTTTGGTAGCTTCGCCACTGGCATCAGTTGGGTACATGTCAGCATGGTGCGTTACGGCGAGCTCCCAATCGTGGTCGCGGTACTGCTGATGGCGTTATTGAGCGGCTATCTAGCGCTGTTCCCAGCGTTAGCAGGCTGGTGTTACAGCAAACTAAAAAGTCCCAAAGCCTCATTGTGGAATCTGTGTTTATTATTCCCAGCACTGTGGGTACTTGCGGAATGGGCACGAGGCTGGGTACTGACCGGTTTTCCTTGGTTGTGGCTCGGTTATAGTCAAACCGAAGGGCCTCTACGTCCTTTAGCGGCCGACATCGGGACTCTGGGAATCAGTTTTATTGTGATAAGTGTGGCTGGTGCAGTGACGCTCATTGCCTTAAAACGCTTTTTTACACTGCCGATTTGGCTGCTAATTTTAAGTGTTGGTCTATACGCCGCCCCACATTACAACCCGGTAAAACGCACCGGAAAAACCGTGAATGTGGCCTTAGTGCAGGGCAATATTCCTCAAAGCATGAAGTGGCATCCCGAAGCCTTGTGGCCAACCTTGCTGAAATATATGGATCTGACCCGACCACATTTTGCAGACACAGACTTAGTCATCTGGCCAGAAGCCGCCGTCCCCGCACTAGAGCAAGACACTCAAGAGTTTTTGGACAATGCTAATCGTGCGGCGAATCTCAATAATACGGCGATTGTCAGCGGCGTTATCAGTTACGAACATGGCGATTTCTATAACTCGCTCATCGTGTTGGGGAATGCGCGCCAACAGCAGCAAAGCGCTGGCGACTATCAGCTCAACGATAATAACCGCTATCGCAAACATCATCTGTTGCCGATTGGGGAGTTTGTTCCCTTCCAATCGCTGCTACGCCCGCTAGCGCCCTTTTTCAATCTGCCGATGTCATCGTTCAGCGAAGGCCAATATCATCAAGATAATCTGCACGCCGCAGGCTATACGCTTGCGCCAGCGATTTGCTATGAAATCGCCTTTCCTGAGCAGCTCAGGGAAAACGTCAATAACAACACCGACATGCTGTTAACTGTGTCAAACGACGCTTGGTTTGGAGAATCTAACGGCCCGCTACAGCATATGCAGATAGCGCAGATGCGCGCGGTTGAATTAGGTCGTCCGCTGTTACGCGGCACCAACAATGGCGCCACCGCAGTGGTCGATGAACACGGCAATATCACCGATAAATTGCCGCAGTTTGAAGCGGGTGTACTGACGAGCAAAGTGGCGTTGGTAAAAGGTATGACGCTATTTAATCGTTTCGGCCAATGGCCGATATTGCTGCTTACAACTTTGCTGTTGTTATTGGCGCTGGTTCGTAAAAAGATGAAAATTTAACCCTATAAAAATCAGTAAATTAAATAAAACCTTTCACTAATATACTGACTCGTAAGCAATTCTTAAGCTTGGATTCCTAGCTTTAATGTGAGATGTATCACAACGGAGTTGCTTTATGAGTCAGCGTTCAAGTAACTGCTATCCGTCAATATCGACTTCGTTCAGCCGTAACGAAGAGGTTGCCGAAAACGTATTATTTCACCTCAGCTTTCCGCAGCAGTCGCAGCGCAGCGCGGTTGAACAGTTTATTACCCAGCAATTCCAGTTGGTGCACCAAGCCAATATTCAAAGTTTTATGCCATTGCTGTTGTCTTTGCTATCGCCTCAGCACCGAATAATGGCAGCGTTTGGACTTCGTCCCGGTTCAGCCACGCCGCTATTTCTCGAACAGTATCTGCCGCAGCCAATTGAGCAGTTAGTGGCAACCCATTTTAAACAACCCGTAGACAGACTCCGTTTAGTCGAAGTCGGCAATTTGGCGGTTAATCATAAGGCTTATGGCCCGAGTTTAATGGTGGCATTGGCGACACTATTACATAGCTGCCAGTTTGAATGGATGGTGTTTACCGCCACCAGTCAAGTACAACGACTGATGAGATTGCTGGGATTTGATCCAATTGCAATCTGCAGCGCCGATCCCAATCTACTCGCCGAGCACAGTGATGACTGGGGTAACTATTATCTCAATCAACCACAGGTCATGGTGGGCAGTATCGGCAATGCCATTGAGGTCATTAACAACAGCGCACGCTTGCGCCGCTTACAGCAACCTTTGTTAGCGGATATTGCCAAAATCGTCCGTCGCGTCTCACCGCATTTGGCCTTGTCGTATCGAGGTGATCATGACGCTGTTTGAACGATTACACGATGTTGCGAACCAGTATAAAGACCAAATCGCGTTAAGCGATGGGCAACAACAACTCAGCTATGCCGCGTTATTCGATAAAATACAGCGACTTGCTAACGCCCTAGTTGCTCTGCAGGTGAAGAGTATCGCACTGTTTGGCGGAAACAGTATTGATTGGGTGCTGGTCGACCTCGCCTGCCAGCAGTGCAACATTACCCTGCTGCCGCTCCCAGCATTTTTCAGCCAAGGTCAGATTAATGCCTGCATCAAGCAAGCGGGTTGTGAATTATTGCTGACTGAAGATCCGCATTTAGTCCAGCAGCTTGATGCGTCATTATTACAAAGTGACGCCAATGTACGCCTCGCAGATTGCCGCTTTTTTGCCTTTGCGTTACGGGCAAGTTTAGTGCAACTGCCGCTAGGGACTGACAAAATCACCTTTACCTCAGGCTCAACCGGACAGCCCAAAGGGGTATGTCTGACCAATGAACATCAATGGCAAGTCGCCGCTTCACTGGCGCAAGTGATCGCCATTGAAGCACCTCGGCATCTTGCCCTGCTGCCACTCAGTACCCTGCTGGAGAATATTGCAGGAATCTATAGCCCGCTATTGTGCGGAGGGACGGTTGTCATTCCGACTGAACAGCAGCGAGGCATGCAAGGTAGCTCAAAACTGGATGCAACAGCCTTGTTGCAGTTCATCAGTCAGCAGCAACCCAATAGTTTGATTTTGATCCCGCAGTTATTACGCCTGCTGGTAGGCGCCTGTCTGCATGGCTGGCAACCACCCGCGAGCTTGCGGTTCGTCGCTGTGGGCGGCGGCAAGGTGGACAAAAAACTGCTGCAAACGGCACATTCACTGGGATTGCCGGTATTCGAGGGCTACGGTCTCTCCGAATGCGGCTCCGTAGTAGCGCTCAATACGCCACATCAGCAACAGCCGGGCGCCGCCGGGCGCATACTCCCTCACTGCCAAGTAGAGATAGTTGAGGGAGAAGTCGTAGTCAGTGGCGCATGCCACTTGGGGTACGCTGGAGAGCCTCAGAGCTGGTACCCAAACAAAATTTTCACCGGCGATCTTGGCACGCTCAACCAAGGCTGGCTCACCATTAATGGTCGCCGCAAGCACCTGCTTATCTCCTCATTTGGCAGAAATATCAGTCCAGAGTGGGTGGAATCAGCACTGCTGGCAGAGCCGGTCCTCAATCAATGTATGGTCATCGGCGATGCTGAACCTTATCTCGCCGCAATTGTAACCACCAGTGCGCAAGTCGACGAACCACAACTGGCCAATCTGATGGCGCGGGTGAATCGCCAACTCCCTGACTACGCTCAGGTGTGGCGTTGGCTCAGGCTCAGCGACGCGCAACTCTTACCATTTACCACGGCCAATGGTCGCTTAAAACGTGATGCCATTATGGCGGCGTTTGCCGACGAGATTGCCACGCTTTTTCACGCTGAATCCGCATTCAGTTAATTACCGAGGTGCCTATGACCTTTTATCAACAGCTGCAACAAGCCACCGCCGATGCACGCAACTACCTGCTAAGCGCCCCTATTATTCAGCGTTGTTTGAGCGCCGATATTAGTCTCAATGAATACGTAGCCTTCCTGCAACAGGCATATCATCACGTCAAACACACTTCGCCATTGCTAATGGCCACAGGCGCACGTCTGCCTGAAAGCAAAGAATGGCTGCGGGCTGCCATCGCAGAGTATATCGAGGAGGAACAAGGCCATCAGGAGTGGATCCTAAATGACATCGCTGCCTGTGGTTTTGACAAAGAAAAAGCGCGCCGCAGCACACCTAACTTTAGTACCGAGATGATGGTGGCATACGCCTATGACATGGTGAACCGCATCAGTCCGCTAGGATTTTTCGGCATGGTGAATGTATTGGAAGGCACCAGTATCAACATTGCCACCCTTGCGGCGGGTCGTATCCAAGCAACGCTTGGCCTACCGAATAAGGCCTTCAGTTACCTGACTTCACATGGTGAGCTGGATAAGCAACATATTCAATTTTTTGAAGGTTTAATGAACCAAATTAACGACGAGCAAGAGCAGCAATTGATTATCCATGCCGCCAATAATTTTTATCGCTTGTATGGCAATCTGTTCCGCGAACTCGATGCAACACAGGCACACCTATTAACACGTGATGACCATTCACTGGCCCATGCAGTTTGAGGTAGAGATGACGTTAACTCAGCAACGCTTTGTGATCACAGGTGCAAGTGGTGGCATTGGCGCCGCCATTGCAAAAGCGCTGGCAGCAGCAGGGGCAACACTACTGCTATGTGGTCGTAACCAACGTAAGCTCACCAAATTAGCCAGCGAACTGGACGGTGATCCTCAACTGTTTATTGGCGATCTTAACGATAGCGCCAGTCTGACGCTGCTAAGCCTCGCCGCAGCAGAGTTTAACGCCAACGGCGTGATTAACTGTTTGGGTGTCAATCAGTTACAAACTTTGGCGCAGACGAGTGACACCGATGTATTACACACTATCAATACCAATCTGCTGACGCCGATCAATATCTGCCGGACTCTGCTGCCGCAGTTGCTCAGTCAGCCAAGTGCCAACATTATCAACGTAGGCTCGATTCTCGGCAGCATCGGCTATCCTGGCTCAACCCTTTACTGCGCCAGTAAATTTGGCTTACGCGGTTTTACCGAGTCACTGCGACGCGAGTTAGCCGACAGCCAAGTTAAGGTGCTCTACTTTGCGCCGCGCGCTACTGACACTGAGATTAACAGCGAGGAGATGCAGCAACTCAATCAGCAGTTGGGAAACAACACAGATACCCCGCAATGGGTGGCGCAGCAGTTATGCCAGCGCTTGGCCAACGCGCCACAAGGCGCGGCTTATCTGGGCTGGCCAGAAAAACTTTTTGTACGAATTAATGCACTGTTCCCCGCGCTGGTAGATGGTGCCAGCCTTAAACAACTCCCGATTATTAAACGTTTTTGTCATGTCGAGACAACTACAACACCCCATGCAGGAGAGCAACATGAAGCTTCTTAATCCTATTTTGGCTACGCTGCTACTGGCCTGCTCTACGGTCAGTTATGCCGCGGAGAACACTGACAACAGTTCACCCCTAACCCAATTACAGCAGCTGTGGGCAGAGAATAACTACCAACTTAAAGGCGATGCGCAAGAAAAAGCATTTGAGTCGCTGCTGAAAACCGCTGATGAGACGTTGAAAAGCCATACGGATGACGCCAACATTCTCATCTGGCATGGCATTATCAACTCGACGTTTGCTGGCGTCACTGGCGGACTAAGTGCACTTAAGTATGCAAAAATCGCGAAAAAGGACTTCGAGCAGGCGTTAAAAATCAATCCTGAAGCGCTGCACGGTTCGGCCTATACCAGCTTAGGGGTGCTCTATTTTAAAGTACCAGGCTGGCCAATTGGCTTTGGCGATGATGACAAGGCACAAGAGCTGCTGCAAAAAGCGTTAACGCTTAACCCAGATGGTATCGACAGCAACTACTTCTACGCTGAGTTTTTGCGCGATGATGACAAGTATCAGCAAGCTAAACAGTATTACCAAAAGGCATTAGCCGCAGCACCACGAGTAGGTCGTGAGGTAGCAGATGCGGGACGGCGGCAGGAGATTGAGACCGCTATGGCCGATGTCGAAAAACATCTTAAACAATGAAGCGTGTCAACCGTCAGATTTTTATAAAAAAAGCTTAAATATCAAAAGACAAATCTAGGTTATTAGGTAATAATCGCCCGCCGTTGGCTCAGGCAATATTGCGTTAATCATAGGTTTGTCTTTTTTATATGAAAACTCTCCCAGCAAAAGGACGGTCAGGCGGGTTTACTCTTATCGAGTTGGTCGTGGTGATCATTATTTTAGGTATTTTAGCGGTGATAGCCGCACCTAAATTTGTCAATATGAGCAGTGATGCTCGCTCTATGGTACTCAGGCAGATGCAGGCAGCGGTCAAATCGGCCAATATGCAGGTGTTTGCCAAATCACAAATGCCCAGTTTTACGACTCAAGCGGTGGCTAATCGCAGTGATTTACTGGATGTTGATTTAGATGGTAACGGCAGCTTTGAAACGCGACTGAAGAACGGCTATCTGGATAATACTGATGTGCTACAACGGCTTGATATTGATGAAGATAAGCTAGCCCATCAGGAAGAAAATAGTGACAATCTCTATATCGGCTATGACCTCAACGGCGACAGCAATGTTAACGATGATCAGTGCTATTTTCTCTACACGCAGGCGGCAGATAGTACAACACCGCCAGTTTACAGCATTGAAAATAGTGGCTGTTAGATAATTACGTTCATCAGTGTCGCCAACCCCAACAAAAAAACGCAGCCAAGTGCTGCGTTTTTTTGTTGGCCGTGCTTTACACAACAATCGCTAAGGTAATAACGCTTCGCGGGTAAACTCACGATTATCGCAATTAGGACATTCGGGAATAATCCCCGTAAATTCAATGCTCATACTGTGGCCGCATTTAGAACAGCGCAACTGGCCTTGGCTTACCACATCGCCAGTATGGTAGACACCCGCCTGCTTAAACTGTTGCGACAACTCATGCCATTCCACCTGGCTGCGATCACTAATTTCCCCCAACCAATGCCACAACGAGTTTTCAAGGCCAATAACACTGGGGCTATAACTCATATCGGTTTGCATCTTCTGCTTGATAAAACTGTCGATATCTCGCTTCAAGAACCCTTCGACCAAGGCGAGTTCTTCCTCAGATGCCTTGCGTTTCAACGCCAGATATTCTCGACTGTGGGTGATTGCCTCATAAAGCGCATTAATACTCAATGAGCTGTCATCACGATATTGCTCTGCCACTTTGTCCATCAATGACTGATAGAGTGTCAGTAATTTTTCACTTTTCTCGTTCATGACCACGACTCCTTAACTCCGGTCTTTGTTAAAGACTCACTTCTGGTTTATCCTATGCGGATTTGAAAGCGCCCCTATGCGCAAATGACAATTTATGGGCGGCAAAGCCGAGAATCCTGATGCAAGAACAATATAATCCTTCAGAAATTGAAGCCCGTGTTCAACAAGATTGGGCTGAACACAAAACCTTTGAAGTGACAGAAGACCCAAATAAAGAAAAATTCTACTGTCTCTCTATGTTCCCTTATCCGTCCGGCCGCCTGCATATGGGACACGTCCGTAACTACACGATAGGTGATGTAGTAGCGCGTTTCCAGCGTTTACAAGGAAAAAATGTCCTGCAACCAGTTGGTTGGGATGCCTTTGGTCTGCCAGCAGAAAACGCGGCTATCAAGAATGCCTCTGCGCCTGCGCCATGGACTTACGAAAATATCGATTACATGAAAAACCAGCTGAAAATGCTGGGGTTTGGCTACGACTGGAGCCGTGAAATCGCCACCTGTACGCCAGAGTACTACCGTTGGGAACAGTGGTTTTTCACTAAGCTGTATGAAAAAGGCTTGGTTTACAAAAAGACCTCTTCAGTGAACTGGTGTCCAAACGACCAAACTGTACTGGCTAACGAACAGGTTCAAGACGGTTGCTGCTGGCGCTGTGATACCAAGGTTGAGCAGAAAGAAATTCCGCAGTGGTTTGTAAAAATCACCGATTATGCCGAAGAACTGCTGAACGATATCGATACCCTTGAAGGTTGGCCGGAGCAGGTGAAAACCATGCAACGCAACTGGATTGGTCGTTCAGAAGGTGTGGAAATGACCTTCGCAGTAGACGGTAGCGATGAAACCTTCGATATCTACACTACTCGTCCAGATACTGTTTACGGCGTGACTTACGTGGCGATTGCTGCGGCGCACCCACTGGCACTGAAAGCTGCTGAAACCAATCCTGAGCTAGCTGCATTTGTTGAAGAATGCAAACAAAGCAAAGCGTCTGAAGCTGAGCTGGCCACCATGGAGAAAAAAGGTGTTGCCACTGGTCTGTATGCGATTCACCCACTGACTGGCGCCAAAGTTCCGGTATGGGCGGCTAACTTCGTACTGATGAACTACGGTACTGGCGCGGTAATGTCTGTGCCGGCGCACGATCAACGTGACTACGAATTTGCCACTAAATACGGTTTAGATATCAAAGCGGTTATCAAACCAGCTGACGGCGAAGCGGACGTATCAAACGAAGCTTACACCGACAAAGGCGTACTGTTTGATTCAGCCGAATTCTCTGGCCTAGCATTTGCCGAAGCGTTTGATGGCATCGCCAACAAACTCGAAGCAGAAGGCAAAGGCAAACGCCAAGTGAACTACCGTCTGCGTGACTGGGGCGTAAGCCGCCAACGTTACTGGGGCGCACCTATTCCAATGGTGACCTTAGAAGACGGCACCGTAATGCCAACACCCGAAGATCAACTGCCAGTGATCCTGCCAGAAGATGTGGTGATGGACGGCGTACAAAGCCCAATCAAAGCTGACAAAGCGTGGGCGCAAACGACTGTAAATGGTCAGCCAGCACTGCGTGAAACCGACACCTTCGATACCTTTATGGAATCAAGCTGGTACTACGCCCGTTACTGTTCACCTCAAGCGGATCAAATGCTGGACCCAAGCAAAGCCAACTACTGGCTGCCAGTGGATCAGTATATCGGCGGTATCGAACACGCCTGTATGCACTTGTTGTACTTCCGCTTCTTCCACAAACTGCTGCGTGATGCCGGTTTGGTTAACTCTAATGAGCCAGCAAAACGTCTGTTGACCCAAGGTATGGTACTGGCTGATGCCTTCTACTACACCGACGACAAAGGCGCCCGCGTTTGGGTTTCACCGCTGGATGTCACCGTTGAAGAACGTGACGACAAAGGCCGTATCGTGAAAGCGGTAGACAGCCAAGGTCATGAACTGGTTTACACCGGCATGAGCAAGATGTCGAAATCGAAAAACAACGGTATCGACCCGCAACTGATGGTAGAGAAGTACGGCGCTGACACCGTACGTCTGTTTATGATGTTTGCTGCACCACCAGAAATGACGCTGGAATGGCAAGAATCAGGCGTTGAAGGCGCACACCGCTTTATCAAACGTCTGTGGAAACTGGCCTTTGAATTGAGCGAAGCTGGCGAAGTGCCAGCGCTGGATGTGAAAGCGCTGAATGCCGATCAAAAAGCCCTGCGTCGCGAACTGCACAAAACCATCGCCAAAGTGACTGATGATATCGGTCGCCGCCAGATGTTCAATACTGCGGTGGCTGCGGTAATGGAGCTGATGAACCACCTGCAAAAAGCACCACAAACCAGCGAGCAAGATAAAGCCCTGTTGGTTGAAGCACTGACGGCTGTGGTGCGTTTGCTGTACCCAATCACGCCACACCTGAGTTCAGTGCTGTGGTCTGAGTTGGGCAACACCGATGCGATTGAAACTGCGGCATGGCCGGAAGTTGATGAAAGCGCCTTGGTGGAAGATAGCAAACTCATTGTGGTGCAAGTAAACGGCAAACTGCGTGCTAAAATCACCGTAGCGGCCGATGCCACCAAAGAGCAAGTTGAAGCTCTGGCAATGGCTGATGAGCAAGTGCAAAAATATGTTGAAGGCGTCACTGTACGCAAAGTGATTTTTGTACCTGGCAAACTGCTCAATATCGTTGCCAACTGATAAGGGATTTCATGCTGAAAACTATGATGCGTTTGAAGCCTCTGACAGCCTGCTTTCTGGCACTGGTGATGCTCACCAGTGCTGGCTGCGGCTTTCATTTGCAAGGCAGCTATTCGATTCCAAAAGAACTGCGGGTATTGAGCCTGCAAACTCAGGATCAATACAGCGAGCTTAGCCGCTTAGTGCGCGATCGCTTACGTTTGCACAATATTGATGTGCAGCCCGTCAGCAAGACGTTACCGCGCCTGACGCTGATTAAAGATTCGCTGGAACGTTCAACGCTGTCACTCTATTCAACCGGTAATGTGGCCGAATATGAGCTGATTTATCACGTTGACTTCAGTGTGGCGCTGCCGAATAAAGAAGCACAGAAATTCAGCACCGAAATTCGTCGTGATTATCAGGACGACCCGCGTACCGCGCTGGCAAAAAGTCGTGAGATGAACTTGCTGGTAAAAGAGATGCGGGCGCAGGCCGCCGATTATATTATTCAGACGTTGGCTTCTACTGAGGTTAACTGATGCGGGTTTATCCGGATCAACTCCATCGCCAACTCAACACGCTCAAACCTTGCTATCTGCTCTTTGGCGACGACCCATGGTTGTTAAATCACGCCAAAGAGCAACTTATTGCTGCCGCACGCGCACAAGGATTTGAAGAGCGTATTCAACTGGAACAGGACAACAGCTTTAGCTGGCAAGAGCTCGCCAATGAGTGGAATGCCATGAGCTTGTTCGCCAGTCGCCGCATTATCGAACTGCATCTACCTCAAGCCAAACCGGGCACTGAAGGCAGCGCTATGCTGCAACAACTGCTCAACAGCCAAAACCACGATGTGTTGCTGATCATCACTGGCGCTAAATTAGCGCGTGAACAGCAGTCGAGTAAATGGTTTAAGGCGCTGGATAAAGACGGAATTTTTGTGCCCTGCACCACGCCTGAAACTGCGCAATTTCAGCGCTGGCTCGATGGCCGCGTCCAGTTCTATCGACTTAACCTACAAGCCGACGCACGAGCGATGTTGATGAATCTCTACGAAGGCAACCTGTTAGCCGCTGACCAAGCCTTGCAACTGCTACAACTTTTAGCAGCCACTAGGCCAATTAGCGCTGCCGAACTGACGCAGTATTTCGAAGATCAGTCGCGCTTTAACGTATTCCAACTGGTTGACGCTTTGTTGGAAAATCGCCAAGAGAAAGCACAGCACATTCTGGTGCAGCTCAAAGCCGAAGATACCGCCATGCCCATCATTCATTGGGCGCTGCAAAAAGAGTTAACAATTCTGTGGCAGTTACAATCAGCAGCGAACGCACGGCAACCACTCACGCCAATCTACAGCAAATTACGTATCTGGGATAAACGTCAGCCGTTGTATCAAGCGGCATTATCGCGTTTATCACTTGAGGCGATTGAAGAAATGCTGTCGTTATGCTCCAGCTTAGAACTCAGGCTCAAGCAACAAGGTCTTGAAGATTGGACCGGTGTTAGCCATCTGTGTTTACTGTTCGACGCCGACACGCACGCACAATTGAAAACCTTTGGATTGAACTAATGCGGATAGGTATTTTTGGCGGCACTTTCGATCCAGTTCATTATGGTCATCTGCGTCCTGCTGAAGCGGTGCGACAACAACTTAAGCTTGATGAACTGTGGTTAATGCCCAATCGCATTCCGCCACATAAAGCCGCTGCCAGCGCCACGGTCGAGCAGCGACTGCAAATGTTGGCATTAGCTCAACAGGAATTTCCAGCCTTTTCGATTTGCGATATTGAGCTTAAGCGTGATGTTCCCTCCTATAGTGTGGTGACGCTGGAACAACTTATCAGCACCCGCCCACAAGATAACTTCTATTTTATTATGGGCACCGACTCCTTAGTGACGCTATCCACCTGGCATCAATGGCAACAGCTGTTTGCGTTATGTCATTTGGTGATCTGTGGTCGTGATGGCTGGCAACTTACGCAGGACAATCCGGTGTGGCCACAATGGCAACGGCGCCATATTAGCGGGGAGCAACACCTGCAACAGCATGCAACAGTGCGAAGTGGCGATATTGTTCAGCTCGATATTGAGCTGCAACCTTACGCCTCAACCCAATTGCGGCACGCGCTAGAGGTAGGCGATATTAATGCCTGCCAGCAAGCAGTCCCCGCAGCCGTACTCGATTTCATTTTACAGCAGCAGTTATATCAAAGCTGATACGAACACTATTTGCCGCTATACTAGCGCGCCCAAATAACCGACGAATGAGGAACTGCACGTGCAAAGCACGGAACTAAAAGCCTTTGTTGTAGACAAAGTTGAAGATATTAAAGCGAAAGATATTGTGGTCTTGGACGTACGTGAAAAATCCAACGTTACCGATTTTATGGTGATTTGTACCGGTACTTCTAACACCCATTTACGCGCGATTGCCGATAACTTAGTACGCGAAGCTAAAACGGCGGGCGTCGAACCTTTAGGGGTTGAAGGTCGTGACAGTAACGAATGGGTACTGGTAGACCTTGGTGATGTGATTGTACATGTAATGCAAGATGCAACACGCGAGCAATATCAACTTGAAAAACTCTGGTCAGAAATTTAAGCGCTTATGAAACTGCAATTGATTGCCGTTGGCACCAAAATGCCCGACTGGGTCACTCGCGGATTTGAAGAATATCAGCGCCGTTTTCCGCGTGATATGCCATTTGAGTTGATTGAGATCCCGGCGGGCAAACGGGGTAAAAACGCCGATATCGCGCGCATTCTGCAAAAAGAAGGCGAAGCGATGCTAGCGGCGGTAGCCAAGGGCAATCATATCGTCTCACTCGATCTTCCCGGTAAAAACTGGACCACTCCTGAGCTGGCCAGCAATCTAGAGAAGTGGCAGCTTGATGGTCGCGATGTCAGTCTGCTGATTGGCGGGCCGGAAGGATTAGCACCTGCGTGCAAACAAGCGGCGGCGCAAAGCTGGTGTTTATCTGCGTTAACGCTGCCCCATCCCTTGGTACGGGTGGTGGTAGCAGAAAGCCTCTACCGCGCGTGGAGCATTAACAATAATCATCCCTACCACCGGGAATAACCTCGTTTTCGCAACAAAGGACGGAGAGACTCAGTGCATAGAAGAAAGCGCATTACCATGCACGACCATGCGGCGGAAGCGTCACTGTTTAAGCGCCGCGCGCTGTTTACCTTCGTTTGTGTGTTACTGCTGATTGGGGTGTTGATCGGCAACCTTTATCATCTGCAGATCACCGCCTTTAAAGATTACACCACCCGTTCCAACGACAACCGTATTCGGGTGATCCCGATAGCGCCTAGCCGTGGGTTAATTTACGACCGCAACGGTAAACTATTGGCCGAGAACCAACCGTTTTACTCACTTGAAGTGGTGCCGGAAAAGGTAAAAGACATTCCGGCCATGCTTGATGAGCTATCGAAAGTTATCCCCATCAGCGACGAAGAACGCCAAGATTTTACCGATGCGCTCAAGTTTCACCGTCGCTTTAAGCCACTGACATTAAAAAGCCGGCTTACTGAAGAGCAAGTGGCGGAATTTAGTGTTAATCAATACAAATTCGACGGTGTTTCGGTAGAAGCTGGGCTGGATCGCTTTTATCCACAAGGAATGTTGCTAACACACGTGCTTGGCTATGTCGCACGCATCAATAACCGTGACCGCACTACACTGGAACAAGCAGGTAAATGGTCAGACTATGCTGCGACGAATAATATTGGTAAGCAGGGCATCGAAAAATTTTATGAGGCGCTACTGCACGGTAAACCTGGTCATATGGAAGAAGAGGTGAACAACCTCGGCCGTCATATTCGCACCTTAAAAGTTGAGCCGCCAGAGCCGGGACAAGATCTCTACCTGACACTCGACTTAGAACTACAGAAAAAAGCGATGGAGCTATTGGCGGGACGCCGCGGTTCAATTGTCGCCATAGATCCGCGCGACGGTGGCATTCTCGCCATGGCCTCTAGTCCGAGCTATGACCCGAACCAATTTGTGCATGGCATTAGCAGTAAAGCTTATAGCCACCTGTTGAACTCACCCGACCGACCACTCATTAACCGCGCTACTCAAGGGCAATATGCACCGGCGTCCACCATTAAGCCGATCATGGCATTGATGGGGCTTGACGATAATATCGTCACCGAGAAAACCCGCGTTTGGGACCCAGGTTATTGGCAGATCCCCGGCGTAGAACGTAAATACCGCGACTGGAAACGTTGGGGCCATGGTTGGGTTGATGTTTATGGCGCTATCGTTCATTCCTGCGACATCTATTTCTACGAGCTGGCGTATAAGTCAGGCATTGACCGTATCAGTAACTTTATGGGCCAGTTTGGTTTCGGCCAAAACACCGGCATCGACATTTTTGAAGAATCCGCTGGCAATATGCCATCTCGGGACTGGAAGCGCCTCAAATACAATCAGCCTTGGTATATCGGCGATACCATCTCCATCGGTATCGGTCAGGGCTATTGGACGACGACACCGTTGCAGTTAGCGACAGCGGTGACCATTCTCGCCGACAAGGGCAAGCACTATACGCCGCACTTGTTGAGATCCATTAAAGATGCCACCTCTAAGATTGACTCGCCGGTCGACCAGCAGCCGCCGATAGTGCTGAACGATCAACATCATTGGGATGAAATTGCTGAGGCAATGCGCCAAACCGCAGATCGGTCGCGCTTTAAAGACGCGCCCTACACAGCAGCAATGAAGACAGGTACTGCACAGGTATTTAGTGTGGCGGAGGATGAAAAGTACGATGCCGACACTATCGATGAGAAGCTGCGTGATAACGCATTGATCGTGGCGTATGCGCCGTTTGAAAATCCGAAGATTGTGCTGGCCGTGGTACTGGAAAACGCGGGTTGGGGGGGCGCCAATGCCGGCCCCGTGGCGCGGGAAATGTTGGACGATTTTATGCTGCGGGATAAATGGGAGTTGAAACATGCAGAACAATAAACCCAATTTCTGGCAGAAACTGCATATCGACCTTCCGCTGCTGCTAGGGCTGCTGGCATTGATGGGCTACGGCCTATTTATTATCTATTCTGCTGGCGGCGAGAGCATGGCAATGCTTGACCGCCAGGTGGTCCGCATGGGGTTATCGCTGGGGCTGATGTTTGTGCTGGCACAGATTAATCCTGAGGTGTATCGCCGCTGGGCACTGCCGATCTATATCGCCGGGGTGGCGCTGCTATTGGCGGTCGCGTTTTTTGGTGAAATTAACAAGGGCGCTCAGCGTTGGCTTAATCTGGGCTTTATGGAATTTCAGCCATCGGAGCTGATGAAGTTGGCTTTTCCTATCACGATGGCATGGTACATCAGTAAATTCCCGCTACCGCCGAAAAAACGCTATCTTGCTGGTGCCGCGATTATCCTACTGGTACCGACCTTGCTGATCGCTAAACAGCCCGATTTGGGGACCTCCATTCTGGTGGCTGCATCTGGGATTTTTGTGCTGTTTTTATCCGGTATGAGCTGGACCATCGTGGGTGGCATTGTGGTATCTGTATTGGCATTTTTGCCAGTTCTGTGGTTCTTTTTGATGCATGATTATCAACGCAACCGAGTACTGACCCTACTCAATCCAGAAGCAGATCCACTCGGCACGGGTTACCACATTATTCAATCGAAAATCGCTATCGGCTCCGGTGGCTTGTGGGGCAAAGGCTGGCTCGATGGCACCCAATCACAGTTAGAGTTTTTGCCGGAACGCCATACCGACTTCATCTTTGCGGTTATTGGCGAAGAGTTTGGTCTTATCGGCAGCCTATTTCTGCTGGCGTTATACATCTATGTTATCGGTCGCGGTCTCGTGATCGCCTCCCGCGCACAAACCAGTTTTGCCCGCTTGTTAGCAGGTTCCATCACCCTCACCTTCTTTGTCTATGTGTTTGTGAACATTGGCATGGTGTCAGGCATTTTGCCTGTGGTCGGGGTACCATTGCCACTCATCAGCTACGGCGGCACATCAATGCTGACATTGCTTGCGGGTTTTGGCATTCTAATGAGCATTCACACTCACAGACGCTTTATCGACAGATAGGATTACTCAATATGCCGATGACTAAGCGGCTGCTTGCGCCACTGATGATGTCAGCATTGCTGGCATCGTCCGCATTTGCGGCGCCTTCTTCTGAGCAGCTTTCACCTGAGCAACTACAGCAGCAATTTATCGACAGCCAAAGCCAACAAGGTTTTTCTCGCACTGAAGTGCAGCAATTTATTGCGTCGGCCAAGTTTGAACCCAAAATCATTGAGGCGATGACCAAACCTTGGGAAGCCAAACCTTGGTACAAGTACTACCCTATCTTCTTAACTGACGACCGTTTACAGGCTGGGCTAACGTTTTGGCGTCAGCATGAAACCACTATCGCCCGCGCTGCTGAGCAATACCAAGTTGATCCTCAAGTCATTGTGGCGATTATTGGAATTGAAACCAAATACGGCAAGGTGATGGGCAACTATCCAGTAAAAGATGCACTGTATACCTTAGGTTTTCACTATCCACCACGTGCTGATTTCTTTCGCCGCGAATTTGGTAAATTTATGCAGTTGGTGAAGGCCGAGCAACTTGATGCGAACAGTACGCTTGGCTCCTACGCCGGCGCTATGGGATTTGGGCAATTTATTCCTTCAAGTTACCTCGCTTATGCGGTCGATTTTGATGGCGATGGTCGCCGCGACCTGCTTAACAGTGCTGATGATGCCATCGGCAGTGTCGCTAACTATTTTCACCAACACGGTTGGCAAGCTGGCGGCTTGGTCGCTTTACCGTTAGCCACAACGGCAACGCCAACAGCCGCCGTTTGGAGTGGCAAGCCACTTAATCAATCGGTAAACGACATTCTGTCGCCCGAAGTCGCCTTGCAAACCAGCGTGGATCTCGACATCTCCCAAGCTGCTATGCTGATTGAACTGGAGCAAGCGCAGCACAGTGATTACTGGCTGGGATTAAAAAACTTTTATGTGATTACCCGCTACAACCGCAGTCCGCTGTATGCCATGGCGGTGTACCAATTCAGTGAACAACTGAGGAAGGCGCATGCTTCGCAATAGTCTTTATTCAGTGCTCGCGGCGCTGCTGCTGGCAGGTTGTGCCACCAAAGCACCGCAACAAAAAGAAAGCAGCGGCCGTTACAGCATGCAGCAAGACAAGGCCCCCGTTGAGGCGCCAGATTTGTCGCATGTGCAAGACGCTGAACCTAAATACGAACCCTACAGTAAACAAGGGAACAAAGACTACCAAGTGTGGGGCGAGTCCTATCAGGTAATGCCTGAAGCTGCAGGTTATAGCGAAACGGGTACCGCATCTTGGTATGGTATGAAGTTTCATGGTCACCTGACCTCCAACGGTGAGACCTACGACATGTACGCTATGTCGGGTGCGCATAAAACACTGCCGCTGCCAAGTTATGTGCGAGTCACTAACCTGAATAACAACAAAAGCGTAGTGGTGCGTATCAATGACCGCGGACCATTTCACTCGTCGCGTATTATCGATGTGTCCTACGCTGCCGCATATAAGCTGGGCATGTTGGCGACTGGTACAGCCCCCGTCAAACTAGAAGTTATTATGATGGACTCTCCTGCCAAACGCGCGATAGATGAAGCAAGCAAGGCGACCACAGCCAACAGCAATGCCATCACCTTCTATATTCAGGTGTTTGCATCCTCATCGAAGCAAAAAGTGCAGCAATTGGCGCAGCAGTTCGAAAGCCAATTTAGTCTCAATAGTCGCATCAGCGAAGAGCAAAATATCTTTAAATTGCAGCTTGGCCCAATGAGCAATGAAGACATTGCAGGCAAGATGCTCGACACCATACGCAGCCAAGGTTATGCCAAAAGCTTTTTGATTCGAGAAGAATAATCTGATCGCACAATAAATGTGCAGTTTCAAAAAGATGAAGGAACCTTCACTGATTATTAGGGTCGACTAGTGATATACTTGCGACAATTCGCTGACATTCATTTACCAATCGACGTAATCCGCCAATGATGAATTTTGTAAAACGTCCCCTTGTTACGCTGGCTGTTATTGCCGGTGTCTTTGTAACTGGTGCTCAAGCTGAGACACCGACGCCCAATCCCATTCCTGTCCCGAATGCTGCCCGTCCTCAAACGCCGATGGTCATTCCTGATGCACCAGATGTCGCGGCAAAAGCCTACATTTTGATGGATTACAATTCGGGCCGAGTGATTGCACAAAGCAATGCTTATGAGCAGTTGAATCCTGCCAGTCTGACAAAAATGATGACCAGCTATGTCATCGGTCAGGAGATTAAGCGTGGTAATGTGTCACCTGATGACGAAGTGACCGTGTCGAAAAACGCTTGGTCAAAGAACTTTCCTGACTCATCTAAGATGTTTATCGAAGTCGGCAAAAAGATCAAAGTCTCGGATCTGAATCGCGGTATCATCATTCAATCAGGTAACGATGCTTGCGTTGCCATGGCAGAACACATTGCAGGTACAGAAGGCGCATTTGTTGACCTGATGAACTCATGGGCCAAACAACTAGGCATGAAGGATTCTCACTTTGAGAACGCCCATGGCTTAGACGCTGAAGGCCACATGAGTACTGCTTATGATATGGCGTTGCTGGGCGCTGCGCTGATCCGCGACGTACCTAATGAGTACAAGGTTTATAAAGAGAAGTCGTTCACTTACAACGGCATCACCCAATACAACCGCAACGGCTTGCTGTGGGATAACAGCATGAACGTTGATGGCATCAAAACCGGCCATACCTCTGGTGCAGGCTACAACCTTGTTGCGTCGGCCACTAAAGACGGCATGCGTTTAATCTCGGTTGTGATGGGTACCAAGAGTGAGTCTGCGCGTAAAGCTGAAAGCAAAAAACTGCTGAACTATGGCTTCCGCTTCTATGAAACCGTCACACCTTACAAAGCCGGTGATGTGTTTGTCAGCCAAAAAATTTGGTATGGCGATACCGATACCATCAACCTTGGTGTAATGACGGATACACCAGTTACCATTTACCGTGGCCAAGCGAAAAACCTGAAAGCGAACTTCGAACTGAACGAAGATCTGGTGGCGCCGATTGCCAAAGGTAAAACCGTGGGTCGAGTGTACTTCCAACTGGATGGCAAAGATATTGCGCAATTCCCGCTGGTTACGCTCAATGAAGTTAACGAAGGTAGCTGGTTTAGCAAGCTGATGGACTACTTCAAGCAAATGTTTAGCAAATGGTTCTAATCATTGCATAACGAAAAGCCGCTCAAATGAGCGGCTTTTTAATATCTATATTCGACAACACACGGAATCGTTTCTAGCTACGGCGATTATTTGCTATACTCCGCGGCCGCCTGCAGTACGACTTACCGCGAGGTAACACTGACGGGTTTAACGGTATTGATTGAGGAACGCTCGCATGAAATTTGAATCTTATAGTTTTGCCCCGGATATCCTCCGCGCTATCAGCGAATGTGGCTACGAGAGCATGACGCCGATTCAACAGCAGGCGATCCCCTCGGTACGCCGTGGTCAGGATGTGCTGGCCAGCGCCCAAACCGGAACCGGTAAAACCGCCGCATTTGTACTGCCTATTTTACAACGCATGGTTGATGCGCCGAAAGAACGTATCAGTGGTCAACCGCGCGTGCTGATTCTGGCGCCGACTCGCGAACTTGTTGCACAAGTGGCTGAAAACGCTAAAGACTACGCCAAATACTTAGATATTGAAGTGGTTAGCCTGATTGGCGGGGTTAAAACCAGTAGCCAAGCGAGCAAACTGCGCCGCGGGGTCGATATGGTAGTGGCAACGCCAGGCCGTCTGATGGAACACATCAATCAGGGCAATATCAGTTTGGCGCAGATCGATTTTCTGGTGCTTGATGAAGCCGACCGTATGCTAGATATGGGGTTCATCAAGGACATTAACCAAATTTTGCATCTGGCGAGCGACGAGCGACAGAATCTGATGTTCTCTGCCACCTTTAGTGGCGGTGTTCGCCAACTGGCGCAGCAGATCCTCAAAAAGCCTAAAGTGATTACGGCTGATGCCCATAACACAACGGCGGTAACGGTTAGCCAAGTGGTATATCCCGTTGAGCAACGCCGTAAGAGTGAGCTGTTATCTGAGCTTATTGGTCGTAAAAACTGGCATCAAGTGCTAGTGTTTTCTGCCACGCGTGAAGATGCGGATCACCTCGCTAAGGAACTGTCTGCCGATGGTATTCCTACAGTTGCGGTGCATAGTGAAAAGACCCATGGTAGCCGTCGACGCGCATTAGCTGACTTTATGTCGGGTAAAATTCGCGTGTTGGTATCGACCGAAGTTGCCGCGCGTGGTTTGGATATCAAAGACCTAGACTACGTGGTTAACTACGATATGCCATTCTTAGCCGAAGACTACGTGCACCGTATCGGACGTACGGGGCGAGCTGGTAAGAGCGGCACCGCTATCTCGTTTGTCAGCCACGAAGAAGAACGCATTCTCAGCGATATTGAAAAGCTGATTGGTCAACGCCTGAAGCGGATTGTGATGCCAGGCTATGAGACTAGTCAGCGTGAATCACTGCTAAAGCAGCTACAACGTCGTCGCCGCTTTGGTAAGAGCCGCCCGGGTGAAAGTGAAGCGCAGGAGCAGGTTGCAGCAGAAAAACGCATGAGTGGTCGCCGCGTGAAAGTTAAAGTTGGCGCTACCGGTAAAAAGCTGAAAAAACTCAAATAAGCGCTGCTTGAATCTCAAAGAAACGCCGACAAACTGTCGGCGTTTTTTGTGGCAGATGACATTCTAAGGTTCAAACCTTGTTGCTAACCATACCCGCTTGCGCCGAGACAAGAGCACCACCCAAGTGCCTGGAACAAAGACGGACTCACCTTCACGTGGTTCTACCATTACATAGTGACGGTGATTATCAGGATCTTTTACCAGCGCTTCCGCTGGCACACCTGGCTTTGCGGTTCCCAGTGTCATCACCGCCACACTACCGCTAAGATCGACATCGCTATCTTTCATCATGCGGTCATAGCGCCACCAGCTACGACTACCGAGCCAATGGCACGCCAACCCTGTTAATGGAAACACCAACCAAACAGAAATCGATTGCGGCAAAGTATGTGCCCGCAGCAGATAGCACATTAAATTGGTAGCAAAGCCCAGTAGTGCAAACAGGCTCAATGCCATAACGCACCATAACAGCACAGGCAGGCGGTCGAGATAAAGCCATTGGGTGATAGGATTTGATGGTTCAGCAGTAGATAAATTGGGTTCCGGTTCATCCAGCACGAACACTAAACTCGCACCGGCGAGACGCGCAAACATCTCGATAACCCCCAACATAACGACAACCACGCCGCAAACAAAATACGGCAGATTATCGTGACTCAGTATAAATTCCAGCACCTTGTTCCTCCTTGAGACAAACTGCTCCGTTTCTCTTCAGCTCTTAAACATTATCCTGAGAGCCGTTGAGCATTAAGTGTAGTGTTAAATCGCCCGATTGTGGTTAAACTAACGACAATATTTCCCTCAAATTAAATCAATTAAATTATTTGTACAATCCAATGCTAAAAGATTTTTTGGATTGCAATGATGAATAAATCTGCGCTTCTATAGCAAATGCAGACAGACGCGTTGCCGCGCAACTACAAGTTTAGGATGTTGTCTTTCATATGTTGTTTCGCCCCATTTCTCGCAATGACTGGCCCACCATCGCGACCATTCAACAAAGCTGCTATGTCAACGGACTACTAGAGTCCATTGATGTACTCAAGAGCAAGCAAAGGATGGCGCCCGATTGTTGTTTTATATTGCTGAGTCAACAACAAGCTGTCGGCTACTGTTTAGCTCATCCTTGGACAAATGTATCTCCTCCCGAATTACATCAGTCGCTTGAGTTACCAGAGGTTACTGACAGTCTTTATCTACATGATATTGCGGTATTACCAAGTGGACGGGGATTAGGATTAGCCCAAGCGGTCGTTGCCGAGTTAGCACAAATGGCCCAGCAACGACGTTATCAAAGTTTGAGTTTGGTGGCGGTAGCAGGCGCCGCCAGCTACTGGCAAAGGTTAGGCTTTGAACCATGCCCAACTAAGAAAGATCTACGCGTTTATGGTTCTTCCGCTGTTTACATGCAGAGATTAATTACTGATTAGCGGTGATGTTCTGCTGATTTGTGATTACACTATCGCCTTTATTTACGCCTATTATCTAGCTCAGGAGTATTCATGGCGCGACAAGTTGCATACATTTTTAAAGGCGAAGCTAAGGTCATCAATTTTAGTTACGACAAGTACCACGATATCTACGAAGCTGCTGCAGCGGCCGAAGGTATCGATCTGACCCGCTTTCTCGCTATGGAGCAACAAGTTGCGATGACCGCCAAAGGTAAAGGCGCTGTGCGCAGCTACCGCCTCACAGAGTTTCAACGTATGGGCTTTAGCGAAGTGCGTTTATTGAAAGATGAGGACTGCAGTGACGGCAACGCCTAACTACCAGCTTGCAGGTCTGCCGCGCGCCAGCTTTCTGCACCGCCTCGGTGCCGCAATCTATGATGCATTGCTCGCCTTCGCCGTCTACGCGCTGGCAGGTATTATCGGTTTGGCAGTTATCGCAATGCTACAACAATTAGGCTGGCTGAGCTTAGCGTCCAACACCGAGCTAGCACTGGCGCTGCAGCAAAGTCCTGTGGTGCACGCTATCTATCAGCTGTGGCTACTTATTTGTGTCGTGGGTTTTTATAGCTATTTCTGGAGCCGTACGGGCCAGACATTAGGAATGAAAGCCTGGCAGCTAAGGGTACAACACACTAACGGACAAAATATCAGTCCTGTCACTGCCGTCGCACGCTGCTTTTGGAGTCTGCTGGGACTCGGTAACCTGCTGTTGCTGTTAAGTCAGCAGCAGTTAGCGCTGCAGGACCGACTGAGTGATTCTGAAGTAGTACAACTCCCCAAACGTTAACGCCAACAAACTCCACAAAAAAAGGCCCAGTTGGGCCTTTTCGGTTACATAGCACAGGGCTATTTCCTGATGTAATAGATAGCGCCCACACTAAACAACACACTCGGCATTATCGCCCCGACAATCGCTGGGAGGTTATACACTAGGGTCAGCGGACCAAAAATCTCGTTACAGATATAAAACACAAATCCCGCAATAACGCCCAACACCACTCGTGCTCCCATCGTTTGTGATCTTAACGGACCAAAGACAAAGGACAAGGCCACCAAAATCATCACCGCGACGGTAAGCGGCTGAATCACTTTGTGCCAAAACGCCAGTCGATAGCGACTCGAATCTTGGTTATTAATGCGCAGATAATCGATGTAATCCATCAATCCTTGAATCGACAAGGCATCAGGATTGATCGATACCACGCTGAGCTTATCGGGAGTTAACGATGACTCCCAACGTTGTGATGTGATGTTTTCAAACACCACTTGATCCTCTTCAATCGCTGAACGTTGCGCATCACGCAGCGTCCACGCGTCACTGCCGTAATAAGCATCTTTAGCATGAATCACATACTGCAGGTGCAAACCATCGTCAAACGCATATAGGGTAAGGTCGGCGAGGTGATCGATACTTTCTATACGGCCAATATTGATAAACATATTGCCATCACGGGCCCAAACGCCACGATGAGATTTAATCAGTTTACCGTCAGAAATCTTAGTGGCTTTTAACTCTTTAGCTTTCATTTCAGCCACAGGCGCGCCCCACTCACCCAGCGCCATAATCACCAGCATCAACGGTACTGCGGTTTTCATGGCTGAACGGGTAATTTGAAACCGCGACATCCCTGATGCCTGCATCACCACCAATTCTGAACTTGAAGCCAGCATCCCCATGCCAATCAATGCACCGAGCAGCACCGACATTGGGAAAAACAACTCAATGTCTCGTGGCACCAGATACAGCACGTACATGGCGGCATCGAGCATGCTATAGCTGCCACGACCGACCAAACGCAATTGATCGACCCACTTAATAATGCTGGAAAGTCCGGTCAACACCAGCAAACACAGCGCTGAAGAGCTGAGCAAGGTACGGGCAATATACCAGTCAATAATATTCATCATGCCGCGACACTCCTACGGCGGAACAAGCCCATCAAGCGAATACCGATTGGTCGCTCCTTACTGAGTAGCAAAATGCCGATTAACAGCGCGCCAGCGTGGATCCACCACATACCGAATGCCAAGGGAATCACTTCATCCTGCAGCGCTTTACGGCCCGCCACCAGCAAGCCGAAATAACCTAGATACAGCAATATCGCCGGGAACAATTTAGCGAACTTGCCTTGGCGCACATTTACCCGCGCTAAAGGCACCGCAATCAGCGTCACCAGCAAAATGGCCACCGGGACCGCCAACCGCCACTGCATTTCCGCCACCGCTTCAGGGGTCGACAGTTGCATCAGTTCATGCGTCGGCAACGCCGATAATTTGCGATCACGCTCGTCAACTTCGCGCTCTTTAATCTGAGTTTGATAGCCACCAAATTCGATAATTTGGAAATCTTTGCGATGAGCTGAGCCTTGATAGCGTACGCCATCGTTAAGCTTAAGGCTTTCACCGCCAGCGTCATCTTGAGTGACCCGACCGCCTTGCGCCACAACTAGGTTAGACACACCATCGGTGTCATTCGGATCAGGCTGCTGAGCAACAAACACACGTTCCAGCTCATTGTTTTTGCCAATTTTCTCAACAAAAATCACCGCGCGGCCATTAGGACTCGTCTGAAAGCGGCCTTGGATCAGCGCCGCTAATCCCGCTTCCGACTTGGCCTTTTCTAGTACCTGATTTTTTTGCTCATCGGCCCAAGGGGTAATATAGAGAGATAACGCAGCGGTCACGAAACAGTTAACTAACGCCACCAGCAGCATTACCCGGGCGACGTACCATTCACTAATGCCGACACTATGAAAAATGACCATTTCGTTTTCGGCATACATGCGCCCATGGGCTAACAAAATACCGAGGAACAGACTCAAAGGTAGAATGAGCCCAGCCAATTCGGGCATGTTTAGCCCAATCAGCTGCATCACAATGGTAGAAGGAAACTCGCCATCAGAGGCATCCGCTAGAATGCGTACGAATTGCTGGCTGACAAAAATTGCCAGCAGTACCGAGAGTACAGCCACTTGGGACTTAAATACTTCTCGGATTAAATATCTGAATACAATCACAAGCAGGATCCGCGTTCTAAACTTATCTTTTTGCTGGTAACAGAGTATCTTTTATGTAAACTGTCTACTTTTGACAATTTTCTGCAATTTTTAGTCATTGCCACTCATTTTAGCAGGTAAATTCAAGCACCTGCTGCTTTTTCAGACAATGACAATTACAGAAGATTCCGCCGTTTGCGGCTGCAAACGGGCATTATCTAATAAATAAAAATATTTGTCTTTAAAAGAATCTTAGGAGAGCTCATGGAGTTTAGCGTTAAAAGCGGTAGTCCAGAGAAACAGCGCTCTGCATGTATTGTGGTGGGTGTGTATGAGCCACGTCGTTTGTCGGGCATTGCGGAACAACTGGATAAAATTAGCGAAGGCTACATCAGCAATCTGCTGCGTCGCGGCGATCTGGAAGGTAAATCAGGTCAGATGCTGTTGCTGCACCACGTACCCAACGTGTTAAGCGAGCGTGTACTGTTAGTCGGTTGCGGCAAAGAACGTGAACTCGACGAACGCCAATACAAACAAATTATCGCGAAAACAATCAACACTCTGAACGAAACCGGCTCAATGGAAGCGGTGTGTTTCCTCACTGAACTGCACGTTAAAGGCCGCGATACCTATTGGAAAGTACGTCAGGCAATTGAAACCACTAATGCCTCACTGTATAGCTTCGATGGTTTAAAAACCCGTAAGGGTGAGCACCGTCGCCCGCTGCGTAAGTTGGTATTCAATGTACCGACTCGCCGTGAACTTACAGTTGGCGAGCGTGCCATTAACCACGGTACTGGCGTATCGGAAGGTATGGCCTTGTGTCGCGATGTGGCCAATATGCCACCTAATATCTGTAATGCGGCCTATTTGGCAACTCAAGCACAGCAGATGGCAGAGACCTGCGACGCGCTGACCGTCAGCACCGTTGGTGAAGCCAAAATGGACGAATTAGGTATGCATTCATACCTAGCGGTTGGTCGTGGTAGTGCCAACGAATCGCTGATGACCATTATGGAATACAAAGGCAGCAGTGATGCCAATGCCAAGCCTATCGTGCTAGTGGGTAAAGGCCTGACCTTTGACTCTGGTGGTATTTCACTTAAGCCAGGCGAAGCCATGGATGAAATGAAATACGACATGGGTGGCGCTGCGGGTGTACTTGGCACCATGAAAGCCATCTGTGAGATGAAGTTGCCTGTTAACGTAGTGGGTGTTCTGGCCGGTTGCGAAAATATGCCGTCTGCTGATGCTTACCGTCCGGGCGATATTCTCACCACCATGAGTGGTCAAACCGTTGAAGTGCTGAACACAGATGCTGAAGGCCGTTTAGTGCTGTGTGACGTACTGACATATGTTGAGCGTTTTGACCCAGAAGTCGTAGTAGATACCGCGACGCTTACTGGTGCGTGTGTTATCGCGCTGGGTAAACACGCGAGTGGTTTGTTCTCATCACATAACCCATTGGCCCACGAACTGCTAAATGCAGGCGATCAAAGTGGTGACCGCTGCTGGCGTATGCCTATGTGGGATGAGTACCAAGAACAGCTTGATAGCCCATTTGCGGATATGGCCAACATTGGTGGTCGTCCTGCGGGTTCTATCACTGCGGCTTGCTTCTTATCGCGCTTTGCTAAGAAATACAACTGGGCGCATCTGGATGTTGCAGGTACTGCTTGGAACAGTGGTGCCAACAAAGGCTCGACTGGTCGCCCGGTACCTTTGCTGACTCAGTTCGTATTGAACCGTTCAGGGGTTGAGCAAGGCGAATAATTCAGGCCCATAACGGTTTGAATCTATTTAAACGAGGCCCAAGTGCCTCGTTTTTTATTGCTTATGATCAGCAAAAACACTGCTGATGAAATATTCAGCGCCTCACTCCATTTAAGATTTTGTTACGAATGATTCATTGGACTACGTGATATAGATCAAGTACCTTTGCGACCATAACAATTAGCAGTGACTCTCGTATCTTGTTTCGACATCTGTTTGTGCATAACAAAAAATGGCTGTGGCTGTTTTTAGGACTTTGGCTGACTGCCTTGCAGTCGGTTGCGGTGATGCACACCTCAGAGCAGCCGCTGACGCACGATCATACCCACTGTTTACTGTGTAATTTCGGTAGCCAACAAGTTACAGGCCCAATGGCGGCACCAACGCCAGCGGTCACGGCTACACTGATTTCGGTTGTTGCCGAAGCGCAATATTCCCAACCCGCTATTCCACAAATTCGCCGTGCAGTCGCACGCGCGCCTCCTGTTCTAAGCTGAATTAAATCCCAACCCATTTTTTAATTTGATTCATGCTTTTCAAAAAGGACAGGCACAATGAAGCTTGCTGTATTAACTATGGCGCTGGCATCTGCTGGCGTATGCTCGACCGCGTTTGCTGCACAACTGCAAGGTAAAATCACCGACACGCAAGGCAATGCGGTTGCCAATGCACTGGTGAGTGTAGACGGTGGCAACCAAACAACTGCTGACGCGCAGGGTCGCTACTCACTTAGCGTCAGCGATAACAGCCACTTACATCTACACATCAGCAGCGATCTATATAAACACGCCGAGCGTGATGTTCGAGTTGGCACAGGTGTAGTCACTGAAGATTTCAGCCTAACGAAATCAAAAATCGAAAATATCGTAGTCACTGCATCACCACTAGGGCGCTCAGCGATGGAAAGCAGCACGCCGGTGTCGGTATTGACGGAAGATCAGTTAAAACTCAACACCGAACCGACGCTCGGCGACACACTGGATAAACTACCCGGTGTACAGGCCACTCACTTTGGTGCTGGCGCCAGCCGCCCGATTATTCGCGGTATGGACGGTCCTCGCGTAAAAGTGTTGGAAAATGGTTTATCAGTGGGTGACGCCTCAACCGTATCCGCCGATCACGCGGTTACAGCAGAAGCGGCTTCGGCCCAACAGATTGAGATCCTGCGCGGCCCAGGCACGTTGATGTACGGTAATGGCGCCATTGGCGGCGTCGTCAACGTGGTCGACAAACGTATCAGTGAACAGCCGATTGAAGGCATGAATGGCAGTGTTGGCGCTCGCTATGATTCAGCAAACAACGGCAAAACCCTCAACGCCGATATCAGCGGGGGTAAAGACGGCTTTAACTGGCATCTTGATGGCACACGTCGTCGCACCAATTCCTATGATATTCCGGGCGATGCCATCTTAGGGGACAACAGCACTCACGGCACCGTTGATAACACGCAACTGCAGTTGGATGAATATGCCGGTGGGGTTGGTTATGCCGGCGATAAAGGCTTTATCGGTGTATCCGGTACTCGCACTGAATCGAATTATGGTATTCCGCTGAAAGGCGAAGAAGATGAGCCACACATCACTATTGATTTGAAGAAAACTGCGTGGCAGTTGCACGGTGGCTTGTTAGATCCGTTCACTGGTTTTTCTAAGATCCGCTTAGATGCGGGTTACACCGATTACCAACATGCCGAGGAAGAAAACGGCGATGCCGATACTTTCTTCTACAACAAGCAAAGCGAAGCTCGTGTAACCCTCAACAATAAACCTTGGGCTGAATGGCAAGGGTCTATGGGGCTGCATGTGACGCACCGTGACTTCTCGGTAGATGGTGAAGAACAACTGACACCAAACAGCAAGACCGATACCGTTGCCGCCTTTATTGTGCAGGAACGTAAAGTAGACGATTTCCGCTTCGAGTTGGGAGCCCGGGTCGAACACTATAAGCTCGATCCTGAAGCCATGACCCTAGACACACTGGAAGGTGAAGCGGAATATCAGCCTAATCAAATAAGCGACACCAACATTACCGCTTCAGCGGGTGTGGTCTGGGACTTTGATCCATCATATAACTTGAGTGTCGCACTGACGCGTGCCGAGCGCTCGGCCACGGCCGAAGAGCTGTACAGCTATGGTCCACACGATGCGACGCAAAGTTTTGAGTTAGGTTCAGAATTCCAAATCGTTGATGGCAACATCATCACTAATGCGTCAACAGCCGATAAAGAGATTGCCAATAACATCGATGTCACCCTGCGTAAACTCGATGGCGCATGGACCGGTAGCGTCAGTATGGCCTACAACCGAGTCGATAACTTCTTCTATGAAGCTAATACAGGTTTGGTGGCAGCAGATCTGACCAATAGCGATGAAGAAGGCGACATGCCGGTATACCAGTATCAACAAGGTGATGCGCAGCTATTCTCGATTGAAGCCCAAGCCAATATTCCGTTTAACGATAATTGGTCATTGGATATGTTCAGTGATTATACCCGCGCCAAGTTAGTTGATGGCGGTAACCTGCCACGCATATCACCTATGCGTTTTGGGTCAACACTCAACTACGATATGGAGCAATGGCATGCCGACCTCGGCATGGTGGCTTACGCAAAACAAGATAAGACCGCTGCCAACGAAACCGACACTGCAGGCTATGCACTGGTCAACGCGGCAGTAACGTATCGCATCTACACAGATAATGGCGATCTGTTTGTTTACCTGAAAGGTAATAACCTGACCGACAAAGAGGCGCGGCCACATACCTCACTGCTAAAAGACTATGCACCATTGATGGGGCGTAATGTCATGTTAGGTGTTAACTACAACTTCTAACTACCACCCTCCTTTCTCATAAAAAAGCGACGTCAATACGTCGCTTTTTTATTAGCTGTACTATTACACCATTACACTTATCTCAATGATTAAGCACTTTTGACCACATTTCATACATTGATTTCCTGAATTTATTGAACTTTTTTTAGTGCAAAATGGCAAAAATGGTGCAGACATTGACCTAAAACTATGCAACACTCAATTTTAACCGTGAAGAAACAACCGTAATTCATACAGTTAACATTTGGCACAGTTCATGCTGTACCCATATTGCCTTTCCATTATCGAATCAATAACAACAAGGAGCTATCCAATGGCAACTAGCGACGCCCCAAACATCCAACGCAGACAGTTACTGAAATTATCAGGAGTGTTGGCAGGCGGAGCAGCATTGACCGGTCTTTCATCGGCTGCTGTAGCGAAATCAAGTGAAGGAACTGCTAGCTTTAAAACCCCTACTCCAGAAAATCCAATCCGTATTTGCTGGAATGAAAACCCACTGGGCATGTCGCCAAAAGCCCAAGCTGTTGCACGTGAGACTGTGGCACAAGGCAACCGCTATCCATTTACATCAACTGGCGAACTGCAAAACTTGATTGCAGCTGATTACGGTGTGCCTGCTGATCACGTACTGCTGACCGCTGGCGCAACCGAAGGTATTCGTGCCGCAATCGAAGCGTTAGCCGCACCAGACGTACAGTTGGTTTTACCTGCATTGACATTCGATGCAGCAGAAGAAAATGCCAAAGTGAATGGCATCACCAAAATCACGAAAGTCCCTATGCTGAAAGATTGGGGCATTGATCTGCCAGCAATGAAGAAGGCAGTCGCGGATTACGATGGTCCTTCTGTGGTTTATTTCGTTAACCCTAATAACCCGACTGGTGCTATCTGTAAAGCAGACGACGTTGAAGCATGGATCAAGAGCAAGCCAGCAAAGACCATCTTCTTGATGGACGAAGCCTATGCTGAATTTGCTGATGACAAGAACTTCCGCTCTTGTGCGCCACTGTTAAAAGAAGGTGCAGAAAACATCGTACTGCTGAAAACCTTCTCTAAACTGTTCGCAATGGCAGGTATGCGTGTAGGTTGGGTTGTATCTACACCAGAAATGGTAGGTAAACTGCGTGAGAAAACTGCTTCAAACGCACTGAACTTCCCAGCAGTAAAAGCAGCCATCGCTTCTTGGAAAGATAAAGAGTTCATCAAGTTGAGCCGTGCAAGCAACAAAACTTCACGTGAAATCCTGTTGCAAGCACTGCACGCACTGAAGTTTGACTATGTACCATCAAACACTAACTTCATCTTCCACAAAGTATCTGTGCCTTTGGCTGAATACCAAAAGCACATGAAAGACGCTGGCATTTTGGTTGGCCGCGCTTTCCCTCCAGCAGATGAATATTGTCGTGTGTCACTGGGTACTCCAGAAGAAATGACATACGTAGCAAAGACTATGCTGGAATTGCGTAAAAAAGGCTTAGTGTAAGCCTCCCTTTTCTTCCCAAACCCACCATTAAAAGCCACCTTAAGGTGGCTTTTTTGTCATGAAGCCAAACAACGTAGTAAGAAATGGAGGCTAGCGTAAACAGAGACCAATTATACTTAAAGAAAATAGCTATAGCTGGCTAAGAGATTCAAACACATCGAAAGGTTCATATAACGAGTTGGCTCTTTTGTAATAATTTAAATGTCGAACGATCTCAAAAAGCACTATAACAATGTTATAAAGAGTCTCTTTGCCTACTCATTGCTCTCGCCAATGTTGAGGCACTCGCATAACCAGTTTTTGAGGCTGCGTACTTTAAAGTTTTGCCCACGTCCAAAAGCTTTTTAGCTGAACATAAACGTAGCGCTTCTAGGTACTTGCCAGGAGAAATTTTCATAATAGCCTTAAATTGGGTAGCGAAAGCAGTTCTGGACATATTCGCTTCTTCTGCAAGCAATTCCAAAGACCAGTCTTTGTTGATGTCTGAATGCATCGCCACTACGCTTTTGGCAATTCGAGGGTGTGCTAGCGCAGAAAACAAACCAAAATTTTTATACGGCTGAGCAACTAGTTGACGCATAACTGCTATCAACATAATGTCTCCAGCCCGCTCCATTAGCAATGTTTGACCACATCTTGTCAACGCTACTTCTTGCGCAACCAATTGAACAATTTGAATAAGTGAAGATTCAGCATGTTCCAAATAAATCAACACCGACTCAGTCAACTCTGTAAAAATAAGGGATGCTACGGGTCCTTCAAAATGAATTTTAAACGCCATCCAAACCCGCCAGCCCTCATTTGAAGGTTTGCTCAACGCATTCTTCAATTCGTTCATGGAGGGACAGAGCAACAGACGAAAATTCTTAGCATCTATATGACCAAGATCACTCAACTCATCACGTGCGATGATATAAATAGCGAATCCTGTCGGATTTTCAGACAATTCAACTCGTGGTGATAACCCATTAAGCAGAGCGGTAAGTCGGTCAATTTTTGACATAAAAAAATAGTAACCTCACAACACAAACTGAACGATTGGCAAACATTATAGAACAAATAACAACAATTAGTATGAAATACTAAAAATCGTTAAACATGAAAACACCAAAGAGGTTCAATAATGCTAATGCCAAGACAACAGGTACCAACTCTTCAATTTCCAACCATTAATGGCAGTGATTATGATCTTGTTAAACAAGCTCCTGATAATTTCACGTTAATCGTTTTCTATCGCGGGCTCCATTGTCCTATCTGCGCCAACTATCTTCGTGAATTAGGGAGACTTCTTCCAGAGTTCAATAAACGAGGAGTTGATGTAGTAGCAGTTTCTAGCGATCAACGAGACAGGGCTCAACGGATGTTTGAGAAGCTGAAAAGTAAACAATTTTTACTTGGTTATAACCTCAACTTGGAAACGGCTAAAAATTGGGGACTTTATATAAGTACATCTAAGGGGATGACGTCAATAGGGCTAGAAGAACCCGCGCTTTTTTCAGAACCTGGAATATTCCTCGTCCGGCCAGACCAGACTCTATTTTACGCAAATATACAAACAATGCCTTTTGCCCGTCCAATGTTCACAGAACTGTTAAGTGCCATAGACTTTACACTCGAACACAACTATCCGGCACGTGGACAATATATTGGAGCGGTATAAAATTGAACTCTTAACCTATTGGGCACTTAATATCAGGTGCCCAACAGATTCAGTTAGTCGTATGTTCCTTTATTACATCCAGAAAAACCCTGAGACTATTAGACATATGACGATAGCGGGGAAAATAAACATAAAATCCTGGTTCCTCAGGACGCCAATCATTCAATACACTAATTAAATTACCAGCCTTTATCTGATCTATCGCATAACACTCCGGCACAAACGCTATTCCTAGCCCCAATGTTGCTGCCTTAACCATAACATTGTTGTTGTCTAATGAAATATGTCCGGGTACGTCAACAGCCACTGATTGGTCATTTTTAGAAAATTCCCAATGGTAACGTTTTCCGCTTGGTAACCGCTGCCGAATACAGCGATGCTTACTGAGTTCACTTGGTGTCTTTGGTGTCGAATACTGCTTTAAATATTTAGGAGAAGCGACTGCAACAAATCGAATTTTGGGACCTAAAGGGATTGCAACCATGTCTTTAGGCACAGATTCCCATAAACGAATACCTACATCAAATCCCTCTTCAACAATATCACTTAGCTCTCCGTCACAAACACAATCCAGCTTAATATTTGGATAATGCTCGCTGAATATGGGGATGACTTCTTCGAAAAGATAGCCGATTGCCCACTCACTACCATTAATTCGAATTTCTCCAAACAAGTGGGACTGGTCGTGACCAGCATTAAACAACAATTGATCTAAGTTGCTAAGTATGGGCGATATTCCTGTTAGCAAATGCTCCCCAGCAGAGGTCAAAGAAACACTGCGGGTAGTACGCCGTAATAATTGTGCGCCTAAATATTGCTCTAATCCTTTGATAATATGACTTAAGGCTGAACGACTAACGCCAAGATGATCGGCCGCTTTACTAAAGTTCGCGTGACGCGCGACTTCTCGAAATGCCTCTAAATCGCGAAGTGATGGTTTCTTCATTGTTGAATTTACCTAAACAACTCATTCGAGTTATTGAATATTAAACTCCCCATCATATTTATTTAAAGTGGAACCACTGAAAAATAAGGAGTGGATCTACATGTTGAATAAAACTTGGCTCATTACAGGAGCATCCTCAGGATTAGGTTTGATGCTCACTAAAAAAGCATTATTACGTGGTGATAAAGTGTTTGCGTCTGTGCGAAGAAAATCCCCCTTGGATGAGTTAAAAGCAACTTATCCTAACCAGTTGGAAGTCCTAAACTTAGATGTCACTGAAGTCAACGCTGTTCGTAGCGCTGTTGATAAAGCGTTTTTAAAGGGCTCGATTGACTACGTTGTAAGTAACGCTGCGTATGGTTTGTTTGGCGTGGCGGAAGCTTTGAGCGATCAGCAAATTGAGCGTCAACTAGCGACAAACCTTATTGGTTCTATCCAATTCATTCGTGCCGCACTCCCCCATTTACGAAAGCAAAATAAAGGTCGAATAGTGCAGGTTTCCTCAGAAGGGGGGCAAGTAGCATATCCGAATTTTAGTTTGTACCATGCAAGTAAATGGGGAATAGAAGGTTTTATTGAATCTTTATCTCTAGAAGTTAAAGAGTTTGGAATTGATTGTCTCATAATCGAACCCGGTCCAACTGAAACGCCCTTTATTAAGGGACTAGATTTGGCGAAATCTCTAGCATGCTATAAGGGGAGTGCCGCAGAACAAATGCGAACTTCGCTGTTTAATGGCGAATTTCCTTTTAAAGGAGATACTGAGAATACAGTTAACGCAATGCTAAAAGTTATTGATATGTCCCCCCCCCCATTCCGTGTCGCTCTTGGCAGTATCGCTTTTGACAATATTCAGAGGGCGTTAAGATTGCGTTTAGTTGAACTTGAAAAACAAAAAGTGCTTGCTTATTCAGCAGATAAAAACTGATACAGTATATCAGTTTAATGTGAATGGGATGAGTATTGCGCTAAGATTAGCACGCTCGTCCCATTATGACTTCCTTTTTATTTATTTTTTAATTATAAAGATCAGAAAGTTAAAAAAATACCCACCTATTTATAGACAAAAAGATGGTCTTCAATTAATGGTCAAATAACATAGTTGACTGAAAGCTCAAAATTAGACGTCCATAGAGATGTTAATGAAGTAATACTCGCCATTTGCCGATAATTTCTAAAATCAGCTTACTGAGATAGCGTACAAATAATTCCATCAGCGACAGCTAGCCCATTAGCAGGCCTACCACATAGCCTCGGTATCAAATTTACTGCTTGCCGATACAAAACCTTCGTATACTCAGCATTAGTCACCAAAGGGTTTCAGTGCTATTTACAGCGCAGAAATCTCATCCATGAATCGTCTCCTGTTACAAGGGATATAGAAATTGATGGTTAGTCATAAACAGCTCATTTTGTTTTTTGTGTTTATCTCGATGATCCGCGTTGGTATTACGAACGCCAGTGCAACCGAGCGGCTACAACTTCATCAAGTGTTACAAGATGATGTGAATGGTGTAGACGGCTTAGGCAATCCTCGCAACGTAAAAGTCCTTGCCGATAATTCAACGGTCTTTGTGTCGAGCGGGGATGATAATGCATTTGCCGTTTTTAGCGCCGACCGCGATTTCAAACTCAGCTTCAGTCAAGTATTTAAAAATGCGGCGGCTGATATTCATGGCCTAGAAGGCGCATCCGGCGTGACCTATTTAGGTAATGGCCAAAAGGTCATAGTGACTGGCTATTATGATGGTGCGGTATCGTTATTTTCCACGAACGATAATCGCTATCGGTATGACACGACGATCAGTGATGAACTTGGCTACAACAGAGTGTTTGATCGCTACGTCCCTTTGGCAAAGGTAGATCACTTCGGCTTACTTGGCGCCTGGGACATCATTAAAACCGACGATGAAAAGCAACTGTTTGTCGCTGGCTATATGAGCAATGCTATTTCGATTCTGGATGTAGATGCTGATAAAAACGTCATTTTTAATCGGACAGTCACCACAGCAACCCCATTGCAAGCTGACCTAGGTAAGCCGATAACCTTAGCACTGTCCCCCTTAAATGATGAATTATATGTACTGGGGTTCGACAATAACCAACTCACGATATTTGACCGAAGTGACAAGGGAGCGCTTATTCCCAAGCAGATCATAAAAGACCAAGTTGATGGCGTAACCGCATTTTTGAACCCGCAAAAGATGATTGTTTCGCCAGACGGACACGTCCTCTATGTTGCCTGCGCCGGCAGTAATACGCTGATGGCGTTTAAAAAAAGTAACGACGGTAAATTTGTGTGGCTGCAGTCGATAGATAATAGCGATGTTGGCGGTGCCGGTTTAGAGGGTGCAAGTAGTCTGGCCATCTCAGCTGATGGAAGCACACTTTATGCAGCCGGAGAATCAGGCAACGGCGTGTTTATCTTTAGTGTCGGCAGCGACGGACAGCTCAGCTTTGAAGGCAAACGCTTAACCGCAAATGGACATGAGTTAAAGAAAATCGCCTCCTTAACGCTTACCGATGATAATCAGTATCTTCTGGTTGCGACCGGCAAAAGTAATTCACTGGTGATTTTTAAAACCTTACGACAGTAGTTCACCCAAATCAGGAGTGCCAATTGAGACAAAAAAAGAGGCCATTCAAAGAATGGCCTAATAACATAGTTGACTGAAAGCTCCGGATTAGAAATCCATAGAGACGCGAGTGAAGTAGTACCCGCCGTTCCAGTCCACAACAGAGTCTGAGCGATAAATACGACCTTGACCAGTTTCGAATTGACCTTTGTCTGGGTAGTTATCGAAGATGTTACGTCCGCCAACGGTCAGCTTGATCATATCGGTGATTTGATATGAAACTTCCAGGTCGAACAGCACTTCTTCACCAAAGGTTTGCTTATCTAACACTTCAGCGTTAGCACCATCAGAGTTGGTGTAAGAACCGTAGTAGTTAGCACGAGCGGTCAGCGTAAAGTCACCGAAGGTGTGGTTAGCAGTCAATACACCACGCCATTTTGGCAGTCCATTTTCGAAGTCAAATGAGTCTTCGTGGTTGAACGCACCAGTCTTGTCGTCAGTGATTTCTTGCTTGTTGTAGTTGGCAGACATAGTGAACGAGGTGTAACCCAGTGGGTTATCAAATCCATAGTTAGTCACGAAGTCCATACCAGTGGTACGGGTGTCGAACATGTTTTGGAAGTAGAACACGCCGCCGATTGATTCTGCACCAGCAACACCCGCGTCAACCAATGCCAGATAGTTGTCATAGTCACTACCGGTTGTTGGGTCTGCACTCACATCCATAGTTGAAATCGCGTACATACGGTCTTTCAGGTCGATGCGATAGAAGTCCAAGGTCATGCCTAAGCCACTGTCGAAGTCAGCAGTGAAACCTAAGGTGTAGTTGGTTGATTTCTCTGGCTTCAATGGGCTTGCACCCAATGCTGCAGCGATTGGACCACCTGCTGGGAACAAACCAGTTGCTACTGGTAAGCCGTTTGGCAAACGAGTAGATACGTTGGTAGTACCTTGCTGACCAGGAGTTGGTGCGCGGAAGCCTGTACCGTATGACGCACGGACACCAAACTTGTCAGTGATGCGGTAGTTACCAGCAATCTTACCTACCAGTTCTGAACCGAAGTCAGAGTAGTCTTCCCAACGGAACGCAGTTTGCAGGAACAGTTTTTCAGTGACGTCAGCACTGAAGTCAACGTAAGCCGCATAAGAATCGCGAGAGTACTTACCGCTATACATTGGTGAGTAACCAGGGAAACCGTTAGAACCTACACCCATAACGCGGTAAACAGGATCTGATGCGTCAGCACAGTTCAGGGTTGAACCGTTGGCAATCACACCCAAACCAGCATCAGTTGCAGTACCGTCAGCGTTACAGAAGCCCCATGGGTCTGAAACTGAGTAGGTACCCGCTTCATAAGAAGCTTCATCACCGCCTTCCAGCTCATAAGATTCGTCCATATAGCTCGCACCGAAGGCGAACAGCAATGGGCTAGCGAAGGCACTAACGTCGAAGTCCATAGTGAAGTCAGCTTGAACTTGCTTCTCTTTGTTGATCAGCGCACCTGGATGGAACAATGTTGGCGTTGCATCACCCATTGATGGGTTGATGGTATTTTCCATGGTGTATTCGATCTTGTCTGAACCATAGCGACCACTTACGTCGTAGCTCAGACCGTTATCCAACATGCCCTTGGCACCAACAACGGCAGAATAGTCGGTTACGTCACCAGAGAATTGTGGCGTGAAACCACCTGGGAAGATTTCCATCGCACTCCAGGTTGAACCGTCTTGCAAACGGACGTTTTCAATAGTGCCGTTGTGTGGATAACGATAGAAGAACAGACCGCTAGCAGACTTATCGGTATAGCTACCGAATGAGTAAAGTTCTAATTTCTCGCTAACGGTGTAACCAGCGTTATAGAAAATCGCGGTAGACTCAGAGCTAGGTTGACCCCAAGGCTGTACATACTTCTTGCTGGTCATTGACGCTGATTGCCAGTTTTGGGCGTAATCTTCGTAGCTACCGAAACCTTCTGCAGGATAGGTGCTAGGGTCAGTCACACAGAAGTAAGATTCACAGTATTGTTGAGCACGTACGGTAGGATCTGAATCAGAGTATTCAGCAGAAATACTCAGGAAGCCGTTGTCACCCAGTGCGAAACCTTTGTTACCGCTCAGTGTCAGCGCTTCACCATCGCCTTCATAGAATTGACCCCAGTCAGCGGTGAAAGAACCGCCTTCGGTGTTGTCTTTCAATTGGAAGTTGATAACCCCAGCAATCGCATCAGAACCATACTGAGCCGCCGCGCCATCACGCAGTACTTCTACAGTTTTCAGAGCTGAAGATGGAATGGTTGAGATATCTGGACCCTGGCTACCTGAACCGCCGATCTGTACCAATGCAGCACGGTGACGACGCTTACCGTTCACTAACACCAAGGTTTTATCGGTATCCATGCCACGCAAAGTCGCTGGACGGATAAAAGTGCCACCATCTGACAATGGCTCACGGTTTACCGAGAAAGACGGCACCAGAGTTTTCAAAATGTCGTTGGTATCGGAGAAACTTACTGATTTCAATTCATCATCAGCAATTACATCTACCGGAACAGGTGAATCCTTTACTGAACGAGCAGCACCGCGAGAACCGGTAACTACCATCTTTTCGATTTTGCCAGCGGCGGCAGCGGCAATCGCTGCTTCTACTGCTGCATCATCTTCTTCGTCAGCCCATACCTGGCCTGTAAACGCAATCGATGCACATGACAACGCGAGCGCATACTTAATTGAACGACTAAGCTTTTTCTCTTTGATCATACCAACCCCTTGATACTGATATTATTTTTCTTGTGATTTTTATTATTGCCTTTCATGGCAACTAACTACCGCAAGACTGCTCCCGAAAAAAAGTGGATGACAACGTTGGTAAAAGCTCACCGTTAACCTTCACTTTTACCACCACCGCAAACACACACTTGCAACATTAAATTTTCATGTGTGCCACTTTTCATGACCTAGTAGTTCAAATACCGTGCCCACTTCGCCAAAAGTACACATTTTTGCAACAAATCTTTTTTTACAATTACGAAATATCAATGGTCAAAATATGATGGAGGTCAACAAATACGGGGGTTACAGAATGTTCACATCGGTTAATCATTAGGCAAAAAACAATCTAGATCATCTTCAGCTAATTCAGCTTGTGAACGGAGAAAGCGATACAGCAGCGGAAAAAACGTGGTGGAAGTTGCACCAAAAGCAGGCGTTGCGCACCAAATTGTTTCAGAGTTAATCAAGCATATTTTATAAGAAATCTTGATAATTTAGATTGAAAAATTATCGATTCTTCAATTCATCTCGAAATATGCACAAACTTTGTCAATAGGGGAAAAGTAAAGAATCCACCTTCTGAAGAAGGTGGC
>NZ_JPEO01000019.1 GCF_000753795.1 Shewanella mangrovi
AGTGGGTGCGCATTATAGGGACATCAGAAAACTGCGCAACCCCTTTTTTCGAGTTTTTTTGATTTTTTTTAAAATAATGAGATAGCCACAATTTACGCACGAGTTACTCATAGAGTTATCCACAGAACACGCTTTTTGGGGGTTAATTAGGGGGATTCGGCACTGCTCTATAATGAAGAACAGCTTGTATGAAGTCTGTCGAAAAGTAGTATTACCGAACTAAGAGTTTAATATTTTCTGATAAATCGGAATTGTTTTTACCCTATAACCAGGAAGGGCGCCTTTAAGGCGCCCTTCTACTTCTTATATAGCAGTGTCGATTAGCTCAGTTTGCCATGACACTGTTTGTATTTTTTACCTGAGCCACATGGACATGGATCATTGCGACCAACTTTTTCACCATCACGAATAACCGGTGCAGAAGGCATTCCTTGAGGCGCAGGCGCTTCATCCGCCATTGCTTCTGCAGCTGCATGTTGGAATTCACGTTCAATACGTGCTTCATTTTCGCGACGACGCGCTTCCATTTCATCAACGTCAGATTGTGCTTGTACTTGCACCTTCGACAGAATACTAATGACATCATGTTTCAGCGTATCCAACATTTGTTGGAACAGCTCAAATGACTCACGCTTATATTCCTGCTTCGGATTCTTCTGCGCATAACCGCGTAAGTGAATACCTTGGCGCAGATAGTCCATTGCCGCGAGGTGTTCTTTCCACAAACCATCGAGGGTTTGCAACATGACGGCTTTTTCGAATTGACGTAGTACTTCCGGACCTACCATCTCTTCTTTGGCATCATAAGCTTGCTGCCATTGAGTAACGATACGCTCACGCAAGGTTTCTTCATGCAGGTCGTCTTCGTTATCCAGCCACTCTTGTAATGGCAGCTTCAACGCAAATTCTTGCTCCAGACGTTCTTCAAGGCCCGCGACATCCCACAACTCTTCTACTGATTGCGGTGGAATATAGTTGTCGACCAGTGTATTGATGACGTCTTCGCGAATACCTTCGATAGAATCCTTGATGGATTCCGCATCCATCAGCGCGTTACGTTGCGAGTAAACGACCTGACGTTGGTCGTTGGCCACATCATCGTATTCAAGCAGTTGCTTACGAATATCAAAGTTACGTGCTTCCACTTTACGTTGAGCGTTTTCAATCGCGCGCGATACCCATGGGTGTTCGATCGCTTCACCTTCTTCCATACCCAGCTTTTTCATCATGCCGGCAACACGGTCAGAGGCGAAGATACGCATCAAGCTATCTTCCATCGACAGATAAAAACGTGATGAACCTGGGTCACCTTGACGGCCTGAACGGCCACGCAACTGGTTGTCGATACGACGAGATTCATGGCGTTCGGTACCCAGAATATGTAAACCACCAGCGGCTAACACATGATCGTGACGTTGCTGCCAATCAGTACGAATGGCATCAATCTGTTCTTGGGTTGGATTTTCCAACGCTTCGATTTCAGACTTCCAGCTACCACCTAACACGATATCGGTACCACGGCCGGCCATGTTGGTGGCTACGGTAACCGTACCTGCTCGTCCGGCTTGTGCAACGATCTCCGCTTCATGTTCGTGGAACTTAGCGTTCAATACTTGGTGCGGGATCTTTTTCTGCTTCAGCAGATGCGACAGCAGTTCAGATTGTTCGATTGATACGGTACCCACCAACACAGGCTGACCACGTTCACGACAATCTTCGATATCTTTAATAATGGCTTCGTATTTTTCACGGGCGGTGAGATACACCAAATCCGCCATATCCTTACGGATCATTGGGCGGTTGGTCGGTACGACTACTGTGTCCAAACCATAGATGTGTTGGAACTCAAACGCTTCGGTATCAGCAGTACCTGTCATACCCGCCAGTTTTTCATAGAGACGGAAATAGTTCTGGAAGGTAATCGATGCCAACGTCTGGTTTTCGTTTTGGATCTTAACACCTTCTTTAGCTTCAACGGCTTGGTGCAAACCTTCAGACCAACGACGCCCCGGCATAGTACGACCGGTGTGTTCATCGACGATGACGATTTCGTTGTTCTGCACAACGTAATCAACGTCTTTTTCAAACAGGTGGTGCGCGCGCAGACCAGCGTTAACATGGTGTAGTAAAGAGAGGTTAGCTGCAGAGTAAAGCGATTCGCCTTCAGCAAGTAAGCCTACCTGTGTAAGCAGTTGCTCGATTTTTTCCTGACCACGCTCAGTCATGTTTACTTGCTTGGATTTCTCGTCGATAGAGAAATCGCCGTCACCCGTAAATTCGTCTGAGTCTTCTTTCTCCTGACGAATAAGTTGCGGGATCAGCGTATTAACTTTGATGTACAACTCAGAGCTATCTTCCGCAGCCCCCGAGATAATCAGTGGCGTACGAGCTTCGTCAATCAGAATCGAATCCACTTCGTCGATCAGCGCATAATGCAGCGGACGTTGCACACGTTCGTTCGGTGAGAACGCCATGTTGTCACGCAGATAATCGAAACCAAATTCGTTGTTAGTACCGTAGGTGATATCGGCGCTGTATGCGGCCACTTTGTCTTGGTGTTGCATACCGGACAAGTTAACACCAACGGTCAGCCCCAGGAATTCAAACAATGGACGGTTGGTTTCAGCATCGCGCTTCGCCAAATAGTCGTTCACGGTAATGACATGTACACCTTTGCCGCTAATCGCATTCAAATAGGCAGGCAAGGTTGCCGTCAGTGTTTTACCTTCACCGGTACGCATTTCAGCGATACGGTTAGAGTCCAACACCAAACCACCGAGCAGCTGCACGTCAAAGTGACGCATTTCGAAGGTACGCTTTGAGGCTTCTCGAACGGTCGCAAAGGCTTCTGGCGTGATCGATTCTAATGATTCGCCATTTTCAAGACGGGCACGGAACTCTGCAGTTTTGGCTTTGAGTTGCTCATCGCTGAGCTTTTCATACTCAGCTTCAAGAGCGTTAATCTTATTTACAACCTTCCCCAACGCTTTAAGTGTGCGTTGGTTACGGCTACCAAAAATTTTTGTCAGTACTTTACCTAACATCTGAATCACTTATTAAGTTGTAGGCCAGACCCGATTCGAGGCTGGCGGCCAATTTCCGTTAACCCGCGTGACGATATACAAATTTCTTTGGATCGATCTGCTGACCGTTACGCAGTACTTCGTAATGTACATGGGGACCGGTAGAACGGCCGGTACTGCCCATGCTGGCGATTTTCTCGCCTTTGGCAACCACATCACCTACAGCTACTGACAATGTTTCGTTATGGCCATAGCGGGTACGCAATCCGTTTCCGTGATCAATTTCCACCAGATTGCCATAACCAAACATATTTCCAGCCCATGTGACTACCCCTGCACCAGTGGCAATCACATCAGCTCCTTCCGAACCAGCAAAGTCGATGCCTTTGTGCATCGCTCGATGGCCGTTAAAAGGATCGTTTCGTAAACCGTAGGGCGAGGATAGCCAGCCTTTGCTGACTGGTCGCCCGGATATGTAACGCTCTTGTTCTATATTGAGATTACTTGCCACAGTTTCAAGCAGTGACAATTGAGCATTACCTTTATCTATTCCTGAAGCCAGCTGCTCCATATCGTTAAGCAACTGGTTTAATTCGATAGTTGAACCAAAATCACTTGGACCGCCAACACCAACTTCGGCACCAAAATCAAATTGTTCATCTAGTTGATAATTCTGAGCGAGCTGCTGCCCAAGCGCTTCAAGCCGGGTAAGTTTGGCTTGCATTTTTGCGACGTGACTGACCAAGGTAGCCAGTTGATTTTCGGTAGCGCTTTTGAGTTGTTTGACCTGCCGCTGTTGTGCTTCACGTGCTTGACGCTCGCTATCAACACTGGCTTGCTGCGACTCAAATCGCTGCTGATTGTATTGGTACAATCCGGCCCCAGTGGCAATGAGCAACATTGGCAATAATAGCCAACGTTTTCCCGGTTGCCAGCGCGTGACGCCATTTCGACCCTGAATAAAAACTGTTACACTCATAGCCTCGTTAAGCCATCTTATTATCGTAATGAAAAAGCTCCCCCAACACCTCAGTCAACTGGTTCACCAGTCAGGCATTTTACCTGAGCTGGCTGAGAGAGCAGAGCTTTTGTTATACCTGGACCGTACCGTCAAAGGTATGTTATCTGGTCCAGTCAGCACACAGCTTACCGTCGCCAATTTTCGTCAAAACATTCTGGTCATCGAGACCACTACCGCTGTTTGGGCTGCTCGGCTTAACTTCCAAAAAGCGCAATTACTGCAGCAGCTCCAGTCAGAAGCGCTACCAATGCTTACCGCTATCGAGGTGAAAGTCAACCCGACTCTGATTTCCCGCGATACAAAACCCAATCCACCTCACAGGCAAATCAGCGAAACGACTGCTTCTCACTTATCAGACTTGGCTGAAACTGCAGGTGGCACCTTAGGGCAGAAACTAAAACGGCTGGCTGCATTAGCCAGCCGTAAAGGCTCTGAAACGACGGATTAAGCCATCACCACAGAGGCTGGCATGCTGAAACTTACCGGAGCATCGGCTTCTTTATCGAAGCTTACGACTTCCCAAGCATCAGCATTAGCTAACAAGGCACGAACTAAGTTGTTATTCAGTGCGTGGCCAGTTTTGTAGGCGCTGAACTCACCGATAATGGCATGACCGGCAACATATAAGTCACCGAAAGCATCCAAAATTTTGTGCTTAACGAATTCATCCTCATAACGCAGGCCATCGGGGTTGAGGACACGATATTCATCAAGCACTACGGCGTTTTCCATACTTCCGCCCAACGCTAAGTTATTAGCGCGCAGATACTCAATATCACGCATAAAGCCAAAGGTTCTGGCACGACTGATATCTTTGATAAAGGCCGAAGAGGAAAAATCCATTACCATCTGTTGCTGGCTACGGGCGATTTCGGGATGGGCAAAATCGATAGCAAAGTTTACTTTGAAACCTTTGTAAGGTTTCAGCTCTGCCCATTTATCACCATCTTCTACACGCACCGTTTGCTTAATTCGCAGATATTTTTTTGCGGCAGCCTGTTCTTTAATTCCTGCGCTTTGCAGCAGGAAGACGAATGGACTGGCACTGCCGTCCATAATCGGAATTTCAGGCGCATCGACTTCGATTACTGCGTTATCAATACCCAAACCCGCTAATGCTGCAAACAGGTGCTCAATCGTCGAGATCCGTACGCCGTCATTATTGACTAACGCAGTACACATGGTTGTTTCACGAACCAGATCTGCTTTTGCCGCAATGGCAACTGCAGGTTCGAGATCAGTGCGCATCAGCACAATCCCTGTGTTGACGGGTGCAGGTCTAATGGTCAAAGTCACTTTGTTGCCAGAATGCAATCCGACCCCAGTTGCTTTTACCGTATTTTCAACAGTTCTTTGAAAAATCATTTAGTTACCCGTATAAAACTCAACGTTAAATCATGTGACCTGAACAGCAAAACCCCGGCGTTATAGCCAAGGTGGTCGGATATCTTAACATAACCTAAGCAATACACAAAAAAATACTGACGCTGAAATAATCAACGCTAGATCAAATTTTCAGCATCCCGCCGTGCTAATTAATCCGCTTGCTTACGCAAAAACGCCGGAATATCCAAGTAATCCAGTTCATTTTTGTGCGGATTAGGGTTAACTGCAGGCTTTACAGAGGCTGCGGTATTGCCATTGCTGACATGTGCCACCGGCTCATCTGTTGGAACATGTGTTTCCACTTTTGGTTCCACAACAGGTTCAGCGCGCGGTGCAGCTTTAGTCGTCACCAACTGAATGTCTGGCTTACGTTCAGCACCGATACCAGTCGCAACCACAGTTACGCGCAGCTCGTCACTCATTTCTGGGTCAATAACCGCACCCACAACCACGGTAGCAGTATCAGAAGCGTAAGCTTTCACGTGGTTACCCACAGTTTCAAACTCTTCGATGCTCATATCCATGCCCGCAGTAATGTTAACCAACACGCCACGCGCACCCGCCAAGTCGATATCTTCCAGCAACGGACTCGCAACAGCCGCTTCAGCTGCTTCTTCTGCACGATCTTCACCACGTGCCACACCGGTCCCCATCATGGCGTTACCCATTTCAGACATTACCGTGCGTACGTCAGCAAAGTCGACGTTAATCAGACCTGGACGGGTGATCAGCTCGGCAATACCTTGCACAGCACCAAGCAACACATTGTTGGCAGCAGCAAAAGCATCCAACAATGAAGTACCACGACCTAACACTTTCAGCAGTTTTTCGTTAGGAATGGTGATCAACGAATCCACATTTTTGGCCAGTTCAGCGATGCCCTGTTCGGCATAAGCCATACGCTTTTTACCTTCAAACGGGAATGGCTTGGTCACCACAGCAACGGTCAAGATGCCTTCTTCTTTGGCAATCTGCGCGACCACTGGTGCTGCACCAGTCCCGGTACCACCGCCCATACCGGCGGCGATAAAGATCATGTCTGAGCCTGCAATCGCAGCACGAATGCTTTCACGATCTTCTTCAGCGGCTGCACGACCGATTTCTGGATTAGCACCCGCACCAAGACCTTTAGTTACGCCGCGGCCCAACTGAATGGTGGTGCCAGCAGAAGACTTACGCAGTGCTTGTGCGTCTGTATTGGTTACCATGAACTCAACACCTTCGATGTTGTGCTCAACCATATGCTCGATAGCGTTGCCACCACCGCCGCCTACACCGATGACTTTGAGGACTGCATCGCTCATCGCATCGTCTGAATGGGTATCCATGATTTCAAACATGGTTTAATTCTCCCTGCTACCTGCGTTTACTGAGTTAAAACTCACCTTTAAACCAACTCTGGACCCGATTCCATAAGCTGGTTACCCCTTGACGCTCTGGTTTTTCTAACTGACGATCCATCAGTCTTCTGGCGCCGTAATGCAACAACCCAACTCCAGTGGAGTAGATAGGTTGGTCTACATATTCATAAAGTCCCTTCACCGGCAGCGGCTTAGCCACACGTACCGGCATGCCGAAAGTTGCCTCGGCAATATCAACTGCGCCTTCAATTGACGCTGTACCACCGGTAATCACAATACCGGCAGCAATTTGATCTTCTAATCCGCTGTCTTTCAGTTGTTTGAACACCAGCTCAAACAGCTCTTGGTAACGCGGCTCTACCACTTCTGCCAGCGTGTGGCGGCTCATGGTCCGTGATGGACGACCGCCAACTGACGGCACTTCAATACTGTCTTCGCGACTCACCAAGGCACTGCGCGCGCTGGCATATTGCACTTTAATCTGCTCCGCATGTGACAGCGGTGTACGGAAAATCTTGGCGATATCATTAGTCACCTGATTTCCCGCTACTGGCACCACGGCGCAATGACGCAAGGCACCATTGGTGTATACCGCGATATCAGTGGTACCACCGCCAATATCGACCAAACAGACACCCAGATCTTTTTCATCGTTGGTCAGTACCGCATCAGCCGATGCAATGCCGGAAAACACCAAGTCATCCACTTTTAAGCCACAGCGCTCAACACTCTTGGTAATGTTCTTCGCCATATCGTTGGCACAGGTGACAATATGCACCTTGGCTTCCATACGCATACCAGACATACCAATCGGGCTCTTAATGCCCTCTTGCACGTCAATGGCGTACTCTTGCGGCAGCACGTGCAAAATACGACGCTCAGTCGGGATCTTTACTGACCGAGCAGTGTGAATGACGTTTTCGACATCTTCCGAGGTCACCTCTTCGTCATTGATAGACACCATGCCGTTTTCGTTTTGGCAATCGATATGCTTGCCGGAAATACTCAAATACACCGAAGATACTTGGCAATCAGCCATTAATTCCGCTTGATCCAATGCTCGCTGAACACTGCGCACAATAGAGTCGAGATCATTCACACCACCTTTATCCATGCCGCGCGACGGATGATTACCGAGCCCGACAATGCTGATTTCACCATCAGGTAGCACTTCACCAATAATCACGGCAACTTTTGCGGTGCCAATATCCAATCCGACGATCAGATTTCTTTCTTGGTTTTTGGTCATCGATCACTGACTCTCTTCTTGTGATGCTTCCCAGCCTACGGCCAGTCCGGTGTCGTAACGCAAATCCACTCGCGCGACGCTTTTATCCTGTTTTAACAACTCCGGATACACGTTGATAAAACGTTGTATCCGCGACATTTTATCTTCTCGGCCGAGATCGAGCACAATGCCATTTCCCAGCTCAGCCTCCCACGCTAAGCGTGGGCTTAAATGCAATTTCTGCAGATGAAAACTGTTGATGCGCAACAGCTCTTCCATCTGCTTATAAGCGGTGAGCACATCCACACCACGGTCATCCGGCCCAGACAGCCAAGGCAATGTATCTAGCCCCGGCTCTTGCGGCGCGGCAAACACCTCACCGTGTTCATTCAGCCATGCGGTAGCATTCCAGTGCGCTACAGGGCTCTGCTCCTGCAGATAAACCTTTAGCTTCGCTGGCCAATCGCGCCGCACCGAAGCGTGATACACCCAAGGCAAGGCTTCCAATGCCTTCTGCACTTCCATCACATCGGCGCTGAAAAAGCTGCGCGCCATCAAATCCTGCAATGCTGTACGTATCTCTGCGTCACTGGTAAAGCGACGCTCACCTTTTACCGCTACCGCCTGAATTGGCAAGGCATCAGCGTCGTTCAGCAACAGGTCGAGCTTCCAACCTGCATAAGCGAGGCCGAGCAGTATCAACAGCAGGAAACCCAGTCCGCTGATTAGATACCAATTTGCTCGCCGCAGTCGCTGCCGAACAGATACCAATTTTTGCGCCAATCCCATCCTTCAGGCTCCGTCATGACGGCGGAAAAACGGCCATTATACGGAGCCGAAAATCTTGGTCAAAATTTATCGTACAAACGTTAATAACCGCTTGTTTTTTATTCAATTGCATCGGCTTTTACCTGATTTTTAAAACCAAGTTTGCTGGCCGCCAGCGATTTTGATAATGCGCCAATATTGCCTGCGCCTTGGGTCAACATCAGATCGCCATCCTGCAATACGCCGGGCAACAACTCAGCTAGCTGCTCAGGCGTAGCAACATAAACCGGATCCACCTGACCACGTAGGCGGATACTGCGGCACAAGCTACGGCTGTCAGCCCCCGCAACGGGTGTTTCACCTGCGGCGTAGACTTCCAACAACAGCAAACAATCAACCTGTGACAGTACATCGACAAAATCTTCATAGAGATCACGGGTACGGGTAAAACGATGCGGCTGAAATGCCATCACCAAACGCTTATCCGGCCAGCCAGCCCGCGCCGCTTTAATCGTCGCTGCCACTTCACTGGGATGATGGCCGTAATCGTCCACCAGCATGATGTCGCCATTTGGGGTGGCAAAGTTGCCCAAATGCTGAAAACGACGGCCAATCCCCTGGAATTCGACCAACGCCTGCAAAATTGCGCTATCGTCAATGTCATCCTCGGTCGCAACCGCAATCGCGGCGAGTGAATTCAGCACGTTATGACGGCCTGGTAAATTCAGCGTGATGTCTAAATCATCACGGCCTTTGCGGCGCAGGGTAAAGTGACACTGTCCTACCGTTTGGCTGAAATTCAGCGCTTGTACATCGGCATCATCGCTAAAACCATAAGTCACCATATGACGACCGATGCGCGGCATAATTTCGCGCACCACAGGGTCGTCGATACACAGCACCGCCACGCCGTAAAACGGCAGGTTATGCAGAAAATCAACGAAGGTGGTTTTCAGCTTTTCAAAGTCCCCACCATAGGTATCCATATGGTCGGCTTCGATGTTAGTGACCACTGACACCATCGGCTGTAGGTGCAGGAACGAAGCATCGCTTTCGTCCGCTTCAGCAATCAAGTAACGGCTATGGCCCAAGCGCGCGTTGGTACCGGCACTATTCAGCAAACCGCCAATCACAAAGGTAGGATCTCGTCCTGCTTGTCCATAAATACTGGCGATCAAACTGGTGGTAGTCGTTTTACCGTGAGTGCCAGCAATGGCAACACCATGGCGATAACGCATCAGCTCGGCCAACATTTCAGCGCGGCGTACAATCGGCGTGCGGTTAGCTTTAGCAGCCACAAGTTCTGGGTTGTCGGCCTTAATCGCGGTCGAGACCACCACCACATCAACATTCATTACCGCTTCAGCGGTATGACCAATCACAATCTTGGCGCCAAAAGATGCCAAACGTTCGGTGACGGCATTCTCAGCGATATCTGAGCCACTGATCTGGTAGCCTTCATTCAGCAGCACCTCAGCGATACCGCCCATACCAGCACCACCGATACCGACAAAATGAATACGCCGTACCCGGCGCATTTCCGGGATGGTTGCTCGTAACTGGGCGTATTTAGCTGCATTCATACTCTTTTTTATCCTTTACTCTGCCAACTGCTTACATACGTCAGCGACTCTGGCAGTTGCATTCGTTATGGCGACTTGCTTAGCGTTTTGTCCCATTTCAACCAACAGTTGCCGATCTTCGGCCAACGTCAATAACTGTTGCGATAAGCTCTCTACGGTCATCTGCTCCTGTGGCAACAAGCGTCCGGCGTTAGCCTTGACCAAGACATTGGCATTGCGAGTCTGGTGGTCATCTACGGCATGTGGCAAGGGGACTAAAATCGCTGGCAAGCCGACAGTTGCAAGCTCTGACACCGTTAGTGCACCCGCTCGACACACCACCACATCGGCCCAGCGATAAGCGGCTTCCATATCATCGATAAAATCCGCGACCTTGACGCGATCTTCTTGACCAACGTTCTGGTATGCCGCTAACAATCCCGCCTGATTTCCCTTACCCGCCTGATGCCACACAGTTACCGAACACTGTTGACTCAATTTCGCGACCGTTTCAGGCATCACTTCGTTAAACACTCGCGCCCCCAGACTACCGCCGACCACCAGCACTTTTAATGCTTCTGAGGCCATAGAGCTACGCGGCTGCTCACCCAAGCTCACCAGCTCTTGGCGAATCGGGTTACCGACAACTTCGGCTTTCACCTCGGTAAAGGTGTCGGCAAAAGCACACAGCGTGCGGGTGGCAATCTTCGAGAGCAATTTGTTCGTCAGTCCAGGGATCGCGTTTTGCTCATGCAACACCAACGGAATACCCGCTAATTTGGCGGCTACCCCACCAGGCGCGCTGGCATAGCCCCCCATGCCCATCACCACATCAGGTTTAAACTCGCGGATAACTCTCCGCGCTTGCCAGACTGCCCGCAGCAGTTTTAACGGCGCAGCCAACTTGCGCAGGACACCGTTACCACGCACACCTTTGATGTCGATAAAGGCGATATCAAAACCATATTGCGGCACTAAGCGCGCTTCCATACGATCGGCGGTCCCCAACCACTGCACCTGCCAGCCCTGCTGTGCCAGATGCCGCGCGACCGCTAACGCCGGAAATACGTGACCGCCAGTACCACCGGCCATCACTAAAATGCGTTTACCCTGCTCGCAGCTCACCATTATTTCATTCTCCCTTGCACCGCCTGAATCAAACTCAGGCGCCGCTCATGGTCGATGCGAATCAACACCATGGCTGCTGCGGTCATTACCCATAAACTACTGCCACCATAGCTAATAAATGGCAGGGTTAATCCTTTAGTTGGCATCATGCCGATACTGGCGCCAACGTTGACCACGGTCTGAAAACAGATCCAAATGCCAATGCCGTAAGCAAGATAACCTTCAAATGCCCGCTCCATCGCCAAACATTTGTGTCCCAGTTTCAGCGCGCGAATCGAGACGAACAACAACACTGACAACACGGCGACAATGCCGACAAAACCAAGCTCTTCCCCAATGACAGCGAAGATAAAGTCAGTATGGGCTTCCGGCAGATACTCCAACTTCTGAATACTGTTACCGAGCCCTTGCCCCAACCAGTCACCGCGGCCATAGGCCATCAAGGATTGCGTTAACTGGTAACCGCTACCAAACGGGTCCTGCCAAGGATCCAAAAACGAGGTCACACGGCGCATACGATACGGCTCAAACACCACCAAGCCAGTGAACACTATGGTGCCCGCCAACAGCAGCACGAAGAAGTCAAACAAACGTGCTCCGGCCAAAAACAGCAAGCCCACCGTAATCACGAACAGCACAATCACTGTGCCTAAATCGGGCTGCAGAATGATCAGCAAAGCGTAAAAGACAAATACCGCAATCGGCTTATAGAAGCCTTTAGCGTTTTCTCTTACTTCCTGATGACGCCGTACCAAATAACCAGCCATGTACACCGAGAACACAAACTTGGCCATTTCGGCCACCTGAATCCGGATTGGCCCCACCGATAACCAGCGGGTTGCGCCGTTGACGGTAGTACCAACCACCAGCACCGCAATCAGCATCAGTGCAACGCCAAGCAACATCCACGAACTGAGCTGCTGCCACTGCTCCATACTGATACGTAATACCACTGCGGCAATCACGACGCAGCCGGCCAGATAAAACAGATGACGCCACACAAAGTAAAATGGGTTGTCTTTTAAGCTCTGGGCTTCAGGCATAGAAGCAGACATCACCATTACAAACCCGAACGCCATAAGTGAGATAACCGCAAACAGCAAATGCCGGTCATACAACTGCATGCCCGGAGCTTCCCGTTCACGAAACCAGTCCGCCCATGGCCAGCGAATGCGGCCACTAAACAGACTGAGTTGCTTCTCACTGCTGCTCATCAAGCGCCTCCACGCGCGCGCAGAAATCATCACCCCGCGCCATAAAGTTGGGGTACATATCTAAGCTGGCACAGGCGGGCGACAACAATACAATGTCACCGGAGTTCGCAATTTCATTCGCCTTAGCCACTGCTTCTTCCATGTTAGCGACCTTAATCGCCCCTTCTTTTTGTGCGGCAATCTTGTCACCATCACGCCCTAGCGTGATCAGCGTGCTGACGCCATCCAATGCGTCTTCAAGTGCACTGAAATCAGCGCCTTTACCATCGCCACCTGCGATTAAAATAATGTCGCCCAAATAATCACTCAGACCATTGAGCGCCGCCAATGTCGAACCGACGTTGGTGGCTTTAGAGTCATTGACCCAACGTACGCCATTTTTTGATGACACCAGTTCACAGCGATGGCGCAATCCTTTAAATTCCTTGGCCACTTTTGCCATTGCGGCTTTTTCCACACCCGCAGCGTCGGCTAACGCCATGGCGGCTAAGACATTAGCGAGGTTGTGGCTACCCAGCAGCGAAATTTCATCAATATTCATGATCTCACTGCTACCACGGACGATTTTGCCATCCGTGACGCCCCAATCATCACCCTCTGGATTGCCAAGCCCAAAGCTGGTGACATTCATCGGTGACAGCGGCTCGGTTTGTTCATCATCACGGTTAAACACCGCTAAGCGGCTCTGATCAAACAGATGCAGCTTAGCGCGACGATAAGCCTCAAGATCGCTGTAGCGATCCATATGGTCTTCGCTGATGTTCAGACAGGTCGCCGCAATACAATCCAGACTATTGGTGGTTTCTAACTGAAAGCTCGACAACTCCAACACATAATGCGTGGCATATTGGTTAAGCAGCTCTAACGCTGGTACACCTAAATTGCCGCCAACAGCGACATCGATGCCTGCTTCTCTGAGCATCTCACCAACTAACGTGGTTACCGTCGATTTACCGTTAGAACCGGTAATGGCCAGCACGCAAGGTGATCGGTCAGCAATGGCGCGCGCAAACAACTCAACATCGCCAATCACTTCAATGTCCATATCCAAGGCTACACGCACTTCTGGCGTATCCATCGGGATCCCCGGACTGATAATGATCTGCTCCGCTTGTACCAGCGCGCGACAATCAAAGCCGCCCACATGGCAATCCAATTGTGGAAATTCGGCTTTAATTTCATCGAGTCCAGGCGGATTGCGCCGACTGTCCATCACCAGTGGCGTAATGCCTTGCGACATCAGATAACGAACCACCGATTTGCCGGTAGCTCCCAACCCCATCACAATGTGCGAGTATCGTTGCGCCATAGCCTTACCTCAGTTTCAGCGTTGCCAAACCCAGCAACACCAAAAACAGCGAAATGATCCAGAAGCGCACAATCACGCGCGGCTCTGGCCAGCCTTTTAATTCGTAGTGGTGATGAATCGGTGCCATGCGGAAAATCCGTTGGCCACGCAATTTGTACGACCCTACCTGCAAAATCACAGACACGGTTTCCATCACAAATACGCCGCCCATGATCACTAACAAAATCTCTTGCCGCACCAATACTGCAATTGTGCCGAGTGCCGCACCCAGCGACAGCGAGCCAACATCGCCCATAAACACTTGCGCCGGATAGGTGTTAAACCATAAAAAGCCCAATCCGGCTCCCACGATGGCGGTACACACAATAACCAACTCACTGGCGCCTGGTAGATGCGGAATGTTCAGGTACGCCGCAAACTGCGCGTGACCAGACAAATAAGCAATCAAGGCAAATGCTGCAGCCACCATCACTGTCGGCGTTATTGCTAGGCCATCGAGACCATCGGTCAAATTCACCGCATTGCTAGAACCGACAATGGTGAAATAGGCCAGTACCATAAAGACAGCACCCAACTGCGGCATCACGTCTTTAAAAAACGGCACCACTAACTGAGTTTCCCCCGCTACGCCAGCGGTGTAATACAAGTAAACAGCCACCACCAGTGCAGATACTGACTGCCAAAAATACTTCCAACGCGCCACCAGCCCCTTCGGATCTTTGCGGATCACTTTGCGGTAGTCATCCATAAAACCAATAAGGCCAAAGGCCGCTAATACAAACAGCGTCACCCACACATAGCGGTTATCAAGATCGCCCCACAGCAACACACTGAGGAAAATGCCTGCGAGGATGAGTAACCCACCCATGGTTGGCGTACCGCGCTTACTAAAATGCGACTCTGGACCATCGTTACGTACTACCTGACCAATCTGCAGCAATTGCAGTTTTTGGATCAGTTTTGGCCCCCACCACAGTGAAAAGCTGAGCGCCGTCAGCAAGCCGAGAATGGCTCTGAAGGTCACATAAGAAAACACATTAAACCCGGTATAAAACTGGGTCAGATACTCCGCCAGATAAACCAGCATTTACACTAACTCCCCACGCCCTTGCGCCGCTATTAAGGCTTCGACAACTCGCTCCATGCGCGAACTGCGAGAACCTTTTACCAATACAGTGACCTTCCCAGTATGCTGTTTGATATCTGTTATTAATTTATGCACCAGTTGCTCTACATCTTGCAGATGTGGAGTGCCGAATCCTTCGCTGGTATTTTGCGTTAAGTCACCGCAGCAATAGAGTGCTGATACGCCAGCCTGTTTTGCCTGCTCGCCGAGCTCGCGGTGTAAAAGCGCGGCATTGTCGCCTAATTCGCCTAAGTCGCCCAGTACCAAGGCGCGAAATCCTGATAATTCTGTCAGCCAATTGATAGCTGCGGTGACCGATGCCGGATTCGCGTTATAACTGTCATCCACCAACAACACTCGGCCAAACTCATGCGGCACCATGCGCCCTTTCACCGGTTTCATAGCTTCGAGTCCCGCTTTGATAACGGCCAATGGCACGTTCAGCGCAATACAGATAGCGGCCGCCGCTAATGCATTACTCACCTGATGACGCCCAGCTAATGGCAGTTGGATAGCGAGCTGCTGCAGCTTGTACTCCAACACAAACTGATAACGCCCACCGATATCGCTGCTCAACTGCTTGGCCATCACGTCGGCCGCGTCTTGACAGGAAAACGCTAACTGACGATGGCCCGCAGCTGCCTGACGCATGACGTCAGCATAATGATCGTCGGCATTAATAATGGCGATACCGTCTGCTGTAAGATGGCGGAAAATCTCTGATTTAGCCTTGGCGACACCGGCTTCTGAACCAAAGCCTTCCAAATGCGCACTGGCTACATTGTTCACCAATGCCACTTGTGGCCGTACTATGCTGGAGGTGTAATCAATCTCACCTGGATGATTAGCACCGAGCTCAAACACTGCGTATTCGTGCTTTGGCGTCAACCGCAGCGCCGTGAGCGGTACACCGATATCATTATTGAAATTACCTGCGGTATAGAGCACCGAAAATTGGCGCGCCAAAATCGACGCGACCATCTCTTTGACACTGGTTTTGCCGTTAGAGCCAGTTAAGGCAACACAACGGGGCGCTATTCGATCGCTCACTAATTTCCCTAACTGACCCAATGCCTTATGGGTATCAGCTACCACCAATTGCGGTGTAGCGATAGGCAATTCACGATTAACCAACAACGCCATCGCACCAGCGTCGATAGCGCTTTGCGCATAATCATGACCGTCAAAACGTTCACCTTTAAGCGCGATGAACAGGCTGTCTGTTGCGACGCGGCTGTCGGTGGTCACGCGATTTACCACGATGTCCAATGCCAACGACGGTACTAACCGCGCACCTAAGGCGATGGCAATCTCACCCAACGTTAAGGCAATCATTCATGACCTCCGCAGAGTTGTTGCGCCAACGCGCGTTCATCGTAATGCCGACGTTTTCCGTTAATCTCTTGATAAGTCTCATGTCCCTTGCCTGCCAGTAAAATCACGTCGCCTGGCTTAGCTAATGCCACTACTTGCTTAATGGCGGTTTCTCTATCAACTTCAAATAGTGCCGCGTCAGGCTGTAATAAACCTGCGCGAATATCGTCTAAAATCGCGACGGGATCTTCACTGCGCACGTTATCGCTAGTCACCATAATGCGATCGGCTAAGCGCTCTGCAATGGCGCCCATTTGAGGCCGTTTGCCTTTATCGCGATCACCTCCGCAACCAAACAAACACCAGAGTGTACCGTCACAGTGACTACGTGCCGCTTGCAACGCTTTATCTAGACCATCTGGAGTATGGGCGTAATCGACAACAATCGAATAGCCAGCAGCTGCGGTAAAACATTCCATACGACCAGCGACAGGTTGTAATCTAGGTGCTAGCTCAAGCAGCTGCGGCATTGAATAGCCCATGGCGTATAGCGTGGACAGTGCCGCTAACAGATTGGCAAGATTGAATTCGCCTAACAACGAGGTGTTAAGTGTTCCCATACCTTCGGGCCATAGAATCTGCGCCGTCATGCCGGCATGATGATAATGAGCTGAATGCGCGCGAATTGTGGCAGAGGTGTCATTTTGCAATGAAAAACCTAACGCCAATTCGCCAAGTTCTTGAAACCAAGCAGCCCCCACGCTGTCGTCCAGATTAATCACCGCATGTTTCACACTCGGAAATGCCATCAGCCGTCTTTTGGCCGCGGCATAGGCTTCCATGCTGTGATGAAAATCGAGATGATCACGACTAAGGTTGGTAAATACCGCCACTTCAAACGGCACCGCATCCACACGCCCTTGCACTAAACCGTGGCTGGAAACTTCCATCGCGCAAACATCGATCTGTTGCTGCGACATGTCGTTCAGCTGTGTTATTACGGTGACCGCATCCGCGGTGGTATTGCCAGTATCAATCAGCTGATTCAGCCGACCATTACCGATAGTGCCCATCACGGTCGCTTGCTGGCCCAGCAACTCGACCCATTGCGCAATCAACTGAGTTACCGAAGTCTTGCCATTGGTGCCAGTAACCCCCACCACACGGGTGTGCCAACCTTTCGGCAGGAAAAACTGTGCCGCTACTGCGGACAACTGCCGATTCAACTGGAAAAAATCGATAACTAAGCCATTTTCGCGATGCACATGGCCGTGTTCATCCGGCACATCGGTATGACGCAATACCGCTGTCGCACCGTTACTTTGCGCTGCCGCGATATATTCGCGGCCATCAACTCGGTAACCGGGCACCGCCAAGAACAAGCCGCCGTTAACGACCTTACGACTATCAATTGTCGGCGCAGCGACTGATTCGTTACCTGCATAATGAAACCAAGGTGCCAGCAGATCTTTGAGGAGTATCATGGCTGACCTCCCGGTGTACCAGCTAACTGCACTAGCTCGCGCGTGCTGGCAGGTTCAACGTTGAGCATCTGCAACGCACCTGACATCACCTTACCAAATACCGGACCAGACACATCACCACCATAGTAGTGATCGCCTTTGGGTTCGTTCACTACGACGACCATTGCCAGGCGTGGATCGTTGGCAGGCGCAACGCCAGCAAACAGTGCTACATAGTCATCACCATAACCGCCGGCAACCGCTTTACGGCTGGTACCCGATTTCCCGGCGACCGGATAGCCATCGATATGCGCTTTTGTGCCTGTGCCGCCTTCCTCGGTGACACCCACCAGCATTTTCAGCACCTCTTTGGCGACATCTTCTGATAGCACGCGCTTACCTTCCGGCGCTTGCTTCAATTTGAAAATGGAGGATGGATAAAGCATACCGCCACTGCCCAATGTAGCGTACATACGCGCCAACTGCAGTGGTGTCACAGTCAAGCCATAACCAAACGCCAATGTGGCGCGCTCAAAGTCAGACCAACGGTGACGTTCTGGTACTAGGCCAGGACTTTCGCCCGTCATATTAATGCCGCTGTAGCCACCTAGTCCCAATGATTGATAGGTACCCAGTAAGTGTTGGATTGGCATTTCTAACGCCAACTTACTGATACCCATATTGGAGGATTTTTTTAGGATCATCGCTAGCGTGATATCACCGTAGTTGCGGCTATCTCGCACCTGCTGACCACCAATACGCATCCAACCTGGCGAGGTATCCACTTTGTCGCCCGGCTTCACAATCCCAGCTTGTAGTGCCGCGGCCACCACAAAAGGTTTTACCGTAGATCCCGGTTCATAGGCATCCACCAAGGCGCGGTTACGCATACGGTAACTTTGCAAATGATCACGGGAGTTAGGGTTATAGGAAGGCGTGTTAGCCATCGCTAAGACTTCGCCAGTACGAACATCTATCATCACCAAAGATGCAGAAGTTGCCTGATACATTTCGGTGGCACGTTTCAATTCGCGATAAGCCAGTTGTTGAATGCGTTGATCGATGCTCAATACTAGATCGTTGGGGCTTTCGCCTTCCTGAATAATATCGAGTCGCTCTACCACGCGACCGTCGCGAGACTTACGCACCTTCTGTTTTGACGGCGTTCCCGTCAACCAGTTGTCGTAGGTATTTTCTAAGCCTTCAATGCCCACATCATCAATATTGGTGATCCCCACCAACTGAGCCGTAATTTCACCGGTTGGATAGTAGCGACGAGATTCAGCTTTGAGATATATGCCGGGCAGCTTGAGCTGCCGAATATAATTCGCCACTTCCGGGGTAATTTGTCGTTTTAAGTAGGTAAAACGTTTTTTCGGGTTATCGCGCACCCGGGCAAGCACTTCATCTACCGGCTCATGCAGCACATCGGCCAATGCTTGCCAACGACGCATATCTTCAAAGCCATTTTCATCAAACACCACTTTAGGATCGGCGTATACCGCCCGCACAGGCACACTGACCGCCAGCATTTCACCGTTGCGATCGGTAATCAAACCACGTTGTACTTCATTTGACGTGGTGCGGAGTGTCCGCATATCGCTTTCATGGCGCAGTCGCCCAGGCTCAAGCACCTGAATATAAGCGGCACGCGCCACCAGCGAGAAAAAAACCGCGCATACGGAAAAAACCACCAGCTTTAAACGCCAGTGGATTGGTTCAGGTTTGGTAATCCTTTTCGCCTGCTTTTTCATGGCAGTCTCACTATAACCTCTTGACCTGGTGAGGGACGTTCCATATCCAAATCCTTAGTGGCAATTCGGGTGACACGGCTATGCTCTGCTAACGACTGCTCTTCCAGCAGCAGATTGCGCCATTCGATGTCCAGTCGATCCCGTTCTTGCTGTAATTTATCTAACTGACTCGTTTGTGAACGACTAATGTGGCTGGTATACACCACCGCAATAGCGTTCAACATCACGGCAAAACCAACTAAAATCATCCACTTGTGATGCCAAATGTCGAGAATCACAATGCGGGTGAGATTGAGCTGCTTAGTTGCCGTCATCGACAATTAATCCGCTAACCGTTCGGCGACGCGCAACACTGAGCTACGGGCTCTGGGGTTGAGCGTCAACTCCTGCTCTGACGGCTTCATCGCTTTACCAATCGGTTGTAATTTACGATTACGGTTGAGTTGTTCCTCAGTTACCGGTAAGCCATAAGGCACTTCTTCGGCTTGGCTAAATTTGCGAATAAAACGCTTCACCATCCGATCTTCTAACGAATGAAAACTGATCACCGACAGACGACCATGTGGTGCCAATACCGTTACTGCACCTTCAAGTGCTTGATTAATTTGTTCTAACTCGCTGTTGATATAGATACGAATTGCCTGAAACACCCGCGTGGCCGGATGCTTATTACGCTCTTTATGCTTGGTGATACGTTCAATCAACGAGGCTAAATCTTTAGTACGCAGGAATGGCGTTTGGTCGCGATCAGCGGCAATACAACGGGCAATATGGCGCGCATTTTTCTCTTCACCATAGGTTTTGAATACCCACGCCATATCATCGATATCAGCGCGCGCTATCCATTCAGCAGCTGTTTCGCCCTTGCTATTATCCATGCGCATATCGAGCGGGCCATCACGTAAAAAGCTAAAGCCACGTTCCGCATCATCGAGCTGCGGCGATGACACACCTAAATCCAACAGTACGCCGTCAATCTTGCCTGTGAGTCCCATCGACTCGATGTATTCTGCCAGCTGTCCGAAACCACCGTGTACGATGGTAAAGCGATTATCATCAGCAAACGCTTTGGCCGCTTCAATGGCTTGCGGATCGCGATCGATAGCAATCAAGCGGCCATGCTCTCCCAGACGTGCCAGCACCTGACGCGAATGACCGCCACGACCAAAAGTGCCATCTATATAGATGCCATCAGGACGAATGTTTAACCCTTCCACGGCTTCATTAAGTAAAACCGATAGGTGCGCAAAGTTTTCGCTCATTTGTCTCTTCTTTAATTTAGTGTCACTTAAAGCGAAAAATCAGCCAGACGATCACTGGCCGTAATGCCTTCGGTGCGGATAAGCGCCAAACTGTCATCCAACTGCTGCTGCCACAGTTGCTCATCCCATAGTTCAAATTTATTTAGCTGTCCGACCAGCATCAGCTTTTTATCGAGTGCTGCATATTTACGTAGCGGCGGCGTGACCAAAATGCGGCCATTGCCATCGAGTTCGCATTCTTGTGCGTACCCGAGCAACAGGCGTTTCACTGCCCGCTCTTGTGGCTGTGTATCAGAAAGCTTCTGCAGCTTGTCAGCAATCACTAACCATTCATTCAATGGATAGATGAGTAAGCATGCAGATTGGATATCAACAGTGACAACCAGCTTGCCTTCATGATTGGCGCGCAAAAGTTCGCGGTATCGCGTTGGCATCGCGATCCGGCCTTTGGCATCCAAGTTAAGGGCACTGGCTCCGGAAAACATCCGGCTCTCCTTTATCGTGTTAAAAGATCCACATTGATCCACAAATTCCCACAAATGCTAAGTGTAGGGACAGTCAATAAAGCTTGTCAAGCGATCGGATCCCGTTTAAATCCAGTCGCCAAGCGGGTTAGCGGCGTGTTACAGGAAAGTAGATAGGCGTCAAAAAAGTGGAGCATTGTGGGAATTTGTCACTATATATCAGCTCGATAAGGAACATGATTCACCAGTGAATTGGCATTTGAACCTACAAAAGTGGATCTCAGCGGGTTGTTTTCCCCATTTTCACTAAATTCTTACAATTACCACACAAGCGTCAACTAATTTGCCACCACCTAATTTTGGTTAAAGTTTGTGCAATTTTTGCCGATAATATGTGTGTAGAGGTGTCAAATATAACAACAAGCAGGTGTAACGACAGAGAGTAAGGTAAACGATATGGGCTTAGAAACTATCTATGCGATGCAGGCGTTACCACCGCCGAATCAATACAAGAGCAAACGAGACGTAAAGCAGGTCAGCGACTCAGCTGAAGTTGCGCCTGAGCATGAAAATGAGCAAAAGGCGATTACACCTCATCTGCAAGAACGTCGTAAACGTGTTGAAAGACGTAAAGCACAGCGACCGTTTGCACGCGAACGCCGTAAGGGCAATCGTCGCCAACCACAAAATCGTGAACCTGAACAATCAGCTGCATCATCGGATAGTGGTGCCATTATCGATATTACCGTGTAGTTTCAGCTGCCGACAAAAAAGCCTCGCTTAGCGAGGCTTTTTTAACGACTGAGCACAGCTTACATTTTGTATGTTAACTGCAATCCGGCCAACCATACGTGGCCAACTGACTCACCGTTGTAGGTAACCTGCGCCAAGTTCAACAATGATTGAGTTTCATTGATGGGTGACTCACCACGCGCCTTGATATAGGTCACACCTAAATCGAGCGTCATCGCATCAGTCAACGCATAGCCAGCACCTATGCTGAACCATAAACGATCACTGTCTGGAATGGTAATCGTACGGTTTTTGTCTGCCACCGCAGTTTTATCCAAAGCAACACCTGCACGCAACGTCAATGCCTTGCTCGCTTGGTAAGTACCGCCGACAGAGTAACGCCAGTTATCTTTGAAATGCTCTTCTTTAACCAGATCTGATTCTGCACCAGACAGCGGCTTTTCATCGTGTGGGAAGTACACAACTAATTCATCAAAGCTGCTCCAGTCAGTCCAGTTGATACTCGCCTGTAAAGCAAAGTCGTCGGTGATCTGATGATAAGACGCCAGCTCAGCAAATGCAGGCAACTCTAACGGAATGTAACCAGGCACAGTGGCAGAACCACCAGTGTACATTACACCGCGCGCATTCCCGTCTAAATCAAGCTTCACTTTGCTGCTATAGGCTAAACCAATACGGTTGTTGTCATCGATCTGCCAGCTAGTACCAGCGCGCCAACCCATACCGTAATCGTCACCTTTCAGATGCTTCAGCTCAGTACCAGATGGCGGTAGTTGTGCAGCTACCGCAGCGGGTACGGTAGGAATAGCGCCAATAGCATCGATCCAAGCTGGTGCAGTAGCCCCAATTTCACCCTTACCGTAAACAAAGCGCATACCACCGCCGACGGTGAAATGACGATCGATCTTATAGGCAATATTCGTGTTGAGCTCTACCGTGGTGACTGAGGTCTTGTTGCCAAAGATTGAGGCAGCATGCGTTGCAGGCAACTCGGTCTCTAAGCCATAGTTTGAGTTAACCGCCAATCCCCATGTCCAGCGATCATTAAGCTGACTAGAGTAATAAAAGTTAGGCACTACCGCGTTATTGGCCACGTCATCTACGCTCGCGTCCATAGTGATCGTCTGCGGCAATAATGGTGAATCAATTGATAAGGTGCCTGGCGTGTTTACTGATGGCATCACATACACGGCACCTACTGAAACCTGACGACCTTTCAGATAACTCAACATGGCCGGGTTACGTGCTTGTACTGATGGATTCTCTGCCGATGCTGCTTCACCAGCAAAGGCACGGCCCAAACCTGTGGCAGAAGATTCAGCCAATTGGAAGCCTGCAGCATGAACAGGTAACTGAGCGCCCATCCCCAAAAGCGCCACTGATACCAGTGTCAGTTTGAATTTTTGAGTCATTGTTGTTCTCTTATTGTGAGTTCGAAAATGGAGTACAGCTTATTGTTTTTCTGGCATGCGAGTTTACTTTTGTAGAATATCTTTGCAAGCAAAAAGCCAAAAACAGCAGATAACACCGCTAAGTGATTAATAACAGACTTAATCACTATAAAACAAACGTTTTAAACAATGACTCTGGATGCGATAACGCTATATCACTCGCTATCAGTAAGCAGCGACTTTAGAGTAAAAACTTAAATTTAGCTATTATTCAGTGAGTTATTAAAATCGTGCTAGTGAACATATGTACACTTAAGCGGACTTCACTTTTCAGCATAAATATCTAGCAGCAGGATAAAATTCGGCCATTCCATTACAAAAAAGCTGCGCCATTGATTGTTCACTCGATGACATTACGTCAGTTTGCGCTACTGAGTAACACGAGTATTAAGGCGTGGAAAGCAAAGGTAAATGACAATTTAGGTACAAAAAAAATAGAGGCATAAATGCCTCTATTTTTAGCTATGCTGGCCGACCATTACGACCTGTGTTTAGTTAACCACGCCAAGCAGGCACAGTTTGCTCGTACTGGCTGATCTCAGCTTCATGGGCCAAGGTCAAACCAATCGCATCTAAGCCATTCAGCAATTTATGGCGAGCAGATTCTGCCAGTGTGAATGGGAACTCAGCGCCCGATGGTGACACCACTTTGCACTGTTCCAAATCCACGGTGATCTGCACGCCTTCACTGGCACTCACTTCCACAAACAACTGCTCAACCTGCTCTGCTGGCAACTTCACTGGCAGCAGGCCGTTGTTGATCGAGTTGCCATAAAAGATGTCAGCAAAGCTTGGCGCGATAATCGCCCGTAAACCGTAATCGGCTAGTGCCCACGGTGCGTGTTCACGGCTCGAGCCACAACCAAAGTTTTCCCGCGCCAGCAAAATGGTCGCGCCTTGGTAACGTGGTTGGTTCATCACAAACTCTGGGTTGGCTTGCTCGCCCGCATCATCGAGATAACGCCAGTCGTGAAACAGATGCACGCCAAAGCCATCTTTGGTGACTTTGGACAGGAACTGCTTCGGAATGATCTGGTCAGTGTCGACGTTAGCGTTGTCCAGCGGCACGGCAATCCCTTGATGTACAGTAAATGCCTGCATGTTACTTCTCCTCTGCTGGCTGACGAATGTCAACGAAGTGACCGGCAATCGCCGCAGCGGCAGCCATTGCTGGGCTAACCAAATGGGTGCGACTACCACGGCCTTGGCGGCCTTCGAAGTTACGGTTGCTGGTCGACGCGCAGCGATCGCCCGGTTCCAAACGGTCATCGTTCATCGCCAAACACATAGAGCAGCCCGGCAGACGCCATTCAAAACCTGCTTCGGTGAACAGCTTGTCCAAACCTTCCGCTTCCGCTTGGGCTTTTACTTGGCCCGAACCCGGCACCACAATCGCACTCACGGTTGCAGCTACTTTGCGGCCTTGAATTTGCGCCGCAGCGCTGCGTAGATCTTCAATGCGTGAGTTAGTGCATGATCCGATAAAGACCTTGTTGATGGCCACATCGGTCATCAACACGCCTGGCTCTAAGCCGATATATTGCAGTGCTTTTTCCATACTGCCTTTGGTGACCGGATCGGTTTCATCGGCGGGATTTGGCACCGGTTTATCAATCGCCACCACTTGGCCTGGGTTAGTGCCCCAAGTCAGTTGTGGCGCAATATCTTTCGCTTCCAACGTCACAGTGGCATCAAACACCGCATCTTCATCGGTTTTCAGCGCTGACCAATCGGCTACCGCTTGATCCCAATCGCTGGCTTTCGGTGCAAAGGTACGGCCTTTTAAGTATTCAAAAGTGGTGGCATCTGGCGCCACCATACCGGCTTTAGCGCCCATTTCGATGGCCATGTTACACAAAGTCATGCGACCTTCCATCGACAGGTTGCGAATGGCTTCACCGCAGAATTCCACCACATAGCCAGTGCCGCCATCCATGCCGATTTTACCGATAATCGCCAGCACGATGTCTTTGGCGGTAATGCCATCTTGTACACTGCCGCGCACTTCAATCTTCATGGTTTTGGCTTTTAACTGACGCAAGGTTTGGGTTGCCAGTACGTGCTCAACTTCTGAGGTACCGATACCAAATGCCAGCGCGCCGAACGCACCATGGGTAGCAGTGTGCGAGTCACCACACACAATCACTGTGCCCGGCAAGGTGATGCCCAGCTCTGGGCCCATCACGTGTACAATGCCTTGATTAGGATGGTGAATATCGTACAAGCGCACGCCAAAGTCTTCACAGTTTTGCTGCAAAGTTTCCACCTGAGTCCGCGCCATTGGGCTTAACGCATCTAAGCTGGCGCTCTTGGTGGAAGTATTGTGATCCATGGTGGCGAAGGTTTTTTCTGGCGCGCGCAGCTTGCGGCCCGCCATTTTCAAACCACTAAACGCTTGTGGCGAGGTCACTTCATGCACTAAGTGACGATCGACATAAATAATTGGCGCTTCGCCCGCAGGCTCGGCCACAATGTGGGCATCCCACACCTTTTCATATAAGGTCTTACCCATTACACACCTTCCCTCACGGCTTGCGCGATAAAATCACCCATCTGGCTGGTTGATTTGGCATTGTGACGCTGATCCGCTGCCAGTAATTCACCAGTCAGATAGCCTTCGGCCAATGCTTTACCTACCGCACGTTCAATTGCGCTGGCAGCTTCTTCTTGTTGCAGACTAAAGCGCAGCATTAATGCCGCTGACAGAATTTGCGCCACTGGGTTTGCAATGCCTTGACCAGCGATATCTGGCGCACTGCCACCAGCTGGTTCAAACAAGCCAAAACCGCTGCCGTTAACTGAGGCGGAAGACAACAAGCCCATAGATCCGGTCAACATGGCGATTTCGTCTGACAGAATGTCACCGAACAGGTTTGAACACAGCACCACGTCGAAATCGAATGGGCGACGCAGCAACTGCATAGTGGCGTTGTCGATGTACATATGTTCCAGCTCAACGTCTGGATAATCTTTGGCAACCTCTTCCACTACTTCTCGCCACAGCACTGAGCAGGCCAGCACGTTAGCTTTATCAATTGAGGTCACTTTTTTGCGGCGGCCCTGAGCGGTTTCAAAAGCGATTTTAGCGATGCGGCGGATCTCTTGGCGGCTATAACGCATAGTATCGAACGCTTCTTCGGCTTCACCTTCGCCTTGGCGACCTTTCGGCTTACCAAAGTAGATGCCACCAGTCAGCTCACGCACACACACCACATCAAACCCTTGTGAGGAGATGTCAGCACGCAGCGGTGACAAACCTTCTAAGCCCGCATGCAGCTTGGCCGGACGCAGATTACAAAACAGCTCGAAGTGACCGCGCAGTGGCAGCAATGCACCGCGCTCAGGTTGTTCATCAGGTGGCAAGTGCGTCCATTTTGGGCCACCGACCGAACCAAACAAAATCGCATCTGCGGCTTCACAGCCTTTCAATGTGCTTTCTGGTAATGGGCAACCTTGGTTATCAATGGCGGCGCCGCCGACATCGTACTCGCTGTAGTTGATCTCCAGACCAAAACGTTGTTCTACTGCGGTCAGCACTTTACGTGCTTCAACCATCACTTCTGGCCCGATACCATCACCAGCAAGTACCGCTACTTGATAACTCATACTCCCCCCAATTCCTTTTTTGCTAAGATTTTTTGTTTCTGATCTGCCACCAGATCAGCACGACGAACCAAGTTCATCACGTAAATTAATGCTTCGGCAGACGCTTCGACCACATCGGTCGCCAAGCCCACACCGTGGAAATTCTGCTCGCGATATTTAGCTGTAATATCCACCTGCCCCAATGCATTTTGACCTTGGCCTTTCGCCCCTAATTGATAGCTGATGATATTGATCTGTTCACCACCCAATTCGGCAATCGCGTTATAGGTCGCATCGACTGGACCATTACCATGCGCCTTGGCTGTTTGCGCTTCACCATCAATGTTCAAGGTCACGGTGGCGTTAGCACCACCTTCAATAGAATCTGACTGGATCTGCAACTGCTGCAGTTTGTAGTGCGGTTCACGGTCAGATTTACCTTCCATGAATACCAAGGCTTCCAAATCATAATCAAATACTTGGCCTTTCTTATCAGCCAATTTCAAAAAGCTGTCATACAGTTGATCCAGTGAGTAATCGCTTTCGCTGTAACCCATCTCCTGCATGCGGTGTTTGATCACGTGACGGCCTGAACGCGAAGTCATGTTCAGGTGGTTACGGTTCAAACCGATGCTCTCTGGAGTCATGATTTCGTAGGTGTTTTTCGCCTTCAACATGCCATCTTGGTGAATCCCAGATGAGTGAGTAAAGGCATTACCGCCAACGATCGCTTTGTTGGATTGCACAGGCATATTGCAAATCTGGCTGACCATTTGAGAGGTGCGATAAATCTCTTTGGTATTGATGTTGGTTTCAACGCCCATCACGTCTTTGCGAGTCGACAGGATCATCGCCACTTCTTCCAGCGAGCAGTTACCGGCGCGCTCGCCGATACCGTTGACGGTACATTCAATCTGACGTGCGCCATGCTGCACAGCAGTAATCGAGTTGGCTACCGACAAACCTAAGTCGTCGTGGCAATGTACCGAAATCACCGCTTGGTCAATGTTCGGCACGCGGTTAAACAGGGTTTGAATGATACCGCCAAATTCGTTCGGTACGGTGTAGCCCACAGTGTCAGGAATGTTGATGGTACGCGCACCCGCAGCAATGGCAGCTTCAACCATACGGCACAGATTATCAATCGGGGTACGGCCAGCATCTTCACAAGAGAATTCCACATCGTCAGTGAAGCGACGCGCGTACTTCACTGCGCCCACAGCCATTTCTAACACTTGGTCAAATGAGCGTTTCAGCTTGCTTTCAACGTGAATGTTCGAGGTTGAAATAAATGTGTGGATACGGAACTGCTCAGCTACTGACAGCGCTTGCGCCGCAGCATCAATGTCTTTCTCTAACGCTCGCGACAACGCACATACGCGTGAATTTTTGATGGTGCGCGCAATGGTTTGCACAGATTCGAAATCACCTGGAGATGAGACAGGGAAACCCACTTCCATGATGTCTACGCCCAGACGTTCAAGCGCCATTGCGATCTGTAACTTGTCTTTTACCGACAAACTCGCGGCCAGCGCTTGTTCACCATCACGCAGCGTGGTATCGAAAATAAATACTTTATCAGACATCTGGATTCTCCGTAGGGGATCACTTTCTTCGATTAAAATACGTTAAAAACAAAAAACCCCGCGACAATGGGCGCGGGGTTTTGAGTTGTACTTGCTGTCTGGCAAACAGCCTTAACTCCTCCGCGCAGCACCTGCGAGAGTAAGGAGGAGGAGAGAGAGAGTTACGTTAGTTTGCATGCCAGTCAGCCAATATTCTTACAAAATTCTCGCGGTGATAATTATTCACCGAATTCAGAGTGGTTCAATAAATAACCGTGATAAGGTTTTCTGTCAACATCAATTTGCTAGAAATCGTTAAATCTTCCATTTTTGTTGCACTTTGATGATTCATACGCGCCAAATTTTGAGAAATAGTGAGTATATGTCATATCAACAAAATGTAATAAATGCAGTATGCATCAATTTTTAACCAGCCACATTTGCTGAAAAAACGTTATAATCCCGCCTTGTCGTTTCAGTCATGATACCAATGCCATACGGAGATTAAATGGACTTTCGCAGTTGGATCTTGAGCCTGTTTCTCTGCACCTTGGCAACGTTGGCTCATGCCGATGAAATGGATCGCCTCGCTACTCAGATTTATCAATTTCCGAATCAAGCTGCGAACAAAATCGGCGAGCTGGAGCAACATCAGGATAAGTTATCTTCTAGTGAACAACTGCGGCTACAGCTACTAAAGTGTCAGTTGATGATTCAGTTAGGTGACAACTCAGCGGCAATTGATATCGCTCAGCAGGGGCAGCTAAGAGCTAAACAAGCTAAACTCGACATAGTTGCCCCCTACTTCGAAGTTTGTGCAGCAGAGGCTTATCAAGATATGGATGAGCTGAAGCAATCACTGCCTTTATTAGATTCTACCGCTCTCTACGCCAAGAAAAATAGTGACTATCAACTACTCTTTTCCGTATTAAGGCTGCGTGCTGAATCAGAAAATGAATTAAGTAACTTTGCTGCAGCCATTGAAGATCTGCGTCTTGCAATGGATATTTACCCCGACATCCAACATCAAAGCGAAGCATGGTTAAACCCTCCTCTAGCCTACGTATATGCAGATATGGCATCTGTACTGCAAGCAACCGGCGACTATTCGCAAGCCGATTACTATTTAAATCTTGCGCAAGCTGAACCAAGTTCGAATGGCAAAATTAGGCATGTCCTCTACCTGATGCAATCTCGTGTTGCTCTCGACCAAGGCAAAGTAGAACAGAGTAACTCGCTGCTTAATAAGGCAATTGAAACCTTGCACTTAGTGCAGTCGGATGTTGAAAAAGCGCCATCATACGCGCAAATATCAGCCATCTACTTGATGCTAAATGAGCTTTCGGAAGCAAGTAAATACAGTAATCTCGCACTAAACTTGTACGAAAAATTGGGTATTAGTACAGGGACTATAGGTATTAGCCGACTCGCTGCACGCATAAAAATGCGGCAAGGAGACTTAGAAGGCGCGCTCAATGAAACAGATAATTCATTGTCATTGTCTATAGCACTCACCCAACCTTTTGACACCGCGGCTTCACAGCAACTTCGTGCAGAGATCTTGTATAAACAAGGCAAACTAGAGTCAGCTTATCAAGCGTTGCAGTCGGCTATAGTTGCACTGCAACAGGCGCAAGATAAACTCAATAGCACGCAATTTATGCAATACAAAGCCAAGTTGAGTTTACAGGAACAGCAACAGTCTCAAGCACAACAGCAAATCAAAGCCGCGACTAACAATAGTGAGCAAAAACTAAAACGTGCATATACCATGATTTACGCACTGTTACTGGTGCTGGTTGCGGTTATTTTTTGGATCATCAGTCGCTATAAAAACTGGTATCCCAAAGTGAGTAAGCCAACCGCTGATGATAGTGAACAATGGGTAGAAGCCATGATTGAGACGGCGAAAGCGGCGGGTTATCCGTTGAGCTTATTAATTGTCAATATCAATCATATCAAGCAGGTGGATCTACCAGATGTAATTGAACAGGCTACGCATCGACTACGTGAACAAGACAAAATCATTCGTCACTCTGTTGACGAGTTACTCGTGCTATTGCCACATACATCAGCCGAAGGCGCCACCCGCGTGGTACGTCAATTGGAGCCGGTACTGCATATGTTCAGTATGCAACCAGCATCGATAGGGATGGCAGAGATGAAACAACCAGATAATCTGCAATCACTGATCAAACGCGCCAATGTCAATCAATTATCTCGCACGCGAGAACGAGGCGTACCTCAAACTTCGCTGAGATAATCGCCAATCTCATCAATAAATTGCTGACCAAAACGCGCCCATTTACGTTCGCCGACACCACTGACGGCTAACATTTCAAGCTCAGTGGTCGGCATGTTCGCCGCCATTTCCGCCAAGGTCGCATCATTAAACACCAAATATGGTGGCACATCATATTCTTCGGCAATACTGCGCCGCAGCGTTTTCAAACGAGCAAACAGTCGTCGGTCATAATTCAGCGGCGCACGACTATTCCCCGTTTTATGCGTCATCGGCTTGTGCGTCATGTGCGATAGCGTTAAACGCGGTTCCGCCAGCATCAACGCCAACTCGCCACGCAGTATCGGCCTCGCCGCTTCAGTTAAGCGCAGACTAGAACCACGGGAAATATCTTGATTGATAAGCCCTAGATGAATGAGTTGCCGAGTTACGCTCAACCAGTATTCCGCGCTCTTATCTTTGCCAAGTCCCCAAGTAGACAGCTTATCGTGGCCCCGCTCAGTTATTGGAGCCGAACGGCCTCCGCGCAGCACCTCAATCACATAATTCAAACCAAACTTTTGCTTCAAGCGGTAAATGCACGACAACACCTTTTGCGCATCTTCGGTGCCGTTGTAGCGTTTCGGCGGATCTAGACAGATATCGCAGTTGCCACAAGGTTCAGCAGCCTCACCGAAATAATGCAGCAATACCTGACGGCGACAGGTTTGCGCTTCGGCAAACGCCACCATAGTATTGAGCTTATGCAGTTCCACTTGCTGTTGCGGCCCCGGTTCACTTTGGTCAATCAAGTGCCTCACCCGCTGAATATCAGCCGGGTCAAACAGCATCAGTGCCTCTGACGGCATACCATCACGACCTGCACGGCCCGTTTCTTGGTAATAGGCCTCAATACTTTTGGGCAAATCATAATGCACCACAAAGCGCACATTGGATTTATTAATCCCCATGCCAAACGCCACTGTCGCCACCACGATTTCGAGCTGTTCTTTTAGAAAACGATCCTGCACGCTGGCACGCTCTTCGGTGCTCATGCCCGCGTGGTAACCTTCAGCGTGAAAACCTTGCAACCTCAATCCTTTCGCCACTTCATCCACGCGGCGACGGCTAGCGCAGTACACTATCCCTGCCGCACCTTGTTGCGTCTTAATAAACTGCCGTAATTGGTTAGCAGCATTGAGTTTTTCTGCCACTGTGTAGCGGATGTTGGGGCGGTCAAAACTGGATAATAAGGTGAAAGGGGCAATATTGAGTCGCTGACAAATATCCTGACGCGTGGCTTCATCGGCGGTAGCGGTAAGTGCTGCGATAGGCAGTGCTGGGAATAGCTGTTTTAGCCTGCCGAGCTGGGCATACTCAGGGCGAAAATCATGCCCCCATTGGCTAATACAATGCGCTTCATCAACGGCAATCATATCAAGCGGCAGGTGATGTAAACGCTCGATAAAGTCGTTACTCATCAACCGCTCTGGCGCGATATACAGCAGCTTGATTTCGCCTTGATGTAAGCCCCTCAGTATCTGAAATTGCTGATCGCGACTAAGCGATGAGTTGAGATACGCTGCATTAACGCCCATCTGTTGTAGTGCATCCACCTGATCTTTCATCAGCGAAATCAGCGGCGAAACGACTAAGGTAAGCCCTTGCATCAGCAAGGCTGGCAATTGATAACACAGGCTTTTGCCACCACCAGTGGGCATGATGATAAGGCAATCTTGACCATCGAGTAACTGCTCAATGACTTGTCGTTGGCCCTGACGGAATTCTCGATAGCCAAACACTTGCTGCAGCACCGCATCCATAGCGGAGACATCAGCAGTCAATTTCGGCAAGGGTGAATTTTCGAGACTTGATTCCATTAACACGGCATAACAACTTAAGGAGGGTACATTGTACTGAAGCACTGAGCATTAAGCATCCGTAATTGGCAGCTAAATTCATTGAATGATCAGCAACCATTACTGCTCACGAATTGGTGCATATCATCTTTTGCTTGAATAACCGACAGTTACCCAGCACAATCTCTCTCCCTCACCAAGACCACCATAGTCAACATGGCCGATACAGAATACCGCAAAGGCATAGTGCTTGCGCTTAGTGCTTATATTTTTTGGGGCTTTGCACCACTCTATTTCAAACTTATCCAGCAAGTCGCGCCGTTGCAGATCCTCGTACATCGTATCGTTTGGTCGTTCGTATTGATGGGCATACTTATTGCGCTCATGGGCGGTTATGGCCGCATCAGACAACTTCTAAAGCAGCCTAAGCAGCTGCTGGTGTTGACCATCACTTCGATATTGGTTGCGGCCAACTGGCTTTTGTTTATCTGGGCGGTGAATAATGATCACCTCTTAGATGCCAGCCTCGGCTATTTTATTAATCCCCTAGTGAACGTGGTACTTGGGTTACTGTTTTTATCGGAGCGGTTGAGCAAACTGCAGTGGTTTGCCGTAGCACTTGCTGCATCAGGCGTAGCAATTCAACTGATCTCATTTGGCTCCATTCCCGTGGTGTCACTTGCGCTGGCGGGAACTTTCGGGGTTTATGCGCTGCTGAGAAAAAAGGTCAACATTGATGCGATGACGGGGTTAGCGGTCGAAACCGCTATTTTACTGCCGCCAGCACTGTTGGTGATGTGGTTTGCCGAGGGCGAACAGGCATCGCACATGCTCACCAACGGCTGGCATCTCAATCTGTTATTAGTGGCAGCCGGGGTCATCACCACCATTCCACTACTGTGTTTTGCTGGCGCTGCCGTGCGCATTCCCTTGAGCACTCTGGGCTTTTTCCAATATGTCGGCCCCAGCATTATGTTTGTCATGGCCGTAATTGTGTTTCACGAACCGTTTGATATGGAAAAAAGTGTCACCTTTGGCTTTATCTGGAGCGCGCTTCTAGTGTTTAGCTTCGATATGCTACGACGCCGTCGTCGTTTGACTGTCGCGTAATTGTTGCAGCAATACGGACGCCTGTGGCGAGCTCAGCAGCAGACTAAAACCCAATTTTGTCGGAATAAACAGGACGTGCTGAGTATCGGATACAGCCACTAGCGCTTTGCCGTCCTGTTTTAGCTGGAACCATCCCAAATGGTAGCCTGGCAATCCTACACCATTGGTGCGCCACGACAGCGCTGGAGCTTGTTGACTCTGCATATCCACCACTTTGGCACCGGTCAAATCCAAGTCGCTTAAGGCAATATGGCGACCATAAAGTGGCATATCAATCTGTAAATCAGTCTGCGCCACCAGCAAAGTAGCGTGATTTGCCTGCCAGTACATCCACCCAAAAAAACCAACGGTCGCAATCACGAGACCGGCAGAAACTGAAGTTGCCGTGGCAGGCATTGGCTTTTGCCAAATAAATAACATGATGACAATCAGAAAGATGATAAGCCCGGCAAAACTCCAATGCGCGGCAGTTGAAAGTGGGGCTAATACTGAAGTTTGATGTTCCATATCCATATTCCTCTTGAATGAACATGGATGAAGTATGAGCGGCATTGACATAATATGTCAATGCCGCTCTACGAAAAATGACTTAAAGGTCTAATGCGAGGATTTTGGAACGACGCTGATAGTTATACAGCTGCTTTTTCTTCGTCGGCAGCGCATCAACATCCACCATTTGGAAGCCATGCTCTAAGAACCAATGAATACTGCGCGTAGTCAGCGCAAACAGGCGAGAATAACCACGTACTTTGGCTTGGTTGACAATGTTTTTCAGCAACAAACTACCACGGTCCATATCGCGATAATCTGGATGAACGACGAGGCAAGCGAACTCACCGGCATTATCTTCTTCAAATGGATACAAAGCCGCACAGCCGATGACCAGCGCATCACGCTCGATAATCATAAACTGCTCGATTTCCATCTCTAACTGTTCGCGGGAACGACGCACCAAGATGCCTTGCTCTTCCAGCGGACGGATCAAATTGATAATACCGCCGATATCAGAAATCGATGCACGACGCAGACGTTCAGCGCTTTCAGTCACAATCTGAGTACCAATGCCATCACGGGTGAACAGTTCCTGCAACAGCGCCCCATCTTCTTGATGGCTCACCAAGTGGCAACGCGGCACACCTGCACGACAAGCATCAATAGCCGCCTTTAAGAAGGCTAAAGTACCACGGTCAGTATCTTGCTCTGCCAGCGATGTCAGCATGCGCTGTGCATCGTTTGGCATCAACTCAGCAATCACTTCACCATTTTCATCCTGCACACCGTGATTCGCGCTGAAACCGATAATTTTATCGGCTTTCAGCTTGATAGCGACTTGAGTCGCCACCTCTTCGGCCGTCAGGTTTAAACTTTCGCCAGTCACGGATGCCGCTATCGGTCCCATCAGGATGATGCTGTTCTTCTCTAACTGCTGTCTCAAACCTTGAGTATCAATACGACGCACTTTACCTGACAGGCAATAATCAATGCCGTTATCCACACCCAACGGCTGCGCAATCACGAAGTTGCCACTCACCACGTTAATTTGTGCGCCTTGCATCGGGGTATTAGACAGGTTCATCGATAACCGCGCTGTGATATCAAACTGCAGCGAACCCGCCACTTGCTTGATGACTTTCAGGCTACTTTCATCGGTAATGCGCACACCTTCATGATAAGCCGGCTCAATGGAATTCGCTTCTAATGCCGCGTCAATTTGCGGCCGTGCACCATAGACCAACACCACTTTGATGCCCAGGCTATGCAGTAGGGAAATATCGTTAACGATTGAGCGAAAGTTGCCATCATCAATCGCTTCACCGCCCAGCATGACGACAAATGTTTTGCCGCGATGGGCATTAAGATAGGGAGCTGAATGACGGAATCCGTCAACCAATTCTGTGGTACGCACCGTTAGTTTCACCTTCTAGCAAAATTCGGCACGTTTACGGACAACGGCCGATTAAACAGGCGCCATGCTAATGCATTTTAATTCACTATTAAAGCATTTATTTTCACTTTTAATGGCAAATCCAATGCGTTAAGGCGCGACTTACAGCGAAAGAATAATGTTAGTGTGCGACGAATATGTGAAAAAGCCAATAAAAAAGCCTCTGTAAAAACAGAGGCTCTTTCAGAATCCAAAAGTAATCGAGTCGATTACTTGATTTTGGCTTCTTTGTAGATAACGTGCTGACGAATTACTGGATCAAATTTTTTGATTTCCATTTTCTCAGGCATGTTACGCTTGTTCTTTTCGGTAGTGTAGAAGTGACCAGTTTTGGCAGTAGATACCAGCTTGATCTTCTCACGATTGCCTTTAGCTTTAGCCATTTTCTATTACACCTTCTCGCCACGGGCACGAAGTTCAGCAACAACTACTTCGATACCTTTCTTGTCGATAATGCGCATACCTTTGGTAGAAACGCGCAGTTGTACGAAACGCTTTTCGTCTTCCAACCAGAAACGGTGGTTCTGCAGGTTAGGCAAGAAACGACGACGAGTTGCGTTTTTCGCGTGCGAACGGTTGTTACCAACCATAGGACGCTTGCCAGTTACTTGGCATACTCTAGACATGTCAATCTTCTCCAAAAACAGTTTTAACGCTCGAGCATTAATGTACCTCGATATGGCCGTCGCCCGAGGCACAAAGAGGGCGCATGTTATACAGGATAATTGAAGAAAGATCAAGCACTCGATCAGTTCAACCATCCGCGTTCGGCAAAGGAGACGATTTCCAGATCCCCTACAACCATGTGATCCAACAGGGGAACATCAATGGTGGCCAGCGCACATTTTAATCGCTCAGTTATTCTTCTATCCGCCATGCTGGGCTCTGCCACACCCGAGGGATGGTTGTGACAGACGATTACGGCACCAGCCTGTTTTTCCAAAGCAAGGCGAACAACTTCTCGCGGATACACTGATGCAGCATCTAGCGTCCCACGAAATAATTCTACGAACTGAATCACCCTGTGCTGACTGTCCAGCAATAATATTGCAAACACTTCATATGCACGGTCTCCCAATTGTCTCATTAAATAGTCACGAGTTAAATCAGGATTTGTCAAAACAGTGCCTCTTTGTAGCTTTTCTCGTGACACTCTGCGCGAAATTTCAGCAGCCGATTGCAATTGAGCGAATTTGACCGGCCCTAACCCCGGAATTCTGCTCACTTGCTGCAATGGGGCTGCGAGGATTTGACGCAGCGAGCCAAACTCAGCCAGCAATGATCGGCCAAGTTCCACCGCATTTTGTCCTGGCAATCCATTACGCAGCAGTACTGCTATCAGCTCCGCATCACTGAGCACTTCCGCGCCGTCACGTAACAGTTTTTCACGCGGCCCTTCCCCGGCCGGCCAATCTTTAATACCCATCTGCGACTCCTTTCGCGATTTCATTGTTTTTGCGGTCGATAATCAAGTATGGCCGATTATTTGCGAGTTGCAGACTGCCCAGTTACCCGTGCTTTATGTTAAGGTTTAACTCTATTTCCTCGTTCAATTTATGAGCTATGAGCCTGAACAATAAAAAGATACTGGTCGGTATCGGCGGTGGCATCGCTGCCTACAAATGCGCAGAGCTGGTAAGACGCCTGAAAGATAAAGGCGCTGATGTGCGAGTCGTCATGAGCCAAAGTGCAAAAGAATTTATCACGCCACTCACCTTACAAGCTGTATCCGGTCATCCGGTCGCCTCGCAGTTGCTCGATCCTTCCGCTGAAGCAGGCATGAGCCATATTGAATTAGGACGTTGGGCAGACTTATTTATTGTTGCCCCGGCAACGGCAAATCTTATCGCCCGTTTTCGCACTGGCATGGCCGATGAACTATTAACAACCCTTGCCTTAGCGACCACCGCACCGTTGGCAATTTGTCCGGCCATGAATCAGCAGATGTATTTAAATGCAGCGACTCAAGAAAACCTAGCGGTACTGCGTCAACGCGGCATGCCGATATGGGGCCCAGCCAGTGGCAGCCAAGCTTGTGGCGAAGTTGGTCCTGGCCGTATGTTGCAACCGGATGAAATTGTTGAGCTCGCTGAGCAATTTTTTGAAGCGCCAATTTTGGCAGGTAAAAAGTTGCTGCTGACGGCCGGTCCAACGCGCGAAGCACTCGACCCGGTGCGTTACATTTCTAACCACAGCTCGGGCAAAATGGGCTTTGCTATTGCCAGTGCCGCCGCCGCTATGGGCGCTGATGTCACCCTCGTCAGTGGCCCGGTGAATCTGACCACACCGGCCAATGTAACCCGCATTGATGTGGAATCGGCACAACAGATGTTTGATGCAGTGATGCAACACATCAACGAGCAAGATATTTTCATCGGTTGTGCCGCCGTAGCAGATTATCGCGCGGCTACCGCGGCTGAACAGAAAATGAAAAAGACGTCTGCCGAGCAAACACTGCAGCTCACCTTAGTGCAAAATCCCGATATTCTTGCCAGCGTCGCGGCGCTGGATGTACGCCCGTACACCGTGGGCTTTGCGGCGGAAACTGACAATGTCGACCAATATGCGAAGCAAAAACTTGCCCGTAAAAATCTCGACATGATTGCGGCAAATGATGTTTCAGAGCAAGGGCTTGGCTTTAACTCTGATAGCAACGCACTGAAAGTTTTTACAAATTCGAGCTGTGAAGAATTACCAGCAACCGATAAACTAGCGCTCGCAAAACAATTATTAAAACTTATCGCTGACAAAATAAATCACCATGAAAACTCCAATTGAAGTCAAAATTCTCGATAGCCGCATTGGTAACGAGTTTCCATTGCCAGCTTACGCCACCAGCGGTAGTGCCGGCATGGATTTACGCGCCATGATTGATGATGAATCGATCACGGTTGCTCCGGGGCAAACCATTCTTATTCCTACTGGTATCGCCATTCATGTGGCCGATCCATCACTCGCTGCGGTTATTTTACCGCGCTCAGGCCTGGGCCATAAAAATGGCATCGTACTGGGTAACTTGGTCGGTTTAATTGATTCTGACTATCAAGGCCCATTGATGGTGTCTTGCTGGAACCGCGGCAGCGAATCCTTTACGCTGAATGCTGGCGACCGTTTAGCACAACTAGTATTTGTGCCTGTGGTACAAGCTCAGTTCAATGTGGTGGAAGAATTTGATTCCAGTGAGCGTGGCGAAGGTGGTTTTGGCCATTCAGGCACCCGCTAAGCAGGTATAAGCAGTATGGCCACAAAAGAGAAATTTAATCGGCGCGAGCATATTTTGCAGTGTCTAGCGCAAATGTTAGAAACCAATCCTGGGCAGCGTATTACGACCGCCAAATTGGCTTCAGAAGTGGGCGTATCCGAAGCAGCACTCTATCGTCACTTTCCGAGCAAAGCACGCATGTACGAAGGGCTTATCGAGTTTATCGAGGAGTCGCTGCTGACGCGTATTAATCTCATCATGGCAGAAGAAAAGGACACAATGCGCCGCTGCCATTTGATGTTGCATCTGCTGCTGGTATTTGCCGAGAAAAACCCAGGGATTTCACGCTTGCTCAATGGTGATGCACTGCTGGGTGAACATGAACGACTGCGCGACCGTATTAACCAGTTGTTCTCCAAAGTAGAGACCCATCTGAAACAAATTCTGCGGGAAAAGACGCTGCGAGAAGGCAAGAAATTCAACTTGGATGAGGCGATTCTGGCCAATATGTTGCTCGCTATTGCCGAGGGCCGCATCACCCAATTTGTCCGCAGTGAATTCAAGGTTAAGCCCACCAGCCATTTCGAAGAACAGTGGCAGTTTATTCAAAATCAGTTGCTGCAGAGTTAATCAACATAGTGCGTTGGCAATAATTGACTAACATCATGGTTGCCACTGACCAGTTATGAGTTTATTCGATGCTAATAACCGCTTTTATAGCGGTTATTTTTTGTCTTTTTTATGTGAATTTACGTGGTTTCGCGCTATGCTTCGCCCCCCGTATATAATGTGAGTATGGTCACATGCTGATACAGCATTCGGGGATGTAAGTCCGAAGGAGAATATCGATGTCATTAAGTGAAGCTGCCATTACCGTCCGTTCTGCATTAGAAGAACGCGGCCTAGAAACCCCAATGGTGCCCTGCACCCTGTCGGCGGATGAGCGGAAAGTAGCGATTGAGAGCCACTTCAGTGAGATCATGAAGCTAATGTCGCTTGACCTGTCTGATGACAGCCTAGCCGACACACCTAAGCGCATCGCGAAAATGTATGTCGATGAGATTTTCTCAGGGCTCGATTATGCCAACTTTCCTAAAATCACCGTCATCGAAAATAAGATGGGATTTGATGAGATGGTGCGAGTGCAAGATATCAGTCTCACCAGCACTTGTGAACACCACCTGGTGACCATTGATGGCACTGCAACAGTGGCGTATCTGCCACGCAAGAAGATCATCGGCCTGTCAAAGATCAACCGCATTGTGCGTTTCTTCGCTCAACGTCCGCAGGTGCAGGAACGCCTAACGCAGCAAGTATTAGTGGCGTTGCAAGCGCTGTTAGAAACCAAAGATGTCGCGGTAAAAATGGATGCCGTGCATTACTGCGTTAAAGCCCGTGGTGTGATGGACTCAACCAGCTCTACCACAACCACAGCTCTGGGTGGCGTGTTTAAATCTAACCCAGCTACGCGTGCTGAGTTTTTGCACCAGGTATAACATCGTCGAAGCCGTATTTTCTGCATAAAAAAGCCTGACACGGTGTCAGGCTTTTTCGTTGCAGGTGTGTCGGTATTAAATACCGTACTGCTCACGATAGGCTTTTACTGATGCCAACTCTGCATCTTTACCTTCGCTTTGCTCAAGATAGGCAATTAAGTCCGCCAGCTTGATGATAGACACAACTTCGCAACCAAAATCACGTTCCACTTCTTGAATCGCAGACAACTCAGCCTTACCTTTTTCTTGGCGATCTAGGGCAATCAATACCCCTGCCAATGAGGCTCCCGCTTGTTGAATGATGTCCATTGATTCACGAATGGCAGTACCAGCGGTGATCACGTCATCCACCAACATAATACGGCCCTGCAGCTCACTGCCCACCAGCGTGCCACCTTCGCCGTGATCTTTCTTCTCTTTGCGGTTGAAGCAATATGGTGTATCCACATCATGGTGATCAGCAAGTGCCACCGCCGTGGTAGTCGCGATTGGAATCCCCTTATAAGCAGGGCCAAAGAGCACGTCGTACTGGATGCCTGCATCCACTAATGCTGACGCGTAGAAACGCCCTAAACGCGCCAGATCACGACCAGTATTGAATAAACCGGCGTTAAAGAAGTATGGGCTTTTACGACCAGATTTCAGCGTGAATTCGCCAAAACGCAACACGTTACGTTCAAGGGCAAATTCAATAAATTCACGTTGGTAAGCTTTCACATTTGCTCCAGATTCAACTAAACCGATTAACTTAACGCGGCCTTTTGCACATCCACAATTTCACGAATACCATGCTTCGCTAACTCAAGCATGGTCAGCAATTCTTCATGGCTGAATGGTTCACCTTCGGCAGTACCTTGGATTTCAATCAGTTTGCCTGTTTCGGTCATCACCACATTCATATCGGTTTCAGCGGCGCTGTCTTCGACATATTCCAAATCAGCAATGGCTTCGCCTTCATAAACGCCAACACTGACGGCCGCAATCAAAAACTTCAGCGGGTTTGCTTTGATAATGCCCTTGGCACGCGCCCAATTTAGGGCGTCAGCTAATGCCACACAAGCGCCTGTGATTGACGCTGTGCGGGTACCGCCGTCCGCTTGGATAACATCACAATCTATCACAATCGTATTTTCGCCCAACAGCTTCATATCAACGGCAGCGCGCAATGCACGACCGATTAAGCGTTGGATTTCCTGAGTACGACCAGACTGCTTGCCACGCGCGGCCTCCCGATCCATACGGCTATGAGTTGAACGCGGCAGCATACCGTACTCAGCAGTCACCCAACCTTGGCCTTGGCCTTTCAAAAAGCGCGGTACGCCTTCAGTGAAACTGGCGGTACACAATACTTTGGTGTCACCAAACTCCACTAATACAGAACCTTCTGCATGAGCAGTGTACTGACGAGTGATAGTTACTGGGCGGATTTGAGCGGGAGCTCGATTACTGGGGCGCATGGTGACTTCCTTCATTCTAAAATTCAGCGTGTATTATAGGGCTTGAGGCTGCCAAGTGCTACGCCAGTCGCTATGTTGCTTTGATCGCTACCGCTGCGGGTTTATAATCAGGCTTTAAATACTTGCCAGTAACAGGACTTACCTATGATCCATAGCATGACCGCCTATGCCCGCATCGAACACAAAGCCGACTGGGGCACAGCTTCCTGGGAACTGCGCTCAGTCAATCAACGCTACCTCGAAACCTATTTTCGCCTACCTGAGCAGCTGCGTTTTTTAGAACCAACACTGCGCGAGACCTTACGCAAGCGTCTTAATCGCGGCAAAGTCGAAGTTAACCTGCGTTACGATCTTGCGGACTCTAAACAGAGTGAACTGACCATTAACCAAGAGCTGGCACAGCAGTTATTAAAGGCGGCACAATGGGTCAAGGATGAAGCCCGTGAAGGTCATCTCAACATCGTAGACGTACTGCGTTGGCCCGGCGTGGTGTCTGGTGCTGAGCAAGATATGGAAGCGATCGGTAATGAAATGTTGACGGTTTTTGGTAAAGCACTCGACCAGTTCCTTGAAGCACGTAGCCGTGAAGGTGCCGCCATCACCGAGATGCTCACCACCCGTTTAGATGCCGTGGAAGCCCAAATCGCTATCGTGCGCGAACATATGCCAAAAGTGATTGAATGGCAGCGAGAAAAACTTACTTCTCGTCTGGCAGAAGTGCAAGGCGAACTCGATTCCGCCCGCATTGAACAAGAGATGGTGTTACAAGCACAAAAGCTCGATGTCGCTGAAGAGATGGATCGCCTAGAAGCTCACGTTAAAGAAGCCCGCCGCATCATCAAAAAAGGGGGCGCAGAAGGCCGCCGCCTCGATTTTATGATGCAGGAATTCAACCGCGAATCTAACACCCTTGCCTCTAAATCTATTTCTACCGAAATCACCGCCGCCGCAGTTGAACTTAAAGTACTTATCGAACAGATGCGCGAGCAGATCCAAAACGTTGAATGATGTTTTTGGTTGTTCACCCAAGTTCTAAAATCCACCACAAACCCTCGATTTAAGAGGGTTTTTTATTTACCTCTGTTTATAGTTGTTCGTGACTGTTAAGATAAAAGTGGTTACTAAAACGGTTACTAGACTCTTTAGTAACCACAAAAACACTCCAAAATTTTAAAATTAGTAACCACTTTAATCGTAACCACATGAATGACAAACAAATTAAAGCACTTATAAAGTCTGGTGAGATAGTTAGGAAACCCGTCGGGGATGGGCTATATATCCGCATACAGACGGCAGGAAAGGCATCTTGGGAAGTGCGCTATACCATTTATGGTAAACGCAAGTTCTATGCACTCGGCCAATACCCGCAAGTGAGCCTCGCGGATGCAAAACTCGAAGCGCTACGTGTGAAGGTTGAAGCAAAAAACGGCATTGACCCACAGGTAGAAAAACAGAAAAACCAGCGCGCGCCGATCAACACCATCAATGAGTTGTTTGAAGACTGGTATCAAGATCTCAGCAAGCGTCTCAAGTACCCAAATATTCCCAAGCGCATTTATGAGAAAGAGATTAAGCCGCTGATTGGTAAGTATCCGATTGAGGATGTGAGCGCGAGAGATATCAGGGACATTATTCAGAAAGTCCAACAAAGTAACCGCCCGACTACCGCTAACGATACCTTGATGTACTGCAAGCAGCTGTTCAACCACGCCTGCAAACTCGACCTAGCAAGAAGTAACCCTGCAAGCCCATTTAATGTGAGTGATGCTGGTGGCATTGAGAAAAGCCGCGAACGCGCATTAAGCCGTGAAGAAATCACCAAGCTATTTACTATTCTGCGCGCTAATCCTGCGGCTTTTACCCGTGACAACTATCTCGCGGTCGCGCTGTTGCTCGCACTTGGCGTACGTAAAAACGAATTGATTGCGGCGAAATGGGAAGAGTTCGACTTTGAAAAGCAGCTATGGCAATTGTCCACCAGCCGTAGCAAAACAGGTGCAGCGATTACCATTCCTCTTGCTGATGCCGTGATTCCTTGGCTAGCAGAACTTAAACAACGGGCCTTTGGCTCCGAGTATCTATTTCCTACCCGTAAAGCGGGTGGCAAGCGGCCACATATATCAGCCGACACCTTAAATCATGCGCTATCCAAGTTATTTGGTAAGCCACTAAATGGCGGCACACGTGACTATCAAAATGCTTTTGAAGAAACAGGTATTGAGCATTTCACCATCCACGATTTACGTCGCAGCTTTCGCAGTTTACTTGCTGAGCTTGGTGTTCCCGGTCATGTGGCCGAACGCTGCCTAAACCACAAATTGAAAGGAGTCGAAGGGATCTACGACCGCTACGACTACCTTGATGAGCGCCGCGATGCGCACAACCTCGTCGCAAATCTTTTAGAGCCAATAGTTAACTTTTAAACTTGGAGATATCGTTTTGTTTCCTAAAAAAACAATTACAGAGCAGCGTGAACAGATACTGAAAACTATCATTCCAGAACTGTTACCCACCAAACTCAAAGCGCTTGGAATTAATCCTCCAAAAGCAGAGCTGAATCTTTTATGGTTAATTGAAAATCAAAATTCCAATTTTCAGTTTTTGGATGGTGTACAAGGTCGTTTTTCCAAGATCTACAAAGCTGGAGTACAGAAGCAAGTTGATTTTCAAGGGCAAGAGTTCAACACAGAAGCAAATGAAGCGGAATACAACCTTGAAATAAGCAAACAATTGCTTGAGCACCTTCTGCTGCACAAGCAATTGGATGTAGAAACCCTTAGTAAGCTAGCCACTGCGCTGTATCTAGCTGGCTACTATTCCGGGGCTCACGATTACAAGACTAATACTGAAAAATATACCGATGATGGTTTTATAGCAACAGTGATCCATCCTCAAAAAGGAGGGAAAGCTAAGTCCAGAAAAACTATGCAAGTGAAATCGTTATGTATGTTGATTGATGAAGAGTTAACCAATGAACTCACCAATGTCTACTATTCTGATGAAGTATTATTCAATGCGTTAGTTGAAGTTCTTAGTGACTTCGCTCTCGCTAAAAATCATTCTGCGACCTTAGAGCAACTAAAAGGCTTTACCAATCGATACCCAGAGTATTCCACGATTAAATCTTGGTTTAATGACCGGCCGGATAGAAATAAACGTCCAAAAACCAATCGCGCCAAAGTGACAAAGAATCGCTTAGTAGAAGAGATTAAGAAAAGATTCCCTCATTCAAGGATTAAAAAACTAATTTCATGAATTGAATAAATTCAATTAGTTACACCAAAAAAATAGTCAGTGTACAGTGCACACTGACTTACTAATCAATCTCAAGTCCGTAAAAATCACTCCCATCAAACGAGGCCGAACAGCCTCAAATAACCTCAGCTAAAAAAGACAGGAGTAATTTATGACCTCAAATACTAAAACCACACAAGACCGTATTGTGCGTGAACCTGAACGTAAGCAGCTCACAGCTATCGGACGCACAACAGCTTGGCAGCTAGAACGTCGAGGACTGTTCCCAAAACGTCGACACCTATATCCGCATAGTGCAGCTATGGGTTGGCTGTTATCAGAACTCAATGAGTGGATAGCCTCCCGCAAACCAGTGAATGGGGGGGCAGTTCATGACTGATAAAGCGCCCAACTATTACGAGATGTATATCGAGGATAATCGACTGGTGAGAAAGCCAGAGATCGAGCATTTATTAGGAATTAAGCGAACAACACTATGGCGTAGGATAAAGAACGGCAAGTTCCCTAAACCAACTTTAATTCAAAGTGGTCGTTCCTATTGGCGCTTTGCAGATATTCATGAATTTTTAGTTAAACGGTAGAGAAATCACTTTGGTAAAAGCAGGCTAAGTCCTGCTTTTTTTATAGCGGCGACTGCAACACATTGAAACACGTCAGAAACGAAAACGTGTCTCTCCGCAATAGCATAAACGCATATAAACCAAGGGATAGCGCCCTAAAACAGACTCAACCAGCAGCGGATATTAAATGATATACCCGCGCAACACCACCGAAGAAGCAAGCATCTGGTTCTAACAATGGAAAAAAACAATAAGCGCAAATCATCTAACAAGAGATTCTGCATAAATCACCACAATCACACTCTCTATGCATACAAAGATCATTGTTATGAAGTCTACCGACCTAAGAACAAAGGCTTAATCAACAAAGTCGTCAAAGCAATCATTGCTGACTACGAGATCATGCTAAGTCACTACAGTCGTGTTCTTGTGGCAAGAATAGATCTTCACCCTAAGTCATTCTCACCAACTAACGAGGCAATTACTCAGTTCTTAGAACAGCAGGTAAAAAAATTGCGTGAACAATATGGCTGTAAAGTGATGTATCACTGCGCTCGTGAGCAGGAGACTTCATACCGCGAGCACTATCACGTTGAACTAATGCTAAGCGGGCACAAAATCCGCCATGCGCACAAACTCCTATCACTGCTAGGTATCGCATGGAGTCAATACTCCGGCGGGCATACCGCACAGGTTCACAATCCATTTTGTCTGGTGTATCGCGGTAACAAATCATCTCTAAGGCCTGCAATCTATCGTTCTAGTTATCTTGCCAAAAAACACTCCAAAGAAAGAAATGGCACAACAAAAGGCTTCATCAGCAATAAATATCCACCAGCGCCCCACTTCGAGCCAAGTAACGATCTGATGCTGGTGGCACCTGATATCACCTACATGAAGCACAAAAAGAAAATTGACTTTAAGAACCTAAATGAAAATGCCCGAGCAGCAATTACTAGCAAACGCCACCCCAGCCCCCATTGCTGGTTTGAAACCTTAGCTCATGAACTGCAATTCAAAGAGTGCCTAGCATCAAGGACTAACGAGCTATTAGCTAAGCCGGATAACGCCTCTCTGTATCGGTCCAGAGATCACGCTCAATATGATGATCACTCTCTAGCAGCCCATGAACCGAAAAATGGATCTCTCAAGATAAGCTGAAGTGATCACCTCATAACGGAAATAACGCCTTGAAAATTAGTGGCTATTCATAAATCGAACAAATGCGAACCGGACCGTGCAGCGCTTACGCCGGGGTTCTTATTCGAAAAAAACCGAAATACAGCAATGTAATTATCATGCTGCAAAACAAAGCCCATGAACCGAAGTAGATCCAATCATAGTGATCCACTCTAATGGATCACTATGTGCGTACAGGAAACCGTAATGGCAAGATTCAACTTAGATAAATTACCCCGTTGTGGTGCGAAAACTCGTAGTGGCGGAACATGCCAACGCTACGGCAACAAAGTGAATGGCCGCTGTAAATTACATGGTGGTCGTTCAACAGGGGCCAAGACCAAAGAAGGCAAACTTGCAGTTCGAGTCAATGCATTGGTTAACGTATTTGTATGGCAGTTCGAAAAAAATTATGACTTGCCAATTTCACAATCCGATTGGGCAAATGCGATCACGGCATATCTGAAAATTGTTGAGCTGAGTAACTCCACCTCCCAACAAAACAGCGATGAAATTACTGAATTAGTCGGCTTGTATCGAGTTGAACTAGAAGCCACCAAGTACTGCATTGCAGAATATGACGGTTTAGATGCGCTTCTTTTGATCCAATCAGCCTTAGATCACTACTACAAAGATACTGCAGCCACGCACCTAAAATTTCATATACACGCGCCTGTGTATCCTGCGCCGTATTTTGATAATTTGAATGGTTCCCAAGCCGAGTTTAGATACATGATGCAATCGATGGCCAATACTGGCGACAAACTATATAACTGCACCACACGACACTATTTGAGCCCAATGCAGAGGATGTTGAGGCAGTATCTGAAAGCCCACAAGAAAAGCAGTGTGAATAATTGATGAACAAAGCGTTTGGGCTGGAGTTGAATTCTGCTCAAATCTGATCTGACAGTGGTACCTGAAAAACGGTAACAGTCAGATCAGGCCTGAGAGAGTGCGACTCAATACACAATTCCATGGAGCCTTGAAGCACATCCATGACAAGTTTCTTTGTCATAAAAGTGACCGACATTCTTTGTTGAGTCACAGTGCTTGCATGTACGAACGAACTCAATCTCATTTCGATGAAACTTGATACGTTCTCGAACTTCCCATGGTTTAATCGTAGCCGGAAAGTGTTCTAAAAAATTATTTCGCGTCACAGGGCTATGAGGTCCCGCCCAAGATAATTGCTTAACATATAAGTTAAATCCCGAATCGGCTTTTTCCACGATAAAACTACCGTCAGAAAGATGCCTTACTCGATCCAAATACTCTGCGCGATAAGGTTGAGTAATTGGCTCACTTTGGCAAATACAATCTGTCCTTATTTCGATCCGACTGTGTCCGTCTTCGCATAGAGCATCATCAATCCAACGATACAAAGGCACATTTACACCGAAAATATTTCTTCCAGCAACTAATCGATTACATTCGTAGCAAAAGAAAAAAGCAAAAGACTCATTCCACTTGCGATAAAGCGTGCTAATACTTCGATATGCTCGATTAGGGTTAACGTTTTTTTTGCGATACAAGACTTTAGTTCTGAAGCCATTCGGAGATATAACATGCGCGACTAAAGAAAATTCGCCCCGCATAGTTAATTTATAAAGAGGTGTTTTCGCTGGTTTCGCTGCCCAGAAATCTTCTGGGGGATCAGACCACATAACCCTCTCAACGATTTGACTCCACTTAACATCTTCAGGAGCCTTGTCACAATGCGGCTCCCTTTGTGCAGGGAGATACTCCTCGCGATGTATCACCCTAGCCAAACTATCTAAATATTCCTTGTCACAATCAAGTTCAACCAACCCTTGCTCAATAAATGAACCAACATTAGGGATAAAATCTATTGTATGTGCTGAGGTCATTTATAAATTCCTTCTACCATTGAGCCTCACATTTGCGTGTAAAACATATCTCTTTCAAATAACTCAATACACTGAATTTGAGCGAAGGATGCTATAACTTCAAAGACGATCGTTGGTGCCATGAAAAACCAATAAAGAGTCTGGAAAGACGTACAGTATGCTAACGGAGTGTCAAATGCTGAGTGCTTTTGCAACTCTGATAACTGCACTTTAAAGGATGCTGGAAATCGATTTTCATAGGTATAAACGGCGAATTCGGCAAATTCCGAACCTTGTCGAGAGAACCGAATATCTGAAATATGTGGTAGAAATCTCACTTTGGAAACACGCACTAAATCATCCAGCAGTGATACATCCACCAGCTTGTTACTTTCTTGACCATTGGCTAGAAAATGTTGAGTACTTTCACACTCCAATTCATATTTAAGCTGTTCAATTTGTTCATTGTTCTCAGCGATTAAATTCTTCAACGCTAAGACACCAAACTCTTGGCTTATCCCATCACTAGCAATGATCTCATGGGCCAATAAACCATTATCCCATGATTCTTCATCTAATATTTTGGTCAAACGACCGAACCATTTAACTCGTAATAAATTTTTCTCGTTCGGATAGCTGTTGTACTGGTATAAGACCCAACTGAGAAGGTTCGGTCCAGACTCACCATTATCAAAAGATGGATTAATGTTTGCGCCTAACGCTAGCAATTGATTCATTGTCTGGTAGTCGTTATTCAAGCAAGCCACAACCATCAAGGTGTGTCCGTCCTCACCATAAGTAGTCTCAGTATCGACACGTAAGAATTGCATGACAGGAACGTATTCTGGCCTACACAGTCTCATTGCAGGTAACATACTTTGATGGGTATTTTCATCAAGAAAAGCTCTGATATCAGCCTCCTCAAGTTCAGCCCACCCTTGAACGTTAACATCAATATCTGGATGCAATAGCAACAGGTTGAATACTTCATCGAATCCACAAGCACAAGCCAATGAAAGTGGACAATGGAGTCCCTCGGAATCAAATACGTTGACCCGCTCTCCCATTGCCATTAACACAATCATCAACTCAAGCTGACTTTGTTCAACCGCCCACATCAAAGGGGATAACTGGTATTCACCATAAGTCGAACTGCTACGATAAATAGAAACACCGTCGATCAATAATTTTGCGGCACTAAAAAATTCACGGTCACGACAAAGCGCTAAGATATCGTCTTCACTGCAAATATGGTCCACATCACCCGCGTTATGAGCGAAAGTAACTAAAACAGACTGAATTTCTTGAACTTTCTTTTGTAGCCAATTTTCCTTAAACAACACTGGCAACTGATGCGTTGCCAACATTGAAGCATCGATACGCTGCATAACTTCCTGTTACCTAATCAATTACAACTCTGATAGACAATTCGATGTCTATCGCTGGTGGCCGAACCTCCAGCACATATTTAAACTGCCGCAGTCCATCCATCAGCCAACGCTTCTGCTTGCTCTAATACCAACTGAATGGCAGCGTCAGCTTGATCTGGCGGATACTTCCAACGGCGCAGTAAACGGCGTACCAAGTTGCGCATTCTGGCACGTACACTTTCGCGCTTTTGCCAATCTACGGTGGCGGATTTTCGTAACTGCTTGGTGAGCTCAATGGCGAGTTGGCGCAGGTTATCGTCACCTAACTCACGTACTGAAGCCTCATTCATTACTAGCGCACGATAGAAGGCGATCTCATCAATAGAGAGGTTCAGCTTGTCCGTCATTTCAGCGTCAGCCTGCATCTCTTTGGCCCACTTGATGAGCTCTTCAATTACCTGTGCGGTTTCAATGCTGCGGTTGTGGTATTTGCGCAGGGTTTCAGTGATCCGCTCGGAGTACGTCCGCTCCTGCACCACGTCGTTTTTCATGCGCGATTTAACTTCATCGCGTAGCAGCTTTTCCAGCAGTTCGACCGCGAGATTCTTCTCCTTCATGTTTTTCACATCTTCGAGAAACTCTTCAGACAACAAACCAATATTGGGTTTATCGAGCCCAACGGTTTTAAAGATGTCTTCCACCCCTTCAGCCACAATCGCGTTGTTGAGGATCTGCCTCAGTACAGAATTCTTCTCTTCATCACTGCGTTTGCTATCCACATTAGAGTGTTTGAGAAATGCGGTTTTGATTGCCGCAAAAAAGGCGATTTCTTCGCGATACTGCTTGGCTTCATCAAGGGTGTTACACAGCGAATAGGCTTTCGATAATGCAGCCATCACGTCTAAAAAGCGGCGTTTACCATCGCGGATTTGTTCGCCTTTACCGTTGGTATGGCTTAACCCGGCAATATGGTTCGCTGCCCCCGCCAATATCTGCAACGGCTTAGTTTCAAAATCTGGGCGATAGTTAAATACCTTGCCATCAACCGGCGTGGCAAACATGCCGCGAATGATGTCGATTTTCTCTTCCAACACGGCAAACGCCTCAGCGGCATCAACGGTTGGAGCTCCTTTACCTTGGCTGTTGGTATAGGTTTTCAGGGCATTTTTCAGCTCATTGGCAATGCCAATGTAATCCACCACCAAACCGCCCGGCTTATCTTTAAACACGCGGTTTACACGGGCAATCGCCTGCATCAGGTTATGGCCTTTCATCGGCTTATCGACATACATGGTGTGGCAACATGGCGCATCGAACCCGGTTAACCACATATCGCGCACAATCACCAATTGCAGCTCGTCATTGGTATCTTTAAAACGCTTTTCAAATAGCTTCTTGGTCTTCTTATCGTAGATGTGCGGCTGTAACTTAGACTTGTCAGCAGCGCTGCCAGTCATCACCACTTTAATAGCGCCTTGCTGAGGATCATCGCTATGCCATTCTGGCTTTATAGCGACAATGGCGTTGTATAAGTCCACGCAAATTTCGCGGCTCATCGCCACTATCATCGCTTTACCGGGGAAGGTTTCAGTACGAGTAGTAAAGTGGGCGACTAAGTCTTCTGCCACTTGCCGAATGCGCGGCTCTGCGCCCACCAGCTTTTCAAGGGTTGACCACTGAGATTTAAATTTCTCACGCGCGGCGGTTTCTTCCTCTTCGCCAATCTCTTCCTCTACTTGATCATTGAGCGCCTCAATCTCATCTTGATTGATGGTGAGCTTCGCCAAGCGGGACTCGTAATAGATAGGCACTGTCGCGCCATCATCCACGGCGTCTTGAATATCATAGATAGAAACATAGTCACCAAACACACCTCGAGTATCTTTATCGTCCTGTGAGATAGGCGTTCCGGTAAACCCAATAAACGAAGCATTTGGCAAAGCATCCCGCATGTATTTGGAATAGCCATAAACATAACGCTGGCCAACAACATTGCCCTGCTCGTCCTTCACATTGCTTAGCCGCGCTTTGTTGCCATACTGACTGCGGTGCGCCTCATCAGAGACCACCACAATATTACTGCGTTCAGATAATTTGGGATGCTCGGTTTCATTATCTAGCAGAGCAAACTTCTGCACTGTAGTGAAGATAATGCCGCCCGATTGACGGTTCAGCAGCAAGTCACGCAGCGAGTCTCTATCCGTGGCCTGCTGAGGCAACTGCTTAAGCGTGTCTTGCGCCATCACAAAGGTGTTATACAACTGCCCATCAAGATCATTTCGATCAGTCACAATCACTAACGTGGGGTTATTCATTTCAGGCTGTTGCAGCAATTTGCTGGCGTAACATACCATCGAGATGCTTTTGCCACTGCCTTGCGTATGCCACACCACCCCGGCCTTTTTACTACCGGGCACAACGCGGTTGGCATAGTTGGCGCGCGGCTCATTAATGCCCTCGCCATTGGCGGCCGCAATCACGGTCGCCTTAACCGCAGCTCTCACCGCATGAAACTGGTGATAACCGGCAATCTTTTTAATCAGCGTTTCGTTATCATTTTCAAACAGAATAAAATAACGGATGTAGTCCAGTAGCAACTCAGGTTTAAAGAAGCCACGCACCATGGTTTCTAGCTGCATTTCTAACAGCGGTTTGTCGTCTTCACTGTTAATGGTTTTCCATGGCAGAAAACGTTCTTTATTGGCAGTCAGCGAGCCCACACGCGCCAACCAGCCATCACTGATCACTATCGCCTCGTTAAACACGAACAAGTCAGCAACTTCATCTTTGTAGGTTTGGATCTGGTTATAAGCCTGCCAAATATCGGTATGTTCGACCGCAGGGTTTTTCAGCTCAATCACCGCAATCGGCAAGCCATTAATAAACACCACCACATCAGGGCGGCGATTACCTTTAGTGCCTACAATGGTGAATTGGTTAACCACCAAGAACTCGTTATTCGACACATTGCCAAAATCTATCAAGCGTACATGGGTATGTTTTGTTACCCACTGGCCGCCTTCAATCACCGAGTATTCAAGTGGCACACCTTCGATAAGGTAGTTATGAAAGCAGCGGTTATTTTTGATCAGCACTGGCGTGTTGGGTGTCGCCACGGTATTAGCGACCTCCAGCAGCGAATCTGCGGGAATTTCTGGATTCAATAACGTGAGCTTCTCCAGCAACCGCTGCTTGAGGATTACTTGGTGGAAGTTTTCTCGCTCTGGCGTATCGCCATCAGGTGCGATGTCGTAACCATTTTGATATTGGTAATCGAGCTCACCAAACCATGCAAGGCACTGTTGCTCTAATTGGTCTTCCGTGATCTGCATTATTTGTCCTTTTAAATCTTGATATATGCCTGCTTGGGATGATTACGGGTTGTCGGATATGCCAAAGCCAGCAAATCGTCTTTAACCAATGGATTTAAATAGTTTTTTCGCAAAGTGTCCGGCTTTTTATCCAACAATTGCGCTAAATCACTTAATGTCACGTAACGCTCTGAACAAATCTCTAAAATTGCCGCCACAATTGCTTCTTTGCCTACAGATTTAGCACTCCCTTTCACGGAGCTCGCAATAGCCTGTAGTTTGGCCCACTCTTGCTGATCTATGCCAGAGTCCGGAGCAACCTCCGGAGTTAAGTCCGGACCTAACTCCGGATTTACCGCTGAAGTAACATTCGAGTGCGGATTTACCACAAAAACATGCTCAGCTAGGAAGCGTCCAGATTCATTATCGGGGGTAGGGATTTCAACATCTGGACAGTGATAAACCTTATTTTTCTGTTCACCAGTTGAAGCAATAATCCCCATTCTTTCCAGCTTAACCAAAGCAATCGTAACCTCACGCGTGTGGGCTGAGGTTTGGGTACAAATTTGGTGATGTGTTAGATAGCTTTCTGAGTAAATCGTAATAACGATAATCCGCTCCAGCTCAGAAAGCTTCGTGAAGACCTGCGGGAATTTTTGATTCAGAAACTCAATCACCTCAGGAGGGTAAAGATCTATCATTTTGAGTTCTAGCAGCGTTTGCTCGTTGGGCTCACTCACCTCACGCAATAACGGCACTTTCCAATGCTGGCTCTTCCAACCATCTAAAATATGCGGGATTCCCGACCCAGCCTGCTCACCAAACTTAATGTAACGGAACATTTGGGCCAGCAAACGATTACGACAATCAGGCTCGCCGCCATTCAGCGCTATCTCAACAGGAACTCGCATTAAGCCGGGGTTACGAAAACCAAACATATCTGGGCGCTTAACCACCAACACTGAAGCTCTGCCGGTATAATCGGCGTGGATAATCACATTGGCTAATGCCTCACGTAAAGCAATATGCACCGGAGTATCTTCTTGTCGAACGCCTTGCTCCAGCCTAAATGGCACCTTCAGGCCGTCCACCAGCTTTCGGTAAACCTTGCGTGAGAAATCATATAGATTGCCAGACCACGTACCATCCAAGGTTACTCGGTCCACCCACCGTAACTCTGTTTTAGCTTCAGGACGTTCCTGATAATCAAGCATGTAATATGGGAACTTTTCTTGTATCGCGGGGTAGATACCAAACATTAGCAATCCGGCAACTGTAGGCCCTTGCATGCCAGTTTCTCGATTCACCCGCCAAGCACCAATCATGCGTAAGAAAGCTTCGTTATCTAACTCATTCCAAGGATGGCCAGGGTTTAAATTTGCATAGGTTTGGCGGTAGATACGCAGAGATTCAAGGTCTAAATCCGCCATAGTAAAATGCACAAGCACTTCATCATCCCGCGAATCTTCAACCTGTTCAGCCAGCATGCGTTTTACTTGCTCATCTGACAGTTTCTGATCCGCCTCATGCAGGCGCTTATAGGTATTTCCGAGAGGATTGCCTTTTAAGAAAACGGGGCGCTGCTGACGTTTGGCTCGGGGAATAAAAATCACCAGTAGCTTTTTGCCGTCGATCTCAATCTCTTGCACCGTTTGATTGGTGAGTAAATTAATACTGACTTTGTCTGGATTATTCGCGGTATTAAACAGATCCGCTTTTACCTTTTCTATCTGTTCAATACCAACGACTGAAAACTGATGATTCTTTTCTTTAAGCCCGAGAACGATATAGCCACCGTCAGTATTGGCCATTGCGCTATAGCTTTCCCACATATCTTTGGGGATAGCGCCCTTACCATCCTGACCTGATGCTAATTTACATTCAATTTCAGCCGACTCACGGAGTAACGCCAACTCGTCTAAATTGTTCAACGCAAATTCAATCACAAAGCGATTTCCCCATATAACCAAACATCGAGCTACACCATAGAATTGGCAGCATAACGACTACGCATCTCAGCACAAAAGGCTTCAAACTCAGGTAACGAAATTAACAACCGCTGCAATTTATCAAGCTGTTCAATAACGCGTATTTCTTGCTGCTCAGCGGTTTTACAGCCTTGCAGTAATGGCATTAACTCGGCATAAATCACCAACGGGTGCCAGCTGTTATATCCAGCATACTGAGTTCTATCAGAAATTTCCCAACCACTAGGTAAAACCTTAGCGATGGCAGACACAAGCTGCTGGTAACACAAGGTTTGCCCAATACCGTGATGCAAACTTCTATCGAGTGAAATGTTCATCACCGCAATAGGGCCTTGTTCAAGTAATTCATGGATCACGTGGTCAGCGGGGTCTTTCATAAAACCACAAAAAACACCGGGTTCCCAAGCTTCATATAAGGAAGGGTTACGCTTTGGAGCATTGAATACCAAGCCAACTCTTCCCCACAGCTTGTCAACTTTGGCCTTTAGCTCAAAATACGGTAACGCTGCTAACGGCCATTGATGCCGCAATGCAGCTTCGCAAATATTGGCTAGCTGTTGATCCAATTTAATGGCGTCTTGGTAGTAGGCAAGAGAAAGTGGATTAATCGGCGTATCGTTCAGCAGACTATGATGATCAAGTAAGGCAATAAATTCCTGCCTTAACCATTGTTGTTGCTCATCCGTTGATGGTAACTGGTTTATCAAATCAGCAATATCCTGCCAGCAAAGGGCAATATCTGGATTCTGCTTATGTTGGCTTCGTCTCGCGGTAATAAGGATGAGCACATATTGAGGGAAGTGAGCCTCCGCATAAGCCCGATAATTGGCTAACTGCTGATCACTCAGTTCACTCCAAACCTTGTGCTCAAATACGAGCGTCCAAGGTTGCTGGTGGTCTTGCCAAACCATGTCAGGATAAACCCCAGCAAAATTCATCTGAGTAGCAATAGTCACCGTATCGGATGCTTGATACGCCCCCAGCTCACAAGCAAGGCTATTAGCGCCAACATTCTTAACTCGCTCTTTGAGTAACGCTAAAAGACCATCTCGGAGCGTAATATCGCTGCGCAGTAACCATGCAAAAGCCTCAGTAATAAAGTTTTCAACTGGGGAGTGGTTGGCGCTAGCGGCGTACTTACTCACGTTAACGAGCAAACTATCCAACATGCTGTTGCTTCCTTGTTATTTATTCCATGCGCTCTTAATCAAACGGCCGGTTTGGTTGTAGATCCCCACTTGCTCAATGTAATGATGAAAGTCGCTGTTTTCAGTCACGATACGGTTGGCCGATTGCCAATCAACATTGGTGCGCTCTTGAGCGGGGATAAGGATCTGGCTATCAAATAGCGAATCGGTATCAAGCAATAACACGCCGATACCATGCAGGCTCGACAGCATTTGCAGTTCACTTTCCACATCGCTGTTAAGCCCTGTCGCCACTAAATAGCCAAAGTTGGCCCAGCTAGAGTTTGATACCGCCTGAAAGAAGTATTTACGCACGTTGCCTTTGGTGAGGTGCTTTTTCACCTCAAACGACCATAAGCGCACTGAGCTGTGATTGCCGCTGCGCACACAACTGCGCACTATTTCATCCCAACCTTGGTCAAGCGGCTCTAGTGCAACTACATCGGGGTGCAGCCAATGATTGCCGCCATTGCCGTGGCTGTTTTTCGATTTACGCTCATCAATACGCTGGCAATACAGCCCCATGTCTTTGTTGAGAAACTCAATCAACATCGGGTAGAGGTCATGCTCGCTGTAGCTTTGCGCCACCAGCGGCGAATCTACCTCTACCACTTCAAGCTCTTCGTGTGCCTCTTCAGCGGCAACCACTTCAGGATTAGCTTGCCAGTAATACACCCTTGGCCGAGGTTTATCGCGAGTTGCCACGTTGGCACAGGCTTTCTTAGCGGCGACGGTTCGCTCACCGCCCACTTCGGCCGCTAGCTGTGCAATCAACTTCTCTTCGGTGTCGTAACGCGGGTTGGTTTGCTTCTCGGCCATCTCTTGCGGATAACGCTGTAAAAAAGCCACCGCTAAGTCGCGTGCAGTGAACTTTTTATCAGGGCTATCGCGCAACGTTTCGATGATCATCTCAACACGGGTAGTCATACGCTCACCTCGGCTAAGTCATCGATGTTACTTAACTCGATTTCGCCGGAAAGCGAGCTAGTATTAGCCTGTTCGATTCGGGTCTCAAAGAACCTAGTTCTCAAAATTCCATTCTTGTAATACCCCTCTCTTGTGAGTGCTTCAAAGTTAGGCTCACAAAAGGCGAGGATACAAAACAAGCCCGCGATAGCTTCAATCACATTAGAATAATTGACGTGAGATTTACGAGCTGAATCAAAATCATGTTTGACCTTATTGTAAGCAGTCCACCAAACAGGGGTATTGTAACCTTTGGGGTAGCGCGTACTATCACTACGGTAATCGGAGTGATTATGCGCGAGCATTTCTTTCAACGATACAAATGGTCGATAATCAGTATGTTGCTCTTTTTCTTTTCCCTGAAAATTAGCAGAATGGTAAAAGGTAACCTCTCGACTGAGGAGATTAAACAACTCAGCATTTACACATGCAAATTTAGGGAAGTTACCGATAGATCGATTGCCATTACCGTCAATTTTTAATTCCTGTGTATTTCCTTTCTTGTCCCAAATTTTTGATTTGATAGCACAATCCCATAACTCGGAGTTTTTTACACTCGAGGAGCTTGTAGCCATTTTCACCAAATAAGATTCAATGATCGGGCAAGCCTGTAGTAACAGCAGGACTAATTTGTGGGAGTAGATATTCTTGTGCTTATCTGAATAATCTATTACAGACAAAAACTTAGTGAGTTCATCCTCTATGCTTAGAAATAGTGAAAAATAGTCTTCATACCTCATTTAAAGTTCAACCTCCCCACTCAAAAGCTTAGGAAGTAGCGTGTCACGAAGCTCCGACAACGTTGCATTCTCTAGTTGATTTGACAACATTTTTTCCATTAATCCGCTAATGGCATTATGAAACGCTTCTAGCACATCAGGCGTTGGACGAACAAGAACCACCTTAGAAAAGGTACTTGTATTCATATTTAGTGTTGCGCTGCCACCGCTAGCCAAATCATGGAAGTGTTTATTAAGTCCTTTGAAGTAAAACAGCAGGTAGTAAAGTGAATTCTGGTCTTTAGGAACAACAGAGTTAATTTGTTGATTTGTGTGGCTTGGTTTCGTTGTTATAAAAACTTGACCAACCGTTGCTATACAACTCACGCAGATACTATTTTCTGGGATACGCTTCTTAGGCTGTGATTCATCACCAGCCTGCGTCAATGTATCCGAAGTCTCAGTGATAAATATCTTGCCGTGGGTATCTGGAATCTTAATAAATGGGACATTACCACCATAAAAATTGGCATTTGTCTTTGATGGTGTTTTGCCACAAATGACGTCACCAAAGTCTTTGATTGACGCAATATTCCAACCTTCCGGTATCAAACCTAACTCGCTCTCAACGAGCTTATCGGGGAAAAGCGAGGCAGTGGCTTCATCCATACCTTGTGGCTGTTCGCCATTCATTTTGGCTTTGACGGGGTCGAAATCGACAAACCATGATTTGAAGATGGCTTGCGCCATGGCTTCTAGGGTTTGGTTAAGCTGAGTATTAATTGTTATTTTCTTAGATATAGATCCGATATGATTAACAATTGCATTTCTAATCTCTTTTCCTGCCCATGCTATTGGCAAGTTTGCTACATCGCTTAAGTTAAAAGTAGGTTGAGCTGTTGTATTCACCCAAGTATCTAAATAATATCGAACCAACTGACTTTGAAGAGCAATTCGAATGTACTCTGAATCTGAGGTCACAGGTATAACACCAACAGCTCTAGAACAGTTGAACCCCTCATAGTCACTTGGGGCAATAGAAACTTTGCCGAAATTAGCGCCGACAAGAGTTAATAGTATTTCTCCGCCTTTTAAGGTCGAACGCTTAAATTTTTCATGAATACTTCTAGCTACCTTAAATGAAATATCATGTCCTTGAGCATCAGCGAGGACATCACCAGAGTTGACCATTGGTACGCCATCTTCATCATGCTTTCCGGGTTGAACAATTCCGTAGCAAATACCTCTTTCAGCATCAACCAATTCACCAAGAGTTTTCCAAGACCAACCAATGGGCAAACATGGTAAGTCAGGTGGCAATGAAAATTTATTAGATGCCATAACCCAACCCCGCTAGGTTCTTCTTAATCTCCGCTTCTAGCTTGGCGGATTCAGCAAACTGCTCACTGAGTTTGTCGGTCAAGCTCGCCATCTTTTCGGCAAATGGCATGCCATCATCAGCTTCATCAGCTGCGCCAACATAGCGACCCGGTGTTAACACAAAGTCGTGCTTGGTGATCTCTTCCAGCGTGGCGGATTTGCAGAATCCGGCTTGGTCTTCATAACTCACGCCGTTAACGGCTTCGCCAGTTTTCCATGCGTGGAATACGTCAGCAACCTTGGCGATATCCTCCGTGGTGAAGTCACGCAGCACACGGTCTTTCATGTAGCCAAGGTTGCGAGCATCGATAAACAGCACTTCACCTTTGCGATCACGCAGCTTGCGATTAGCTTTATCGGTACGGGCGCCTTTGTTGTTGGTTAAAAACCAGATACAGGCGGGGATTTGGGTGTTGGTAAACAGTTGCCCCGGCAGTGCGACCATACATTCCACTAAGTCGTTGGTGACGAGGTTCTTGCGGATTTCACCTTCGTTATTGGTGGTGGAACTCATTGAGCCGTTCGCCAGCAGCAGCGCTTGTGAGCCATTGGGCGCAAGGTGCGACAACATATGCTGTAACCACGCAAAGTTAGCGTTACCCGCTGGTGGCGTTCCGTACTTCCAGCGTGGGTCGTTTTCATCCACGCCCACGTTCCATTCGCGCATGTTGAATGGCGGGTTGGCCATGATGAAGTCAGCGCGCAGATCGGGGTGTTGGTCATGGGTATAGGTACTGGCGGGCTCTTTACCGAAATCGTAATCCAAACCACGGATTGCCATATTCATCGCCGCCAACTGCCATGTGGTGTGGTTGTATTCTTGGCCGTAAATGGAAATTTTTTGCTTTTGGGTTAATGGGTCAACCGCATGTTGCCCGGCGTGACGCTCAATAAACTTTTCTGACTGCACAAAGAAGCCACCGCTGCCCATGGCCGGGTCATAGACGCGGCCTTCAAACGGTTCAATCATTTCGACAATCAAGGTCACAATCGACGCAGGCGTGTAGAACTGGCCGCCCTTCTTGCCTTCTGACAACGCAAACTGACCGAGGAAATACTCGTACACATGGCCGAGAATATCTTTGCTGTTAAGGGTTTTGTGGTTGAACGGAATGGTGGCGATAAGGTTAATCAGCTCCACCAGCTTGGCTTGGTCAATACGCAGGGCTGAATAGGTTTTGTTGAGCACACCTTTAAGCTTAGGGTTATCGCGCTCAATGCCCTCTAAAGCGGTATCAATTAAGTGACCGACTGAAGTGATTTTCTTGGGTTTACCGGCAATAGTGAGTTCGACAGAGCCAATCGCCAGCGGGGCGTTATTCTGCAAGAACGACCAACGTGACTCTGGTGGCAACCAAAACACATTTTGCTCGGTGTAGTAATCGCGTTGTTCAAGCTCTGCGGCGATTTCCGCCGCCAGCTCGTCGGCTGAGAGGCCATCAGGATCAAGGTAGTATTCGTGCTCAGGATCGGCGAGCTCAGCTTTAATCTCATCTTGGCGCATGCTAAAGGCGTCAGACACGTATTTAACGAAGATCAGCCCCAATACTGCGTGCTTGTATTGGGCGGCATCGAGCGTGGCACGCAGCTTATCCGCCGCATTCCACAACTTGCTTTCGAGTTGATGCAAAAATTGTTGTTCGAGTTCATTCATTGCAATGTGGTATCCGTTTTAAACCGAGCGATGAAGGCGTAGAAAGGCTCGGCAGATCCTTAGAGGAATATGGCGTTAGTTGATGGCTTGCCATAGTAATGCACTGATTTTGCCACGCATTATGGCGGTATATCTAGAAAAACTGATTGAAGCGAGTCAAGGTTTGACTATTTGACGTGGTGTAACGTGTGGGTACAAGGGGAAACCACCAGCGACAATGCTGGTGGCGATGACTATCAGAGCGTTAACTATTCTCGAATATACGTCGCATTAATGCCGGAGAATCGAGCTTGATTTTTTTATCGTATATATATGATTCATAATCTACATAGTCTTCTGACTCATCAATTAATGGATCACAAACAGATACATAAGTGTTTAACCAGAGTTTTTTGGTATCAGCACTTAACTTAAAGAAACTATAATTTGACCGTTCTACAAGTTCTGGCAATGCCCACCCAGTTTTTTGTAGCTGTACAACAGTTAAAATAAGATGTGTTAAAAATGGTTGTTCTGGTGAAACATCACGGTGGAAGTCAGACCAATACTCAGTGTCACCATATTTCCCAGTTTCCTTTTTGCTAGAAGCTTCCCAGCCTTTATTTTCATTTACATCACCCAAAGAGTCGTAAGGATGAGAATGAAAAGTCCCGACGAGTTCCAAATGCGGCCAATACCGTTGAATTAACGATTTCTTAGTTTCAATGCTATCTATATCTGGTTGGACATAGTTTTCATGACGAATGGCTGAGGTCTCAATAGTTGCAGAAGTAACAACAATTTTGTCCTCCCCTTTTTCACCTTTCGCTGGAACAACATACCCCCAAAGTAAACCGTAGGTTTCGAGCTTATTTTTACCTTTTGAGCGTTCCGTTGCTTTATGGACGATGTCGTAAGCTTCAATTGCAGCAGACATCAGCACTGGCATTACATGATCTTCAATGACCACTCTCATGGGTTAATTCCTTGTGTTAATTATCCTTTGATCGAGGCATTAGTTTACAAGAAATGTGGGTTAGGAAATCTGTGCCAATTCAGATAACGCTGTTTGAGTGCTATGAAGCGCCTACTCTTAAGTCCAAAGTTGATGTTAAGAGTGGCAAATCACTAATTATCACAACATTTCACTAATCTATCACCGCCCTATCACTTCACCGTGGTTTCCCGGTATTCATAAAATGGAACCACTAAATTCAACTCACGAAATAAAGGAACATTGTTATGAATAACAACCACAAAGCTAACCAAGGCAACCAAAACAAAGGAACATCAGGTACTAACAAAGAGTATCAAAAGGTGTTAGATAACCGTTCAAATCAACTGAACCCAAACAATAAAGCAACTAAAAAGTAGGACGAAGAATGCCCAGCACAAACGACATGAGTTCTGAGGAACTAGATCTTTGGTCAGATATCAACAATCCAAATAATGATGCGGATATGGATGACTGGGCGGATGCCCATAACCCCAACAATGATGCATACTTAGATGACGATGAGTAATGCTCGACTGGTGGCTTTAGGGCCACCAGTTTTATATGGGAGAAATAATGCAGAAGGAACAAGCCGAGGTATCTAAGAAATACCGTTACACGAAGCAACTCGTGCGTATCGCTATTGAGAATGGCTATACCAATGCTGATGTAGCTGTTAAGGCTGGGCTGAGTGCCAAATCGATTTCTCAGGTTTCCCGTTGGCGGAATGGGGAAGCGCTCGCGACAGAGAGGCAGATGAGAGCCTTGGTAAACGAATTTGGCCACCTACTAAAGCGAAAAATGGAGCATCTTTTCTACAGACTTGATGAAAACAATAGACTCTCATTCTATCTCCTGAGCGGTGAAACACTGCTCAAGCACATAACCAAGATAAGAAATGATGATGGGAAATCCGTTAGTGTAAGACGAACAATCATCATTAGATGTGACGACATCTTCGCAGCTATCTATCAACAACGCCTTGGTTATGATAGACGCTATCAGATAAACGTTGATGACCTTGCAAATTCGGATAACGAAGATGCTAACTGGACTTCAACTAATATTGAAAAATTCGAAGATCCCCAAAGGATGGTAGATACAATTTTGCACACCATCTCGACCTATGACATTCCTCGTCTAAACGTATTAAATGAGCAAGTAATTACAGCGTATAAGGTAAGACAAACTCTTCTTAAAGCTGGGTTTGCAACAGCAGATATTCGGACGCTTGATATTTCAACGACAAGTGATGACAATGAATAACCCCTCAAAAAGTCGATGGTGGACTAAATCACCTAAAGCGAGTTGAATTCAACTCATCACAAATGTTTAAGGGAACGACCCACACCACGCTATAAGTGAATAGCGTCGTGTAACAACATTTTCGGGGCTTAATTTTCCAGCCACTGGCTAGGTGAAAGGTACGCTGAGTAACTGAACAGGGATTAAGCTTAAAAGGGACTGGGGTGGGTACACAACCGAGCCATAGGTTCTAGAAACTTATCGCTCGGTTGTTTTATCTAAACGACAAACCTTCACGCGATAACCTCCAACCAAACGGTTACTAAAATGGTTACTAATCCTGTGATTAGACTTACCATCAAAAGATAATCTGTTGAATTAAAACATTTTATATAAACCAACCAATAAGCAGATCCAAAACGTAGAGTAGCAACTTTTAACTTAAGAAATTCTAAGCAATAAAAAAGCCGAGCTCACGCTCGGCTTTTTTCAATCTCTAAAGGAGATTATTCTGCAGCTGCTTCAGCGTCAACGGCTTCAGCAGTTTCTGGGCGACCTACCAGCTCAATGTATGCCATTGGAGCTTTGTCACCAGCACGCAGACCACATTTCAGGATGCGGGTGTAACCACCTGCACGTTCCTGATAGCGTGGACCCAATTCGGTAAACAGTTTACCTACGACTTCTTGGTCGCGGGTACGTGCAAATGCCAAACGGCGGTTTGCTACGCTGTCACTCTTAGCGAGTGTAATCAGGGGCTCAACTACGCGACGCAGTTCTTTAGCCTTCACAACGGTCGTCTTGATGATTTCGTGACGAACCAGTGAGCTTGCCATGTTACGGAACATAGCTTGGCGATGACTGCTGTTGCGGTTAAGTTGACGACCACTCTTACGATGGCGCATGACTTAATCCTTATAACCTGTATCTGTACAAACCTGGGACTTACAGGTCGTCTGCCAAACTAGCTGGAGGCCAGTTTTCCAGACGCATACCTAACGACAGTCCGCGAGATGCCAATACGTCTTTGATCTCTGTAAGAGATTTCTTACCGAGGTTAGGCGTTTTGAGCAGCTCAACTTCAGTGCGTTGTACCAGATCACCGATGTAATGAATCGCTTCGGCCTTCAAACAGTTGGCCGAACGTACAGTTAGCTCTAAATCGTCGACAGGACGCAGCAGTATCGGATCGAACTCTGGCTTCTCTTCTTTCTTCTCTGGCTCAGTCACATCGCGCAGCTCTACGAAGGCATCCAGCTGCTCAGCCAAAATAGTAGCTGAACGGCGAATAGCTTCCTCTGGGTCGATGGTACCGTTAGTCGTCATATCGATGACCAACTTGTCCAAATCAGTACGTTGTTCTACACGCGCAGCTTCTACATTGTAGGCGATACGCACAACAGGCGAGAATGAAGCATCAACAAGCAGACGGCCAATTGGGCGATCGTCTTCTTCAGTTTGAGCACGAGCTGAAGCCGGTACATAACCGCGACCACGTTCAACACGAATACGCATGCTGATGTCGTGGTTGCCTGTCAGATGACAGATCACATGTTCCGGATTCGCGATGGTAACATCACCATCGTGGGTAATATCTGCTGCGGTGACAGGGCCTGCGCCGGACTTGCTCAAAGTGAGCATAGCCTCATCTTTACCCTCAAGAATTACCGCCAACCCTTTCAGGTTAAGCAATATCTCGAGAATATCTTCTTGTACGCCTTCCTTACTGCTGTATTCGTGCAGTACACCGTCGATCTCGACTTCGGTAACCGCGCAGCCGGGCATAGACGACAATAGGATGCGACGCAACGCGTTACCTAAAGTGTGACCAAAACCACGCTCCAGCGGCTCCAGTACAACCTTGGCACGAGTTGGGTTAACCTGCTCGATATCTACGAGACGCGGTTTAAGAAATTCTGTAACAGAACCCTGCATTGTGTCCTCTCTTGTTAGTTAGCCTTACTTAGAGTAAAGCTCGACGATCAGCTGTTCGTTAATTTCCGCAGACAAATCGCTACGTTCTGGCAGGCGCTTGAATTGGCCTTCCATCTTAGCGGCGTCAACTTCAACCCAAGTAGGCTTTTCGCGCTGACCAGCCACTTCCAGTGCAGCTTTAATACGAGCTTGCTTCTGTGACTTTTCACGAACGCTTACTACGTCATTCGCAGAAACTGCAAATGAAGGGATATTAACAACACGACCGTTCACCATAATTGACTTATGGCTAACCAGCTGACGTGCTTCGGCACGAGTTGCACCAAAACCCATACGATAAACTACGTTATCCAAACGGGTTTCCAAAAGTTGCAACAGGTTTTCACCAGTGTTGCCTTTCAGACGTGCAGCCTCTTTGTAGTAGTTACGGAATTGCTTTTCCAATACACCGTAAATACGACGAACTTTTTGTTTCTCACGCAGCTGCAAACCATAATCAGACAGACGTGGCTTACGAGCGCCATGCTGTCCAGGTGCTGTTTCCAGCTTACACTTCGAATCGATTGCTCTCACACCGCTTTTCAGGAAAAGGTCTGTACCTTCCCGACGGCTGAGCTTGAGCTTGGGACCCAAGTATCTTGCCATGATCTTTCTCCAACTATCCTATGAAATCGCCAGACTATACGCGGCGCTTTTTAGGAGGACGACAACCGTTATGAGGGATAGGCGTCACATCGGTAATGTTGGTAATTTTGTAACCAACAGCGTTCAGCGCACGAATGGCTGATTCACGACCTGGACCTGGACCCTTCACGAAAACTTCAAGGTTTTTAACACCATAATCCTGAGCAGCAACACCTGCACGCTCAGCAGCAACCTGGGCTGCGAATGGAGTAGATTTACGTGAACCACGGAAACCTGAACCACCTGCTGTTGCCCAAGACAAGGCGTTACCCTGACGATCAGTGATAGTAACGATTGTATTGTTGAAAGAAGCATGGATATGGGCCATGCCATCCGCAACCTGTTTACGTACGCGCTTACGCGGAGAACGTGACGGAACTTTAGCCATTGTCTACCTTCCCGTTACTTCTTAATTGGTTTACGTGGACCTTTGCGAGTACGCGCATTGGTCTTAGTACGTTGCCCACGGAGGGGCAGGCTACGACGATGACGAAGACCACGATAACAGCCAAGGTCCATAAGACGCTTGATGTTCATAGAAACTTCGCGGCGCAAGTCACCTTCTACGGTGTATTTGGCAACTTCTTCGCGTAGGGTATCGATTTGAGCGTCGCTCAATTCTCTGATCTTTGCATCTTCAGCAATAGAAGTAGCAGCGCAAATTGCTTTAGCGCGGGTACGACCGATGCCGAAAATAGCAGTCAATGCGATGACTGCATGCTTCTGATCAGGAATGTTAATGCCAGCGATACGGGCCACTATGCACTCCTTAAGTTAAAGGCCATCTGTGAAAAGCCCGATAGGATACTCAACAGACGACGGGTTTGCAAATAATATTTAAGTGGCCAGTTCAAAATGAACTGGCCAAGTTTTTTAGCCTTGACGCTGTTTGTGTTTTGGTTCAACACAAATCACGCGTACAACGCCAGCACGCTTGACGATCTTGCAGTTACGGCAGATCTTCTTCACGGAAGCTCGAACTTTCATTTCATCACTCCGTAAGCTAATTGATTAACGACCGTAGCGATCTAAATTCGCTTTGCCGACCAAGTTAGCTTTCTTCATCACAGACTCATATTGATGTGACATCAAATGGGTCTGAACCTGAGCCATGAAGTCCATGATCACGACCACCATAATCAGAAGTGAAGTACCACCGAAGTAGAACTGCACTTTCCAGGTGATTAACATGAACTCCGGAATTAAGCAGATAAAGGTAATGTACAGTGCGCCTGCCAATGTCAGACGAGTCATCACTTTATCAATGTAACGCGAAGTTTGTTCGCCGGGACGGATCCCTGGAATGAACGCACCACTCTTCTTCAAGTTATCTGCTGTTTCACGTGGGTTAAATACCAACGCAGTATAGAAGAAGCAGAAGAAGATGATTGCTGCCGCATAAAGCAGAGAATACAGAGGCTGGCCTGGTGATACAGCAAGTGAAAAATCACTCAACCAAGACAACGCTGGATTCTGACCGAACCACTGGGCCAATGTCCCAGGGAACAGAATAATACTTGATGCAAAGATTGGTGGAATAACACCCGCCATATTCACTTTCAACGGTAAGTGAGTAGATTGCGCAGCAAATACCTTGCGGCCCTGCTGACGTTTGGCGTAGTTAACAACGATACGACGTTGACCACGCTCTACAAACACTACGAAGTAAGTGACGGCGAATACAATCACACCGATCAACAACAACACTAATACGTTCAAGTCGCCTTGACGCGCTTGCTCAGCTGTCTGCCCAATTGCTTTTGGAAGCCCTGCCACAATACCGGCGAAAATCAGAATGGAGATACCGTTACCGATACCACGCTCAGTGATTTGTTCACCAAGCCACATCAGGAACATGGTTCCTGTGACCAAACTGATAACTGCAACGACGTAAAACCCGAGACCCGGATTAACTACTAAACCTGGGATCAGATTTGGTAAGCCTGTCGCAATACCGGCTGATTGTACAGTTGCCAGCAACAATGTGCCCCAACGCGTATACTGACTGATTTTCTTACGACCCGATTCGCCTTCCTTTTTCAGTTCAGCGAGGCTCGGATGTACCACAGTCAGCAACTGCATAATAATAGATGCCGAAATGTACGGCATGATACCCAATGCAAAAATTGAAGCACGTGAAAGTGCACCACCCGAGAACATGTTAAACATGCCCAGGATGGTACCCTTTTGCTGAGCAAACATCTCAGCTAATACAGCAGCGTCAATACCAGGAATCGGCACGAAGGAACCTGCACGGAACACAATGATCGCACCGATCACGAACAACAAGCGAGACTTCAATTCTGAAAGTCCACCTTTCGCGCTTTTTAAATCAAGTCCTGGTTTTGCCATCGACGTATTATTCCTCGATCTTTCCGCCGGCAGCTTCAATAGCTGCACGTGCACCTTTGGTTACCTTCAAACCGCGAACGGTTACTGGGCGCTCAATGGTACCTGAAAGAACAATTTTCGCAAACTGGATGTTGCGAGTAATGAGATTCGCATCTTTCAGTGCGTTCAGGTCGACAACATCACCGTTAACTTTTGCCAGCTCGCCTACGCGAACTTCAGCAGTTACCATCGCAGTACGCGAGGTGAAACCAAACTTAGGCAAACGAATTTTCAGTGGCATTTGGCCGCCTTCGAAGCCTGGGCGTACACCGCCGCCGCTACGAGACTTTTGACCTTTGTGACCACGGCCTGCGGTTTTACCCAAGCCAGAGCCAATACCACGGCCTACACGCTTGCCAGCTGGTTTAGAACCTGCTGCTGGAGATAAAGTATTCAGACGCATTGATTAGTCCTCCACCTTTACCATGTAGTAGACCTTATTGATCATACCGCGAACAGAAGGAGTATCTTCCAGCTCAACAGTGTGACCAATACGACGCAGACCTAAGCCAGTTAAAGTGGCGCGGTGCTTCGGCAAACGACCGATTGCACTTTTAGTCTGAGTAACTTTGATTGTTTTAGTAGCCATGGTGCATTACCCCCGAATTTCGTCAACATTCAGGCCACGCTTAGCTGCGATTTGCGCTGGTGACTTCATATGTACCAGAGCGTCAACAGTTGCACGTACGATGTTGATCGGGTTAGTAGAACCGTATGCTTTTGACAGAACGTTATGAACGCCTGCTACTTCCAATACGGCACGCATTGCGCCACCGGCGATAATACCGGTACCTTCAGATGCTGGCTGCATATATACGCGAGAACCTGAGTGGCGACCCTTAACAGGGTGATGCAATGTACCTTCGTTCAGCTGAACAGTAACCATGCTGCGACGTGCTTTTTCCATAGCTTTTTGAATAGCCGCTGGAACTTCACGTGCTTTACCGTAGCCGTAACCGATCTTACCGTTACCGTCACCAACTACTGTCAGAGCGGTAAAGCTGAAGATGCGACCACCTTTAACTACTTTAGATACACGGTTAACTGCAATCAGCTTCTCTTGCAGATCATCTTTCTGCTGAGTTTCTACTTTAGCCATTGTATAAACCCCTTAGAACTGCAGACCAGCTTCACGCGCAGCAGCTGCTAATGCAGCCACACGGCCGTGATACTTGAAACCAGAACGATCGAATGCCACAACGGTGACACCTTTTTCGATCGCGCGCTCAGCAATAGCTTTACCTACTGCTTTAGCCGCATCGACGTTGCCGGTATATTTCAGCTCGCCTTTCACCGCACTTTCTACGGTAGAAGCAGCTGCGACAACCTGAGCTTCAGGGTTGATCACCTGAGCGTAAATGTGACGCGGTGTACGATGTACAACCAGACGATTAACGCCCAGCTCTTGGATCTTCTTACGTGTGCGAGTAGCACGACGCAAGCGAGAAGTTTTCTTATCCATATCGCGTTACCTTACTTCTTCTTAGCCTCTTTACGGCGTACGTTTTCGTCTTCATAGCGAACACCTTTACCTTTATAAGGCTCTGGTGGACGATAGCCACGAATATCTGCCGCAACCTGACCTACCAATGCTTTGTCGATACTTTTCAGTACGATGTCAGTTTGGCTTGGGCATTCAGCAGTAACGCCTGCTGGTAACTTATGTACCAGAGGATGAGAGAAACCGAGGGTCAAATCCAAGTCGCTACCAGCGACTTTGGCACGATAACCCACACCTACCAGCTTCAATTTCTTTTCGAAGCCTTGCGAAACACCAACAACCATGTTGTTGACCAGCGCACGCGCTGTACCAGCTTGAGCCCAAGCGTTAACTTGACCTTCAACTGGACCGAAAGTGATTTGTTCACCTTCGACAACAACTTTAACGGCGCTGTTGATTTCGCGAGTCAGACTGCCTTTAGCACCTTTAACGGTGATAGTCTGATCTTTCAAAGTCACCTCTACGCCAGCAGGAATAGAGACTGGTGCTTTTGCTACACGAGACATTCCTAGCTCCTTATGCTACGTAGCAGATAACCTCACCACCCATGCCTGCAAGGCGGGCGGCACGATCAGTCATCAGGCCTTTAGATGTGGATACAATTGCGATACCCAGTCCGCCCATCACTTTTGGCAATTCGTCTTTACCTTTGTAAATACGAAGACCAGGACGGCTTACGCGCTGGATAGTCTCAACAACAGGGGTGCCCTGGAAATACTTCAAAGTGATTTCCAGTTCTGGCTTAGAGCCTTCGTCTGCTACGGCGTAGTCAGTGATATAACCTTCGTCTTTCAAAAGTTTTGCGATTGCAACTTTCAATTTAGCAGAAGGCATCTTCACAGACACTTTGGCAGCAGCTTGGCCGTTACGGATACGTGTCAGCATATCCGCAATAGGATCTTGCATGCTCATATTAGCTTACTCCGTGACTAGGGCTTACCAGCTGGCCTTGCGCAGACCAGGAACTTCACCACGCATGGTAGCTTCGCGCAGCTTGATACGGCTCAAGCCGAATTTGCGCAGGAAACCATGTGGGCGACCAGTTTGATTACAGCGGTTGCGTTGACGCGCAGCGCTGGAATCACGTGGAAGCGCTTGCAGCTTCAGAACAGCATCCCAACGCTCTTCATCAGAAGTAGTTGGGTTTGCGATCAGAGCTTTCAGAGCAGCGCGCTTTTCAGCGTACTTAGCCACGAGTTTTGCACGTTTTTCTTCACGTGCCTTCATTGATTGTTTTGCCATTACGCTACCCTTATTTCTTGAATGGGAAGTTAAAAGCGTCCAACAGAGCACGACCTTCTTCGTCAGTCTTCGCAGTAGTAGTGATAACAATATCCATACCACGAATTTTATCGATTTTATCGTAATCGATTTCTGGGAAGATGATTTGCTCGCGTACGCCCATAGCGTAGTTGCCGCGACCATCAAAAGACTTAGCGCTTACGCCGCGGAAATCGCGGATACGTGGGATAGCGATGTCAATCAAACGCTCTAAGAATTCCCACATACGTTCGCCACGCAGGGTCACTTTACAACCAATAGGGTAGCCTTCACGGATTTTGAAGCCTGCAACTGATTTACGAGCAACAGTTACAACAGGCTTTTGGCCAGCGATAGCAGTCATGTCACGGACAGCACTTTCCATGACTTTTTTGTCTGCAACAGCTTCGCCCACACCCATGTTCAGGGTGATTTTTTCAATCCGAGGGACTTGCATGACACTGGTATAACCGAACTTTTCAACTAGTCCAGCGACAACAGTCTCTTTGTATTTATCATGCAGTTTCGCCATCGTTTACTCCGATTACTTAACGAGTTCACTGTTCGACTTGAAGAAACGAACTTTTTTGCCGTCTTCAATTCGGAAACCAACACGATCAGCCTTGCCAGTAGCAGGGTTGAAGATCGCAACATTTGATGCTTGGATTGGTGCTTCTTTGTCAATGATGCCACCAGTTACACCCAACTGTGGGTTAGGCTTCTGATGTTTCTTAACAAGGTTTACACCTGCAACGATCAACTGGCCAGTAGATAAAACGTCGGTCACTTTACCGCGCTTACCTTTGTCTTTACCAGCTAATACGATTACTTCGTCATCACGACGGATTTTTGCTGCCATTTTGAAGCTCCTTACAGTACTTCTGGTGCCAGCGACACAATTTTCATGAATTGCTCAGTACGCAGTTCACGTGTCACAGGTCCAAAGATACGAGTACCAATCGGTGCAAGGTTTGCGTTAAGCAAAACCGCTGCGTTCCGATCGAAGCGAATGACAGAACCGTCTGGACGACGTACGCCTTTCTTAGTACGGACTACCACCGCGTTATACACATCACCTTTCTTCGCTTTAGCGCGAGGGATCGCTTCTTTAACAGAAACTTTGATGATGTCGCCGATACCGGCATAACGACGATGAGAGCCACCCAAGACCTTAATACACTGAACTCTGCGAGCGCCGCTGTTACAGGCAACATCCAGAGTCGATTGCATTTGGATCATTTTAAGTGCTCCGCTATCGTTACTTCACATACCCCACCATGGGGTTTTTACGTCATCATTTTCGAGCCAAACTGCTCAAAAATGGCGCGCAAGTATAACACCATTGATTGGGGATGAATAGTACTAAAAATATAAACGGCCCCACAAAGGAGCCGTTTATTACCTACCTAATTAAAATTAGGCTTTGCTCACTACTTCAACCAGAGTCCAAGACTTAGTCTTAGACAGAGGACGACACTGACTGATAGTCACGATATCGCCTTCATTACACTGGTTGGTTTCGTCATGTGCATGGATCTTAGTAGTACGTTTTACGTACTTACCGTAGATTGGGTGCTTAACTTGACGCTCAACGGCAACAGTGATGGACTTGTCCATTTTGTTGCTGGTCACTTTACCCTGCAAAGTACGGATTTTCTCAGACATTATGCACCTGCCTTAGAAGTAATAATGGTCTTAACGCGCGCAATGTTACGACGCACTTGTTTCAGCTGGTGAGTTTGGGCCAGCTGACCAGTAGCGTGTTGCATGCGCAGGTTAAACTGCTCACGCAGCAGACCAAGTAGTTCAGCGTTCAGTTCTTCAACGCTCTTTTCTCTCAGTTCGCTCGCTTTCATTACATCACCGTCTTAGTTACGAAGGTAGTCTTGATAGGCAGTTTAGCAGCAGCCAGTGCGAATGCATCGCGAGCCAGCTGTTCTGGAACACCGTCCATCTCGTACAGTACCTTACCAGGTTGAATTTGGCATACCCAATATTCAACGTTACCTTTACCTTTACCCATACGCACTTCAAGAGGCTTAGAGGTAATAGGTTTGTCAGGGAAAACTCGAATCCAAATTTGTCCTTGACGCTTAACGTGACGTGTCATAGCACGACGTGCAGACTCGATCTGACGCGCTGTCAGACGACCACGACCTACGGCTTTAAGGCCGAAGGTGCCGAAGCTAACGTCAGTACCGTTCGCCAGACCGCGGTTACGGCCTTTGAACATTTTGCGAAATTTAGTACGTTTTGGTTGCAGCATTACCGGCTCTCCTATTTACCACGAGGTTTGCGCTTAGGTTGCTGCTTCGGCTCTTCCACTGCTGCAGGTACGATACCGTCCAGAACTTCGCCTTTGAAGATCCAAACTTTCACACCGATCACACCGTAAGTAGTGTGGCTTTCAGCAGTTGCGTAGTCGATATCAGCACGCAGAGTATGCAAAGGTACACGACCTTCACGATACCACTCGGAACGCGCAATCTCGGCACCGCCCAGACGACCGCTAACTTCAACTTTAATACCCTTAGCGCCAAGACGCATAGCGTTTTGAACCGCACGCTTCATAGCGCGACGGAACATAACACGGCGTTCCAGCTGCTGGGCGATTGAGTCAGCTACAAGCTTAGAGTCCAGCTCAGGCTTGCGGATCTCAGCGATGTTGATTTGCGCAGGAGTACCAGCAATTTTGGCAACTTCGTTACGCAGAACTTCAACGTCTTCACCTTTCTTACCAATCACAACACCTGGACGGGCAGTGTGAATAGTAACGCGGATGCTTTTCGCAGGGCGTTCGATAACAATCTTGGATACTGATGCAGACTTCAGTTTCTTTTCCAGATACTGACGCACTTCCCAGTCGCCGTGCAAGTTCGCAGCGAACTCACCTTTTTCAGCGTACCAGGTAGAGACCCAAGGCTTAGTGATACCCAGACGGATACCATTAGGATGTACTTTCTGTCCCATTGCTCTCTCCTAGCGATCTGACACAACCACAGTAATGTGGCTGGTGCGCTTCATGATACGATCAGCACGGCCTTTAGCACGTGGCATGATGCGTTTCATTGTTGGACCTTCATCAACGAACACTTTACCGACTTTCAATTCGTCGATATCAGCGCCTTCGTTGTGCTCGGCGTTAGCAATGGCTGAATCCAATACTTTCTTAACCAGTACGGCGGCTTTTTTAGGGCTGAAAGTCAGAATTTCGAGTGCCTTATCAACAGGCAAACCGCGAATCTGATCAGCCACCAAGCGTGCCTTTTGAGGCGACGTACGGGCAAAGCGATGTTTAGCTAAAACTTCCATCTATAACCTCCCGTATTAACGCTTCTTCGCTTTCTTATCAGCAGCATGGCCGCGATAAGTGCGAGTTGGTGAGAATTCACCAAGTTTGTGGCCGATCATTTCGTCAGTTACGAACACTGGTACGTGCTGACGACCATTATGGACAGCGATGGTCAACCCAATCATTTGTGGGATGATCATTGAGCGGCGAGACCAAGTCTTGATAGGCTTTTTGTCACCCGCTTCCACCGCTTTCTCTACCTTCTTCAGCAAGTGTAGGTCAATAAATGGACCTTTCTTGAGAGAACGTGGCATGGCGAATCCTCTTATTACTTGTTACGACGACGTACAATGTACTTGTCAGTGCGCTTATTACTGCGAGTCTTATAACCCTTGGTTGGTACGCCCCATGGTGAAACCGGATGACGGCCACCAGAAGTACGACCTTCACCACCACCGTGTGGGTGATCAACAGGGTTCATAGCAACACCACGTACTGTTGGACGTACGCCCATCCAGCGCTTGGCACCAGCTTTACCCAGCTGACGCAGCATGTGTTCAGCGTTACCTACTTCACCCAGAGTTGCGCGGCACTCTACTGGAACTTTACGCATTTCGCCTGAACGCAGACGAAGAGTTGCATAAGCACCGTCACGAGCAACTACTTGTGCATAAGCACCAGCAGAACGAGCAATCTGTGCACCTTTACCAGGCTTCATTTCTACCGCGTGAACAACAGAACCTACTGGAATGTTGATCAGTGGCAAAGCGTTACCAGTTTTGATGTCAGCTTGTGGGCCAGAAACAACTTTGTCACCAGCTTGCATGCCTTTGGCAGCCAGAATGTAGCGACGTTCACCGTCTGCATACAACACCAATGCGATGTTAGCAGTACGGTTAGGATCGTATTCCAGACGTTCGACTTTGCCAGGGATACCATCTTTGTTACGTTTGAAGTCAATCAAACGATAGTGTTGCTTGTGACCACCACCAATATGACGGGTAGTGATACGACCGGTGTTGTTACGACCACCAGACTTAGACTTTTTCGCCAGCAGGCCAGCAAATGGTTTGCCTTTATGCAGATCGCTGTTAACGATTTTAACAACGCCGCGACGACCTGGAGAGGTTGGCTTACACTTTACAATTGCCATTTTAATTCTCCTTTGCTTACTCAGCGTTGCCGATAAAATCGATGTCAGCGCCTTCAGCTAAGGTTACATAAGCTTTTTTCCAGTCGCTACGACGGCCTTGACGGGCACCGTGACGCTTGGTTTTGCCTTTAGTAACCAAAGTGCGAACACCTTCGACTTTAGTTTCGAACAGTTTTTCAACAGCAGCTTTGATTTCAGCTTTAGTAGAATCAACAGCTACGCGGAAAACCACAGTGTTGTTTTTCTCAGCAACTACAGTGCTCTTTTCAGAGATGTGTGGTGCCAGAATCACTTTCAAAATACGTTCTTCGCGGATCATGCCAGCATCTCCTCGATTTGCTTCACAGCATCAGCAGTGACAAGCACTTTGTCGAACGCGATCAAGCTAACTGGGTCGATACCTGCAACATCACGTACGTCAACCTTGTACAAGTTGCGTGCTGCCAAGAACAGGTTCTCATCAACTTCTGGAGTCACAATCAGAACATCGTCCAGTTGCATTTCTTTCAGTTTAGCTTTCAGCTCTTTAGTTTTTGGAGCTTCAACACCGAACTGCTCAACAACGATCAAGCGTTCTTGACGTACCAATTCAGACAGAATGCTCTTCAGAGCACCACGGTACATCTTCTTGTTAACTTTTTGGCCGTGATCTTGTGGCTTAGCAGCGAAAGATACACCACCTTTACGCCAGATCGGGCTTTTAACGTCACCAGAACGCGCGCGGCCGGTGCCTTTTTGACGCCATGGCTTCTTAGCAGTGCCATGAACTTCAGCGCGAGTTTTTTGAGCACGAGTGCCCTGACGCGCGTTTGCAGCGAATGCTACAACTACCTGATGAACCAGTGCTTCGTTAAAGTCACGGCCGAAGGTAGTTTCGGAAACTTCAAGAGCGCTCTGCGCGTCTTTCAATACCAATTCCATTACTATCTCCTCAGACCTTATGCTTTAACGGCTGGCTTGATGATCAGGTCGCCGTTGTTAGCACCAGGCACAGCGCCTTTTACCAGCAACAGGTTACGTTCAGCATCTACACGTACTACGTCCAGATTCTGGGTAGTAACGCGTTCAGCACCCATGTGACCTGACATCTTCTTGCCTTTGAATACGCGACCAGGCGTTTGGTTCTGACCGATAGAACCGTTAGCACGGTGCGCCAGTGAGTTACCGTGGGTCATATCTTGAGTACGGAAGTTCCAGCGCTTAACGCCGCCTTGGAAGCCCTTACCTTTTGATTGACCAGTAACGTCTACTTTTGCAACGTCAGCGAAGATTTCAACTTTAAGTTCAGCACCAACTTCAATGCCTTCGCCTTCACCATCTGCCAAACGCAATTCCCACAAACCACGACCGGCTTCAACGCCTGCCTTAGCAAAGTGGCCAGCTTCTGGCTTAGTGACACGATTGGCTTTTTTGGCACCAGTAGTAACTTGAAGTGCGCGGTAACCGTCGCTTTCCAGAGTTTTCACCTGGGTTACGCGGTTGGCTTCTACTTCAATTACAGTAACAGGGATAGACGCACCATCTTCAGTGAAGATGCGGGTCATACCCACTTTACGACCAATAAGACCGATAGCCATCTCTCAAACCTCTCTAAGGATCTCAATTAACCCAAGCTAATCTGTACATCTACACCAGCTGCCAGATCCAGACGCATCAGCGCGTCAACGGTCTTTTCAGTTGGCTCTACGATGTCAACCAGACGCTTGTGAGTACGGATTTCGTACTGGTCACGAGCATCTTTATTAACGTGCGGAGAGATCAAAACGGTGAAACGCTCTTTGCGCGTAGGTAGTGGAATAGGACCACGTACCTGGGCACCAGTACGTTTAGCAGTTTCAACGATTTCCGCAGTAGACTGATCGATCAAACGATGATCAAAGCCTTTCAAGCGGATACGGATTCTTTGGTTCTGCATTGACCAGAGCTCCTAAAATGGACACATAAAAAACCACCCTCTAGTCATTTCCTTTTTCGGAAAGACAGAGCGAAGTGATTTACCGTTTGACTCCCAATCGGAGTCATTTTAATTAATTCTACAGAATTGATTACCCGTAGAACTTACGCCTAGATAGCTAAGCGGACGGCTATTATACCCATCCAGCATTTGATTACAAGTCTAGTGGCGTTTTTGTCAGCATTTTGCTGAAAGTGGCGGCATTATACTGTGTTTGATCACGATTGCTAGCCCTTTGGCTAAAATCGGGCCAATAAAAAAGGAAGCCGAAGCTTCCTTTTTCAATC
>NZ_JPEO01000020.1 GCF_000753795.1 Shewanella mangrovi
AGGCCACCCAAGCGGGTGGCCTTTTTGCTTTCTGAGGTTTAAAACATCGCGCCATTTTCTATGCTGTGGTGGTTTGGGTATGGAAACAAGACGCTACCCGTAAAAATCATCTAAGTCCTGAAGGGAAATTGCTATTGTTAGCTTATTGTCCTTCAGAAGTCTTTATGGGGTTCTTCTGAATATCTTTTCAACTCTGTGATAAAACACATAATTTCCATATTGTTAAAAAAGGTCGTTACACTTGGAGCATATAACTGTTCTAGAATATAGTGTAATTTCGACTTAAGACTTTTCCGTCATTTGGGAGGCTGTCTTGAAGCTAGCTTGGCGGAATAGACCTTTCATTTCTATTCTCGGCTTTATCCTGTTGTATTCTGCATTTTTTGCGGGGATATATTTCCTGGTCAAGGAAGATGCTGTCGCGACTTCAATTCAGCAAGCAAAAGTGCAATGGAACAGACTACTGCAGCATTCCGCTGAGTCTTTGGGAAAGGCTATTATTGTTCAGGATGATAAGCGGATTGAAGATGAGCTGAGTTACATCTCGACGTCTTCAGACTCTGTTTCCGTCGCTTTTATCGATAACCGAGGTGTCGTACGTTTTGCTAACCACGCAATATGGCTCAACATCCCTGCAGTAGAAGCGTTTGAACACTACTCTGTCACCACATCAACTAATGTTAGCCGGTCACAGCGCCCATTTTCGATTTTGGATAAAGATACGTTATTGGCGCAATTCTATTATCCGGTAAACCGACCACAGAACGATGATTATAGTGCTGTAAATTTAATTTATGTCGCTGCCGATGTTCATCCTGCAGCGCTGGCGGCTATCGCTGAATTCAATCGTCAGTTTACATTGTTATTTTGTGTCGTGACGTCTCTGCTCGCTTTGGCTGCATTATTTGTTCGACGCTTCTTGTTTAAGCCAGTTCAGCAACTTACCACATTGGCATCTTCTCCTTACCGACCGGCGATAGCTCAATGGCCGATGACAATCTTTGAAAACCTTGCGGATGCTATTACGGCATCTCATCAACATAACCAACGTCTGTTAGAGCGAATTCGTGATAACGAACAGCGTTGGTTGTTTGCTGTTGATGGTAATCGCAACGGGTTGTGGGATTGGGATATCGTCAAAGGTAAGGTGTTTTTTTCTAGCCGTTGGAAGGAAATTTTAGGCTTTTCACCCACAGAGCTTGATGCTGATTTTTCTACCTGGCGGCAACAGTTGCATCCTGAAGATCAATCCGCTGCGCTTGAAGTGCTCCAAGATTATCTTGATGGTAAGGCTGATGAATATGACTCACTGCATAGGCTGCAGCATAAGGATGGACATTATGTGTGGGTGAAAAGTCGCGGCATGATTGTCGCTTGGGACGTAAATGGTCGTCCTCTGCGCATGTTGGGTTATCACGCAGATGTTTCAGATGATATTCAGAATCAACACGCTTTGGCCTTCTTGGCTAGTCATGATCCTTTAACCAATCTGGCTAATCGTGAACATCTTAATCAAACGCTTAGCCGTATCTGTGCCTTACCCGGCCGCTTTAGTTATTGCGCGGTGTTTGTGATTGATTTGGATAACTTCAAAATTGTGAATGATGCGCTTGGGCATAAATCCGGTGATAGTTTGTTACTACAGATCAGTAAACGTCTATCAGATACGGTAGGTGAACACCTTTTAGCAAGACTCGGTGCTGATGAATTTGCGCTTGTGGTGGAAGATGCTGGTAAGACAGAAGAACAAGCGCGTGAGCAGGCTTTTGCGATGGCGGGTGCTATTCGGCAGAGCATCTCGCAAAGTTTGGTGATTAATGGTCACAAGCTGCACGTCTCAGCCAGTATCGGTATCGATTTGTTGCGACCTGGACAACGTAGCTCGTCTGGGGAGTTGCTGCGCTGTGCCGATATGGCCATGTTTGACGCTAAGGAGCGTGGTCGAGATAACTGTGTAATCTATTCTGCTGAGATGGAACATCAGGTTAATACGCAACTTATCATTCAAAACGATCTGCGTGATGCCATCGAACGACGCCAGTTAGAACTCTATTATCAACCCATAGTGGATGAACATGGGATTTTATCAGGCGCTGAAGCGTTACTGCGTTGGCGACACCCACAATTTGGCTTTATTTCCCCGGCTGATTTTATTCCGGTAGCCGAACGTTGCGGCTTGATTGATAACCTGACCCGTTGGGTGGTTAAAGAGGTATGCGAGTTTGTAGTGCAGAATGCAGAAAAGCAATTGCCAAAAATCTCTATCAACATCAGCGCTCGTCAGTTTAATGACCCTAAGTTTGTCGAAGGTCTATTGGTGCAGATCAAGGGGCGTCAACTTACGCCGCGGGCTTTTGAACTTGAGTTAACCGAACATCTGTTTTTGACCGATCTGTCGCTGATTAAGGCCCGTTTTAATGAGCTACAACAGGCCGGATTCAGTATTGCTATTGATGATTTTGGTACGGGGTATTCTTCGCTGAGTTATCTGCAGCATCTGCCATTGTCGCGCTTAAAGATTGATGCGGCATTTGTACGTAACATTGGCAAGACCGAGCAAGGCAATACGCTTGTAAAAGCCATTATTGAAATGGCCCATGCTATGAAGTTGGATGTGGTTGCGGAAGGCGTGGAAACACCTGACCAGCACACCTACCTCAAGAGCCAACAGTGTGATTGGTTTCAGGGATATTTGTGGAGTCGGCCTTTGCCTGCAGCAGAATTTGCCCGTTTGCTGCCACGAGCGGGAGATGTACGTCAGTTATTATCAACTGCTGAACCAATTCAGAATCAGTTCTAGTCCTTTGGTGCGACAGTAATCGTGTTCAATCAGGATTTCATGTCGCGCCCCTTCAATCTGCTGTAGCTCTGTTTGAGGGCCACAAGCGCGCCATTGTGCTGCGTTATCAACAACCTTATCGCGAGTTGCTTGTAAAATTAATGTGGGTATTGAAAGCCTTTTGGTCACCTCACAGGCTTGATGTGCGCCATCTAATGCTTCTAAAAGCCATTGATTGGAGGGTGAGCCCAATTGGATTTGTGGTACCTGCTGATACAGTGCCAGTAGACGGCAGTATCTTTGCCGACTATGTGTTAGCGGATTACCATAAAACGGCTTGGCATGGTAATCCTTTCCTCCAGGAATGTAGTTCGGCTTTTTTCCTTCGGAAACGTGATTAAGTTTTTGAGCCAGCCACTTCACCCAAGGTGCTGGCATAGGAAGCTTGATGCCAAACATCGGCGCACAAAAGGCAACAGCGTTAAACTGGTCACGATGCTGTTCTAGATAGAGTGCGCCGATAGCACAGCCCATCGAGTGGCCTAATAGATAGTGTTTACCGTGCTTTTGCGGTAATACCACTTGAGTCATAAATTCAGTAAAGTGCTCGACATAACGAGAAAACTTGTCGATATGGCCAATATGGGGGTTATCGGTTAAGCGGCTTGATAGTCCCTGTCCGACATGATCTAACGCATATACGCTAAATCCCTGTTGATGTAACTGATAGATGACTTCGGCGTACTTGAGATAGCTTTCTACCCGGCCATTGCTGATCACCACGGCTTTTTCTGATTGTGGATGAGTAACGCTGCAATAGGCAATCTGACAACCATCAGTTGTGGTGATACTGGCTTCAGATACTTGTAGCCAGAACTCACTGAGTAGCTCATCTGCGACCGGACGGTCATCCCGACTGCTGAATTTTGCCATCATCTGACCTCATTACCGCCTTCCATAGATAATCAAAGCTTATCAGTATTTGAGCTTTATTGGAGCGATTACTAGGCATAATTCCTATTTGCCGTTAGTTACCGCCCCCTTTTGTAACAAAGCCTTTCTGCGATACGGCAGGTGCTCATGCTAGAATAAGTTAGTTACCACTACCAAATCCCAATAACGCAGGTAACGCGAAAGAGGCTTTTTTATGATTGATACTTCTATCCCGTTGGTGGATTTGCACCGACATCTGGACGGTAATGTCCGCATCCGAACGATATGGGAACTCGGCCAACAGCATGGCATTAAGCTGCCAGCAACGTCTGTTGAGTCACTTGTTCCGCATGTACAAATTCAGGGAAAAGAAGCCGATCTTTTAGGATTCCTAGCCAAACTTGATTGGATGGTGGCCGTTTTGGCCGATTTAGACGCGGTGCGTCGTGTTGCTTACGAGAATGTTGAAGATGCGGCGTTATCAGGTTTAGATTACGCTGAGTTGCGTTTTAGCCCTTATTACATGGCACACAATCACCAATTGTCACTGCCAGCAGTGGTCGAGGCGGTGATTGACGGTGTTAATGCGGGTATGCGTGATTTTAACACCAAGGTGAAACTCATCGGTATTTTGTCGCGCACTTATGGCCAGCAAACGTGCCTCGATGAAATGAATGCTCTGCTAAGTTACCACCAAGAGTTAGTCGCGGTCGACCTTGCTGGTGACGAACTAGGGTTCCCAGGTGAGCTGTTTAATGAGCACTTTAAAAAAGCCCGCGATGCCGGCTTGCAAGTGACAGTTCATGCGGGTGAGGCCGCAGGCGCTGCTAGTATCTGGCAAGCGATTAACGAGCTCGGCGCAGTACGTATTGGCCACGGCGTCAAAGCGGTCGAAGATGCTAAGTTGATGGATTACTTGGCTAAACAGCGTATAGGTATTGAATCTTGCCCTACCAGCAACTTACACACTTCAACTGTGGCATCATACGATGCGCATCCGCTGAAACAGTTTATTGATGCTGGCTTGTTGGTTGGCTTAAATACCGATGATCCGGGCGTGAGTAATATTGATATCGCGCATGAATATCGGATTGCGCAGCAAGAGCTGCAATTGACCGCTGAGCAGTTACAACAGCTGCAACGCAATGGCGTTGAGATGGCATTTTTATCAGCTAGTGAGCGTAAGGCTCTTTATGCCAGTAAGTCTTAATTGGCAATTGCGCTGAACGTGATATTCAGCCAATAAAAAAGCCGACATAATGTCGGCTTTTTCGTGCGTTAGCTGGCCTAAAAACGGCTTAGATAACGCGAGAGAACTGTTGTTGACGGGCTTTTTCGCGATAGTAGACGTCGAAACAGATACAGATGTTACGGATCAGCAGGCGACCTGTCTCACCTACATGAATTTTACGGTCTTCAACTGTGACCAGTTTGTCATCGATGAAGGTCTGCATCAGCTTCATATCTTCAGCGAAATACTCGTCGAAGTTGATACCAAGCTTTTCTTCCATTTGTGCCATATCGAGCTCGAAGTGGCAGATCAGCTGTTTGATCACTGCGCGGCGGATTTCGTCGTCACGGTTGAGCTTACAACCTTTCCACAAAGCATGACCGTGGTCATCAATCGCTTCGTAGTATGGACGGATATCTTTCTGGTTTTGCGCGTAACAATCGCCGATTTGGCTGATGGATGACACACCCAGACCTAACAGGTCACACTCTTCTTGAGTGGTGTAGCCTTGGAAGTTACGGTGCAAACGACCTTCACGTTGTAGCTTGGCCAACTCATCATCAGGCTTAGCAAAGTGATCCATACCGATGTATTGATAGCCTGCGCCAGTCAGTGTTTCGATAGTGTGCTGCAGGATCTCCAGCTTTTGCTGTGGGGTTGGCAGATGTTCATCTTTAATCTTACGCTGCGCCGCAAAACGTGCTGGTAAGTGGGCGTAGTTGAATACTGACAAACGGTCTGGTGACAGATCCAAAATACGCTGAATGGTTTGCGCAAAGGTTTCTGGCGTTTGGTGTGGCAAGCCGTAGATCAAATCCACGTTGGTCGACACAAACCCCATCTCTTTGGCTTTATTGATCAAGGCAAAGATGAAATCTTCATCTTGTTCGCGGTTAACGGCCACTTGTACTTCTTTATTGAAGTCTTGCACGCCGATAGAAATACGGTTGAAGCCCGCTTCTTTAAGCGTATCGAGCATGGTCAGTTCGATTTCACGTGGGTCAACTTCAATCGAGTATTCACCTTCTTCGGCAAAATCAAAGTTTGCTTTGAGCAGCTTGGTCAAACGCAAGATCTGCTCAGGGTTGAGGAAGGTTGGGGTACCGCCGCCCCAGTGCATTTGGGTCACTTTATAACGCTTAAACAGCGGTGCGCGTTTAAGAATTTCGCTTTCCAAATATTCGATGTATTGGTCGGCTTTGTGTTGATGGCGGGTAATAATTTTATTACAGCCACAGTAGTAACAAAGCTTGGCACAGAAAGGCACGTGGATATACAGCGACAGTTTGTCGCTTTTGCTGTGTTCAATCGCCGATAGCAGATCGCCCTCAGTGAAGGAATCATCGAACTCCAGCGCCGTCGGATATGAGGTATAACGCGGACCGCTGTAGTTGTACTTCTCGATCATTGACTGATCCCAGCTGATTTTAGTGGGCTGCTCCAAGACGCGTCCTCCGACATTAAATTAGCAACAGGCGAAGTATGCAATGTTACTCGCCAAATAACCTTGATCCAGTTTGAAATTCTTACATGGATATTTAAGAAACAGCGAATATCTATGAAAATGATGTCAATGTCTGCCCAAGTCGGCCGGAATTGTGCACCGACTCACGCCTTGGGCTATCAACTTTGGAAACTTTTAGTGGGTTGGCTTGAGTTCAAACTTAGCTAAGGTTTTTGCCTCACCGAGAATGGCTTGCTGCAGATTGGCTTCTGATTTCATTCTGCTCAGATCCAGACGCATCCGTTCTTGTTTTGGCAGTGCGGCGCGTTGCTCCAGAATAGGGTGAGTTTTGATCAACTCGTAATGCTGATAAGTCGCCGGAAAATCGCCTTCAACACGTTCAGTAAGCGATAGTGCTTCAAACAACTTAGCGATGCGCAGCACGCCTTCTGATATCTCACAGCGATCTTCTGTCATTGCTTGCGCGATATAGCGGATATCGGTCAAAACACGCTGCTGACGTTCCTTGATGGCTTGTTGCTGTGCATTGATGGCGGCCTGTCGGGATTTGTTCTGTTTTTGCAAACGAATTAACAGCATGGTGGCATAAGTTGCCAAGCCCACCACGATCAACAACGCGACCACCACTAATAATATCTGCACAGCAACTCCTTATTTATCGTCTTGTTGATACTGTTTCAGCAAATCTGCACCCGAGTCAAATTTAGCCAGCAGTTCATCTTCATCATCTGCGCCGATATCGTTGGCTTCTTCTAAATCTTCGATGCCGAGTTTTTGCATGAGGCGTTCGATTTCGTTGAGCTGTTTATCAAGCCACTGTTGATCTGTATTCGACAGTGTTTTGCCTTCCTCTAACTGATCAAGCAGGCTATTTAGGCGTGGATCGTCTTCTAACTGCATCAACTTTTGTTCATCAGTCAGCGCTGGCTTTTTCGCTGGTTTCACCGCTGCGATAGGCGCTTGCTGAGTAGGCAAGCTCAAGGCAACAGGCTTTTTACTGCCTAAACGAGGATCTTTTTTCGCGTTAGATTGGCCACTGGTTGAACCCGTTGCGCCTACTGCTTGGCGGCTGCCTGACTTATTACCCGTTTCTTGCTTTTTACGGGCAGTTTTACGGTCAGTTTTCTTGGTTCTTGGTGCACGCTTTGGGCCATTTTCATTGGTATTGCGCGACTTTTTAATTCTGGTCATATGGATCTCTTTGATGAATTAGCTAACAGGGTGCAAGCGCCTTCATCTGTATTTTACTGCAGCTTTGCAACCGGGGCGCGATTTATAGCAAATTACGCTGCTTTTTGCATCAGTACAAAGTCCCCATCAGCAAATAAAAGTTCGAAGCCGCTAATTTGCGCTAAATAAGTAAAGGTGCGGGGCTGGTAAAAGCTGACATGGGTTGGATTATTCTTAAGGTGCCACTTGGCAAATGCTGCTGGTGAGCGCAATAGAGGGGTGGAAATCGCCAACCAACCTTGCGGCTTTAGTAGTGAACTGATTAGGCGCCATTCTTTTGCTGGTTCACGAAAGTGCTCAAAGACGCGATAGCTACAGATAACATCATATTGTTGTTGCAGTACTTGGTGATTAGGTGCAAAGAACGGATCAAATTGCTGCATATGGTAGCCCGCAGTCTTCACTTTCGTTAAGGCATGCTCGGACAGTACGCGGCCAAAATTAAGCCCGTTAAGCTCAGTTTGGCCTAGGTCGCGTAATTGTTGGATAAGTGATTCGATAAAATCTTCGAGTTGACGTTGTTTACCGGCTTTTTTCGCGCGTCCGTAACGTTGCTGTTCTATTGTTGGCAGCAAAAAACTATGAGAGTCGGCCGAGACCAGACCGCAGTTATCACAGAGAAAAAAGCTGCGTTTCTTATCTTGATAATGAGGTTGTGTAGTTATTTGTCTGCAAAGGGGACAATGATGCATCTACTTCATATTCCGACAAATTTCGTTGAAATAAGGATATAAAAAAGCGGCAGACGAGCTGCCGCTTGATGATGACACTTTGTGTCAGATTCTGCTAGTCGCCATCCTTGTTTAGCGAACGGACTCTCCCGGTCCTATCCCTATTTTTATTAACGCATTCCATGCTATGTCGTTTGTGGTCATCCCGACCTTTATTATCTAAGGTGATCCCACCTTAGATAACAGGGGGTGATTGCCGCATCCCCTGCAAGCTGAGAGTCCCCCAAATGACTCTGCAACCTGTTTAGATCCCAGTAAATCATTATTATTTTACTGACTGGGAATCAAAAACCTTGGCTATTAAACGGCATTTGGTGATCTGTGTCAACTTATATTTAGTTTACGTAAACGTCAACTTTTGTTTGTGTACTATTTGAGCGTTTCAATATACGCAGCTAACGCGGCAATCTCCTTGTCGTTGAGCTTGCGACTTACGTCCCCCATCATGCCATTGATATCATTGTGGCGTTCACCACTTTTAAATGCTTGTAATTGCTCTTCAATATAATGTGCTGATTGGCCCGCTAAAGCGGGAAAGCCTGCTGCGGCTAATCCTCTTCCTTTGACACCATGGCAGGCTGAACACGCTGCAATATCTCGCGACATATCCCCCCCCATATAGAGCGCTTCACCATTGTTTTGGCTTGTTGTCGAACTAGACGTTTTTGCAGGAAGACTGGTGTAGAAGGCGGCGAGGTTTTCGATATCTTCGGCTGACAGTTGTGCCGCAAAGGCGTTCATCATCGAATCTTCGCGGCCGTCTTTTCCTTGTTGGAAGTCTTGTAGTTGTTTAATTAAATAGCGGGTTGATTGGCCGGCGAGATTGGGATATTCCGAAATCGAACTAATCCCCCTTTCACCGTGACAACCCGTGCATATAGCGGCACGTTGCTTACCATGGGCAATTCGACTATCAATAGGGTTAGCAGATTGAGCGGCAAAGGCCACCCAAAACAGAGATGAAGCAATAACTAAACTGAATTTGATCATGATGATTTTCGGCGTTGCGAGTCAGGCATGTTAGAATGGCGGGCTAATAAGCGCATTCTTACATAATTCTGACCGCGGCGCATTTGACGTGCGGTATTAATCGGCAATGGAGACTCTCACTTGACTGACGCAAGCATCGATTTTCGCAAAACACACTTTGTGATCAGCGCGCCTGATATTGAGCACCTCGAACAACATATTCCAGGTCATGAGGGGATAGAAATCGCCTTTGCTGGCCGCTCAAATGCAGGCAAATCGAGTGCATTGAACGCACTGACCGAACAAAAGAACTTGGCGAGAACCAGTAAAACGCCAGGCCGAACTCAGTTGATCAACGTGTTTGAAATGACACCAGGTTGCCGCTTGGTGGATCTGCCCGGTTATGGTTTCGCCCAGGTGCCATTGGCAATGAAAAAGAAGTGGCAACATGCGTTAGGTGAATATCTTCAGCATCGCGAATGTTTGCAAGGTGTCGTTGTGCTAATGGATATTCGCCATCCACTTAAAGACTTAGATATGCAGATGGTGCAATGGTCAGTAGAAAGCCAACTGCCAGTATTGGTACTGCTGACCAAATCAGACAAGCTTACTCAAAGTGCGCGGATGAAGGCTGTGAATGATGTGCGTAAAGCACTGGCAGATTTTGGTGATGCGGTGCGGGTTGAAGGTTTCTCGTCACTGAAAGGCACAGGTAAACCGAAAGTGCTCAACATTCTTACAGAATGGTTTACTGGCCCAGCTGAAGTTGTTGAAGCTAACGCACCTGCTGCTGAGTAGTTTTCGCCTGCAATTCCAATTTGAGATACAACGCAGAAATGTGCCATAGCTTGACACATTTTTTTTGCCCGCATTTTTGATCAAGCAAAAAAAAA
>NZ_JPEO01000021.1 GCF_000753795.1 Shewanella mangrovi
GGCATAAATTCATTTAGCCCCTTTTGGGGAGAAGCTAAAATCCAACAAGACTCAAGAATCATCAAAGCTGTGATTTGACGATTCTGTTGCAGAATAGCGCATCTTTTTATCGAATTAAAGTAATTACTCTAATCCTAAGGCAAAAAAAAGCCCCGGCCGTGTGTGGAGGCCGGGGCGCCATTATTTGGCTGATCACTAAAAGTGAAATAAAGGTCTGAAAGATAGAACATCTTAACCTCTGTACCCTACGCCGCGAATAATAGCCCATTTATCTCTATTTTGAAAACAGTTTTTTATTTTTGGTGTTAATAATCGCGTTTTTGATCACAGATGTAGGTATCGCAAACTCGATGGGATTCTATCTGTCTTTATGTAACCATTTGAATATAAATAAAAAAGGCATCTGGTGATGCCTTTTTCAGTATTTCGACAAACTTTCATCGCTATGATTAGTGAGCTTGTTCCCAACTATCACCAATGCCAGCTTCAGCTAAAAGCGGTACTTTTAAGTCAGCCGCTTCCGCCATTAATTGGCAGATTTTATCTTTCAGCACATCCGCATTTTGCTCATCGACTTCAAACACCAATTCATCGTGTACCTGCATCACCATGGTGATGTCATCACGTTGTTCGCTACTGATCCATTCATCTACCGCAATCATGGCTTTTTTGATGATATCGGCGGCCGTACCTTGCATCGGCGCGTTAATCGCGGCGCGTTCCGCAGATTGGCGGCGCATCGCGTTCCGATCTCTAATTTCTGGCAGATACAGCCGACGACCAAACAGGGTGGAGACATAACCTTGCTCGGCAGCCAATGCGCGAGTTTCTTCCATATAACGCATCACGCCCGGATAACGTTTGAAGTAGGTATCGATATAACTTTGGGCTTCGCTGCGTGGAATATCTAACTGACGCGCTAAGCCAAAGGCTGACATACCGTAAATTAAGCCAAAGTTCACTGCTTTGGCGCGGCGACGTTGTTCGGATGTTACTGTTTCAAAAGCTACATCAAACACTTCGGCGGCGGTGGCGCGGTGAATATCTTTACCCTCGGCAAATGCCGTTAACAAGCCTTCATCTCCCGACAAATGCGCCATAATGCGCAACTCAATTTGCGAGTAGTCGGCAGCCAACACTTTACGGCCTGTTGGCGCAATAAAGGCTTGGCGGATCTTGCGGCCTTCTTCAGTGCGGATTGGAATGTTTTGCAGGTTCGGATCACTCGATGATAAACGACCTGTAGCCGCATTGGCTTGGTGATAGCTCGTATGGACGCGGCCAGTTTTGCCATTGACCATCATTGGCAGTTTATCGGTGTAGGTACTTTTCAACTTAGTTAAGCTACGGTGTTCCAAAATCACTTTGGGCAGCGGATAGTCGAGCGATAGTTCGACTAACACCTCTTCTGCGGTAGATGGTGCGCCTTTCGGTGTTTTTTTGATGATCGGATAACCGAGCTTTTCAAAGAACAGCTGTTGTAGCTGTTTGGTGGAGCCCAAGTTGAACTCTTCACCTGCAATTTCATAGGCTTTTTGTTCGAGTTCGTCGATCTTGCGTGCTAGTTCATCACTTTGTTGCCCCAGCAACATGCTGTCGATCAGTACGCCGTTGCGCTCCATTTTCGACAAAATGGTGATCAGCGGCAGCTCAATGTTAGTAAACACGCTGGGCAGGTCGGTTTCTTTACTCAAGCGTGGCCAAAGATGTTGGTGCAAACGCAGGGTAATATCAGCATCTTCAGCGGCATAGTGCGCTGCCGTTTCTAACTCAATCTGGTTAAATGTTTTTTGCTTAGCACCTTTACCGGCAATCTCTTCAAAACTGACACATTTATGGCCGAGATATTTCAGCGACATGCCGTCCATGTCGTGGCGCGAGGCCACTGAATTGAACACATAGGATTCCAGCATGGTATCAAAGCGCACTCCCTGCAGGATGATACCGACGTTAGCCAGAATACTGATGTCATATTTGAGATTTTGGCCGATTTTACCAATTGCTGGGTTTTCTAAAATCGGCTTCAGCTTGGCGAGCACATCGGCTTTATCGAGTTGTGCTGGCGCGCCGTCGTAATTGTGCATCAATGGCAGATAAGCAGCTTTGCCTTCCTCAATAGAGAATGACAAACCGACGAGCTCTGCATCCATATAGTTGAGGCTGGTGGTCTCGGTATCCACGGCGAATTCGTCTGCCTTGCTCAGTTGCTCCAGCCAGCTATTCAACTGTTCATTGGTGAGAATGGTGGCGTAATCGATTTCCACTGCGGCGGTTTCTGCCACATCTTCAGCGCTGGCAGTTTCTTTATGCGCATTTTGTGGTGCTTTGTTATCCAGCACTTCGCCAAGCCAACGTTTGAACTCCATCTCGCCGTATAGCTTGATCAGCTCATCACGGTTGGGATGTTGAATATTGAGCTCGTCCCATTTGATATCCAACTCACAGTCAGTTTTGATGGTCGCTAATTCATAGGAGAGTTGCAGCAGTTCGGCGTTATCGCGAATTTTCTGCGGCATCGTCTTCGAGCCTCTAAAACCGATCGCGACAACATCATCAGGGTTGGCTAACAACTTACTTACGCCGCCAAGACCCGTTAGCATCGCCAGCGCAGTTTTCTCTCCCACGCCTGGCAGGCCTGGAATGTTATCGGCTTTGTCGCCCATCATGGCGAGTAAGTCGATGATAAGTTCTGGACCGACACCAAACTTAGTGGTGACTTCCTCAGGCCCGAGAATGGTATCGGTCATGGTATTGATCAGGGTGACGTTATCATCCACTAACTGCGCCATATCTTTATCGCCAGTGCTGATCAAAATCGCGCGGCCATCTTTGCTGGCTTGGCTGGCGAGGGTGCCAATGACATCATCTGCTTCTACGCCGGGAACGCACAACAGCGGCAGGCCTAATGCTTTAATGATTTGGTGCAGAGGTTCAATCTGGCTACGCAGATCGTCCGGCATTGGTGGACGATGTGCTTTGTAGTCGGCGTACATCTCGTTACGAAAGGTTGGCCCTTTGGCATCAAACACCACCGCCATTTGCGAAGGCGTATAACGCGACAGCAGGCTGCGCAGCATATTGACAACCCCATAGACAGCTCCGGTCGCTTCACCTTTTGAGTTGGTGAGGTGTGGCGGGGCATAATAGGCGCGGTAGAGATAGGAAGATCCGTCAACGAGGATCAGTGGGTTGTCAGCGATTTTTGGCATAGTGTCGAAATCGATTTTTTAGCTGTTTGAATTAGCGTTAAAGGATGCCACAGACGGTGAATTTGAGCCACGACAAAATACTCTCAGCCTGTGGATAAGTCTGTGAGTGAAAAATGTAACAGCGTGGGTAAAAGGAGAAAGGCTAAATCGTCCCTGTATCTAACTTACTGTTTTTATTTTATTTTAATTTTTTTTGTGAGTTGTGCTTTACTTTACGTAAATATTCCTGTCTGTGGATTTCTAAAATTCCATTTCCAGATTTACTGCGGAGAGTTAAAGAGCAAACTCTCGCTGGAACAGTTGCAATAAGTTAGCATGATTTTTGAACAGATCAACAGTTTCGTAACAGATTTGTTAAACCCAAATGACATAAGAGGGATTTTTTAATGAAGAAAATGGCCGTGCTCCTAAGTGGCTGTGGCGTATTTGATGGTAGTGAAATCCACGAAGCCGTTTTGACCTTGTTAGCCTTGGCAAAAGCTGGCGTCAGTTACCAATGTTTTGCGCCTGATATAGCGCAAATGCATGTAATTAATCATGCTGCTGGTGCAGTGGCTGAAGGTGAAACTCGCAATGTGTTGGTGGAATCTGCCCGTATCGCGCGGGGTGAGATAAAAGCAACTACTGAGCTCGATATCAGTGAGTTTGATGGCTTGGTAATTCCTGGTGGCTTTGGTGCAGCGAAGAATCTGTGTGATTTTGCGGTGAATGGGGCGGAGATGCAGATACCACCGCTTGTGACTGAATTTATTGGCCAGTTTATCAAAGCTAACAAAGTGGTCGGCTTTATCTGTATCTCGCCAATCATGATCCCACTGCTGTATGGCGCGGGCGCGCAAGGCACGATTGGCACTGATGCTGATACCGCGGCGGCATTTAAAGCGATGGGCGGCGACCATCAAGCAGTCACGGTGGATGAGATTGTTGTTGATGCTGCGCGCAAGGTGGTTAGCACGCCTGCCTACATGCTGGCGGGTAACATTGTTGAAGTGCATAACGGCATTGAAAAGCTGGTGGCCAAAGTGGTTGAGCTGGCGTAATCATTTTCCCGATAATAAAAAATGCCGTGAGCGTTTATTCGTTCGCGGCATTTTGTAATTTTAAACGGATCTCCTATCAGGATTTGGTGGTTGCTTTTTTGGCTTTAACGGCCTTTTCTTTTTGCGCTTTGGTCCACGCTTGATGTTCGGCAAAGTAAGGCTCGTCTTTTAATAGCTTTTGCTTAGGGTCGAGTTGAATCCGATCTGCATTACCGACAACCAATTCACCGTGGCCGTGTGGCATTGACACCGTGAACAATTTACCGTCGACCAACACTTCAACTGGCAGCGCAAAGTCGCCAGTGGTTTGCTGCCAACGGATTTTCAACACATCACCCTCACGTTCGCTCACCAGTTGTGGCAACTTGGCTTGGTATAGATAGGTGTTGAAGAAGCCTGTCATATCTTCACCGCTGACGCGATTGACGATGGCAATAAAGGTTTTGGTATTGCTGTAAATCGGCTTGAAGTTGCCCGGTTGCGGATTAGGTGTGCCATACACCAACTCGCGTACGGCGCGGAAGAACTTCTCATCACCAAGATAGTTGCGTAGCGTGTGCAGCATCAGCGCACCTTTATTGTAGATATCTTGTCCCGGGCCGCGTTTTTCATCGTAAACGCCTTCTTCGGTTTTCGATTCGCCCGATACCATTGGCGCTTTATTGGTGACTTTGGCACGTAGGCCGTAAAGTTGCGCGTCATAGGCCATTTTGCCGTGCAGATACTCGGCATACAGCGGTTGCATATAGGTGGCAAAACTTTCGTGCAGCCAAAAATCGTCCCAGTTCTCATTGGTCAGTTGGTTACCAAACCACTCGTGGGCCAGTTCATGCTGTAGCAAGCTGTCGTAACCAAAAATCCCTTTGGCGTAATGGTTACCATACGCGTTGATAGTTTGATGCTCCATGCCCAAATGCGGCGTATTCACCACGCCCATTTTGTCTTGCCAAAAAGGGTAAGGGCCGATGTAACGCTCAAAGAATTCCAACTGTTTCGGAAATTCTTGAAATAGCACACTGGCATCTTTCTTATCGCCTTTCAGATACCAATATTGCATAGAATATTGATGACCGTATTTGCTGTGATAATCCGCTTGCAGCTCTTCATAAGGGCCGATATTAAGCGCGACGGCATAGGTATTGGGTTGTTGAACTTGCCAATGATAGGTATTCCAACCATCTTGTTCAGTTATATCAATCAATTTGCCGTTAGATGGCGCGATCAGTGGCGCGGGTACCTTGATGAACAGATCGGCAACTAACGGCTCGCCCATTGGTTGGTCGATACACGGCCAGAACAGATCGCAGCCTTCACCTTGCACCGCAGTGGCAATCCATGGTTGGCCGTTCTCAGTTTTGCTCCAGACAAAACCGCCATCCCAAGGGGCATGTTTAGCTTGGTGTGGTTTACCGGCGTAATCGATGGTGACGGTAAACTCCGCGCCTTGTGCGACCGTTTGAGGCAGAGTGATAAACTCGCGGCCTTCAGGATTTTGCCATTGGTTGGCAGATAAGGTTTGGCCATTCACTGCAATTTGGCTGATCGGCAGTTCGCGGTCGAGATCGACGGAAAATGTTGTCAACGCAGCTTTGGCGGCAAAACGTAATACCGCATGGCCAGCAATGGTTTGGGTTTCCGGAAACACCTGCCAATGCAGTTCAGCATGCTTGAACAATAAGTCTTTTTGCGTGGCCGGCATGTCGCCGCCAGATTCTTTCGTCAGCTGAGTGTAGAGCGGTTTCTCGGGCGTTGGTGAAGCGGTGCTGGCACAACCCGCGACGGCTAAAGTGAGCAATGGTGCAAATAGGTAAGCGTAGGATTTCATGGCAACTTTCAGGCGTTATTCTTGTTGGTTAAGCCGCCATTGTGCCGTGTGATGCTGAGCATCACTACGGCAAAACTGTTGCGAATCGTTTCAAACTTGTAAACAGAAGGTGGAAGATTAACGTTTGCGGCGGCTGTCGAGCCAACCTTGCAGTAAACCAGTAAGTAAGCCTGCTAAGTGGGCGCTATTGGCAATGTTATCGCCCATCACACCACTAAAGCCGAGTACGAGGGAGAGCAACATAAAGCCCATTAGCGCAGGTTGCAGCACTAAACCGCGTTGCGGCGCCCATTGGCTCATCACCCAGCTGTAGCCAATCAAGCCGTAGACTACGCCGGAAAGCCCACCAAAATTAGGCCCGCTAAAGAAAAACTGCACCATATTAGGCAAGGTGCCGGCGACCATAAGCAGCAGTAACAAACGGCCACTGCCGAGGCTGTTTTCAATCCGGCCACCGAGATACCACAACCACACCATGTTGAAGGCGATATGTAGCAGCGAAAAATGCAGCAAGCTTGGGGTAAACACGCGCCAAATCTGCCAATGGCTGTCCGTGCTGGCACCAAAAAACGATAGCGCGCTGAAGATGGCTTCGGGCGCGAACATCATCGCAATATAGATAACCACACAGGTAATTAAGGTCACTAATGTGACCGGACCGGCGCCAGTGATAACTTGTGTCAGCAGTTGTAAGCCAGGCGCGCCGTAATCGAGTTTGGTTTGGTTGTCGCCCACTTCCCACGATGCTTGCTGGTATTTGCCATCCATCGGATTGTGAATAAAGGCGGCAAATTCGCGCTGTGCGGCAATGGCATTACGCTCGTCCACCACGTAAATCGCGGTGCCCTGCGCGGTATGCTCGATGCGGGTTTCAATCCCTTGGCTTTTGAGATAATCGGTCAGTGCCATGACGGCACGGGGCGATGCCAGCCGGCCAATCTCAACCATTAGCAGCCGCCCATGCGGTGTAACCTCCTTCGAGGCTATAAATGTCATCGAAACCTTGCTGGTGCAGATATTCGGCGGCACCTTGGCTGCTAATGCCGTGATAGCAAACGACAACCAGTGGCGCGTCTAAATCTGCTTGCGCCATAAATTGGGCGATGTTGTCGTTACCCACACGTTGTGCGCCGGCGATATGGCCTTGCTCAAAGCTAGCGGGATCGCGGATATCGATGATTTGTAATTCTTCGCCTTGTTGCAGGCGTTGTTTGAGTTCGGCAATGTTCAGGATCTTGTAGGTCGTCATGGGAATACCTAATGCTTTGCGGCTAATTTGTTGATACTGATCACATTTTGCCTGAGGGCACTGCGTGAGTACAGTGCCCAGCAAGCAGAGTCCTGATTTGGGTGTTATTCCCAGTTCAGGATCACTTTGCCTGATTGACCAGAGCGCATGGCATCAAAGCCCGCTTGGAAGTCATCGATGGCAAATTGGTGAGTAATGATTGGCGAAATATCTAAGCCAGATTGGATCAAACTGGCCATCTTGTACCAAGTCTCAAACATCTCACGGCCGTAAATGCCTTTAATCACTAAGCCTTTGAAGATCACTTTGCTCCAATCAATCGCCATTTGGCCGCCAGGAATACCCAGCATAGCGATTTTGCCGCCGTGGTTCATGGTGTCCAGCATGGCGTGGAACGCTGATGGCACGCCAGACATCTCTAAACCGACGTCAAAGCCTTCAGTCATTTTCAGCTCTTTCATGACGTCTTTAAGATCTTCTTTAGCTACGTTGACCGCGCGGGTGGCGCCCATTTTACGCGCCAGATCTAAGCGGTATTCGTTGACATCGGTGATCACCACGTGGCGCGCACCCACGTGTTTACAAATCGCCACCGCCATAATGCCAATGGGACCGGCGCCGGTGATCAACACATCTTCGCCAACCAGATCAAATGACAGCGCAGTGTGCACTGCGTTACCGAATGGATCGAAGATAGAGGCTAAATCGTTGCTGATATCGTCTGGAATGCGGAAAGCGTTGAACGCTGGGATCACCAGATATTCAGCAAAACAGCCTTCGCGGTTTACGCCCACACCAAAAGTGTTGCGGCACAAGTGAGTGCGGCCTGCGCGACAGTTACGACAGTGGCCGCAAGTGATGTGGCCTTCGCCAGAAACGCGGTCACCGAGGTTAAAACCGCGTACTTCGCTGCCTACGCCCACCACTTCGCCAACATATTCGTGACCAACCACCATAGGTACTGGAATAGTGTTTTGTGACCATTCGTCCCAGTTGTAGATATGCACATCGGTGCCGCAAATGGCGGTTTTGCGAATTTTGATCAGCAGGTCGTTCGGGCCCATTTCCGGCTTTTCAACATCGACCATCCAGATGCCTTGTTCAGGCTTTAATTTGCTTAATGCTTTCATGATGACTCTCAATGCTCGCCTTAGATAATGCCCATCTCTTTACCGATACGGGTAAAGGCGGCAATGGCGCGGTCCAGCTGCGCCTTAGTGTGCGCGGCCGACATTTGGGTACGGATACGAGCTTGGCCTTGTGGTACAACCGGGAACGAGAAGCCAATCACGTAGATGTTTTCTTCGAGCAGTTTGTTAGCAAAATCGCCCGCCAGTTTGGCGTCGCCAATCATTACCGGCACGATAGCGTGGTCGGCTCCGGCCAAGTTGAAACCTGCGGCAGACATTTGCTCGCGGAAGTACTGTGCGTTTTCACGCAATTGGTTACGCAGTGCATCGCCATCTTCCAGCAGTTCCAATACTTTGATAGAGGCCGACACAATCGCTGGCGCCAAAGAGTTAGAGAACAGATATGGGCGTGAGCGTTGACGCAGCCAGTCGATCACCTCTTTTTTACCAGCAGTGTAGCCACCAGACGCGCCACCAAGGGCTTTGCCGAGTGTGCCGGTGATGATGTCTACGCGATCCATTACGTCGCAATATTCGTGAGTGCCACGGCCTTTGTCGCCAACAAAACCCACTGCGTGGGAATCATCCACCATCACCAGTGCGCCGTATTTGTCGGCCAAATCGCACACGCCTTTGAGGTTGGCAATCACGCCGTCCATAGAGAATACGCCGTCGGTGGCGATTAAAATATGGCGCGCGCAAGCATCTTTGGCGGCAATCAATTGTTGCTCTAAATCCGCCATATCGTTGTTGGCGTAGCGGAAGCGTTTAGCTTTACACAAACGCACGCCGTCGATGATGGAGGCGTGGTTCAGTGCGTCAGAGATAATCGCGTCTTCAGCACTCAGCAGGGTTTCAAATAAACCGCCGTTAGCGTCAAAGCATGATGAGTACAGAATGGTGTCTTCGGTGCCTAAAAAGGCAGACAGCTTAGCTTCCAGCTGTTTATGGATATCTTGAGTGCCGCAAATAAAGCGTACTGATGCCATACCAAAGCCGTGATCATCAAGCCCTTGTTTGGCGGCTTCAATCAGCGCTGGATGGTTAGCTAACCCTAAGTAGTTGTTGGCGCAGAAGTTAATCACTTCTTCGTCATTTACGGTGATGGCAGTTTGTTGTGGCGATACGATAATGCGTTCGCTTTTATAGAGGCCGTCCGCTTTGGTTTGTTCGAGTTGTTGTTGGATCTGTTGGTAGAATACAGAAGATGCCACGTTCAGTCTCCTTTAGTGATTATGCTGACTTGTGGAATTGGCGGCATTTTAACCCCAATTAGACCGCCACCACAGTGATTTTTAGCCTAGCCATAGCGCTATTAGTAAGATTAGTGCGTGATAGTGAGTTTCATAAATAAATCTAATCTGATGTCGTCAGCTTGAGGTAAGGTACCGCGATAAATTAGTTGCTTTGAGAAAGACTAAGATAGTGTTGTTCAATGCGATTAATCGTCTCGAATGACGTTTCTGTCGCATAGGCGCGAAACAGCATCAGCAGTCGAAGCACCCCATCATAAATGGCACTTTTGGTAATGCTTTTCATGGTGGTTTGCGTAAGTTGATAGCTAATCCAAAAACTCACAATCATTTTTACCGTATCTGCCAACGCAGGAATATGGGCCGATTCAATTTTCAAAAAGCCGTCGTTACACAACTGGGTTAGCAGCTTACATACATGGTCTTGTAGCCTTGTTTGTACCTTGAGATAGCGCGCTTTGAGTTGTTCATCCCGACTCAAAATATCGGCTAAGTTGGTATAAACAAAACGGAATTGCCACAGCGCGTAAAATACCGCATCGAAGTATTTGATCAGCAGTTCAATGTTAAGCGCTTCATCGTGATACGGCTGAAATGCCGATTCTAAGTGCTGCTCATATTGCTGAAAGATGCTTAGGATGATGTCCTCTTTATTACGAAAATGGTAATACAGGTTGCCTGGGCTCATGCCCAAATGCGCGGCGATATGATTAGTGGTGGTACTACGCTCACCATGTTCGTTAAAGAGCTGGAGACTCGCTTGAATGATACGGTCGCGGGTTTTCATGGCAATCCTTGAATCAATAGGGCCTTGCTTATGCGGTGGGCGCGTCTATGTTACCATTGCCGTTTCAGTGGTAAACCTGATTGATAACGCGCATGAACCGCATTTGCTACTCGTTTTTATTGTACCTGCTTACGCCAATATTGCTGATTTATTTAACGATTCGTGCGATCAAAAGCGCGGATTATCGCGGCCGTTGGGCGGAGCGATTTGGTTTGACGCGATTACAGCGCAGCGATGTGCTGATCCACAGCGTATCAATGGGCGAAACTCAAGCCGCCATTCCGTTCATCAAAAAGATTAAGCAGCAATATCCGCAGCTGTCGATTACCGTTACTACCACCAGTCCTACCGGATCAAAGTTGGTCACCAAAGCGTTTGGTGACAGCGTGCAGCACTGTTATCTGCCGTTTGATCTGCCGCTGTGCATCAAACGTTTTTTGCGCCAACTCCAGCCTAACTTGCTGATTGTGATGGAAACTGAGCTGTGGCCAAATCTACTGCATTACAGCAAGCAGCGTGGCGCCAACATCATGCTGGCTAATGCGCGCTTGTCTGCAAAATCGGCGCTGGGCTATGAAAAATGGTCCAAGTTAAGCGGCCCGATGCTCAAGCAACTGGATTTAATCGCGGTGCAAACTCCTGAAGAAGCGCAGCGCTTTATCGCCCTCGGCGTACCGCAACCGCGGGTGCATATCTGTGGCAGTTTGAAGTTCGACTTAACCCTAGATGCCGCGCAACTTGCGCCTTACCAGGCGTTGAAACAGCAATGGCAACGTTCGGTGGTGTGGGTAGCAGGCAGCGTGCATCCCGGCGAGTTTGCCGCAGTGCTTGAATGTCATCAGCAGATTTTGCAGCGTTGGCCTGATGCACTGCTCATTATGGTGCCCCGTCATCCGGAGCAATTTGATAACGCCGCCACCGCAATTAATGATGCTGGATTTGAATGTGTGCGTCGCAGTGCGCAGCAACCGGTCATCAAAAAAACTCAAGTGTTACTCGGTGACACCATGGGTGAAATGCTCGGCTGGTATGCGTGTGGTGATTTGGCCTTCGTTGGTGGCTCACTGATTGTGATGGGCGGCCATAATCCGCTGGAACCCGCGGCATTAGGGTTACCAATTCTGCAAGGGCCAAACTATCGCGACTTTTTAGAGATCAGCACCATTTTGCAAGAAGCTGGCGCAATGCAGATTGTGGCGGACGGCGACGCAATGGCTCGCGCCGCGATAAATTTGTTGAGTGATGTTGAACAAAAGTCCGCCGCAGGCCATGCGGGGTTAAACGTGGTCGAGATTAATCGCGGTACGCTGGCGCGACAATTTGCGGTGGCAGCGCCGTTGCTGAATCAGATTACGCACGAGTAGCACACCCGCTAGTGAAAGCTAACGCGCGCAGTTTATTCCGTTCGGTGTTAGCTATTCTCAAGCCCAATTGGATTAACTTGTTGGTAGCCTGCAATTAACTGTTGCCAACAATGTTCATCAAACGCCAGTGTTGGCTGTTTGCCATGCTCTTTTCTAAACGATCGCAGTAACCGTTCCATGTTGCTGCGTTGCCAGTCGGGCGTGGCATCGCGCAGTTCACCGCGGTCAAAATCAATCAGGTAAAACTGACCATCACTCAGCAGAATATTCTTAGCATTGAGATCCGCATGATACACACCGCGATGGTGGAACTTAGCGATCAGCTGACCTAGCGCTTGCCACTCCGTATCTGTTAGCGCGCGTTCTGCTAGCAAGCCCACCAAATCCTGCGCATTCGGCAAAAGTTTCGTGAGAATATCAGCGCGATAAACAAACCCACTGCGCACCACTTGTGCGGCGATAGGTTTAGGCACCGCAAAGCCTTCATCGTATAGCTGTTCGAGCAGTTGTAACTCAGCAAAGGCGCGAGTGTTTTCGTAACCAGAAAACGGATAAGCATCTTTGATCAGTTTGGCAATTAAGCCGCCCCGCCAGTAATGGCGCAGTGCCCAACGCTCACTCTCATGCGCAACAAACCAAGTGATATTGCGGCCACTGGAGCTGCCAACCACGGCGTTTTGCTGGCGCCAGAAGGCCTCAGTAAACCATTCGGGGCTTATTTCAGTGGGGGTGTCGTGACAAAAAGCAATTTGGCCGTGGGCGGTTTTTTTTAATTGCATGTTAATGAGTATCTAAAGCGTTAGCACCTGACGCCATTCTACATTAAGATCTGAGCCTTGCACTTAATAAGCCTTGATAAATCCGATGCGTTTTGACCCCAGCCAAATGAAATCTCTCTGTATTCTGCGTCTGTCTGCGATTGGCGATGTCTGCCACGCGGTTGCTATGGTGCAGGCTATTCAGCGGCAATATCCGCAGCTACCGATCACTTGGGTGATTGGTAAGGTGGAATATCAACTGCTGAAGCATCTGCCGGGAGTAGATTTTGTCATCTTTGATAAATCTTTGGGCTGGAAGAGCTATGGCGATCTGAAACGCAAACTCGGCGGGCGTAAATTCGATGTGCTGCTGCATATGCAAGTGGCGGCTCGAGCGACCATTGCATCACTGATGATCAAGGCCAAAGTCCGTATTGGCTTTGATCGGGCGCGCGCCAAAGAAGGTCAATGGCTGGTGACCAACGAACGGGTCAAGCCGCTGGCAACACCGCACGTGCTGGAAGGCTTTATGGGCTTTGCCGAAAAAATCGGCGTGACCGATTTAACGCCGCAGTGGCATATTCCCATCCCAGAATCAGATATGGCGTTTGCCGAGCAACAACTGCCGAGTAATGAAAAGGCCTTGGTGATCTGCGCTGCTGCTAGCAAAGCGGAACGCAACTGGTTGCCAGAGCGCTATGCCGCCGTCGCGGATTACGCCGTAGCCAAAGGCTTTAAAGTGTATCTGTGCGGTGGCCCGGCGCAATTAGAAAAAGATTTAGCGGTCAATATCATCAAGCACAGTCAATCTGAGTTGACCAATCTGGTGGGACAAACCTCCCTTGTGCAACTGCTGGCGATGCTAAAACGCGCCACGATTGCACTGGCACCCGATACTGGTCCTGCGCATATGGCTGTCACTCAAGGCACGCCAGTTATTGGTTTATATGCCCATTCCAACCCCGGTCGCACAGGCCCTTATCTCTATCGCGATTATGTCGCCAGTGTTTACGAGCGAGTGATTACCGAACAATATCCAAAGCAAACAATAGCTTGGGGAAAGCGCGCGAAAGGTGAGAACTTAATGGAAAAGATCTCTGTAGAATGCGTATATCACTTGTTTGATAAAGCGATGGCCGTTGAATAAATAACAGCAAATTGAGATTGGTTGAGAGAAACCTATCTACCCAATTTGTTTTTATTTTAGCTGTCATTCCGCTGTTTAAATATGTATCAATGACAGCAAACAATAGCTGTTACGTAACAGCTATTGGTCATTAACAAAGTTAAAAGCCGTTCGAAAATCCCGAAATTCCCACATACCAAATACAGCAATATCAAGTAATTATACTGTTTTTTGAACCCAATCTTTTTTACGGTAAATTAGATAATCAGCTTGACCTCGTATTGCGATACGATTACATTTAGAGCAGTTTTTGCTGTAACGAATAGTGTCAGAATCCGTTTCGCGGCCTCACTATCCTCGTTTGCACAACTTTTATCTATGTCTACAAGGAGTTTGCTATGAAGAAAAGTGCAATTGCGATGTTGACCGCATCTTTATTGTTTGCGGGATCTGCAATGGCTGCTGAAGGTGCTGGTGCTGGTGCTGGTGCTGGTGGTGCTGGCTTTGGCGGTTTAGGTGTTGCTGGTTTGACGACCATTGGTGTCGCGGTAGCTGCCGGTGTTGTTGTTGCTGTTGATAACAATAACAACGACAGCAGTGATCCTACCGACCCAATTAATCCTCCAGGTACAGGTACTACAGGTACTACAGGTACAGGTACTACAGGTACCAACTAAGTTATTGTTTTCATATTAAGGCCAGCCTACGCTGGCCTTTTTTTATCGGTTCATCATAATTCCATGAACAAAAAACTCTTACTTGCGCTCTTATGCGCTGTCGGATTAACAGGATGTGGTTCTAAGAGTACTATGGCGTATCAGACGTTTATAGACGCCATATCCGCTCCGCCTAGTTATGATATCTCAGCCGAAGATCTTGATAAGCTGCCTTATGCCACTATCTATGGTCAGCTTGGTGATGGTCCACAGGCTGTTATTGTGCTTGCCTATATTAAGGGAAATGAACGGCAATGGCTGACGGCTCAAAAAGAGAGCCTCACCACGGCTTACGGACGTTTGGTCCGCACTGACGGGCTAGAGCACAATCTCGCCAGCCTAGTATTCGATACTCAAGACCCACTAGCCTTGCCACTTAATCAGCTGAATGGTGCTAAAGCTACTGGACATGTGGATTTGTTACCGAGCTACAAATTTGGCTTAAAGTTTGAAAGTCAGTTTGCGGTTAAAGAGCAACAAACGATAAAACTTGGTCCATATAACAAGCGACTTACTCTGGCTGAAGAAACTTTTTCCATCCCCGAGATTGGCTATCAAGTCATCAATAGATTTTGGCTGGATGATAATGGTTTGGTATGGAAGTCAAAGCAGGCTCCATCACCAGATTTACCAGTTTTTAGTATTACGCTGCTTAAACCTTTTAGCGGAGATGTATCATGAAACCGCTTTGTTATCTTGTCGCCTGTTTAATTTCTTTCATTTTCGTCGATTCTTCTTATGCTGCTGCAGAAATGAATGTTTCGGTAACAGGACAAGTTAAATTACCTCCAGCTGTCACGTTTTCAATGGGGGATCGAATCGGTAAGGTGGTAGCAGCCTCTGAATATACACAAGACGCTTACCTCACAGGTGCGGCTTGGATTAGACAATCTTTTGTGCTGCACCAAAGTGCCCGTCGCTTATTGTTATTGTCAGAATTGCCCAGTCTTGACTTAAGTCCTGAACTGGCTGCGTCGTTTACCCAGCAGATAGAACAACTGCAAGCCACTGGACGAGTGCCCGTCACGTTTTCTTGGGATTTATTGGAGTTGGATCCGCAACAAAACCGCTTCCTGAAGCAAGAAGACCGGTTTTATGTGCCGACTCGTCCGAACACGATAAATATTGTCGGCGCAGTTAGGCCGTATTCAGTCGCCTTTGTTTCCGGTAAAACCGTTGCCGATTATGCCGCTGAACTAGAGCGGCTCGATGGCGCAAATCCTAGTTATGTGTGGGTTATAGGGCCAGATACCAGTATTCGTAAAGTGGGTATCGCGTACTGGAATACCGAGCAAGCCTATTTAGCACCAGGAAGTTATGTTTACGTTCCTATTGATGACGATGATGAACAGCTGGAGCACTTCCAACAATCACTATTACAACTTTTTGCTGCGCAGTTATTGCCATAAATGTGTTGGAGCCATGGACGATATATGCAATTTTCTAAACTGCTAACCTTAACCAGTTTACTTCTGCCCTGTTCAACGTCATGGGGCGCATGGTCTGACCAAGTAACGCCGACACGTAATGACTTTGGCGGTATTGGTTTGATGCAGATGCCGACGGCGCGTATGGCGCCGGACGGCGATATGAGTATTAATTACTCAAGAATCAACCCTTATGTCTTTGGTGCGGTTAACTTTCAACCCCTTCCTTGGATGAGTACCTCAATTCGTTACGTCAGTATTACCAATCGCTTGTATGGGCCTTCTATTGCGGGTGATCAGTCCTATAAAGATAAAGGGATAGACGTAAAATTCCGTTTATTAGAAGAAAGTTACTATCTGCCAGACGTTGCGGTCGGCTTTCAGGATATTGGGGGAACCGGATTATTCTCCAGTGAGTATCTTAGTGCCACCAAGCGAGTTGGACCGTTTGATTTTACCCTAGGGATGGCTTGGGGTTATCTCGGGGGCGCTGGCGATATTCAGAACCCATTTTGCCAAGCTGCTGACAGAATGTGTGACAGAGCTGATTGGCAAGGTGGTAGCGGTGGTACGGTTGATTTTAATAATTTCTTTCGCAGTGAGCGAGTCGGTCTTTTCGCTGGGGTAGAATATCAAACACCTTGGGATCCATTGACGCTGAAGTTGGAGTGGGATGGTAATGATTATCAGCATGAGCCGCAGAACAATAATCAACCTCAGGACTCAAGATTTAATGTTGGTATAGTGCTTAAACCAACGGATAATCTCGATCTAAAGCTGTCTTATGAACGTGGTAATACCTTGTCATTTGGTTTTACCTTGCATGCTAATTTAATCAATGACGTCATCCGATTTAAGAAAGATCCTCCCGTGAGCAAGCTAGCTGATAAGCCCGCAGAGAAAGATTGGGATAAGGTCGCCAAGGATTTGGGTAGTAAGGCCGGATTTTATCCGCGCAAGATTTACCAAAACAACCGTCAAGTGATTGTGGAGGGAGTGCAAGGCAAATATCGCGATCGCGAAAAGGCCGATGTGCGTGCGGCAGCCATTTTGTATAACGTCACAGACTTGGGAACCCGTGAATATCGCTTTGTTGAGCAATCGGCGGGAATGTCCGTCGTAGAAACAACGATTGAGCGCAAAACCTTAGAAGAGAAATTAAATTATAATCATGATTTTAATGATACCCCTCAATTGACGGATGTGAACTCACCTGATTCACCTATTGGTGAGCAAGTGTGGCAAAAGGAGTCTAATTCCGGGTGGGGGTATTCTGTCAATCCAGGGTTCACTCAGTCTTTGGGGGGCCCTGACGGCTTCTTGCTCTATCAAGTTAATTTGCGTGGCGGGTTGCGCTATAGCTTTAGCGATAATTTTGAAGTCGGTGGTAATTTAGCGCTTAACCTATTCAACAACTTTGATAAATATAAATACGATGGTTTCAGTAACCTGCCGCGCGTAAGAACTTATATTCGTGAATATTTGGTGAACTCGGATGTGGGAATCAGTGATTTGCAGGCTACTTGGTTTAACCAATTAGGTAGTAGCTGGTATAGCCAAGTTTATGCTGGATATCTTGAGTCCATGTTCGGTGGAGTCGGTGGTGAACTATTGTATCGTCCGTTTGGTAAGGATTATGCCTTCGGTGTTGATATTAACGCCGTGAAACAACGTGATTTCAATCAGTTATTTGGTTTTAGGGACTATGAAACCGTTACCGGGCATTTTAGTTTTTACTATCAATTGCCTTGGTATAATTTACATTCCGAAATCGATGTCGGCCGTTATTTAGCCAAAGATTATGGTGCGACGTTCTCTCTCTATCGTGAGTTTGATAACGGCGTTCGATTGGGCGCTTATGCAACGTTCACCGATGTGAGTGCGGAAGAATATGGTGAAGGTAGCTTTACCAAGGGCGTGTTCTTGTCGATTCCGTTTGATATGTTCTCAACCACAAGCTCTTTGAGTCGTGCCGGGTTGGGATGGACGCCATTAACGCGTGATGGTGGACAAAAACTGGGTCGCAAATATTCTTTGTACTATATGACTGAACAACGTGGCGCGAATGAAGTAAAGGCGCGTAAGCAGTAAGCGTTGCAGATTTTACCTGCTAAAAAGCCCTGTTTGACAGGGCTTTTTCATGCCTGTTACTCAAGGTGAATATTTTTCTGGTGCGCATTATTCCATGGCATACTATGAAAAATTTTTGGCAGCTTCGTTTCATGTTTTTCAGCGGCGGGCTGACGGTTTTGGCTTAAGAGATTAGTTATGCATAACATTGCGGTTTACCCTGGTACGTTCGATCCGGTGACGAATGGTCACACGGATCTTATCGTGCGCGCAGCTTCGCTGTTTCCTAAGTTGATTATTGCGGTTGCAGCTAATCCTTCTAAACAGCCTAGATTTAACTTGGAGCAACGTGTTGCATTGCTAAACCAAGTGACAGCAGATCTCGATAATGTTGAAGTGGTTGGCTTCAGTGGGTTACTGGTAGATTTTGCTAAACAACATCAAGCAACGGTTCTGGTGCGAGGTTTGCGGGCGGTATCGGATTTCGAGTATGAATTTCAATTGGCCAGCATGAATCGTCGTTTGTACCCAGGCTTAGAAAGCGTGTTCCTGACTCCATCTGAGGAGAACAGCTTTATTTCGTCGACGCTGGTCAAAGAGGTGGCGTTACATGGGGGCGATGTTGCGCAATTTGTGCATCCCACAGTGATGGCAGCACTGCAGCAATTCTTTAAAAATAAAGCGTAAAAAACGCCAACAAATGTCGGCGTTTTTGTTTCGAGAGGGTAATTTAGCTTACCCTTCAAATTTACAGGCCAAACACAACCTTTTCACTGCGTAGCATTCGAGTTAACGCCAGTGCTAGCAGCAGTGTAATCGCCACTGTGGCGCCTGATGACACTAATAGCTCCTGTAGCGGTAACGCTTTTCCTTTAATCACTTCCATCAAAGCGCCTTGCTGTCCAGACACTGGTAGCCATTTCAGTACATCTGGTGCGATGTTGTAGCTGGCACTCATTGCCAATGCCAACGGAATAAACATCACCATGGTCAGATAGGATTGTGCTTCTTTGAAGGTCTTCGCCATAAAGGAGACAAACAACTGCAAACTTGCCGCTAACATGGCTACCGGTAGTCCAATCAACAACACGGTTGCCATAAACGCGGGGGTGATGGTGATGCTAAAGCCCAGCTCAGGCCACGGCACCATAGGATAAGCAAAGTGACTAATAATCAGAATTAGGACTAACCCCAGCATGGCAAATGCGGTCACCGCCAGCAGTTTCGATAGTACTAATTGTCCGGTCGTTACTGGATGGCTCAGCAACAACCCTAGTGAGTTGCGCTCACGTTCACCCGCACTGGTATCAATCGCTAAGTTCATACCAGAGATAAACACCGAATACAGCATAGTGAAGATGGCGATACCCATGATCATGCCACCTTTAGAATCTTGGGTGGCCTGATCATGTAACTCCACTTTGAGTGGGCGTAGTACGCGGGGATCGATACCGCGCGCAAGCAGACGCAAACTGCCCATTTCTGCCGAGTAGCCTTGCAGCGCTTGTTGCAAGCGACGAATTGACTTTTGCAGTTTCTCCTCAGAGTTATCGGCGACGATTATGACTTCTGCGCTTTTGCCTTGTGCCATCTGCTTGGCGTAATCGTCACTGATCTCAAGGCGAATTTTATCGGCCTTTTCGCCTTCTGCAGCATTAATCCCCTTTTGACCGAGATAACGCACTAAATCGGGGGCTTGCTCGGCATTCGTGACCTTAATTGGCAGATCATCGGGGCTCGACAGCTGATTGATTAACACCATAAAAAGGCCACACATAATCAATGGTGTGCCAATGGCATAGTACAGACCGGCTAATACCGAACGCTTATCGCGGCTGGCATCAATGAGTTCCTTGCGCAGCAAGGTAAGTACTTTACTGATCATGCGGCAATCCCCTCATCGGTACCAATCAATTGAATAAAGGCTTCTTCCAGAGAATCCTTGCCAGTGCGATCACACAGCTCCTGTGGACTGCCGATAGCGGCGACTTTACCGTTAGCCATCACAATCACCCGATCACACAGGGCAGCAACTTCCTGCATCACATGGCTGGAGAACAACACGCAATGGCCTTGCTGTTTCAGCTCGACCAGCAAATCCCGCAGCACGCGGGTGCTCATCACATCTAAGCCACGCGTTGGTTCATCGAGAATAATGTTGGTTGGCTGGTGGACAATCGCTTGCGCTAATGCCGTCTTCATTCGTTGCCCCTGCGAGAAACCCTTAGTGCGACGATCGGCAATATCATCCATACGCAGTTTGGCTAATACCGACGCCGTTGCCTGTTTAGCATCGCTGCTGCTCATGCCTGAAAGCTTGGCAAAATAATGGATATATTCCCGCGGCGTTAATCGTTCGTACAAGCCAAAGGGATCGGGAAATAATCCCAATTGAGCCTTGGCCGCTACGGGCTGCTTGGCAACATCGATACCATCAATTTCGGCATTGCCGCTGTCTGGTTTCAGCAGACCGAAAATGGTGCGCAAACAGGAGGTTTTACCCGCACCGTTAGGCCCAAGTAAACCGGTAATCATGCCATCTTCGGCTGAGAAACTTAAGTTATCCAGTGCCTGTACTTTGCCGATTTTCTTACTGATATTATTCACGTTTATCATTATTTACCCTCCGGCAAAGGTTCAACAGTGCTGGCATTCAGATAGAAGCTACGGCGGACATCTTTCTTGAGACACTCGCCATCAATGGCATTAACGTCATCGGTTTCCACCAGTGTGGCAATCAAATCACCAGCACAAGATTGGGCGGCGACGTTATGCGTGGCGTAAGGTGAAATCAGATGTCGCGCATTGGTCATTTTTTGCATGGCCATCTCTGCCCACTTCGGGGGCGTGGCCGGATCTTTTTCACCAGAGAGCAATAGCGTCGGAATATCACTGCTGATCGGTGCGCCAAACGCTTTGTCTACAGCTGGTATCCCCCAAATTGGACAGCTCTCATCGAGGCTCTTTAACATCATTTGGCCCATGACGCTCCGTGCGGCTTCTTCGCGTAGCGCGGCCGTCAAACGCGGCCAATCCTCACCACACACAACCGCGGCGTGCATGCCCATGGCTAAGTCCAGCGAGCCATCTTGCATCGCCAGCAGACCGAGCAACGGCTGATAATTTTTGCGATAGGTTTGATGAATGGTAAAGGGCAGTAATGAACGTACAGCCGGGGAGTACAAGGCTAAGCGCAGTGCTCCGAGGAATTTATCCCGGGTCAGGGTTAGCAGTGCGGTGTCGCCTGTCACAGGATTATGCACCTTTTCCATCACCGGATATTCCGCCAGAGCAGCTTGTACCTGGGTAAATTCTTGGCGCAACTTGGGATAGGTTGCTTGGCAAGATTTATCTTGTTCACAGTCGTCGATGACTAAGTCTTGGGCGCGGGCGATGGCGGCGCCAATCGCTAATACGCTTTGACTCATCGGCACCACACCATCGAGCGTGACGGTTTTCAACGCCTGCGGATATTGGCGCATATACAGCTGCGCCATCCGCGTGCCATAAGATACACCGTAGAGGTGCAGCTTTTCATAACCGAGGTGCTGACGTACTACTTCAAAATCATGCAGTGCCTGCTCACTACCATATTGCGTGACATCGGCATCCAATTTGGCTTTGCATTCGCGCGCTTCTTTAACGCTATCAAAGGCATCATCATTGAGCTTGAGAATATCGCTGAGATCTTGTCCGGCACAGGCCAGTTTGTTCGATTCACCGGTACCACGTTGATCAATCAGCAAAATATCACGATGTTGTCGTGCTTTGCTGAGCATGCGTTCGAATGATGCCGCATTGTCAATCGCCGATTGGCCCGGTCCGCCAGCAATGCCCAAAATCGCTTCCTGCGGCGCTTGGTTTTTGATGGCTGGGATCACCACGTAATGGATTTGAATCTTACGTCCATTGGGTTTGTTAGGGTTTTCGACGACTTCGACACTGCCACATTTGAGCCGATCAGACAGACCGTCAGCGTAGCAGCTACTACTATCATCAGCGGCCGCGTTGGCTGTCAGAGTCACAGCTAAAGTGGCCAGTAACAGCCCAAGCATGGGGCCGCGCCAGCGTAATTGATACTGCTTCATGCTGATTTCCTTGTTTGCAATTCGATGCAGGTATGTTAATTTAACTAAATCGAGTGTATCAATGTATTAATACAGTGTTCAAGGCTAATGTTGGAACTTCTGCATGTCAACCCCAGTAGCGGTGAACCTATCTACCGCCAGTTGACCGAGCAAATCATTCATTTAATCGTCGGTGGTCAATTGCCGACTGATACAGTGCTGCCATCGGTGCGGCAGATTGCCGCACATCTGTCGGTAAACCCGATGACAGTGTCCCGTGCGATACAGCAGTTAGTCGATCAAGGATGGTTGGAGCGTCGTCGTGGTCAAGCAACGCGTGTTGCCGCTAATACACCTAAAACAACAGCGTCGCCTGAAGCTCTGCTGGCACCACAACTTGCTGACGTGTTGGCCAACGCCCGCCAATTAGGATTATCGCTGTCGCAGTTGCAAGTGTTACTTGCCGCGCAATGGCAGCAATTGGATTCGGATGAAAAGTAATGGAGTCATTCATGGAGCAAGATGCGTTACTCGAGTTACGTGATATCACCAAGCAGTTTGACGGTAAAACTGTGCTTAATGGTTTGTCATTAACCCTGTATCCAGGAATGGTGGTAGGACTACTCGGCGCCAATGGCGCGGGGAAATCTACGCTGATGCGAGTGGCGCTGGGCATTGTTGCGGCCGACAGCGGCAATGTACGGATCTTGAATGAGTCGCCCATGGCGCTGAGTGCCAAGACTAAGGCCACCATTGGTTATGTTGCTCAGCAACCTTTTGGTTATGAAGGATTTTCGGTTGCTCAAGCGTTAAGTCTGCATCGTAGCTTCTATCCCAACTGGGATCAGGCATTGGAGCAAGACTGGCTGCAACGTTTTGACCTAGACGGTAAAACCGCCGTACAAAAACTGTCGATCGGGCAACGGCAATCGCTGGCGCTGATTATGGCCATGGCGTATCGGCCCAAACTGTTGCTGTTAGATGAGCCAGTCGCCAGTCTTGACCCAGTGGCGCGCCGTCGCTTTATGGCGGATCTGTTTGACTTGGCACTAGAATCCGGCTCTGCGGTACTGTTTTCATCTCATATCACCTCAGACTTGGAGCGTGTTGCCAGCCATGTAGCATTAATGAAAAATGGCGAGTTAATGCTAATGCGCGAGCTGGATGAGCTGCGTGAGCAGCTGCGAATCGTGACGTTGGGTCATGACTCTTTGCCTGAGTTACCAAGTTCGGTAAGTGTGTTGGCGCACAAAGGGCGCACGTTGCTGATTGATGGCTACCAAGGGGAAGTTATCGCTGATGCACAAAGTTGTTTGCCGCTCAATCTAGAGCAGCTATTTATGGAGTTACATCCATGATGAAAGCGCTGGTATTACTGTGGGGTAAAGACATGGGCAGCGGCAGCTTTCTGTTTAATGTGCTGCTTGGTCTGCTCTTTGCCATCGTGTTTGGTGTGACGAATCCAGAAGATCAGCGTCCCGCGTTGTTTTTTGGCCTCAGTATATTCAGTGCGACTTGTGCCGTGTTGTGGCAGCTGATTCGTTTACAAGCGACCGAATGGTCGGCGTTAGTACCGGGCTATCGCAGTATGGTGCTGCGCCACACTCGTTTGATTCTGGCTTTTATTCTGTTGGCAAACCTCGCGATTGCGAAGCTGCTTTACCAATCAGAACTGATGCTTGCGGTTCAAGGGGTAGCATGGTTAATTTCCGGTTGTTTCGTACTTTATTGTCTTCGACGTCCCAATACCTTTCAGTTGTCGTTATTTTTGTTCGTGTTGTTATTTGTGCTGGATGATATTGCCCGTTGGTTACCCGCATTTGTGTGGTGGACCTTAGCGTTAGCGGTTGCGGTTGTTGCCTGGCCACAAATAAGGCAGTCTCGCTGGAAAAGCGAGGGCATGGCGGTATATCGAAGTGGTATTGAGTGCGGTTGGCTTTGGGTTCCACGTCTTGGTGCATCGCAGCTGCAACTTAAGCTAAGTCGATGGTTTTATCCTATTCCCCATTTTATCGGGCCGGGGCTACTGTGGATTTTGGTGTTATCTGCGGTGTTTCCGCTCGCGACTATCGCCGTTAATCTGCTATTAGAGAAAGATTTTCCTGCACCACTTATTGCCGGAGTGCTGGCGGTATTTACCGGCTTGATGGTGCATTGGAGCCGAATTATGCGGGCTCGTAATGTTACCTCGTTGCTGATGCTGCCCATGTACGATGGTATTGATGGCATGCGGCGCGCATTCTCGCATGCGCAAATGCGTTTGTTACTCGTGTCGATGTCGATTGTCTGCTTGGTGTGGTTGGTACAAACCACTGTGATCGCGGCTTGGGCATGGCAACCGACGCTACATCTGCTGTTCGCCACATATTATGGTTGCATGATCGGTTTTGCCCTTGGTTGCTTATGTTCCAAGCCATTGCATATGGCGCTTATGGTGTTCTTTTACGGATTGCAAAATGGTTTTATGAGTGTCTATTTAGCTAAGGGAGAACATGGATTGGATATCCCTGAATGGCTGTTACTGGTTGACGTGGTGATAATGCTGCTCTCAACTCTCTTTTTCCGCTGGAGCAATCAGCGTCTGTGGCGCTCTGGCTGGTCCTATTAGCTTCCCTTAACTATTTGAGGGCAAGCTAACACTTCTTTGTTAGCAAAACTTTTATGCTAATTTTTGCACTAACGTTGTCTTCGTTGGTGGCCATTCTGTTCGCTGCAATTGCTTCCTGCTGTGGTATGGAATTTGCTGCTCTATCCTTTCAGCATCGCTGTCTGCAATTCGGTAGATAAATCTTCGTTTTTTGCCGTATAACGGGGAGTTCTGCTTGCTAATAGCACCAATTTGGGGCATTGATAGCTCAGGATGCGCTGGAAAAACGCACAGCAGCGATAGCCTGCACCAAGGTTGTCAAAGAGGACATTCGGTCTATGGATAAACTAATAAAAAATTATGACTCTGGTGACTTTTTCGATGAGCTCATCGAACCATCAGGAGCGCCACGCCCACCCGCCAAACAACTGCTCAAATATCTCGACTCGCTCACCGCTGAAGAACTAGAAAAACGGCGCATTACCGCCGAAGCTACGGTGCAGGAGATGGGCATTAGCTTTACCGTCTATACCGAAGAGGGCAACATCGACCGCGCTTGGCCATTCGATATCATTCCGCGCACCATTGAAGCCAAGGATTGGGCAGTCACCGAAGCGGGCCTCAAACAACGACTCACCGCACTTAACCGCTTTATTGATGACCTCTACCACGAGCAGAACTGTATCAAAGACGGCATCATTCCTGAACATATCATCAAAGAATCGAAAAACTTTCGCCCAGAGTGTGTCGGTGTTTCGCCCGCTTTTGGGGTGTGGGCACATATCTGTGGTACCGATTTGGTGCGCGATCATGACGGCAAGTTCTATGTACTGGAAGATAACCTGCGGGTGCCGTCAGGTGTCTCGTACATGTTGGAAAACCGCGCTATTACCAAACGTGTTTTACCTGAACTGTTTGAAAACGATGATATTCAGCCCAATGCATCCTACCCGGCAGAGTTATTTGAAACCTTAGCGGCATTGTCGCCACGGGATATCGCCCGCCCTGAAATTGTGGTGTTGACGCCCGGCATTTATAACTCGGCGTACTTTGAGCATGCGTTTCTAGCACAACAGATGGGCGTCGAATTAGTTGAAGGCAGTGACATGTTTGTCGGCGACGACGACTGTGTTTACATGAAAACCATTTACGGTCCGGAACGGGTGGATGTGATTTATCGCCGCATTGACGATCTATTTATCGACCCGGAAGCCTTCAATCCTGATTCGGTATTAGGCGTTCCCGGGCTGATGCGGGCGTGGAAAGCGGGCAATGTAGCGCTGGCGAATGCACCTGGTGCAGGTGTCGCCGATGACAAAGTGGTGTATGCCTACGTACCAGCGCTGATCCGTTACTACCTCGATGAAGAACCGATTCTGCCGAACGTTGAAACCTACTTGTGCGACGATCCGGAACAGCGCGAATACGTGCTGGCAAATCTCGACAAATTAGTTGTTAAGCCAGCCAACGAATCCGGTGGTTATGGCATGTTGGTTGGGCCGCACTCTAGCAAAAAAGAGCAGCAAACCTTTGCCGAGCTGATTAAAGCCAATCCGCGCAACTATATTGCGCAACCGACACTCAAGTTATCGACCGCACCAACCTTAATTGGTACTGGCGCACTCGAACCGCGCCACCTTGATCTCCGTCCTTTTATTTTACAAAGCCGCAACACCTATGTGACCACTGGTGGCTTGACGCGGGTAGCCATGAAAAAAGGCTCCTTGGTCGTTAATTCGTCACAAGGTGGTGGTAGTAAGGATACTTGGATCGTAGTGACCAAAGGAGAATAAACATGTTATCTCGAGTTGCAGAACGGCTTTACTGGAGCGCGCGTTATTTGGAACGGGCCGAGAACATCGCCCGTTTGGTCAGTGTCTACGATGACTTGTTGTATGACTTGCCGCGGGACATTGCGGTGTCTTGGTATAACTTGGTGGAGATAAACAGTGGGGTTGAGCTCTATAACCAACGTTACAAAGTGCGCGATGAGCACAATGTGCTGAAATTTATGCTGGCGGACGATACCAATCCGAGTTCCTTGTTGTCCTCCGTGAAAATGGTGCGTGAGAATATCCGTACGACCCGCGACGTGGTGCCGGGCGAGATGTGGGAGTTGATTAACGAGCTCGATCTGTATGCCCGGCAAAATATCAAACAAGGGATCAATCGCTCGGTTCGTCACGCCTATCTCAATACCATCATTGAAGGTTGCCAAAAGATTATTGGTTTGCTCACCGGCACCATGGATCGCCATGCCGGTTGGCATTTCATTATGATGGGGCGCTTTTTAGAGCGTGCTGACATGAATACTCGTATTCTGGATGCGGCTAACTTCCAGATGCAGCATTCGCAAGAGGAAGAGAGCGTTAAACTCGGCCAAGTGGTGTGGTCTAAGGTATTGAAATCACAGAGTGCGTATCTGAGTTTTCGTCGTACCATGCGTTGTTCCATTAACGGTGCGTCGGTGGTGACCTTTATGCTGACCGATCCCTGCTTCCCGCGCTCGCAACGCTACTGTTTAGAGCAAGTCAAAGCCGCCGCTGCGACCTTACCGCGTTTCGGTATTATTGCGGCTAATGTCGACAAGCTGTTGCAAATCACCAATGGTGTTGAGCATTCCACTGATCTAAATGAGAAGTTTAGTGATTACTTAAATGAAGTGCAGCTCGGTATGATCACCCTGCATCATCAAATCACTGAAAACTGGTTTCATTTTCAGCAAGGGGATGCCGCATGACCATCCGCGTTGCGATTCAACACAAAACCACTTACGAGTTTGATCGCTACATCAATGTGTCGCCGCATATTTTGCGCTTGCGGCCTGCGCCACATTCACGCACCCACATTCATGGCTATTCGCTCAAGGTGACGCCAGAAGATCACTTTATCAACTGGCAGCAAGACCCGTTCGGTAACTGGATGGCGCGCTTAGTGTTTCCGGAAAAAACCAAGAAGCTGGAGTTCGCGGTTGAAGTGATAGCCGATATGACGGTTATCAATCCGTTCGATTTTTTCATCGAAGAATACGCCGAAAAATTCCCGTTCAACTATGCCGATGGTTTAAAAGAGGAGTTAGCGCCCTACTTAAAGACAGTGGAAGATTGTCCTGAATTAGATGAATGGATGGCGGGCATCAATCGCAAGCCGCAAGCCATTGTCGGTTTTTTGGTATCGCTTAATAGCCGTTTATCGCAGGATATTGGTTATGGCATCCGCTTAGAACCCGGGGTGCAAACCTGCAAAGAAACCCTGACGCTGAAGAAAGGTTCGTGTCGTGATACCGCTTGGTTATTAGTGCAAATTCTTCGCCGTCTGGGTCTCGCCGCCCGTTTTGCTTCCGGTTATCTGGTGCAACTGGTCGCCGATGTGAAAGCGCTCGATGGTCCTTCGGGAACTGACCACGACTTTACCGACTTGCATGCGTGGTGCGAGGTTTATCTGCCTGGTGCTGGCTGGATTGGCCTCGACCCAACTAGTGGTTTATTCGCTGGTGAAGGGCATATTCCGCTCTCGTGTACTGCAGATCCGGTATCTGCTGCGCCTATTACCGGTTTTACCGACCTGTGCGAGTGCGAATTCAGCTATGAAAACGTGGTCACTCGTATTCACGAAGACCCTCGAGTGACTAAGCCCTATTCCGATGACGAGTGGCAAAACATAAAAGCGCTGGGCCGCGCCGTAGATGCGGAGTTTGCTGAGCACGATGTGCGGCTTACCATGGGCGGAGAGCCTACTTTTGTCTCCATAGACGATATGGACTCCGCGCAGTGGAATACTGCTGCGCTCGGCGCCGATAAATTACGCTTAGCCAAAGATCTATTGCTGCGCATGAAGCAGCAATTTGGTGCCAATGGTTTGCTGCATTACGGCCAAGGCAAGTGGTATCCCGGTGAGGAAGTTCCGCGTTGGGCCCTTGGTTGTTTTTGGCGTACCGATGGTGAAGCGCTGTGGCACGACCCTAAGTTGTTGGCGCGCGTCGATACCAACTATGGGCATACATTGGCACAAGCGCAGCAATTTGGTGAGCAGCTCTGCACCCAGCTTGGCGTCGCGTCGCGCTATCTGCAACCAGCGTTTGAAGACACACTGTATTACTTATGGCTAGAGCGGCAGTTGCCAGAAGGCGTAGACCCGCGTAAAGCCGACTTAAAAGATGATTTAGAACGGCGCCGATTGGCCAAACTATTGAGTCATGGATTGGAAAACCCGACCGGCTTTATTCTGCCCGTTGAGTTCAATGGCGTGGCATGGCAAAGCAGTTTGTGGCCGATGCGTGCCGAAGTGATCACCTTGATCCCCGGTGATAGCCCGATGGGATTCCGTTTGCCGTTGGCATCCTTGCCTGCTGTGTCGGAAGAAGAGCTGGATGCCGAGCGCGATCCATTCGAACCTCGTGAACCGCTGCCTGTATTTAATATTGCAGCTGATGCGCCTGCTATTGCCGAGCAGCAACAGGCTGCTGGGCATTGTCAGCCAGCACTGAAAATCGTCAAAAATGTGGTGCGCACCGCTATCTGTTTAGAAGTGCGTGATGGCCGCTTGCACCTGTTTTTGCCGCCGGTGAGTTACTTAGAAAACTACGTGGCACTGATCAATGCCATCGAGGCAGTCGCGAGTAAGTTGCAGTTACCTGTGGTGATTGAAGGGTACGAGCCGCCAAAAGATTACCGCCTGCAGAAATTCCTTATCACCCCAGATCCGGGTGTGATAGAAGTTAACATTCATCCGGCGAAGAACTGGGATGAGCTGGTACACAACACTGAAACGCTGTACGAGCAAGCCTATCTATCACGACTCGACACCGAGAAATTTATGCTCGATGGTCGTCATACTGGCACAGGGGGCGGTAACCATGTGACCTTAGGTGGCGTCACGCCCGCCGATAGCCCTATGCTACGGCGCCCCGATCTGCTGCGCAGTTTGGTGACCTACTGGCAGCATCATCCGGGCTTGTCTTATCTGTTTTCTGGCATGTTTATCGGCCCAACCAGCCAAGCTCCGAGGGTCGATGAAGGCCGTGATGAAGCCATGTACGAGCTGGAAATCGCCTTTGACAATATGCCTGATGGCGAAGTGAATGCGCCATGGCTGGTGGATCGTCTGATGCGTAATCTGCTGGTGGATATTACCGGCAACACCCATCGCTCCGAGTTCTGTATCGACAAACTTTATGCCGCGGGCAGCGCCAGTGGGCGTCAAGGCCTGCTGGAGTTTCGTGGTTTTGAAATGCCACCGCATGCGCGAATGTCTTTGGTGCAGATGCTGCTATTGCGCTGTTTAGTGGCGCGCTTTTGGCACAAGCCGTACAAGAAACCGCTGGTACGTTGGGGCACGTTGTTACACGACAAATTTATGATGCCGCATTACGTATGGCAGGATATTAAAGATGTTGTCGACGATCTGCAGCGCCACGGTTATCCATTCAAGTTAGAGTGGTTGGCGCCGTTTGAAGAGTTTCGTTTTCCCCATTATGGCCGACAGCAGATTGGTGATATCCAGTTAGAGCTACGCTGGGCGATTGAGCCATGGCATGTGCTCGGTGAAGAGATCACTCAGTCTGGCACCTCAAGGTTTGTCGACTCCTCCGTCGAGCGTTTACAAGTGCGCTTGACTGGCATGAGCGATAATCGCTATGTGCTCACCTGTAATGGTCGTCGTGTGCCGCTGTCATCCACGGGCACCCAAGGAGAAATGGTCGGTGCCGTGCGCTATCGAGCCTGGGCTCCGCCTTCGGCATTACACCCCACCTTAGGTGTCGACTCGCCGTTAGTGTTTGATTTGGTGGACAGTTGGAATGGTGTGTCGGTCGGTGGTTGTACTTATCATGTCAGCCATGCCGGTGGACGTAACTACGATACGCTGCCAGTGAACAGCAATGAGGCCGAGGCGCGTCGCGTCAATCGCTTCTTTGATCAGGGCTTTACGCAGGGACCTTTGATTCCACCGCCGGAATTTAATGCATTGCGCGAGTTTTATGAAAATAAAACCCTGCCAAAACAATTAGCTCCTGCTGAGGAGGAACCAACGCAGGAATATCCGCATACCTTAGATCTCAGAAGAAAGTATACTAGGCTCTAATTTTCGACAATTAGCAGTAAAACATGACATCAACAGGTTCTCTGTCTGCCGCTGCAAGCGATGATTTGCAGCCGCAGGCACCCTATGCGCAGCCGCAGGGCGCTTATGATGAAGCGTTCGATTTTGCACGGGCTGTGCGACCTCACTGGCAACTGGTCATGGATAATATTGCCAGATTGGGTGACGATGCCATGCAGGATCGCTATCGCCGCGCCCAACGCATTTTGCGCGACGATGGGGCCACTTATAACCTCAATAACGACCCGCTTTCACCAACGGTCTGGTCATTGGACATAGTGCCAAATGTGATTGAGCAAGCGGAGTGGCAGATTGTTGAACGTGGACTGGCGCAGCGAGCCACATTATTTGATTTGATTTATCAAGATCTCTACGGCGAACAGCGCTTGTTAAAAGAGGGCATTATTCCGTCGGAGATTATCTTTTCCCATCCGGGATTTCTGCGGCAGTGCCATGGGCTTAAGCTGCCAGGGACGCATCAACTCATTTTTCATGCGGTGGATATGGTGCGTGGTCAAGACGGGCACTTTATCGCCATCGGTGATCGCACGCAGGCGCCTAGCGGCACGGGTTATGCGCTAGAAAATCGTACCGTAGTATCGCGGGTTGTACCTGGCATGTTTCGTAATGCCAACGTGCTGCGCTTGTCGAGCTTCTTTCACACGGTGCGGCAAACCTTAGCGAACCTTGTTGCGCATAAGACCGATTCACCACGGATTGTGGTGCTGACTCCGGGCGCGTACAGCAGTACCTACTTTGAACACGCCTATCTGGCCAACTATCTTGGTTTCCCGCTGGTACAGGGCGGCGATCTTACCGTGCGTAATGGCAAGGTATGGATGAAGTCGCTTAACGGTCTCACCCAAGTAGATGTGATTCTGCGACGTATGGACGACAGCTATTGTGACCAGAGTGAGTTGCGCGCTGATTCTCGTCTCGGGGTGCCCGGTCTACTGGAAGTGGCGCGTAACGGCAATGTAGTGTTGGCCAACCCGTTGGGTAGTGGGGTGCTGGAAGCGCCAGCCTTATTGGCCTTTTTACCGCAAATCAGCCAATTTTTACTGAATGAGCCACTGATGTTGCCATCGGTGCGTACGTGGTGGTGCGGTAACCCCGATGAAAAAAACTATGTATTGGCTAACCTTGAACAGTTGATCATTAAGCCGGCTTATCGCAGCTATAACAGTCGCAGCGTCTATGGCCATAGTTTGGATGAGCAAACACGGCGAGAGATCATCGAGCAGATTGAACAAAATCCTCATTCTTATGTGGCACAGAGCTATATTCCTGGGGCCATTGCGCCGATCTGGAACGCGCACAATATCGAACCGCGCCCCAGTATTTTCCGTGGTTTCACTGTGGCCGATAAAGAAGGTTACTGTGTGATGCCGGGCGGATTGACGCGAGTGGCAGAGTCCACTGCCGAAGCGATAGTGACCAGTTTATCTGGCGCTATGAGTAAAGATACCTGGGTCGTCAGCGACCAACCAGATAACAGTAGCTTACCGGTTTTGGATGCGCAGCCGCGTGATCGTGCTGAAGCCAGCAATCTGCCATCGCGGGTTATCGAAAATCTGTTTTGGTTTGGTCGCTACGCAGAGCGAGCAGAACTGAGTCTGCGTTTGATGCGCACCATCTTTAAACAACTGAATGGTATTGAACCATTTCCACCAGAAAGCCGTGATGTGTTGCTCAGTGCTATGTCGCAGCTCACCGGATGTTTGCCCGGCTTTACAGAGGATCCAGAGCTGCTGGAGAATCCTAATGATGAGCTGGCGGCATTAGTGATTGATGGTGAACGGGTTGGCAGCATCAAGTACAACCTGCAATCTATGTTGGCCTGTGGTGAACAGGTTAAAGAGATGCTTTCTGCCGATACGCGCATTATTTTGAATGAACTGCGCGACCATATTCTGGCAGTCGATGAAGCCTACCGAGATGGTCTGCCAGCGGTACCGGAAGAGTCGCTCGATAGCTTGGTGACCTCATTACTGGCGTTGTCAGGTTTGACTCACGAAAGCATGTTGCGTGGTATGGATTGGATGTTCCAAGAGATTGGTCGCCGCACCGAGCGCGCCTTGCAAACGGCCACATTGCTCAAAGCAACGCTAACCTCTCATCTGCCAAGTCTGCAACAGCAGCAGATCTTAGAGTCCGTGCTGCTTAGCGTAGAAGCCTTGATCTCCTTCCGTCGTCGTTATCGCACGCGGGCCCGTATCGCCTATGGTTTGGATTTATTGATGATCGATGCCTCCAACCCACGCTCGCTGATTTATCAGATTGATCAACTGCGCAAGTATTTGAATGAATTGCCACGCAGCTACACCCAAAGTTCTGGGCTCAATGCGGAAAATCGGCTGATCATTAAGTCGCTTAACGATATCCAGTTGGCCGACCTTGAGGCGCTGGCGTTAATTGATGAAGACACTGAAACCCGCGTGAACTTAGAGCAACTGATGACACAAATCAGTGATCAGCTCGATCAGTTCACCAGCTTGCTGAGTGATAAGTATTTTGACCACACCGCCGGGCCGCAACAGTTGATTAAAGCGCAATGGAAGGCAGACATATGAGATATCGCGTACGTCATCTCACTGAGTATCAATACAGCTCCGCAGTGACGCTGTGTTACAACATGACCCATTTACTGCCGCGCAACACGCCGAAGCAGCAGTGTTTGAGTCAACGTATTCTGGTGACGCCAACACCTATCTACCAGAGTGCCGGTGAAGATTACTTCGGCAATGAAACCTTCTATTTCTCGATTCAGGAACCGCATAAAAAGCTGGCGATTGAGGTGGAATGCTTTTTTGAGATTGAGGAAGAAGATCTCCCCAATCAGTTGCAACTGCATGACATGACCTGCGGTGACTTACGCCGTCTATTAGCGCAGCCGTGGACGCCTGAGCTACGCATGGTGAAAGAGTTTATGCTGGATTCGACCCATATCCAGTGTTCGAAATTGCTCCGTGACTATGCGGCGGAAACCTTTGCGGATGAGGTGCCAGTATTGCAAGCCGCGTTAGATTTTACTCATAAAATCTTTACCGAATTTACTTTTGATGCCACGGCAACCGATGTGACCACGCCAGCGGAAACCGTGTTGAAGGAAAGGCGCGGCGTATGTCAGGATTTTGCCCATTTTGCGATTGCCTGTATTCGTTCTGTCGGGCTACCTGCTCGTTATGTCAGCGGCTACCTCGAAACCCTACCGCCGCCCGGACAGGAAAAGCTCGTCGGCGCTGATGCATCACATGCATGGTTTGCTATCTATGTGCCTGAGTTAGGTTGGGTTGAATTCGACCCCACCAATGATTTAATGCCCAACGGGCAGCACATTGTCACCGCCTGGGGACGCGATTATGCCGATGTTTCGCCATTGCAAGGCGTGATCTTTGATGGTGGGGAGACTCACTCACTGTCAGTTTCTGTTGACGTTCAACGCATCTAATACACGCCAGCTGTTCATAAAACCAGCCAGCGCAGACGCCTCCGTCTGCGCCATTCAAGCGGTTGTAAAATAGAGTTTTTATTCTACTTTAGCCTAATCTGAATAATGGTGATTAACCGGTCATATAAATTCATTGTCCGTTATTTCAATAAATTAGCATCTGGTCGAACCAGATTTTTTGAGTGTGAGTCATCGCTTAATTAAGGCAAAAATCTTTCTGCTCTGCGGGTGCTTGGGTTAAAATGATAAAAGCGAAACAGCTGTAAGCTAAAAGGTGATTTACATCATGTCTCTTGAGCAATACCAAATTGTCAGCCTGCTGGAACAACAAGTGCAACAGCAGCCGGATAATATCGCCCTGGAAGGCTTTGAAATGGCGTCCCCATGGGACAAGGTCAGCTGGACTCAATTTAAAAATTATAGTGACCAACTTGCGGCCGCTTTTATCGACCATGGTCTGGCAGTTCAAGATCGCGTCGCTATTCTATCTAACAACTGTCCACAATGGTCAATTGTCGATATCGCCACCAATAAAGCACGTGGCGCATTGGTGCCGATTTATCCTACCTCTACCTTGGAACAAGCGGTCTATATCATTCGTGATTCCGGCGCCAAGGTGCTGTGTGTGACCAACCAAGCGCAATATCACATGGCCTGCAAACTGCAGCCTTTGTGTCCGTCGCTGCAACAAGTGATCGTGTTTGATAACGATGTGCAGCTAAAGAGTAATCTGCACTACCATCTGGATACTTTGTTGTCTGAAGAAGCGGGCATTGAACATCCGCAATTGCAGCAGCGCATTGCAGAATCGAGCCTCGATGACCTGATGACATTGATCTACACCTCGGGGACGACGGGTGATCCGAAAGGGGTGATGCTCGATCAGCGTAATTTCGCCTCGGCGATGCGACAGCATCATCAACGAGTGCCGTTTGAGCAAGGTGATGTATCACTCGTGTTCTTGCCATTAAGCCATGTATACGAGCGTGGCTGGAGCTACTACGTGATGAGCCGCGGAGGTCGTAACGTCTATCTGGCGGATACCCCAAGGGTTAAAGAAGCCATCGCCGCTGTTAAACCACATACTGTTTGTGTGGTGCCACGCTTTCTTGAGAAGGTTTACAGCGCGGTCATGGAAAAGGTCAACAAAGGCCCTGCATCGCGGCGTAAATTGTTTGCTTGGGCTATGTCAGTGGGTCAGCGCCAGTTTGAAGCTGAGCAAGGTCGCGCTAAAGGCGGGCTACTGCTGAAATGGCAATGGCTGTTGGCTAATAAGCTGGTTTACGGCAAGTTACATGCGGCACTGGGTGGCCGTATCAAGTATATGCCTTGTGGTGGCGCGGCGCTGGATGCCGATGTAGGTGCTTTCTTTGCTGCTATCAATATTCCACTGTTGGTGGGCTATGGCATGACCGAAACCACCGCCACTGTCGCCTGCTGTTCACTAGATAATCGCGTCAAAGGGGCTAACGGTCAGCCTTTGGATGAAGTTGAAATACGCCTTGGCACCGATAACGAAATCCTAGTGCGCGGTGAGACCGTGATGCGCGGTTACTTTAACCGGCCAATGGAAACTGCCGAAGTGTTTGAAGATGGCTGGTTGAAAACGGGCGATGTTGGTCAAATTGATGACAAGGGTAATCTGTTTATCACTGACCGCTTGAAAGAGCTGATGAAAACCTCAAACGGCAAGTATATTGCGCCGCAACGGGTGGAAGGAAAAGTGGGTTGCTGTCCGTTTATTGAACAGGTCGCAATTGTTGCCGATGCGCGTAACTATGTGACCGCGTTGATCGTACCTGCCTTTGAAGCGTTAGAGTCGTGGGCAAAGCAGAAAGGGTTGAGCTATGACTCACCGTTGGAGCTGATCCGTAACTCGCAGGTGGTGGCGCATTTTGAAGAGCGTCTCAAGCAGCTACAGCACGAATTGGCGGGCTTTGAGCAGATTAAGAAGTTTACTCTGCTGCCAGAAGCGTTCTCAATGGAAGCCGGACTAATCACCCCCACCTTGAAGTTACGCCGAAAGATGATCTACCTGAAATATGCGCGTGAAATTAACGCCATGTATGGTGGTTAAGTGAATCTTTAGTCGATAAAAAAGGTCGCCATGGAGCGGCCTTTTTTGTCGACTGGCTCACAAAAATTGGATTTTCAGCGCGTTGACTGCAATTTGCTTAATTACCACATAAAAGTACATTTTTTATTCGATTATTCAGGGCTGAAAATGGCGCAATATTTGTTTTTATCGTCGAGCCGTCATCGCTGATGAATAGCCATATTTAAGGGGGAGAATAGCTGACGGTGAATTTTTGTTAATGCCAAGTTAAAAATGGTGGGTTGTTGATTTATTTGAAATTATGGATTTCATGTTTTATTTTAAAATTGTTTATATTCAATTGGTTATAGGTTGTTCTCCTATCTGTTTTTATATTTTCTATTGTTATGATTAAAAATTTAATATCTTCTGCAAAAATTAACGTCTTTATAATTTATCTCCGCTAAATCACTTATCTTAAAAGCTATTCGACCTTTGTCCAGTTGGTGATTTTATCAGAATCACACCAATATATTAGCATTTGCTGTAACAGTGTTTTTTGACCAAAATTAACTGCTAGTTAACTTTTTTGGTTATTGAATAAACAGCAATAAGCGATTATTAATTGATTGGCAATTAACTGATGAAGGCATCATCACTTCTTTGTCAGCGTTATGCGGGGGTCTGTAACGCTGTGTCAAAGTCAAACAAGGAATACCAAAATGAAACTTTATAAGAAACTTGGTGTGATAGGCGCTGCGGCGATCGTCAGCTTCAGCTCGGCGGTATGGGCCGCACCTACCTTTATTAACGTACTCACGGGCGGTACTAGCGGTATCTATTATCCGTTGGGCGTGGCGTTATCTCAGCTGTACGGCAACAACATCGACGGCGCCAAAACCTCAGTGCAAGCAACTAAAGCCTCGGTAGAAAATCTTAACTTATTACAAGCTGGCCGTGGCGAATTAGGCTTCGCGTTAGGTGACTCTGTTGCTGCTGCCTGGAAAGGTGATGCAGAAGCGGGCTTTAAAAAGCCGCTGAATAAATTGCGTTTGATCGCCGCTGTTTACCCTAACTACATTCAAATCGTTGCCAATAAAGATGCCAATATCAAATCGCTGGCCGACCTCAAAGGTAAGCGGGTGTCGGTAGGCGCGCCAAAATCTGGCACTGAGTTGAATGCGCGTGCCATCTTTGCGGCAGCTGGTCTGTCTTATGATGATTTGGGCGCTGTGGAATATCTGCCATATGCCGAGTCGGTTGAACTGATCAAAAACCGTCAGCTGGATGCCACCCTGCAATCCTCTGGTTTAGGCATGGCGGCGTTTCGCGATTTAGCGTCCACAATGCCAGTGAACTTTGTACCGATCCCAAAAGAGGTGATTGACCGTATCGGTAACGCAGCGTTCCAACCCGGCGTGATCCCTGCTGGCACTTACGATGGTCAAGATACCGATGTTGACACTATTGCGATTCAAAACATGCTGGTCAGCCAGAAAGATGTGCCAGATGAAGTGGCTTATCAGATGGCTAAGCTCATCTTTGAAAACCTCGACTATCTGCGCAATGCGCATGCTGCTGCAAAGGCTATTAGTCTAGAAAAAGCGGTGAGTACTGCAATTCCGCTGCATCCTGGTGCAGAGCGTTATTACAAGGAAGTTGGCGTAATCAAATAATGCTCGCCAGTAGTTCCATTTCAGAAATCGCTTCGACGAAATGTCGAAGCGATTTGTCGTTTCTGATGTAGCGAGGCAAAAATGACGGATTCCCAACAGGGGTTACATGCGGCCACCAAAGATTGGCCCAAGGCTTTGTTCACTGTAGCGCTGCTGTTTTCGGCGTTTCAATTAATTACTGCGGCATTCCATCCTGTTTCCACGCAGGTGCTGCGCGCAGTTCACGTCGGCTTTTTGTTGCTGATTGTATTTATTACTTATCCCACCACTAAGCGTCATCCACTCAAGCCGTTTGGCTGGCTGTTAGGGATTTTGGGGTTTTGTACCGCCGTTTATCAATGGGTGTTTGAAGCGGATCTTATCTATCGCTCAGGCGAATTGACCACCGCCGATCTGATTATTGGCACACTGTTGATTGCGTTAGTGTTTGAAGCGGCGCGGCGGGTGATGGGATTTGCGCTGCCATTTATCTGCACCATCTTTTTAGGTTACGGCTTGTTTGGTCAATATCTGCCGGGCGAGCTGATGCACCGTGGCTATGGCTTTGATCAAATCGTTAATCAGCTTTCCTTTGGTACTGAAGGCTTCTACGGCACACCTACCTATGTGTCGGCGACCTATATTTTCCTGTTTATTCTGTTTGGCGCCTTCCTCGAACAGGCGGGCATGATCAAGCTCTTTACCGATTTTGCACTCGGGCTATTCGGGCATAAATCGGGCGGGCCAGCCAAAGTATCGGTAGTGTCATCAGCGCTGATGGGCACCATTACCGGCTCTGGTGTCGCCAACGTGGTGACCACTGGCCAATTTACTATTCCGTTGATGATGCGCTTTGGTTATCGCCCTGCGTTTGCTGGTGGTGTTGAAGCGACATCAAGTATGGGCAGTCAGATCATGCCGCCCATCATGGGCGCGGTGGCGTTCATTATGGCGGAAACCATCAACGTAGAATTTATCGAGATTGCTAAAGCGGCATTAGTCCCCGCCATGCTTTACTTCGGCTCAGTATTTTGGATGGTGCATCTGGAGGCAAAACGCGCCGGATTGGACGGCCTGCCAAAAGAGGAGTGTCCAAATCCATGGCAAGCGATTAGCCAACGCTGGTATTTGCTGATTCCGCTGGCGGTATTGATTGGCTTGTTGTTCTCTGGTCGTACGCCGTTGTTCAGTGGCACCGTTGGCTTATCGCTGACGGCGTTGGTGATCCTTGGCTCGGCAATTGTGATGCAAGTGTCGTCTAAGTGGTTACGGCTGGTGTTCTGGATTGCCTTAGGCATTTTGTGCGCGGGCTTTTTCCAAATGGGCATCGCGGTGGTGTTTGGTGTGATCGCGGCTTTGGTCGGCGTGTGCTGGTTTATTAAAGGTGGCCGTGACACGTTGCAAATCTGTTTGCATGCGTTGGTCGATGGCGCGCGTCATGCGGTACCAGTGGGGATTGCCTGTGTGCTGGTCGGGGTGATTATCGGTATTGTGTCGCTTACTGGTGTGGCTTCAACCGTTGCGGGTTACATTCTGCATGTGGGACAAAATAATCTGTTCCTGTCGCTGGTGCTGACCATGATCACCTGCCTGATCCTCGGTATGGGGATCCCGTCGATTCCGAACTACATCATTACCAGCTCCATTGCTGCGCCAGCACTGCTGGATCTTGGTGTGCCGCTCATCGTCTCGCACATGTTCGTGTTTTACTTCGGCATCATGTCGGACTTAACTCCGCCGGTCGCCTTGGCCTGTTTTGCTGCAGCCCCCATTGCGAAAGAGCGTGGTTTAAAGATCAGCCTGTGGGCGGTGCGCATCGCGATTGCCGGGTTTATCATTCCCTATATGTCGGTCTACTCGCCAGCGTTGATGCTACAGAGCGATAGCACCTTAGCGATTATCTACGTGGTGATCAAAGCGGCATTGGCAATTGGCTTATGGGGCGCGGTGTTTACCGGCTATCTTACGAAACCTTTGGCATGGTGGGAGCGATTGTTGGGCTTTGCTGCTGGTGCTTCGCTGATTTTGGCGACGCCAATGAGCGATGAACTCGGCTTTACGCTAGTAGGCTTGTTCCTGCTGCAACACCTGGGACGCGATTTCTTAGCGCGTCGTAAAGCCTGATGCTCGGTTTATGTTTAGGGCTTGCTGGTCATGTGTGGGCTGAACTGCCGCAACAGCAGTTCACCCTCAGTTGGCATCACACGGTGGAGAAAATCGTCTGGCAGGAGGATTACCGGCTCACCCCAGCAGGCTTACAAATATTGCAGGCGCGGGTGAAAGGCACTGGTGCTGGGATGGAGATCCCCGATGATGCTAAGTTTTATGATGACAGTTGGCATTATCAGCCAAAATTGGCGCCCATTGCTGTGCTGCGCTTGGGGCGGGCACCGGAAGCGGGTGACTACCAGTTGTGCTTTAATGGTAAATGTCAGCCGATGAGTCACTGGATTGGCGCACCGAATCATCAAGTCGAGGCGGTTGAGCTATGGAGTTGTGCAGTCAACCCTTGAGTCGAGAACCGCAATAAAAAACGGCGCTAATTGCGCCGTTTTTTATGCAACTAAGGCACTGCTAGCAGATTCTCCTGTTGCGCTGAGAGTTGCTCATGTTCGGCGCGTTTTTTCAGCTTATACGCCAATGCTTCGTCAGGTACCGGTGAGCTTTTGCCGGTCGTAATCCATTTTTTTAAGCGGGTGGCATCGGCGATATGGGTGTATTTACCGTAGGAATCAAGCGCCACAAATGCGACATGACGGTGGCCCATTTTGGTTAGCATCACCAAGCAGTGGCCAGCATCATCGGTATAGCCGGTTTTCGTCAATTCAATATGCCAGCTTTTGCGGTTAACCAACGGGTTGGTGTTATAAAAGGCAAGGCTATAGCGTGGCCGATGAAAGGTGACACTCCGGTTTTTCGCCGAACTCAGTTTGCCAATGAGTGGATACTTTCTGACGGCCAACACCAGTTTGATTAAGTCGGCTGCCGTCGACACATTGTGTGACGACAAACCCGTAGGTTCTTCAAAGTGACTGTTGTTCATGCCCAATGCTTTCGCTTTGGCATTCATCGCTGCAACAAAAGCGGTAAAACCACCAGGATAATGATGCGCTAAGGTTGTCGCTGCGCGGTTTTCTGAGGCCATAAGTGACAACGCTAGTGCCTCTTTGCGGGTGAGGGTGCTGCCGATGCGAATACGGGAAATCACGTTTTGCATAATTGGTGATTGGCTGACATCTACCCTGATGCGTTCATTCAAAGGTAAGCCAGCATCCAATACCACCAATGCGGTCATCAGTTTGCTGACCGAAGCGATAGGGGTTACCAGATCAGGCGCTTCAGAATAGAGGGTTTTACCAGTGTCGAGGTCGACCAACATTGTGCTTTGTGAGGCTAAAAGCTGTTGGTTTTCCGGTATCTTAGGAGCGGCAAAAACACTGCTGGATAGCAGCATTAAGCAGCAGAGGCTGGCTGTAAAAAGTCGTCTCAACATTGGCACTAAACGCATTTCTGGTAAAAATATCGTTGCTCAGTGTAATAAAATCGTTTGCTGTTGCAAGGGATGTGGCGGCCAAGCGGAGATTAATTTGCCTTTTGCGGGCGACAACCAAAAAAGGATGGCATTGGGCCATCCTTTCATTTTTAGGGCTAAAACTTAGCTTAATTGCAGGTCGTTAAAGCTGCGAATATGGCGGAAGCTGCCTGCGGCTTCCGCAGGATCGCGCAGCATCTGACAGGTCTGTAGTCCGGCAGACTGGGCTGCTTTCAATTCATCCGCTAAATCGGAGATAAACATGACCTGTTTCGGCGCCATACTGATGGTGTTGATGATATTACTGTAGGCTTGCTTATCCTGCTTGCCGCCGGTACGGGTATCAAAATGGCCGTTGAAAATTTCGGTCAGGTCGCCACCATCGCTGTGGCTAAACAGCAGCTTTTGCGCTTCAGCTGAGGCAGAAGAGAAGCTGTAGAGACGAATGCCGCGCGCCTTAAAACGTGTAGCAGCGTCGATGAAATCAGGGAAGATATGACCAGTGAATTCACCTTTGGCGTAGCCTTCTTTCCAAATCAGCCCTTGCAGGGTTTTCAGTGGGGTGGCTTTGCGATCTTCTTTAACCCACTGCTGTAGAATTTCCGCCACGCGCTCAATGGAAGCATCTTCTTCAAGTGCCATTTCGCGAGTATCACAGATGCAGTTATCCACCAGCACATCATCTTTATGTTGTGCGAGATAGGTCGGCATGGCCTTAATGGAATAAGGAAACAGCACATCATGGATAAAGGCGTGATCCGTGGTGGTTCCTGCAGTGTCGACGATAATGGCTCTGATGCCCATGAGATTGGTACTCCCGAGACTCCTTGTTAGCGCTGAGAGCATACTAAGCGTTATTGCCGCATTTGACCAGTCAAACACCGATTTGCTTAGTGTCTGTGAGTTTAATTCATAGGCCCTATCAATTTCGGTTGCCTTCAGACCTATTTAGAAACACCTTAATCTTTGTATTGTTTAACTTCTTCTGTTAGAACTGCTGTAAAATTGAACACTGAAGCGGATCGCGCACGTCTGGTGGGAACGACGGGATTCAACCTCAGCAATAGCTGTGTGAGCGGCAAATTAAGGAGGATGTAATGAAATACGCGTTATCCATCAATGGCAGTCAACTCGAAGCGGATGTCGATCCAGATACGCCGCTGCTGTGGGTGTTGCGTGACACACTCAAACTTAAGGGCACCAAGTTTGGTTGTGGCATGTCGCTGTGTGGTGCCTGCACAGTGCACCTGGACGGTAAACCGATACGCAGCTGCGTGACGCCAATAAGTGCCGTCGGCAGCAAATCCATTACCACTATCGAAGGCATTGGCAACGACACCGTTGGCCAAAAAGTGCAGCAGGCATGGAAAATTCTCGATGTACCACAGTGCGGTTACTGCCAAGCGGGGCAAATCATGGCGGCTGTCTCGCTGCTCAAGCAGTTTCCGCAACCCACAGATCAGCAGATTGATGCCGGCATGAGCCGTAATCTCTGTCGCTGCGCTACCTACCATCGTATTAAAGCGGCGATTCATCAGGTCGCAGATGCGGTCAAGGAGGGCTAAGCGATGACCACGACTCTCAATCCGGCAAGACGTCATTTTCTTAAAGCCAGTGCTGCTATTGGCGGTGGGTTATTTCTGGGACTGTATCTGCCGAACATAGCTTATGCCGCGGAAGCCGGCCAAATGGCGGTATTGAGTGCGCACGTGCGGATTACTGCTGACGGTGTTATCGAAATTATGTCGGTAGCGCCTGAAATCGGTCAGGGAATTAAAACCTCGCTGCCGATGGTGATTTGTGAAGAATTGGATGCCGACTGGGCGCAAGTGAGTGTGTTGCAAGCCCCAGTTAACAGTGACGCCTTTGGCCGCCAGTCAGCGGGAGGGAGTCGCAGTACGCCCGCCCACTTTGATGAACATCGTCGTATCGGTGCTGCCGCACGGCAGATGTTGCTGCAAGCTGCAGCAGAGCAATGGCAGGTGCCGTTGGCATCGTTGACCACTCAAGCTGGGATTGTTCATCATGGCGCCAGCGGCCGCCAGCTGAGCTATGCGCGACTGGCGAACCAAGCCGCGCGGCAACAATCGCCCGATTTAGCCTCAATAACCCTGAAAAATCCGGCTGATTTTAGCCTGATTGGCCAATTTACCTCTGGCGTGGATAACGATGCGCTAGTGCATGGTCGTCCGCTATTTGGTATCGATGTTGAGCTGCCTAGCATGCTGCACGCAGTTATTCATAAGTGCCCGGTATTTGGCGGCCGGGTGAAGACGGTAGATCTGGCGTCGATTAACGCTTTGCCCGGTATTCGTCACGCCTTTGTGATTGACACTTCAAGTGTTGATAGTGGCGTCGCGATTGTGGCGGATAGCTGGTGGCAGGCAGAAAAAGCACGGCGTCAGCTCAAGGTGCAATGGGACGAAGGCAAGGCCAAACAGCAAAATAGCGCTGACTTTGATAAGCAAGCTCAGCAACTATGGCGAAAGGCGCCAAGCCAGATAACCCAGCAAGTCGGCAATGTCGACAAGGCATTTGCTGATGCAGCCAAAGTAATTGAAGCTGAATATGCCTACCCCTTTATTGCCCACGGACAACTTGAACCCATCAACTGCACTGCGCACTGGCAAGCGGGGCATTTAACCCTGTGGGCACCAACGCAAAATCCTGCCAGTGGTCAGCGTCAGGCGGCATCAGCCATCGGTATTGACGTCAATGATGTCACCGTTAATGTCACTCGTATGGGCGGAGGTTTTGGGCGCCGGCTGTTTAACGACTACATGGCGGAAGCCGCCATTATCGCCAAACAGGTGGGCGTGCCGGTGAAATTGCTGTGGAATCGCCAGGATGACTTCCAGCATGACTATTATCGTCCGGGTGGCTATCACAAGTTTAAGGCGGGCATCGACGCGCAGGGGCAACTACAGGCCTTTAGCGACCACTTTGTCAGCTTTGGCAATAATGGCCGCACACTGCTAGCGGCGGGAATGCATGCTGCAGAGTTTCCAACCGGCTTTGTGCCTAACCTGCAATTTGGCAGCTCTTTAATTGAGGCGCAGATTCCCACCGGTTGGTTGCGGGCACCGACCAGCAACGCCATGGGCTTTGTATTCCAGTCAATGCTGGATGAAGTGGCGCACGCTGCTGGCCAAGATCCGCTTGCGTTCCAATTGGCGTTACTGCGACGCAGTGATGCTAAGCCGCAAAATGGTTTCTCACCACAGCGTATGGCCGCGGTGTTAGAGCGGGTTGCTGAGCTCAGTGACTGGGGCAAGCCTGTACCTGAGTTTCATGGTAAAGGCATCGCTTGCTATTACAGTCACGCAGGCTATTTTGCCGAAGTGGTGCAAGCCAGCGTCAACCAGATGGGAGCGGTGAAGGTTGAGAAAATTTGGGTGGTTGGCGATGTCGGTCAGTTTATTGTGAACCCCAGTGGCGCCATGCATCAGGTGCAAGGTGCGGTGCTAGAAGGCTTATCACAGGCGCTGTATCAGCAAGTATTGATTGATGGTGGGGCGCAGGTAAGCAACTACCATCAACACAAGATACTGGCGATGAATGCCGTACCTGAGGTTGAGGTGGAATTCTTAGCCACCGATAATCCGACGACCGGTTTAGGCGAGCCAGCATTGCCACCGGTGATCCCCGCGCTCTGTAATGCGTTGTTTGCTGCCACAGGTAAACGAGTACGCAGTTTGCCGATTAAAGCGGAAATGTTTGCTTAAACAGTGCCTTGCCGCGTACTTTCTCCATCACAAGCCGCTACTGAGCGGCTTGTTTATTTGGCGCTGTTGTCAGTGCTGAATACCGCCAACATGGCGGTTATTGCATCGCAGTGGTTATCTGCGTGCCATACCATCGCATAGGGGATTTCCGGTACGTTACCTTGCAGCGGCACCGCTTTGATATTATGTGGAAATAGGTGGCGGCTATAGCTTGGCAGCAAGCAAACATGCTTCTTCATCGATTGCATCAACGAGATCGCCATGGTCAAGGTTTCAGCCTGATAACTCAACGCGAAATTAACCCCGTTACGCCGCCCAAAATCAACACTGGCTTGATGCAGCGCTGGGCCAAACTTGGGTGTGGCGGTGACGATTGGTTCGTTGGCTAAGGTGGCTGCCGACAGCTGCTCATGTTGCGCCAGCGGATGATCTTGATGCATCGCCGCAATCAGCGGCGCATGCCCTAACACATGATGCTTGAATCCATACATATCAGGTCTGGGAGGAGTGAAGGCGACGTCAATTTTTCCTGCCTGCACTTCATCAAATAAGGTGGGTGCCGGTAAGCTTCTGACCACTAAGTCAACCTGCTCTGGTTGCTGCACTATGGTGGAAACTTGCGCGAGATATTTGTGCTCCAAACCATAGTCAAATCCCGCGACAAATTGCGGTGCCGCACCTTGCGCAACTTGGCGTGCTCTTTCTACTGCTCGCTCACACTGTGCCAGTACCAATCGGCTTTCATCCAGAAACACCTTACCCGCTTCCGTCAGACTTACCTGGCGGTGACCACGAATTAATAACTCGGCGCCAACGTAGCTTTCAAGGTCTTTAATCTGACGGCTTAGCGATGGCTGTACCGTGCACAGTTGGTTGGCCGCTTCAGTAAAACTTCCGGTGTCGGCAATGGTAACAAAATAGCGTAGATGTCTAAGTTCCATAAGCTTGGTTTCCATACTTTTTGAGTATGGTATCAGGCTTTTAAACAATTGGCAGAAATTTATCCAACCGCATAAAGTAACCAATAAAGGGTGATGTTGATCACGTTTTTATGAGCGGTGATAACACTGCCTAATCAGGTCAATCACTCATCCCGCAGCATTCATCTGCACCTTAGCAAGCGATATTGCGCAAAGGTGCCAAGCACAATGAAAGGTGATGTTATGAGCAACAATTTATTGGATTACAGCGGCAAAACCGTATTAGTCACAGGCGCCGCAACCGGTATTGGTAAAGCTACCGCGTTAGCGTTTGCCGAGCAGGGAGCGAATGTCGTTGTCGGTGATGTTGATCCTCGCGCAGAGCAAACCGTCGCTGAACTGGTCGCAAAAGGTGTGCAGGCGTTGTTTGTAAAAACCGATGTTAGCAGTGCTGAGTCAGTACAGCACCTCGTTGATAGCGCCGTAAAACAGTTTGGCAAAATTGATGCGGCATTTAATAACGCCGGTATTTTGCCGCCGACTGCGCCATTAGCTGAACAATCTGAGGCCGATTTTGACCGTGTTATCGGAGTCGACCTCAAAGGCGTATTTCTCAGCATGAAGTATGAAATTGCAGCCATGAAACAATCTGGTGGGGGTGCCATCGTTAACACCGCTTCAGTTGCTGGGGTTGTGGCTGATCCCGGTATGGCGCCTTACGTGGCGGCCAAACATGGTGTGGTGGGCTTAACCCGCGCCGCCGCGTTGGATTACGCCAAAGATGGTATTCGAGTGAATGCCTTAGCCCCCGGTTTAGTGGCTTCGCCGATGACCGAGCGTTGGTTAAAAGATCCTAAGTTTGTCGAAGCACTGATGGCAAATAGCCCTATTGGTCGCCCAGCCGATCCTGCCGAGATGAGCGGCACAGTGCTGTTTTTATGTTCGCCAGCTGCAAGCTTTGTGACTGGTCAAGTTTATCTGGTCGATGGTGGACAGACTGCGCACTAGAGCGCGGTTCCACGTCTATTATCACCATGACAAAAGGAAAATGTTATGTCTCAGGATAATCAATTTTTACAAGGAAAAATCGCGCTGGTGACTGGCGCCGGTGCTGGCTTAGGTCGCTCAATTGCGCTGCATTATGGCAACGCGGGTGCCACTATAGTGGTGTCTGATATCAATGAAGAAAACGGTAAGGAAACCGCCGCCTTGATCGCCGAAAACGGCGGTACCGCTTCGTTCAAACGCGCCGACGTATCAAAAGCGGCTGACGCGGAAGCGCTGGTGGAATTTGCCGTTAATCAATATGGTCGCCTCGATATCGCCTGTAACAACGCTGGTGTCGCACCACCGGCCACGCCACTGGCAGAAGTGAGCGACGAGCTGTGGCACAAAATCACCTCAGTGAATTTAGATGGCGTGTTCTACGGTATGCGTGCACAAATTAGAGCGATGCAACAAAACAACGGCCAAGGCGGCACTATCGTCAATATCGCCTCTATTCTTGGTCAAGTTGGCTTCCCCGGCTTAGGCCCATACGTTGCGACTAAACACGCCATTGTTGGCCTAACCAAACAAGTCGCGGTGGACTACGCTTCGCAAAACATTCGTGCGATTGCGGTTGGCCCAGCCTTTATTAAAACCGGTTTGGAAAGCAATCTAGATCCTAAATCCCGTGCCGCCTTGGATGAAGCTCACCCAATCGGCCGCATGGGCGAACCAGAAGAAGTCGGCGCCGTAGTGGCCGCGATTTCTGCGCCAACTTGGTCGTTCGTCAACGGCTCTTATATCCCTGTTGATGGCGGCTTCTTAGCGCGTTAATTAGCTGCAGTAATATTCGAAAAGGGCCAATTGGCCCTTTTTTGTTGGGTGTGTTTGGTGGTTATTAGTTAGTTTAGATAACTAATTACTGTGATATTTGCTTGATAGTTTGTTGTTAATGCTGAATAGCGCTCGCCGACACGCCGTGAATTCGTCCCTGAAGGCTGCCGCGCGCCATCCATGGCGCTAAGCGTCGGCTCGTTGCTATTCAGCATCTCCGCTATCGAGGCAAGCTGAGAGTTCGACTAGATCTTTGTAGAAATCTATAGTGTGGTTGTTGTTACGATTAAATGATGTGTAGATTGAAACCCAGCTACCAAACAGTCTGGCATCAGACGTTGATTGTCCTTGGTTTTTATTCTGCCCAAGATTTCTCATACATTGGTCAATGTCTTTTTGAGCATTCAGGGAAAAGATATAAGGGTGAACTCGGTTTATGAATTCTGACAAATTCCCTTGATAATTCATCTTACAGTATTCATTAAACCTCCTGTTGAAATACCGATCTCCAGTATTTTCTGGTGTAAACACGGGAACTATTTGACTCGGAGCAAGGTGTATGATGATTTTTTTATCGCTTAAATCTAAGAGTTCCCTTAGTGTTTCATCAATAGAAATTGGACGAGACTCGTACCTGAAATTGCCACTTAAATTTTTGTTATTTAAAAAAGCCTTAAATAGTGGGTAATTAGCTTCTCTCAAACACATTAAAAATGCTAAGTAAACGAGATTTATATGTTGGCTCGGCTTTAATGAATCTATGGAACATATGAGTCTTTCCGTAACTTGTAGTGCTAACCTCGCATTTAGCTTGTACGCATCAAATACTGCAATAAGATTCTTCAAATTACCTTTTTCTGGTAGGTCATTGGCTTCCGGCGGATAGTCCAAATCCGGCCATGAAATAATACCTCTTCCTTCTAAATACTCCTTGGACAGTTTGTGTACTTCGCAATGCACTGGAAGCAGTTTTTCGAGGCTTGGGGTTTTGAGTGTGTAGCGGCTGTTGAAGAAGCGGCCGAGATAGGCGTGGGCGTCAAACCCCTCGCCATAGAGCGCTTTCACTGTGTGTTGCAGTTGTTCTGTATCGGTTGCTACCACAAATACTACGCGGGGAATATCAAAGATATGCTTGATAGTTTCCAGCATCTCCACCGCATAACTTGGACGGCAGCGATCGAGCTCATCCACCAAAATAAACGCTGGGTAATTTTTGGGGTGTTCGCTTTGCCCGTTTAAGCCAACAACTGCACCAACCCACTGTTTAACTTGTTCTTTCAGCGCTTGTATCGCTTGTGCCTTGGCATCATGGTCATCTAACAGACTTTTGACCATAGCGCTGGCGGCCTTACTTAAATCGATCTCTTTGCCAGTATGCTCATCTGTAACTGTGCCAAGAGCATCATCTGCCGCTTGCATAATCTCTTGAAAATCAAACCCTGCGTAGCGTTTGACGATGCCAGCAATGGCGGCGGGCGCAGCAGCTTTGAGCAAACCAAGCATTTTTCGTGGTGCTTTAAAAATAGTTTTATCTGCGTCTTTTCCTGCTTGCACACGCAACTGATTAATCATGGCTGATACTGCGGTGAGCAGCGGATCGTCCGAGTAATCCTGTTGCCACGCATCGATATACACCACCGGATAGTGTTGCTTTAAATCTTCCGCCCAGCGCTTAAGAAAGTAGCTTTTACCTGCGCCCCATTCGGCATTGAGGTTGAGGACATAATGCCCTGAGTTGGGGTTGTCTTTATGAGTATGGCCTTTGCCAACCAGAAAGTGGGTTAAGTACTCAGCATACTTGGCTCTATCGAGCGCATCGGCAGGTAGTAGTTCGTTATCTGAGGTAAAGTGTTCAACTGACCAGTCAAAATCCATGAGTGATGACTATCCCTAAAAACCATAGGCTCATCATGGGCTTGAAACTTGATATAGGCAATTAAGTTGAGTGATTATTGTCTTGCTTCGCACTAATTTCACCCTACGAAATATCAACTTTTCATTGAAGTTTTTCCGCTGAAAGGTCGCTTATCTATTAAATGCTGTTTAGTGGTGTTTCAAGGACGTCGTAACGACACGAGCCTTAAGGATAAAGGGACAAATGGCGAGTTTAGATAAGTTGGGGCTGAGGTGTGTTGGCATATTGGTGAGCGTGAGCCTGTGCTTGCTAGTTGGCTGTTCCCGGCGAGACTCACTGGCTGAAGTTTGTCAGGCATCGCCTGCTATCTGTCAGGATCTCGACCTTGACTCAACTTGTCGTGAAGCTCGTACGCCGCTGGTGGCGCTGCGTGTTGCGTTGAGCAAGCAACCGGAGTTGCTGCAACAGGATGAAACGCAGTTTAAGCAACTGCAGTTGGTTGAGGCGTATAACCGCTGCCTTAAGCGAGCGTCCGGCATTCAACATGTGAATAACCCCTATCTGACCAATAATGCCCAGCGGGCGTATGCGCTGACGTCACTTACCTTGGCGCAGATATTGGAACAGACTGAAGGCAGTACGAATCCCCACTTAGCCTATTACCATTGGGTGCATTTAGGTGATCGACAGGCACTTCGCGTTTTGTTAGCGGCGCAACGCAATGGTCAAATCAAAGAGGCTTATATTCTGGCGGGGCTAGCGACATCTCAGCTTGATGATGAGCCCGATACTGCGCGAATGTTGTTCCTTGAGGCGCTGCGCAATGCCTCAGCTAAAGAGTTCGTTGCCGACTGGCTGTTAGCGCTGGCGAAAGTGACCCCAGATCGGGAAATCAAATATCTACTGCAGAAAACCAATATCGATTTGACGGAGCGTAAAGCTGATCAGCGTATGTTGAGCGCACAATTGGCCGCCCCCGCCGAGGTGCAAGCGCAATTGGATCAGCAGGCGCTGTTGTTAGCCAAAGCGTTTACCAGCGGTAGTTATAGCAACAGTCGCTGGCCCGACTTTTTAGCAGGCAATAAACAGGTACTGCCGAGCATTATTGCAGCGGAAGGCTAAACCTGTATCACGAGTCTTCGCCCCCCATTGCGTCATGTGACATTTCTTCACAACAGATTTGCTCGTTTATGATGAGTTTTGGTTTGGCGTGGCAGCCCCAAATGTGAGCTAAGGCTAATCTTTACATCATGAATATAAATCACCACTTGTCTCCGCCGTTTTGGAGGCATAGGCTAAAAGGCAGTTATTTGGGAGTGATGGTGATTAGGTGCGTAATCTCTTGCTAGTTGTTTCATTGATATTAGCGCTCGTGGGGCAAGGTTTAGTTGCCAACCACAGTTTTGCTATGTCGATGCCACAATCTGCAAGCACCGCCACAACTCAGGTGGCTCACTCAAGCGATATGGCATGTTGCCAAAGTGCGACGGGCTGTAAGTGCCACATGAGCGGCGATCATTGCGCGACTAGCGCGGGTTGTTCTGCTCATTGCAGTGCTACCTCTGCTGTTGCTGACTTGGGTGCTGTGCTCCTTTCTTCCCCTGTGACACAACGCATTAACGTTCCGCTTTGGAGCGTGCAAACTGCGTTAGCTGCGGTACAAACTCCTCCGCCAAATCAAGCGTAAATGACCGCATTTTGCGGCTTAATTTCTTGTTAGCTAATTAATTTATTTACGTTTTACCTTTCATTGATTTGGGAATTATGACTATGTTTGTATCTATGACTAAAACCGTTATCGCTGCTTCTTTGGTTGTTTCTGCAATTGCTGCTCCATTGGCTTCTGCTGCAACATTACATGTGCCTGACAGCATTCAAATCAGCAGTATTGATGGCCATGCCGTCAACGTGTTTTCCACTATCAAACTTGATGCTGGTGAACATTTAATCACGTTGAAATACCGCGATTATTTTAATACTTATGCCGATGATTCTGGTGATTGGGTAAATTCCAATACTTTGTTTGGCAAGATAAATATTGGGCAACAAACTGAAATTTCTTTAGCAACACCCAAAATCTTGGATGTTGCTGATGCCCGAGCATTCGTACAGCAGCCAACACTGTTACAACGCGATGGTCAAGGTAATAGCCAAACCATTAAGTTACAGTCGGCGTATGGCGTATTGGCAAACCTTTTAGAGAGTCATTAATCGCTGATTAGTATTAAAGAGTGTGCTTTATTGAGCACACTCTTTTCTTATTTGGTTATGGATGAGCAGCAAACTTTGCCATCAGCGTCGGCGAGGCTACTATAGAGCCATGTTTCCTTTGGCAAAGGCTGTCTGATGATACAGTCCATTTCGAGTTCAAGTGCAAAGCAACGCGGTTTTACGGGCGCACAGGTGCTGTTGATGTTACTTGCGACTGTGTTGGTAACCATTGCGGTGAGCTACTTTGTTATTCGCACCTATATTTTCCCGCAGCCTTTTACGCCAGTGTCGTTGAGTCAAAAGGAAGAACGTAAGCTTGATTCCAAATTGCAGGTGTTGGGCTGGCAAAGTGATTTCAGCCGCAATCAATCTGACAGCAATGACCTAACTCCAGAGCCTTATAGCGAGTCAGATGCCAAGCGCCAGGTAACCTTTAGCGAAAAAGAGGTGAACGCCATTATTGCCCGCAGTCCGGATTTTTCTGAGCGGGTGGCAATCGACTTTTCTGACAATCTTGCCAGCGCCAAGGTGCTGATCCCTATTCCGCAGGATTTTCCTATTATGGCGGGGCAAATTTTACGGGTGAATGCCGGGTTAGATATTCACTTAGATAAAAATCGTCGCCCGGTGGTGGCGTTAGTCGGCGTGAGCTTGATGGGGGTGCCTATCCCCAACGCTTGGTTAGGCAATATGAAGCACGTGAATTTGGTGAGTGAGTTTGGTGATCGTGGTTTTTGGAACACCTTCGCCGATGGTGTGGAAGATATTCAAATTCGCGATGGTGAGCTGTATATCAAGCTGCGTAAATAGCGAATGCGCTACGCGCTGAATGAATAAAAACGTCGGACAATGTCCGACGTTTTTATGTCTCAGACTTACTTATTTTTAGGGCGGAATGGCTTAATGACGGTTTCATCACATTCCAGATATGGCCCTTCCATCAGGTCGATGCAGTAAGGGATCGCCGGGAAAACCGCATCCAAACATTCGCGAATCGACTTAGGTTTGCCGGGAAGGTTAACAATCAGTGTGTCTGCACGTAATCCGGCAGTCTGACGCGACAATATGGCGGTTGGCACGTATTGCAGCGACACTTGCCGCATCAGTTCACCAAAGCCCGGCATCATACGATCACATACCGCTTCAGTGGCTTCAGGAGTTACGTCGCGTTTCGCCGGACCGGTACCGCCTGTGGTCACCACTAAACTACAGCCATCTTCATCCGCCATCCGCTTTAGCGTGGCTTCAATGACATCGCGTTCGTCTGGGATCACCTGATAAACCGGTTCCCATTCGCTGGTGAGGTAATCATTAAGGGTATCGATAATCGCCTGACCAGACAGATCTTCATATACGCCGGCACTTGCGCGGTCACTAACGGTAACAATCCCGATTTTAGCTTTTGCCATGCTCTACTCCACAATCTCGTTCGGCACTGTAAAAGCGCCACGATACCATAATCACGACCAAAGAGCTTAGGTGACGCAGTTTGTGTTGTTGCGTTAGGCGCTGGCTAACTCTTTGGCGACAAACATCACGCAGTTGCGGCCACTTTCCTTAGCCTGATAGAGGGCAACATCAGCGCGACGCATTAGCTGGGAGAGCGGTTCGTGCGCATAACGCGCTTCGGTGACGCCGATGCTGGCGGTTTTGCGGCCAACTGTCGGAAATTGATATTGGCTGATGCGCTGCTGCAATTTTTGCGCGACTTGTAGCGCCTCTGCGCCCGTCGTGTGCGGCAAAATAATCACAAATTCTTCGCCGCCAAAGCGGCCGATATGATCTTGCTTGCGCACATTGTGCTGCAAAATGTCGGCAAAATGCTGCAGTACGATATCGCCCGTTTCATGGCCGTGAACGTCATTGACCACTTTAAAGTGGTCGATATCCAGCATGATCAGTGAAATGCTACTGTCTTGTTCGATAGCACGCTGATTTTCATCGTTAAACAGCATGGCCATTTTTTCGCGATTCCACAGTTGTGTGAGCGGATCGTGACTGGCAAGCGCGGCTAGTTCCATGTGCTTTTCGTACAAGGTGTGATGCACTTTTTCCAGCACTAAGGCGCTGACAAAGCCAAAGCTAAAGGCGGAAAACAGCCACATCAGATGTAGCCAAAAGAAGTCGGTGGGCAGTTTGGCGCTAAAACTGGCCAGCAGAATAATGCCGCAACTGATCAGCGCTGACAGCAATGCATGCCGTAATCTCAGCCCCGATATGGCAAAGGTCCACATAATGCTGAGATAAAGCTCGGGCGAAAAGTAGCTGAAGTGACCGGAATCAAGGTTGAGATAAACGTTAACTGCGTTGGCAGCAATTGGTGCGAGCAGCAACAACATCAGCATGGCGCGATGATGCTTCGGCATGTGGGTCAATATACCCACGGTGGCCATAGTGATTGGTACCAGCACAGCGTGTAACCAAAAGCGCTCAATATGGTAATCGGCGACGATCTGATATTCGACTACTGAGTAGATAAGATACAACAGTGTGGTAACGAGTGCGGTGTAGCGAATTTGTGGCAGCTTGGCGTACAAATACCAAGTGTTGAAATCTGTTGGTAGCTGGATAGGTGGCTCACGCCTGACCCTGTCTAAGATGCTGTTAATGCTCACCGATATCGCCTCAAAATTCACCTGCGCGTGCCGCTCATTACCGCAGAGCGCTGCGAGTTATGGTTTGTGTTGGCGCTCCATGCGAGAAAAAGAACATCGCTGTTCAGCTTTAACGCCATCATATAAGCAGTTTGCAGCCGAGTATATGGTTGTTTAGTGACTTTAGTGCTGCGTACGAGGGTAACTAGTGTGTGGGCGTGATTAACCGCCGAGCCTGCCAAAAGGCCTCACGCCAATAAGGCGTGTTGAGTGAAGAGATGGTCACCCCTTCGCTAGTGGAAGCATGCATAAAATTGTTTTGGCTGAGATAGATGCCGACATGGCGACTGCTCCAGCCCGTTTTAAAAAAGAGTAAGTCACCGCTTGTCACCGCGGTAAGCGGTACTTTGAAGCCTTGGTTTGCTTGTGCTTCTGTGGTGCGCGGTAAACGGATATTGGCTAGTTGTTGGTAAGTGAGTTGGACAAACGCGGAACAATCGATCCCGCGTTTACTGTTACCACCAAAACGATAGGGCACACCGCGCCATTGTTGCTCAAATGCTGTTAGCGTTTTCACAGGCAATAGCGGTGCATTGGTGTTAGTTACGCTGTTTGCTGCAGGCGTGTTAGTGCTGCTACAACCAGTGAGCAATAGCAGTAATACACTGATGATCAACACGACAGATAAACGCATGTGACCGACTCCAACGCAACCAATTCAGGGCTTAGCCTAGCAGTTATCGCCTGTTAGCGTCAGCCAGCACTACAAATATTGCTGAAATTCTTGCGAATAATGCTCGCTAAAACTGCCGTCGGCGTTGCGGGTAATAAACATCGCGGCAAGGTGTTGTTCATTGGCAAGCCGTAAGCCCTTTTCCACACCCATGACCATCAGGCCGGTAGATAGACCATCGGCCACCATGCAGGATTTGGCGACTACAGTCACCGACACCGTATGGTGATGAATCGGATAGCCAGTGTTTGGATCGATGATATGGGAGTATCGAACATTGTTTTCATCAAAAAAATTACGGTAGTCACCTGCAGTCGCCACCGCGCTGTCTTTAGGCTGAAACACGTGCTGCACTTGGCGCTGGGTTGCAACGGGTTTCTCTACCGCTACACGCCAGTCCTGTTGTTTGAGCGAGTGACCAGCAATGCGCATCTCTCCGCCGATTTCAACAAGGTAGTTACCGATACCTGCTGCCGCCAGTGTATCGGCCACCACATCGACACCATAACCTTTCGCCAGCGTTGATAGGTCAACATACACATCAGGATTCAGTTTTCGAACCGACCTTCCATGCAACTGTAAAAAATTGGCACCAACACTTTGCTTGGCTTGTGTGATCATCTCTGGTGAGGGAATGAACTTCGGATGATGGTCTGGACCAAACCCCCATAAATTGACCAAAGGGCCAACGGTAATGTCCAGATAGCCGTGGGTTACATTTGCCAGACGTATGCCTTCGGCGAGCATATCGGTCAGTGCAACAGAATATTGTTGTGGTTCTGTTGATTTGTTCTGGTTGAGTGTGGAGAGCTCAGAATCGTCGATGTAAGTCGATGCTACCTGATTGACCTTGGCCAACTCATGGTCGATTTTCGCTTGTAGATAGGCTTTATCCGGCGTGTTTGCATCTGCGATATAGGTTATGTGATAGCTAGTGCCCATCGTGCTGCCGGTTAGCTGCACTTTTACTTCATCACTCTGGCCGCAACTACAAAGCAGCAGCACGCTAACAAGGCTGACTAACTGTTTACCAAGATAAAGAAGTTTGCTCATTGACTGACTGTCCTTAAGTCATGCATCACGTTCAACATGAACGTCTTAATAAAAAGGTCGCGAGTGCGACCTTAATAGCAACAAATGACTGGCGTATAACTCAACGCATGGTCACGAACTCCTCGGCGCCAGTTGGGTGAATCGCAACGACCGAATCAAAGTCAGCTTTGGTGGCTCCCATCTTGATGGCGACACCAAACCCTTGCAGGATTTCATCCATGCCGAAGCCGATACCGTGAATGCCGACCACTTTTTCTTCTTCACCGACGCAGACCAGTTTCATTTTGCATGGTTGACGATGGGCTGTTACTGCGGTGTACATGGCGGTAAAACCTGAGCTATAGACTTTGACTTTATCTTCGCCGTAACGCGCGATCGCTTCGGGTTCAGATAAGCCCATAGTGCCGATGGGCGGGTGACTAAATACAACGGTTGGAATGTTTTGATAATCCATTTTGGCATCGCTCATGCCATTAAACAGTCGCTCTGATAATAAGCGACCCGCCTTGACCGCTACTGGCGTTAGTTCAACACCGCCCGCCATAATGTCGCCGACGCAATAGATGCCTGCTGCTGAAGTGTTTTGTTGGGCATCGGTAATGATATAGCCGCGTTCATCACGCTCCACATCAGTGTTTTCTAAGCCAATATTATCGGTCGATGGATGACGGCCAATAGCCCAGATCAGACAATCGACGTCATACTGTTCATTGTTTTCCAGCGTCAGCGTTAGACTGCCATCAGCATTTTTGATGACCGATTTAGGTACGCTGTGAGTGTGCAATGTTGGACCATCAGCAGCCATTGCTTCCATTAACGTGTCGCACAGCACTGGGTCAAAGTTACGCAGCGGCGCATGTTTACGTACAAACAGGTGTGTTTCGCTACCGAGTGCATGTAGTACCCCGGCAATCTCAACCGCAATATAACCAGCCCCCAGCACGGCAACGCGCTTAGGTTGTTCAGTCAGGGCAAAGAAACCGTCAGAGTCAATGCCGTATTCTGCACCAGGAATGTTGGGAATGGTTGGGGCACCGCCAGTGGCGATCAAAATGTGGTCGGCCGTGTATTGCTCGCCGTTAACTTCAATGGTGCGATTATCGACAAAGCGTCCGTAACCGTTGACGACAGTAACTTTGTTGCCGCTTAGGCCACGTTCATAAGAGCCGTGAATGCGCTCGATATATGCTTCGCGGCTGTTGACCAGTGTTTGCCAATCAAACTTATTGATACTGACGTCGAAACCATAATCTGCGGCATATAGCTTCATCGCTTCAGCGATATGAGCGCCATACCACATGACCTTTTTCGGGACACAGCCGACGTTAACACAGGTGCCACCCAACTGTTTGGCTTCAATCAGTAGTACCTTTGCGCCACGCATTGCCGCGCGGTTGGCAGAAGCGATGCCGCCACTTCCTGCGCCAAGGCAGATATAGTCAAAATGCTGTGCCATGTTTTACTCCGTCGATTGGGTTGGCTGGCCGATATTGGCCACACACGCCAGATAATGTGAGCCATTGTAGGGAGATTTGCCCAGCCTTGCCAGCCCACGCCGACAGCCTTTTACAAGCCACAGCGAGCGTGATCACCTGCGGCTGGGCCATTGCCATCGCACTGCAAACACCGCCACTGCCGTCGATACTGGCGCATTTCATCATTGATGTAGTCAACCAAACGGCTGCCGGCATCGAGCCGCTTTTTTAGTTCATTCATACGGCTGTTGAGCCAGCGGCAACTGGCGTCATCGGCGATGCTGGCAACTGCTTTGCTGCGACTGCTGTGGCGGCGTTTAGGCGCTTTGATATCCACCGCTTTGACTTTGGCATCGACCGCGCGATATTCCATTGCTGGGGCAAACTCCTGCGGTATGGGTAATGGGTTGCCGTCGGCATCGAGCGCCTGATTTGGTCTCGATTTCAGTGGGGTGTCGTTGGTGAGGCGAGTTGGCTCGCCATAGGTTACTGCGCTACTAAGTGCTGTCAGCAATATGCAGATCGCCCAAATGTGGGTGCGAGATGACATTCCATGTCCTCCTAAAAAAGCCACGTGCCTGTGGCTTAGGCAAGTGTAGTCGGAGGACGATTAGGCTGCCAATTAGAATTCGTAAGCAAAGGCAATACCTGCAAAGGTCTGTTGCTGCCTACAATCATCGCCTTGTTCATACTGAATATCAGTCATGGCGATGGAGCGACTGATATGAAATGACATTAACACTGTGGGTGACAGCAACACGTCAGTCATCAGCCCAAATTGCAGATTATTGCTGCCATCATGTTGTTCTGTAGCAAAGCCTAAATCCCAGCTTTGGGTCAGGTAAGGGTGTATGGCCACCGTATCGTTAAGTGTCCAATTACCGACAAACGTCAGCTCGACAAAGGCGCCATGAGCCTCGGTTGAATGGGTATAGACAAGAGAAGGGGTTAACCATTCCACGGCGTCGTAATCGATAGCAAGCGCCAGCTCGTTGTCGTGACAGCGCTCTTCACCAAAAAACTCTAGACGCGTGATACTGCCGGTTAGGATCCAATCATCTAGCTGATGTTGATAGCCAATGCCGGCGTTAAACTCGATAAAATCTTCGCTGGTCGCGATGCCTTGCCTTTCAAACAGCAGCAACGCGTCTTTTTGATAGTCGATACCGCTCCAGACGATACCACCGCTGGGAAGATTATTTCGTCCTTCGGAGATATAGCGGCTTTGCCAATCAAGGTAAACGCTGCGGCTTTCGTCCGCCCAACAATTGCTCCATACCAAGGCATATAACGGCAGAACCAACCATCGACAACGCATAACGAACCCTGTGATGAATTAGAGGAAGCCGAATTATCAATGATTGTTCCAACGGAATACGCTAGCTATGTAACATTTTTGTAAACAAAAGCCGGAATTCCAATACATGTTTTCAAATCTGTGAGCTATTCGACCTATGACGGTGGGTTATCGTAGAAATCTCTCACAGTAATCGTGCCGTTTGCCTTGATAACGCCTGCAATAGGCCTTATCTATAACTGCATACTCGCATGAACGCGCAAGGAATCAGCATGACTAATCCACTGTTAAATACCAATGAACTGCCCCCATTTTCGCAACTGCAAGCGGAACATATTCAGCCTGCGGTTGAGCAAGCAATTGCCAATTGTCGTAGCAAAATTGACGCAGTATTAGCAGGTGGCGGCCCCTACACATGGGAAAATTTGGTGGCGCCGTTGGAGCAAGTGGATGATGAACTGAGCCAGATTTGGTCGCCGGTATCGCACATGAACTCAGTAGTCAGCAATGACAGCTGGCGTGCGGCGCACGATGCCTGCCTGCCGTTATTGTCTGAATATGGTACTTACGTTGGTCAGCATCAGGGCTTATACCAAGCGTATAAATCGCTGCATGAGTCTGATGCCTTTGCAGGCCTGAGTAAGCCGCAGCAAACCGTGATTGAGCATGCGCTGCGTGATTTTGAACTGTCGGGCATTGGACTCGAAGACGGTCAGAAAGTGCGTTATGGCGAAATCGTGAAGCGTTTGTCAGAGCTTACCAGCACCTTTGCCAACCAAGTATTAGATGCTACCCAGGCATGGCACAAAGAGATCAGTGATGAAGCTGAACTTGCCGGTTTACCCGAATCAGCCGTGGCAACGGCCAAGGCGATGGCGGAAGCCAAAGAGAAAAAAGGCTGGCTGTTTACCTTGGATATCCCATCTTATCTGCCGGTAATGATGTACAGCGACAATCGTGCCCTGCGTGAAGAGATGTATCGCGCCTACTGCACACGCGCGTCTGAGCAAGGCCCTAATGCCGGTAAGTTTGATAACTCCCCTGTGATTGATGAAATCCTTGCGCTACGCCACGAACTGGCACAGTTGCTTGGCTTTGATACCTACGCGGAAAAATCACTTGCAACCAAGATGGCAGAAACACCTGCGCAAGTGATTTCCTTCTTAAACGAATTGGCGCTGCGCTCAAAACCGCAGGCGAAAAACGAATTAGCCGAGCTCAAGGCGTTCGCCAAAGAACACTACGGGGTTGATGAGCTGGCGGCGTGGGACATCTCTTACTATGCCGAGAAACTTAAACAACACACCTACGAGATCTCCCAAGAGGCGTTGCGCCCTTACTTCCCTGAAGATCGCGTGCTTAACGGTTTGTTCTATACCGTAAAACGCCTGTTTGGTATGCGAGTGGAAGAACAGCAAGGCTTTGATGCATGGCATAAAGATGTGCGCTTTTTCCATATTATTGATGAAGCGGGTACGCATCGCGGTAGCTTCTTCCTCGATTTATACGCACGTGAAGGTAAACGTGGCGGTGCCTGGATGGATGTGTGCCGCAGCCGTCGCCAAACGGCGCAGGGGTTACAAAAACCAGTAGCGTATTTGACCTGTAACTTTAACCGTCCCGTCGGTGATAAACCTGCACTATTCACCCATGATGAAGTGACCACACTGTTCCACGAATTTGGTCATGGTATTCATCATATGCTCACCTTGATTGATGTGGATGGCGTTTCCGGTATCAGCGGTGTGGCTTGGGATGCGGTCGAATTGCCAAGTCAATTTATGGAGAACTGGTGTTGGTCAGAAGAGGCGCTAGCGGAGATCTCTGGTCATTATGAGACGGGCGAGCCGTTGCCAAAAGCCATGCTGGATAAGATGCTGGCGGCAAAGAACTTCCAGTCCGGAATGGCGATGGTGCGTCAATTAGAATTCTCGCTGTTTGATTTCCGTTTGCACCATGAATATGACCCAGAAGTGGGCGCGCGAGTACAACAGGTCTTAGATGAAGTGCGTCAGCAAGTCGCAGTATTAATTCCGCCTGCGTTTAACCGTTTCCAAAACGGCTTCTCTCACATCTTTGCGGGTGGTTATGCCGCCGGTTACTACAGCTACAAGTGGGCGGAAGTGTTGTCCGCTGATGCCTTCTCCCGCTTTGAAGAAGAGGGCATCTTTAACGAAGAGACGGGGCGTAGCTTCCTGCACAATATTTTGGAAAAAGGTGGTTCAGAAGAGCCTATGACGCTGTTCATTAACTTCCGTGGTCGTGAGCCCAATATTGATGCGTTACTCCGTCATTCGGGGATTGCCGCCTAACTACTCGGTTCAAAACCGCAAGAAAACCGGCTGCTTAGCAGCCGGTTTTTGTTTGCAGCACTGTTGCAGGCTGATAACCGCGAAAAGCACCAATGAGTTGCTGCTGTTTAAACACTAAGGTGATGGGTGTCGCCGGAATTCCTCCCAAATCTTGCAGTAACTGATGGGGCGCCATAAAGCCTGCAAACGGAAACTGCAGCGTAAACAGCGCTTTCTTCAGCGCTAACCTACTGGCATTGATACCAAGTGCAATCGGCGTGACATTGCCACACTGCTGCTGTAACTCAGTGAGTGCCTGAGCTTGCTTACGGCACCAACTGCAATCTGGCTCATAAAACATCAAGGCTACCGTGCCTTGGGTGACTGTGGCTAAGTCTGTGATTTCGCCGGAGCGCAGATTTTTAAGTGAGTATTGCGCTAGACCTGTGCCAGCAGTTACATAACTGCTCAGCAGCAACAGCACTAGCCCAAAACAGAGGCGTGATAACATGGGTTAGAACTCCAGCTTTAGGCCCACGTAGGCTTCACGACCGCGCAACGGACCATAAATGTAGGCCACATCAAAGTTGCCGTTAGCATCGAAAAACAGCGGTGATTCAGATTTATCGACTTGGGTGTAATCCAACAGATTGCTGGCACCGAAATAGACCGACATAGTGTCATTAATCGCGTAAGTCGCTTTGACGTCTAGGGTGAAATAGGCGGGTGCATCGGTCGATTTTTTCGAGCTGGGATCGGCTTGGTTGCTGCTCAGTAAACGATCGTAGCCCTCATAGCCATATTCACTCAAATCACGACTGCCTATCCACACCGCACTGGCGTAAAAATCCCAACCGCCAATATCCCAATCCAGATTAAACGAGACCCGCTGCTCCACTGGCGCAATGGCATAAGAGTGCTTAAAGGTGGCGTTGTAGTTGAAATTTTCCAGTGTCAGATTGAGGGTTAAATCGTCCAGCAGGCGATAGCCAAGCGATATATCACTGGTGATTGAGCTCGCTTTGTCATCCATCTGGTGCAGTAACGGGGTGCCGTGTTCATTGGTAGTGAGCGCGGCGAGATTCGCCACTTCTGTCCAGGCGATTGAGGCGGTACTGGTAAGGCGCTCGCCTTCGTAACTCAGCGAGTAGTTAACCGATTTTGAGCGCTCAAGGGCATTGATATCGATCTCAAACCCGAGCGAACCATCCAAAATGCCGTGGTCAGTTTCAAAGAATGACAGCGGCGCCCGATAGCCGCGGCCAGCAGATAAACGCGAGGTCCATTGCGCATTATGGTGGTAACGCATATCGATACGCGGTGACACTATGGTTTCATCAAGTTCAGTGCCTGGCTTTTGCGGATCCACAAAGTCGGCCTGAACCTTATCCGCTCGCACTGCCATGGATATTTCGAGTTCATCCAGTGCTTGCCAGGTGTCTTGTAGATAGGCTCCTGCCACATGGTAATCAAATGAATCAGCGACATAGTCTGGGTTAGCTGCGCCCGCCACCGAATGTGAACGCATCTCTTCAGTGCGGTAATCGACGCCAAAGGTGAGTAGATGCTCGTCAGACACGGCAAAGTTAAAGCGAGCGTCGTAGAACCACATTTTATCGTCATTGACGTAGTCAAAGCCTTCGTAAAAGGAATCTTGGCTATGGTCGGCATAGCTGACGGCAAGGTGAGAATTGAGCGTGCTATTCCATTCCTTGAGCCAAGCGACAGATGCTTCGTTGCGCTTAGTGTTGATCCATTCCGTTGTTTCCCAGGCATTACCGGTAAAATTCTGATTTACATCGCCATTCTCAAACAGGTCAATATTCTCACTGGGGTTATTGGCATACGCCCGCAACACACTGCCGATACTGTTGGCGCGGCCGTCGGCAAATGTTGCGCCGAGCATTGGTCCACCGAACACTTCTGAGTTGATATTGGAGTAGCGCAGGACCAGGTTATCGAAAGCGCCGATATCATGGGACAGCCGTGCGGTCAGGCTACGATTCTGTTGCGATGGCTGTTCGTTCACTAGGTTATGGTCGCCATCATACTGATCACGGTCATCATACTGGCCAATCAGGGTTGCTCGTGTCGCGCCATCTTCACTGACACCTTTGCCCAGAAATCCCAGTTTCCGGTAACCATCCTCGCCGATGGAGAGATCGACTACCGCGCCACTATCGGTTGGATCGTAACTGACAATGTTGATCACACCGCCAATCGCTTCTGGCGCAATAAGTGACGCGCCAGCGCCGCGAGCTACTTCAATGCGAACAACGCCGGTGGTGGGAATGGCATCTACCGCATAATAGCCTGACACCATAGTGTGTACCGGCAGACCATCAACCAAAATGGTAGTTTGCTCGCCTTTCATGCCGTTGAGCATGATGCGCTTCACGCCGCACATGGAGCATTCGTTTGAGACTTTGACGCCGGGAGAGTTGTCGATGGCTTCAGTGAGATTCACCGCATTCTTATTCTCGATGGTGAGTGCGCTGACGACCTCGGTTTTGACGATAGTGTTGGCCAGCGTCCCTGCTTGTTCCAGCCGTTGTCTGACACTGGTGACGGTAATGGTTTCCATCGGAGCTGGGGTGTCGACGACAGCTGTGTTACTTTGAGTTTCATCCTGAGCGTACAAACAGGTTGAAACCATTAAGGCGATGCTACTAACGATAAATTTGCGCATTTCTCTCCCCTAGAATCAGCACAAAGTAAATGAGAATTGTTATCGTTAATATTATTGCTTTAAAAATGTTCAGGAAGCGTTGAGGTAAATCACATAGTTGTCACCTTGTTTTGGGGTTGTGATAGATTCGTTTTTACTAAAGTACAAGGACTTACATCACCATGAACCTCTATTTCCGCCTGTTCTGGTTGTTTGCGTGGCGTTTAAGACATATCTCTCCTATTGGCTTCTTGGATACCAGTCGCATGGCATATCGAGTATGGCCGACAGACTGCGACATTAATCTGCATCTCACTAATGCTCGTTATCCGGCATTGATGGACATTGGCCGTACTTACATGCTGGCGGAAATGCTGCAATTGAAGCCGTTGCTGAAGTTGAAGTGGCTGCCAGTCGTCAATGCATCAGAGTTCACTTTCATCAAAGATATCAAGCCACTGCAGAAGTTTTGCTTAGAAACACGAGTGCTCGGTTGGGACGATAAATATTTTTATATTGAGCAACGTTTTGTCAGTGAGCGCGGTTTGCATGCCATTGCCAATGTGCGTGGCCTGTTTGTTTGTAAGGGGAGAAAAATCAGCTCCGCAGAGCTGATTTCGCAAGTGGGATTTAGCGGTGCTGAACCCGAATTACCATCGTCTGTAGCCGAGTGGAAAACGATGCTGCAGCGTAAAAAAGATGAAAACAGCCATAACTCCTGATGGGCTAAGGCGGCGGTTGTATGCCCGAATGCAGCGCCGCTTGAGCTTGCTCTACTTCCTCTTCCACAAGTTGCCAGGAACCTCTGAGTTCAGCCTGTTGCCAATAACGGCTGAGTTCATAGAATTCCATTAGCTGAATCTCTTTCGGCAGCGAATTAAGCGCCGGGATCAGCGCACAATCGGCCAGCGTAAAGCCGTCACCACATAACCAATGATGTTGCTTTAATTGGTTCTCAAGCTCTAGCAACACCAGCCGGAGCTGCTTTTCATGTTGTTTGATGAGTAACTGTTGCTGCATCTGCTCTGGCAGGCGCTGATGCTTTTCCATGTCGTAAAGCGTGCGGTAAAGTTGATTGTCAATCAGTCGGTCAAGCATTTTAGTGCGTAGATTGGTTTGGGGCTCGCGTGGTATCAATTGGGTACCAGCATGAATTTGCTGATCAACATACTCAATGATGATGCTGGAATCGGGTAACTGCCAATTGTCTTTGGTCTTCAGCAATGGCAGCGAACATAAGGGATACAATTCGGCGTAACGGCGCCGCTCCAACGGATCGTGAAGATTAATAATGCGTGGAAAAAAATTAGCCTGCTTCTCATATAACGCGATCAGCACCTTTTGACAGGAACGTGATAGCGGATTGTAAAAAAGCTCCATAGCGAACGGCTCCAAAAATGACAGCCAATTAACTTTAGTTCTGCTGGTGCTTATTCGGCAAAGTTCTCCTGCAAAAACTTCAGTAATACGCGTATGCGCTGCGGCGTATTGTCGCCGAAGCGGTGCACGACAAATAGCTGTCCGATGGCTAAATGGTAGCTTGGTAGCAAGGGTACCAAGCGTCCTGCTGCAATCGCCTCCTTGCATAGATAGTCGGGTAAACAGGCAATCCCTAAGCCTTGTTCGGTTAAACTTTTCAGCGCTAACACACTGTTGCAGCTAGCAAAAGGTGTGAGCCTGATTGAATAATGCTGACCACTACTATCGGTCAACTGCCAGCTGCTAGGCAGCTGACTGACATTGGCCGCGAGCCAATGAAATTGCGGTAAACTGTCGGGATGCAGAGGTTTACCATGTTGTGCCACATAGTCACTGCTGGCGACTAACAAGGGTTGAAACTGCATTAACGGCAATCCGTCTTCAGGTATCACATCGCCGACCATGACTCTGACGTCTGGGTGCAAATCCACTGCTGCTGCGTGTTGCTGCTCCAATGTCAGGGTGAGCTGCAACTGTGGATATTGCCGATGAAATGCGCCCAAACTTGGTAAAAACTTAGTATTGGCCCATGCTTCGGGTAGCGACAAACGGATGTTGCCAAACAATTGTTCATCCGCAGGAGCCACTGCTTGCTGTGCTTGCTTGGCCATCTGAGTTAATTCGGCACAATGATGGTAGAAATCTTGCCCAGCTTGGGTTAATGCAAGGCTTCTGGTGGTACGCTGTAACAACTGCTGCTGAAGCCTCGATTCGAGGTTTTTCAGATGCTGGCTTACCATTGAGCGACTTATACCCAGTTGTTGTGCGGCGCTGGTGAGCGAACCTTGCTCAACAACGTTGGCAAATACCAGCATGCGGTACAGATGTGTGGCGTCCATAGCTTCACCGCTTGTTTAATGACGTTAACCAAAGATCTAAGTTAAGCATTAATTAGTTATTTGAGCTATTTTTGGCAGGAAAAGTTCATCGTTATAGCCTGCACTCACCTAGATAAGAGATGGATATCATGACTAGACCAGAAGCCTTTGACGATATTTATGCTCGCGCCTGCGAACGCAAAGGTGGTGAACAACACCTTGAGAGCCTGTTACCCCAAACACTGAGCAGTGATGAAATTATGCAGTACAGCGATGCTGAGTTGTTGTCAGCGATGAGCATGCAAGTATTTCAGAGCGGTTTTGTTTGGAAGGTGGTCGAAGCCAAGTGGCCTGCATATGAAAAGGCCTTTTTCGATTTTGATCCCAACAAAGTTTTGTTGTTATCGCCCGAGCAGTTGCAAGCGCGTGCTGCCGATCCGCAACTCATTCGCCATCTTGCTAAGACACAAGCGATTTACGACAACGCCATCATGATCCGCGACATCATGCAGGATCATGGCAGTTTGGCGCGTTATATCGCGTTATGGCCGGTGGAAGAGATCACAGGTTTATGGCTGGCGCTAAAACGTCAGGGCGGTCGTCTTGGTGGCAACACTGGCCCATATTTTTTACGACGTATCGGCAAAGATACCTTTTTACTGACGGAAGATATCAAAGGCTATCTGTTGGCTCATAAGTTGGTTGATGCGGGGTTTACCTCTAAAACGGGTTTAGCGCAGGTGCAAGCGGTATTTAACCATTGGCAACAAGCGAGCGGTCGTAGCATGGCAGAGATCAGCCGTATCATAGCCTGCAGCGTGGGGGATAATCGTCTCTAAACCGCCGCAAACTAGGTGCTGCTAAAAATTTACGCAAAAAGATTAAAAAATGGTTGCAAACACAAATGAGAACCATTATCGTTAGTTTGCGTTCCAAAACTCATCCCTTAACGAAAGGTATGCACACCCTCCGCTCGTTATGGTGTTCCTGAGTTTGCATAGCACGACATT
>NZ_JPEO01000022.1 GCF_000753795.1 Shewanella mangrovi
GTGAGAGTAGGTCATCGCCAGACGCCCAATTTAGGTTTTCACTTTTTTGAAAAGTGAAATCAAAAATTAGTTAACCTGCCGGTTGCAGTTAACATATTGATTTTGCTGATATGGCTCAGTCGGTAGAGCGCATCCTTGGTAAGGATGAGGTCCCCAGTTCGATTCTGGGTATCAGCACCAGTTTTACTTGGTGACAATAGCATTGTGGTCCCACCTGATCCCATCCCGAACTCAGAAGTGAAACACAATCGCGCCGATGGTAGTGTGGGGCTTCCCCATGTGAGAGTAGGTCATCGCCAAGTGCTTATTTAGTCGATAAGGCCACCCAAGCGGGTGGCCTTTTTGCATTTTCATCTTTTAGTATTTGGTCCTTCACCTCAGATGCTGCTTTTTTGAGATTATTCATCTCTAGAGGCTATGTACTACGCTTGTGAAGGTAACCTTGATTTCTTGGTGTCTTATCAATGTGAGCTAGTGAGATTAAGCACAATTAAAAAGGCCGCTTTCGCGGCCTTTGACTCAGTGGTATCAATTAGACTAAATCACTTAAGATCTTATCGAGAATTGGCTTATTGGCATCAGGAAACGCTAAGCTAGGCAATTCAGTAAAACTGACCCATCTGATCTCTTGTCCTTCTGCGCCTTGCTCTTGGCCAGTGAAAGCTGTTACCAAATGGATATCGAGAAACACCTGCTTTTCTGGGTAGTCATAGCTTAGGGTCATGAAGGGGGAAGTTTCAGTTGCGCTGATGCCGATCTCTTCTTCTAGTTCACGTACTAAGGCAGCTGTGACGTCTTCATTGGCTTCGACTTTACCGCCAGGAAACTCCCATTTGCCGCCTTGGTGAAGATGGCCATGACGCTTGGCTAGCAGAACTTGCTGTTCTCGCAGTATGACACCTACTGCTACATGTACTCGTTTAGTCACTGTTATTGCTCTTTAAAGAAATCGGGTTCGTCGTAGCCCAAATCATCGAGCAGTTGCTCATCAATCGTAGGTTTGACTGGAATGGCGTGTTTCTCTGCAGCCCAATCACCGAGGTCAATCAACTTACAGCGCTCGCTGCAGAATGGACGAAATGTAGATTCTGGGCCCCAAATAACATCCTTTTGACAGGTAGGGCATTTTACAATTGTTGGCATAACCTAGACCTAGTTGGTGTAACAAGGCCATGGTAACGATTTCAGTCGCAAGTCGCCAGCAAGAACTCTACCGGTTGTTGTGAGTGCTTCTGTTGGTCAAATTGAACGAAGTGAATGGCAAAGCGATTACGATGACCGCTAATAGTTGGATAGCAACCATTAGCGATATTGAGCTTCACTCGGATTAACGACAAACTCTGACTGGATTCTTTTTGAAAGAAGCCCGCTGGCGCAATTTCACGACGGTATTCACAGCTTTCGCGAGATGCGGCAAGTAGCAGTGTTATAGGATTAAGCAGGCAGCGAAAGTGAGCAACCCATTGTTCGTAATCGTATTGCCGCTCTTGCCAGGGTTTTGATAACCAGAAGTGAAGTTGTGGTAAGTCGAAGTTGCAGCATGCTCCAGGCATACTAAAGCGCTGTCTGAGCGCACTGATAAAACGATTCTGCTTGAGATGGAGACCCGGCCGCTCAGCAATAAGTAGCTGTTCACGACAATCAAGCAGTTCGCTCAATAGGGCCGAATTCAATGCGCCTGGATCAGCCTTTAACAGGCTCAGTTGCCTATCAATATCCTTTAAAATCTCGCTACGAAAATCGCAACGTTCCGCTAATTCGCATAGCGAAAAAAGAGGATAAAAACACCGCTGTTGGTGATCCTCTTCAAGATGGGTATCAAGTTGCTTAGCTAAATGCTCTAGTCGAAGGTAATTGCGAACCTTCTCATTGAGCGGTTGCTCAAATAATAATTCACTCATGACGTTTCTTGGCAGTTACTGATTGATTTAAGTATTTTTTATGTAGTGCCAGAATCTGAGACCTTAGCGCGTCTACATCTCCTTCGTTGCTAACAACATCATCTGCGCCCTTGAGTCGCTGTTCGCGACCAATTTGGCTACTCATGATGCTTCTAACTTGTGCTTTGGACACCTGATCCCGCTCAATAGTTCGCCGGATTTGTGTTTCTTCTGCAATATCTATCACTAAAGTGTGATTAACTAAACGTTCCAGATGGTTTTCAAACAGTAGCGGTACCACCATCAAGGCATAGGGGGATCGAGCCTGCTGACATTGCGCTACCATACGTTGGCGAATAAGTGGGTGTAAAAGCGCATTAAGCCATGTCCGCTCGTTTGGATGTTGGAAGATGTGCTCCCTTAACTTTGCACGATCTAAGGCGCCATCTGCTGTGAGTATGGTGTCACCAAAATGGTTGACGATTTGCTGTAGACCATTGCTGCCTTTCGCTACAACTTCCCGAGCGATGATATCCGCATCAACGATAACTACGCCTAGTTCGGCAAAAAGATTCGCTACCGTGCTTTTACCACTGCCTATACCTCCCGTCAGGCCAACAATGTAATCGGCCATTACAGGGTACCCAGATACCAATTCACGATATCTTGTCCCCAAACTAAGGCTATCCAGCCAGCCAGCGCGATATAGGGCCCGAAAGGAATTGGATTATTGCGCCCCATGCCTTTAAAGATAATCATGCTAATGCCTATCACTGCACCCACTAGCGAAGACAGCAAAATGATGAGCGGCAGCATTTGCCAGCCGAGCCATGCGCCGAACAGCGCCATTAGCTTAAAATCGCCATAGCCCATACCTTCTTTGCCGGTCAGCAATTTAAATAGCCAAAACACGCTCCAGAGGCTTAGATAGCCCGCAATCGCGCCAATAATGGCATTATCGAGCGAGGTAAAGGTATTAAAATAGTTGGCGATAATCCCCAACCACAAAAATGGCAGTGTCAGCTGATCCGGCAATAGCATTTCATCAAGGTCGATACCTGTCATGGCGATCAAGGCAAAGCTGAGTACCGCGGCTAAGGCAAACTCGATAGTGGGGCCGAAATGCCAGGCAAGTATTGCCACTAACGCACCATTTAAAAACTCGAAGATCGGATAGCGGACAGAGATAGGCTGTTTGCAAGCCGCGCACTTACCACCGAGCAATAACCAGCCGACAATGGGGAGATTGTGCCAAGGTTTAATCGCAGCTTTGCATTTGGGGCAGGTAGAGTTGGGCACCACAAGATTAAAACGTTCAGGGAACTGGTCTAGCGGCTTAAGTAGCTTTTGTTTTTCTAACGCTTGATACGCAGCAGGTTGGTATTCTTCTAAGAACTGGTTACATTCCTGCTGCCACTCGCGTTTCATCATCACCGGAAGGCGAAAAATCACCACGTTAATAAAACTGCCAATCACGGCAGCGAAGACGAAGGCAAGCGCAATAAATACGATAGGATATTGCCCCATCAAACTGATAAATGACTGCATAGTATTATTGTTTTAGTTAATAAATTAGTAGGGGGTAAGTACTAGCCGACAACGTTACCCAATTGGAAGATTGGCAGGTACATACCCACAATCAAACTGCCTACGAGGCCACCAATCACCACCATCATCATGGGTTCGATCAAGGCAGACAACCCATCCACGGCATCATCGACCTGCATCTCGTAGATATTGGCGATTTTGTTGAGCATATTATCCAGTGAGCCAGATTCTTCGCCGATCATCACCATCTGGATCAGCATGTCAGGGAACAACTTGGTGGTACGCATGGCCACGTTCATCTGCATCCCTGCCATCACTTCGGTACGGACATTGCCTAATGCTTTGCGGTATACGGCATTGCCAGCTGCGCCAGCGGCAGATTCCAAGCCATCAATCAAGGGAACACCTGCGGCAAATGTGGTGGCCAGTGTGCGGGCAAAGCGCGCCATGGCTCCTTTGTGTAAAATTTCACCAATAACCGGGATTTTTAGCACTAATTCATCGATTTTATCACGGAATTTTTGTGAGTTACGATGCGCACGTACAAACAGCCAAATCGCGAGCACAATACCACCGAAGAACAAATACCACGTGGCTTGCAGCGCACGAGAAATATTAATAATTAACTGGGTAAAGGCGGGTAGTTCGGCACCGAAACCTGCAAAGATACTCTCAAATTGAGGTACCACAAATAGTAAAAGCAGAGTAGTAACTGCGACAGCGACAACAACGACTGCTGCAGGATAAAACATCGCTTTTTTAATTTTGGACTTTAAGGCTTCAGCCTTCTCTTTGTAGGTGGCAATGCGATCAAATACGGTATCGAGTGCGCCAGAATGCTCACCGGCAGCGACCAAATCGACATAAAGATCGTCAAAATAGAGGCGATGTGGCCTTAATGCATCAGACAGTGGAATACCTGATTGCACATCATTAAGGATAGTCCCAAGTAAAATGCGCATCTTGGGCTTTTCATGGCCGCGAGAAATCAGCTCAATAGAGGTCACTAAGGGAACACCGGCAGATAGCATGGTAGCTATTTGGCGCGTCACCATGGCGATATCCATCGGCTTAATTTTTTTGTTTTCGTTGCTGAATAGACTAGCTGATTTCTTCGCAACGGTTTTAGGGATAATGCCTTGGTTTTTTAACTGGGTTTTGACTTCGGCAACGGTAGCACCGCGGAGTTCACCTTCGGTCTTTTTACCGTCACGGTTGACGCCCTTCCAAGTAAAAGTATAGATAGTGGGTTGCTTTTTGTCTTTGGCGGCGCCAGTGCGCTTGCGAGCGGAAGATGCTGTTGCCATAACTCACGTATCCTTTTTCGCTGGCTTATTCTTGTCGGCTATTACTGAATTTAGACAGAAATTGAGACGATTAATAGCGTTTACATTAAAAACTGGTGACGCGATTGATTTCGGCCATGCTGGTGACGCCCTGAATTACCTTGAGTAATCCAGAATCACGCAGATCGCGCATGCCTTGCTGTTTGGCCATTTGCGCAATTTGCAGCGAATTGCCACCTTCCATAATGACACGGGCGATTTCATCGGACATCTTCATTACTTCGTAAATACCGACGCGACCTTTATAACCGCCGGAGCAATGCTCACAGCCCACGGGTTTATAGACGGTAAAGCCTTCGGCGATTTGTGCTTCGTTGAACCCTAATTTTAATAGCTCATGTTCGGGAATGTCTTCTGCTTCGCGGCAGTTGGCACAGAGGCGACGGGCCAAACGCTGGGCAATAATCAAATTGACTGAGCTGGCGATGTTGTAACCGGGGACGCCCATATTCAACAGACGAGTTAAGGTTTCAGAAGATGAGTTGGTATGTAGCGTCGATAATACCAAGTGACCTGTTTGTGCCGCTTTAATGGCAATTTCTGCGGTTTCCAAGTCACGGATTTCCCCCACCATCACCACATCTGGATCCTGACGAAGGAACGAACGCAGCGCTGAGGCAAAGGTTAATCCAGCTTTGATATTAATATGGACTTGGTTAACACCTTCCAAGTTAATCTCTACCGGGTCTTCGGCGGTGGAGATATTGCGCTCTTCGGTGTTAAGAATATTGAGGCCAGTATAGAGTGATACAGTCTTACCTGAGCCTGTCGGGCCGGTCACCAGAATCATCCCTTGTGGCCGCGCGAGCATCTCCAAGTAAAGTTGCTTTTGGTCTTCTTCATAGCCGAGTTTTTCAATGCCGAGCTGTGCTGAGGACGAGTCTAAAATCCGCATTACGATTTTTTCGCCCCACAATGTGGGTAGGGTGGACACTCGAAAATCGATACTTTTGCTGCGACTGAGCTTCATCTTAATGCGGCCGTCTTGCGGCACCCGACGCTCGGCGATGTCCAGTTTAGACATCACCTTTAAACGGGCGGATAAACGCGCAGCTAAATTAACCGGCGGCTCGGCGACCTCATGTAAAATGCCATCAATACGAAAACGTACCCGATAGCGCTTCTCATAGGGTTCAAAGTGCAAGTCTGATGCCCCGCGACGAATGGCATCGGTGAGAATTTTATTGATATAGATAACAATCGGAGCATCATCAGCGCCTTCTGCAGAATCTTCTTGGCGTTTGTCGGTATCGGTAATTTCGATACCAGCGAGGGCATTTTCATCAATACCGCTCAGATCGAGCGAGGAAATATCTTCCTCAAGCACTTTTTCCAAGGCTTTGGATAACTTATCTTCTTCAACCAGAATGGCTTCAGCATGTAAGCCCGCACTGAATTGAAAATCTTCTAAGGCGGAGATGTTTGTCGGATCTGAAGTGGCTACATATAACCTATTGCCACGTTTAAATAGCGGTAAGCACCGATGTTTCTCGACCAGTTTATGATTAAGAAATTCTTCGGGAATGCTGGCTACATCGAATTCGGCTAAATCTAAAAGCGGAGTGCCGTATTCCTCGTAGCAGAGTTCAGCAATAGTTCTAGCTGACAAAAACTGGTTGGTCACCAGAGCAGTGACCAACGAAGTTTTATTTTTGCGTGCTAAAGCCACAGCCTCTTTAAGCCTGCTTTCATCAAGCAGGCTCTTACGGATAAATAAAGCAGACAGTCCTAAATGGAGGCTGGTGGTTGGCATTTAATTATGTTTACCAATTAGTGCAATATATTATCAGTCTTGACACCAATTTTTAGTAGTACACGTACCTGTAACCGCCCAGGTTAAAGGAGTCCCAGCTGTAGGTGTTGCTGTCATAGTTGTCGAATCAGAGTTTGCGTCAGAAGTAGCACTGATAACACCATCCGCAACCGTCAATGTCGCAATATTCTCTGATGGAAGAGTTGGCAAAATGATGCCGTATGCTCCGGCATCACACTCTGTTAAATCATTTGTTTCTTGAAAACAGATTGTAACAGCTGTTCTTAGCGCACCAACAGCAGTATTAACTTCAGAAAAGCGCGATTTTTTAGTGTAATCTTGATAAGCAGGCAATGCGATTGCTGCCAGAATACCGATGATGGCTACTACGATCATCAATTCGATCAGGGTAAAACCCTTCGCTGATTTACTTTTCATACCTTTCATTTTCAATCTCTCCAGATCTGGCAGCAAGTTACGGGTTACGAGCTACGAGCTTGCACTGCACTTTCAATCATACATCAACCTTTTACCGTAACAGCGCTACTCAACATCATTATTCAAGTAGGCTGGCTGAGCAAAATCCTTTTGACGCTAAATTGAACGCTGGTGCACCGTTACGAGCTGTCATCGACTTGCGCGCCGTCAGTGTTAGTTAACCAGTGTCGTTTATGGCAATCCGTAAAGCAGTCGACTAAATTCTGCGTTCATTACAGCCTATGGCTGCTTTTCCTCCCGAGTCGCGATTAGAAAACTATATCAGTAATCGCTACTCTAAATTAAGCTGACAAATGTTAAAAATGTTAACTCAACTTGGGGTGGAACAGAAAGTAACCGACCTGTTCGCCAGACGGAAGGCCACAGGCGGCCATCTCGCCACAGATAAACGTTAGACCATTGTGAACAGAATTAAAATGGGCAACAGGCATTTTTTTTGAATTTTTTGCGAAAATTCGGCTATTTGAGCGTTATTCGATAGCTTTGTTAATGTCATGTTTTTGGCTACAAATGTTGGTGAGTCAAAAACTCATACAGTGTCAAAACTATTGTTTCATTGTTGTTAATTAACGTTCAAATGTTACTCAGTTTATCTTTGATCTAGAAGCCTTTGGCAGCCCGTTATTTGAGCTGTTCCCGGCGTAAATTCGCAGCGAGCAACTAACTTTTGAAGTACTAACTTTTAAAGCGCATTGATAGATCGAGCGCTCGAAGATGTTTGGTTAGCGCACCTACAGAGATGTAATCGACCCCAGTGTTGGCAAATTGACCAATGGTTTCTAAGGTCACGTCGCCAGAAACTTCTAACTTAGCGCCCGCATCTCGTGACTTATATTGATTATTAAGCTCTACGGCACTTAGCATCATAGTGACATCAAAGTTATCGAGCATGACGATATCGGCGGCCGCGTCTAACGCTTGGGTGAGCTCTTCAAGAGACTCGACTTCCACTTCCACTGGTTTGGTTGGATGGAGGTTTTTGGCGGTTGTCACTGCAGCGTGAATACCGCCGCAGGCCATAATGTGGTTCTCTTTGATCAAAAAGGCGTCAAACAGTCCGATACGGTGATTCTTGCCGCCGCCGCTGGTGACTGCATATTTTTGTGCGGTGCGCAGTCCAGGCAGGGTTTTACGGGTATCGAGCAGCTGGCATTGCGTTCCTGCCAGTTTGTCGGCGTACAGCTTGGTTAAGCTAGCGACGCCGGACAGTGTTTGAATAAAGTTCATCGCCGTGCGTTCACCGGTGAGTAGAATACGTGCTGGTCCAGAGAGTTCACATAGCTTCTGACCGGCAACAATTAGGTCACCGTCATCAACATGCCACTGAATTGCGACCTCGCCGCCGAGCTGTTTAAATACTTGCTCTGCCCAGGCTTTTCCGCAAAATACGCCATCTTCGCGGGTGATCAGTACCGCTTCACCATGTTGTTCAGCCGGAATGAGCTGCGCAGTGATATCACCATCACTCACACTTAGATGCCCTAAATCCTCATCTAACGCTGCTTTTACGCTGACTCTGATATCGTTTTCCAACATGATGATTTCCTGCTAATCAAATAAGTGAAGTAAGCATTAAAAGATTAGCATAAAGGGCGATTTGGCGGGTACTGTTAACATGCAGTTGTTGATAGTGTTTGCTAAAGTATTCATCAGCTTGCGTATCACTTAAGCTAATATATTGATCTGTTGATAAAAGAGCCAGAAATGGATAACAACTCAGTGTCTACTATTGTTCTGCCAGACTTAGTGCAGTGGCAACATGGCTGGTGCAACGTTGCCAGAAAGGTGTTGTCACCGCACTTCAATCAACGGCCTAACGCCGAGGTCAGCGTGTTAGTGATTCACAACATAAGTCTGCCAGCGGGTCAGTTTGGGCTACCTTATATAGAGGCGTTGTTTTGCGGTAGTTTGGATTGTCAGATTGATGCGAGTTTTGCCGAATTGGAAGGATTGCAGGTGTCAGCGCACTTTCTAATTCGTCGTGATGGTGAGATTGTGCAATTTGTCTCTTGCGACGAGCGAGCCTGGCATGCGGGCGTATCGCAGTTTTTGGAGCGCAGTAACTGTAATGATTTCTCTATCGGCATCGAACTTGAAGGAACAGATACTTCTGGCTATACCGATATGCAGTATCAGCAGTTGATTGCGTTAACTCGCTCAATCCAGCAGGTTTATCCGGCGATAGAGCGTTCACGTATTGTTGGCCACAGTGACATTGCACCACAGCGCAAGACAGATCCCGGTGTTGGATTTGACTGGCAGCGTTATCTAGCGGCAATATGACTTGAACTGTGAGGGCAGGAGCGCCAAATGGCATTGTTTTCGTTACTAATTGCGGTATTGATTGAGCGACTAAAGTTCGTTCCTAAACTGATGCAACTGGACAGTATGTTTGCTTGGTATCGGGCGCACTTTTTTACTGAGGACTTACTACGCAGTAAAAGCGGCATCTGGTTGGCTTTGTTATTTCCGGCGTTATCGGTGTTAGCACTGCAGTGGGTGATCCATGGTTGGTTGTTTGGGTTACCTTCCCTGCTGCTGTGGGTGGTTGTGGCTGCACTGTGTCTTACGCATCAAGCGGTACGCGATAAGTTTAAACAATATATGCAGGCCGCCTGTCGTGGCGATTTGGAAGCGTGTTACTTGCATGCAACCGAGTTGGATTTTGAAGAGTGCCTAAGTGATGTCAGTGCGGCGGAGCTAGGTGCTCGAGTGGGCCAGTTAGCCGCATGGCTCAACTATCGTTATTACGGCGCAGTAGCCTTCTATTTGATCATTCTAGGACCTGCTGGCGTGATGTTTTATTGCACTGCTCGCTATTTCTGTCATTTAAAAGAAGCGTCGCCATTGCCCGTGCCCGCAAATCTGATGTTTGCGCTTGATTGGTTGCCATCACGCATTGTGTCGTTGGGCTATGCGCTGAGTGGTCATTTTGCCTCAGCTTTTGGGCGCTGGCGCGAGCTAGTGTTTACATTCGATAGTCAACCGAAAAGGATTGTTGCCGAAGTCGCATTAGCCGCGGAGGAGTTACCCGAACAAAGCGGCGCGCCTGTGTGTGTGCGTTCTACGCTGGCGTTGTTGGCGTTAAGTAAGCGCAACTTTATGTTGATTTTAACAACGTTGGCGATACTGACCATCTTTGGATTGGTGCAGTAATTTGTCCACGTCACTGCCAGACGAAATGTTTGGCAGTCTGATTCATACGTATTTGGTTGGTTAAAATTTATCCATTTCAACCTATTAGACTAAAGTCTGAACATTAGAACAAATGTCAGAAAAGGGTGGCGTGTTAGGCAAAAAATGGATTAAATTGACGCACGTCACGATCTAGACAAGAAAAATGTGATTTGTTAAAGTGCGCTCACTCACCAAATTGGTAAGACCAATTTACAACAAGGAGCTGAGTGCCAAATGGCCTATAGCAAAATTAGTCAGCCGAAAATTTCCGATGTGATCATGGAGCGTATTGAGCAGATGATCCTCGAAGGAAGTTTGAAGCCAGGTCAAAAACTCCCACCTGAGCGTGAGTTGGCACTACAGTTTGAAGTTTCCCGTCCATCACTCCGTGAAGCGATTCAAAAACTCGAAGCAAAAGGGCTGTTGCTGCGTCGTCAAGGCGGTGGCACTTATGTCAAAGAGCAGCTATGGAAAAGCATGGCTGATCCGATTGTTGAGCTGATGCTCAGCGATTCTGAAAGTCAGTACGACCTGCTGGAGTTTCGTCATGCCACTGAAGGCATGATGGCGTATTTCGCTGCATTACGCGGCACTGATGCCGACATGGATAACTTGGAAAATATGCTGGAGCAAGTTGAGCAGGCCAGCGGTATCGACAATATGGCGACAGCCATTGTGAATTTTTATCGTGCCATTGCAGAAGCATCACATAACGTGGCCATGCTGCATCTGGTACTCAGTTTAACTTCTGTGCTGCATAAAAACGTGGCACAAAACCTGGAGCTTCTGAGCCGTCGTGAAGAAGCTTCATCCGAGGCTAACGAGCATCGGCGAGACCTGCTTGCCGCTATCGTTCGTCGCGATCCTGAAGCCGCACGAGAAGCATCTAACGAGCACTTGAGTTATATCGAGGAAGTGATGCTGTCGGTCCGGGAGGAAGATAGCCGGTTGCAGCGCAGTCTGCGCCGTATTAAGAGCGGTATGTAACACGGGTAGTGGTACCGATTACCGCAACGACAACATTCACCATGTATAGATAAGGACAGTGTCATGTCTGAAAATATGCTACAAGACTTGGATCCATTGGAGACTCAGGAGTGGCTGGAAGCCCTGCAAGCTGTGTTAGAGCAGGAAGGCCCAGAAAGAGCACATTTCCTGTTAGAAAAGTTGATCGAAAAGGCGCGCCGTAACGGCTCCTATCTGCCATATTCCGCAACTACGGCTTATATCAATACCATTCCTGCTGGACAGGAACCACAGATCCCTGGCGACCAAGGATTAGAGCGTCGTATTCGCGCTATTATCCGTTGGAACGCGCTGGCAATGGTTATTCGTGGTTCTAAAAAAGATTTAGAGCTGGGTGGTCACATCGCCAGTTTCGCTTCAAGCGCTACTATTTATGATGTGTGCTTTAACCATTTCTTCCGCGCGCCTAACGCAAAAGATGGCGGTGACTTGGTTTACTTCCAAGGCCACATCGCGCCAGGTATCTACTCGCGTTCTTTCTTAGAAGGTCGCTTGACTGAAGATCAATTGGCGAATTTCCGTCAGGAAGTGGATGGCAAAGGCCTGTCTTCTTATCCGCATCCTAAGCTGATGTCTGACTACTGGCAGTTCCCAACCGTTTCTATGGGCTTGGGTCCTATTCAAGCGATTTATCAAGCGCGTTTCCTGAAATACCTGACTGACCGTGGCATTAAAGATTGCTCTGAGCAAACTGTATATTGCTTCCTCGGTGACGGTGAAGTCGATGAGCCAGAAGCACTAGGCGCTATTGGTTTGGCTGCTCGCGAAGAGCTGGATAACTTGGTGTTTATCATCAACTGTAACCTGCAGCGTTTGGATGGTCCGGTACGTGGTAACGGCAAAATCATTCAAGAGCTGGAAGGTGAATTCCGCGGTGCGGGCTGGGAAGTGATCAAAGTGATTTGGGGTCGCTACTGGGATCCACTATTGGCGCGTGATACCAGCGGCAAACTGCTGCAGTTGATGGAAGAAACCGTAGACGGTGAATACCAAAACTGTAAAGCCAAAGGTGGCGCGTGGACCCGTGAACACTTCTTCGGTAAATACCCTGAGACTGCTGAAATGGTAGCCAACATGTCAGATGATGACATCTGGCGTTTGAACCGTGGTGGTCACGACCCAGTGAAGATTTACGCTGCGCTGGAAAAAGCCAAGAACACCAAAGGCCGTCCAACCGTTATTCTGGCGAAAACCGTAAAAGGTTATGGTCTGGGTGACGCAGGTGAAGGTAAGAACATCGCGCACAATGTGAAGAAAATGGATATCGAATCTATCCGTTACTTCCGCGATCGTTTCAATATTCCAATTCCAGATGACAAGCTGGAAGAAGTGCCGTTCTACCACCCAGGTGAAGATTCAGAAGAGGTGAAATACCTCAAAGCCCGTCGCGAAGCGTTGGGTGGCTACTTGCCAGCACGTCGTCAACAGTTCTCTGAAGACTTAGATGTGCCAGCACTGAAGATCTTTGATGCGATTTTGAAAGGCTCTAACGGCCGTGAAATCTCTACTACCATGGCGTTTGTGCGCGTGCTGACGGCACTGTTGAAAGACAAAGGCATTGGTAAAAACATTGTGCCGATTATTCCGGATGAAGCCCGTACCTTTGGTATGGAAGGCTTGTTCCGTCAAGTGGGTATCTATGCTCACGAAGGCCAAAAATACGTACCGCAAGATAAAGACCAAGTGGCTTACTATCGTGAAGATAAGTCTGGTCAGGTACTGCAAGAAGGGATTAACGAGCTGGGCGCGATGTCTTCCTGGGTATCGGCCGCTACTAGCTACTCGGTGAACGATACACCGATGATCCCATTCTATATCTACTACTCAATGTTCGGTTTCCAACGTATTGGTGACTTGGCATGGGCAGCAGGTGACATGCGTGCGCGTGGTTTCTTGGTCGGCGGTACTTCAGGCCGTACCACACTGAACGGTGAAGGTTTGCAGCACCAAGATGGTCACAGCCACATTCTGGCGAACACTATTCCAAACTGTATCTCCTACGACCCAACCTACGGTTATGAAATCGCGGTAGTCGTTCAAGATGGTATTCGTCGTATGTATGGTGAAAATCAGGAAGATATCTTCTACTACCTGACCACCATGAACGAAAACTACGTACAGCCAGAAATGCCGGCTGGTGCGGAAGAAGGCATCATCAAAGGTATCTACAAACTTGAGTCAGTGGCTGGCTCAGGCAAAGGTAAGGTACAGCTGATGGGCTGTGGCACTATCCTTGAAGAAGTACGTAAAGCAGCGCAAGCCTTGGCGAAAGATTACGGCGTTACTGCTGATGTCTTCAGCGTCACCAGCTTCAACGAGCTGACACGCGATGGCCAAGAGTGTGAACGCTACAACATGCTGCACCCAACTGCTGAAGCGAAAGTGCCGTACATCTCAACAGTATTGGCAAAAGATGCACCAGCAATTGTGGCCACTGACTACATGAAACTGTACGGCGAACAACTACGTGCCTACGTACCAACAGACTACAAAGTGCTGGGTACTGACGGTTTCGGCCGCAGTGACAGCCGCGCTAACCTGCGTCACCACTTTGAAGTGGATGCCACCTTCGTGGTTATCGCAGCGCTGAAGTCTCTGGTTGATCGTGGCGAAATGCCAGTAGATGTGCTGACCAAAGCCATCGCTGAATACGGCATTGATGCTGATAAAATCAGCCCACTGTTCGCATAAGAGGGATAACCAATGGCAGATTTGAAAGAAGTTCTGGTTCCCGATATCGGTGGGGACGAAGTTCAAGTCATCGAAATTTGCGCCAATATTGGCGATACGCTGGCGGAAGAAGATGCGATTGTCACCGTTGAAAGTGATAAAGCGACCATGGACATTCCAGCACCGTTTGCTGGTGTGTTGAAAGAGCTAAAAGTGGCAGTAGGCGACAAAGTATCTGAAGGAACTTTGATTGCGATGCTGGCCGCTGAAGGCGCAGCGGAAGCCGCGCCTGCACCAGCTGCAGAAAAAGCTTCAGAGCCTGTTGCTGCACCTGCGGCAGCACCAACTCCGGCACCAGCAGCTGCTGCGTCAGCCGCTGGCAGTTCACAAGTTATCGAAGTGACCGTGCCAGATATTGGTGATGCCAAAGATGTTGATATCATCGAAGTGCTGGTCAATGTTGGCGACACCATTAACGCTGATGACGGCTTAATCACACTGGAAACCGACAAAGCCACCATGGACGTACCTGCACCGCAGGGCGGCGTGGTGAAGTCTCTGGCGGTTAACGTCGGTGATAAAGTCTCTGAAGGTTCACTGGTACTGACGTTAGAAGTCGCTGGAAGCGGTGCTGCAACTGCAGCGCCTGTTGACGCGGCGCCTGCACCAGCTGCTCAAGCGCCAGCCGCAGCCCCAGCGGCAACTGCTAGCCAAACGATTGAAGTGAAAGTGCCAGATATCGGTGACGCTAAAGACGTCGATATTATTGAAGTCTTGGTCAGTGAAGGCGATACCATCAGTGCTGATGATGGGCTGATCACGCTGGAAACCGACAAGGCCACCATGGATGTACCTGCACCGCAAGGTGGTGTAGTGAAATCGTTGGCGGTGAAAGTCGGTGATAAAGTGTCTGAAGGCTCACTAGTGCTGACTCTGGAAGTGGCGGGTAGTGCACCTGCTGCGGCACCAGCGCCAGCGGCTGAACCTGCTCCGGCAGCGTCAGCTCCTGCAGCCGCTGCGCCAGCGGCGAGCCGTCCACCTGTACCTCATCACCCAAGTGCGGGTGTGGTGCAAACCACAGGTGTGGTGCATGCGTCGCCTTCTGTGCGCCGTTTAGCGCGTGAGTTCGGTGTCGATCTGGGCCAAGTAAAAGGCTCTGGTCGCAAAGGCCGTATTCAGAAGGAAGACGTACAAGCTTATGTGCGTTATGAGCTGTCGCGTCCAAAAGCGAGCGCAGCGACTGCGGTTGCTGGTGGCAATGGCCTGCAAGTGATTGATGCGCCAAAAGTGGACTTCAGCAAATTCGGCGAAGTGGAAGAGATCCCATTGAGCCGTATTCAGAAGATTTCTGGCCCGAACCTGCATCGCAACTGGGTAACTATTCCACATGTGACCCAATTCGACGAAGCGGATATCACAGAGTTGGAAGCGTTCCGTAAACAACAGAACGAACTGGCGGCGAAGAAGAAACAAGCCATCAAGTTCACGCCGCTGGTGTTTATGATGAAGGCGGTGGCGAAAACGCTGCAAGAGTTCCCAACCTTCAACTCAAGCTTGAGCCCTGACGGCGAATCGCTGATCCAGAAAAAGTATTACCACATTGGTGTGGCGGTTGATACGCCTAACGGCTTGGTAGTGCCGGTATTCCGTGATGTGAACAAGAAGTCGATCACTGAGCTGTCACTGGAGCTGATGGATATTTCTGCTAAAGCGCGCGATGGTAAGTTGAAAGCGGCTGACATGCAAGGCAGCTGTTTCACCATCTCTAGCTTGGGTGGTATTGGTGGTACTGCGTTTACGCCAATTGTGAACTATCCAGATGTCGCGATTTTGGGTGTGTCTAAGTCTGAGTTCAAACCGAAATGGAATGGCAAAGAATTTATTCCACGTCTGATGTGCCCACTGTCACTGTCATACGACCACCGTGTGATTGATGGTGCGCTGGCTGCACGCTTCAGCGTGACTTTGTCCAGCTACCTGTCTGACATTCGGACATTAATTATGTAATCACTAAGGCTGACCGGTATGGTCAGCCTTATGTTTAATTGTGATCCCGGTCAAGCGGAGTAAAATGCCCAGCAACCAAAGCTGAGTCTGCTTGAGCGTCCAGGATGGGCCGAGTGTCCACATGGAATGAAATAAATCAGAGGAAAACATGAGTAACGAAATTAAAACACAAGTCGTGGTATTGGGTGCGGGCCCTGCAGGTTACTCTGCTGCGTTCCGTGCAGCGGATCTGGGTCTGGAAACCGTGATTGTTGAACGTTACAGCACCTTGGGTGGTGTATGTCTGAACGTGGGTTGTATTCCTTCAAAAGCGCTGTTGCACGTGGCAAAGGTGATTGAAGAAGCCAAACACATGTCGGCTAACGGTGTGACATTTGGTGAACCCACAATTGATCTGGATAAGCTGCGTGGCTTTAAAGAAAAAGTCATTGGCCAACTGACCGGTGGTTTGGGCGGCATGTCCAAAATGCGCAAAGTTAATGTAGTGAATGGTTTCGGTAAATTCAGCGGCCCGAACAGCATTGAAGTGACGGCTGAAGACGGCACTGTGACGACCGTTAAGTTTGATAACGCCATCATTGCAGCGGGTTCTCGTCCTATCCAATTGCCATTTATTCCGCACGAAGACCCACGTATTTGGGATTCTACTGATGCGCTGGCTCTGAAAGAAATTCCTGGCAAATTGCTGGTGATGGGTGGCGGTATCATTGGTCTGGAAATGGGTACCGTGTATTCATCACTGGGCAGTGATATCGAAGTGGTTGAGATGTTTGATCAAGTGATTCCAGCGGCGGATAAAGACGTCGTGAAAAACTTCACCAAACAGATCAAAAACAAATTCAAACTGATGCTGGAAACCAAAGTGACTGCAGTAGAAGCCAAAGAAGACGGCATCTATGTCAGCATGGAAGGTAAATCAGCACCTGCTGAGCCAGAGCGTTATGACGCAGTGCTGGTGGCGATTGGTCGTACCCCGAATGGTAAGTTGATCGACGCTGACAAAGCCGGCGTGAAAATCGACGAGCGCGGCTTTATCAACGTTGATAAGCAAATGCGCACTAACGTGCCACACATCTTTGCTGTGGGTGACATTGTTGGCCAACCGATGTTGGCACACAAAGGCGTACATGAAGGTCACGTTGCTGCTGAAGTTATCTCTGGTTTGAAACACTTCTTCGATCCAAAAGTGATCCCATCGATTGCTTACACTGATCCAGAAGTGGCTTGGGTTGGTCTGACCGAGAAGCAAGCCAAAGAGCAAGGTATCGCATACGAAACTGCTACCTTCCCATGGGCTGCAAGCGGCCGTGCAATTGCGTCAGAAGCTAGCGAAGGTATGACTAAGCTGATTTTCGAAAAAGAAACTCATCGTATCATCGGTGGTGCACTGGTTGGTGTGAACGCGGGTGAGCTGCTGGGCGAAATCGGCTTGGCGATTGAAATGGGTTGTGATGCAGAAGATATTGCACTGACCATTCACGCCCACCCAACGCTGCATGAGTCTGTTGGCTTAGCTGCAGAGATGTACGAAGGTTCTATTACTGACTTGCCAAACCCTAAGGCAAAAAAGAAAAAGTAACAGATCTTAGTTCATAGCTGAAAGAGCTCGCATGGTGCGGGCTCTTTTTGTTAGTAAATCTGAGCAATTAACCGGAGTTATTTGATTTAACTTTGTTATTTAGCTGTTATAAGCGTGCGTGAGCATTATAATTAGCCCATAAAACCAACGAACAACGCGGGCGACTGAGTACCGGATGAAAAGATTGCTACTGTTTCCTCTGCTATTGATATTGCTGTGCAATATCGCGCCGGTTCAAGCTCAGGATGATTTCATTCAGCGCATCTTTACCGCGAGAGAAGGACTTGGTTCATATAACATCAATTCACTTGCTGAAGATCAGGACGGTTTTGTATGGCTAGCCACACAAGACGGTTTATATCGTATCAGTAATAGTGTCATCCGCCGTATTGACCGTCAGGAAGGTCAATCCTTACTTGATGAGCAGTATCTAACGCTCGTGCGTCCGGTTGGCGAGCATAAGCTTCTGGTCAGTTCCGAATATCAAACCTACCTCTACGATGTTGCGGCTAATCGCTTTCACAAATTGGCTGAGCTTCCGCAACTGCAGCAGTTTCAGGATGGTGCTGTATTGCGGGCGCAGCAACTCGAGGATGGTTCATGGATACTACTGACGGATAAAGGCAGTATCTGGCGTTTGGCACAAGGCGCTAGTGCCATCACTAAGTTATTTACCCTGCCGGAAAATAAGGAATTCTACTGGAGTCGCTTGCAGCTAGTCGGTGACAAACTGCTGCTGGGTAACGGGAAACACCTTGGGCTGTATAACCTGCAGGGCGAATTACTCAAAGATTTTCCTTGGGATGAACAGCTGGGCTGGATTGCCGCGCTCTACCAAGACCAGCAACAGCGCATCTGGATCGGTGGTCGTTATGGTTTGTACCAAGCCGATATCGCCAATAGCAAACTTCACAAGGTGCCGACACTACCCTACAAAATTAACGATATCGTCGATGACGGCAACGGCAATTTATGGGTGGTCGCGAATACCGGACTGCTCAAATATCACCCCGACAGCGGGGTGGTAGAAAACTATACCAAGCGTCTCACGCAAAAGGTGGGTATCGAGTCGGTAAGCTGGTTAATGTTAGATCACCATAATCTGTTATGGCTAACTGGGCCTTCGCAACCACTGGCGATTGCCACCGATGCGCCAACCTTTATTAAAGATAAGATTCAGATTAAAAACGATACCAATCAGCTGGTTGCTACAACTTGGTCATTGTTACGACAACAGCATCACCTATGGCTTGGAGGCGACGGCAATTTATCTCAATTTGACTTGACGAGTCATACAGCAAAGCGGGTCACTTTTACCTCGTTAAAGCCGAGCGATAGCATCTATGTGATGCAACCTCTTGATGAGCAACATCTGCTGTTGGGGACGACCAACGGCTTAGCGATAGTGGACACCACGACCTTATCTGAAGTCCCAGCGACAGCTTGGTTGGATGAGCAGCAGCTACGCGGTCAAGTGGTCTTTGATTTATTCCTACACGCAGATCAATGGTTCATTTCCACTACCGCAGGCTTATTTCGTTGGCAGCCAGCAGCAAAAACCTTGCAGCAGCTCACGCTGCCGCGTGCCGCGAATGAAAACAGCCGCTTGATTTATAAGGTGAGCGCCGATAAGCAGCAGCGTATTTGGGTCGTCGGTGATAGCACCTTTGGCTATTTTGACGGTGACCGATTTATTTCTAAACACGACGATTTACAGTCTCCACAGCTGCCATCGCCGAAGATTAGCCAGATGATGCAGGTAGGAACCGATGAGTATTGGCTGGCGTCACGCGAGACCGGATTGTTGCAATACAATCTCAATACGCAGCAGGTTTCTCACTTAAGCGATGACTGGCAAATCGATTGCCGTACCGTCTATTTTGTTACCCAAACCGATGACTTTCGGATCGCTGGCTGTGCCAACAAGATTATTCGACAGAACAAGCTGACGGGCGACGTCTCGTTGTTTGATAACAGCGACGGCCTTATCGCCAAAGATTTAAATGAAGGTGCGATGTTAATGGACCCGCAGTATGGTCTGTTTGTTGGAACGCCTTCCGGCACCATGTTGTTAGACGTCGCCAAGATGAAAAAGCGTGTGCCCGATATTCACACCATTTTAGAGTCGGTTGCTGTCTATTATGATGATGACATCGCTCGCGATTTGGCGCCGAAAGCGAATATGGTGGTCAATCCAGGCGCGAAGCTCGTCAACTTCCAACTGAGTAATTTTGACTACTTACAGCAAGATAACTTCAGCTTTCAATACCGAATCAAGAAATTAGGCACCACGGCAGAAAACAAGTATCTACTACTCGAAAATCAAACCCAAATTAACATTGCCGGACTCAGCGCTGGCCAATACTTGCTGGAAGTTATTGGCAAAAATAACGGACTTTGGGAACTCCAACCGTTGCAGTTCCCCTTTGTGGTGCATTTATATTGGTGGGAAGCACCATGGTTTAAATTCTTACTGCTTACCGCACTACTGTTAGCGCTGATTTCGATCATCATCTACCGCCATCATCAGGTGAAGCGTTTCCAAACCATCAATAGCGCGTTGGTGTTTAGCGATGAAAGGTTACGTCAGGCATTGCGTGGCAGTGAGTCTGACTTATGGGAATGGCACCATGAGGATGATTGCCTCTACATGCAAAATCACGGCAATGTACTGCATTCAGAGTTACCGGAATTGGTGATGAAGGTACCTGACTTACCGCTACATCCTGATGACCGATCTCAGGTGGAAGAACAGTGGTTTCGCATGCTGAAGGGAGAGCAAGAATTTTTTGACTGTGAATATCGCTACCGCACGGCTGAAGGCACTTGGGGCTGGTTAAAAGTGCGTGGTCGGCCGGTCAACGTGAATAATGAGACCGGTGAAGTGCTCAAAGTTGCGGGCATTTACAGTGATATCACCGAAACTCGCGTATTAGAAAATGAAGTGACGCTGTTGGCGCGCGCATTTGAAAACACCACCGAAGGCGTGTTAATCCTCGATGCTCTGGAACGGGTTGAAGTGAGTAATCAGGCCGCCGAGTCCCTGCTCGGACTGAGTGATAGTCAGATTTCAGGAATGCCAGTGAGCGAGGTTATCTTCCGTCACGATGGTGGTAAAGCAACCGTTATTGAGTTGCTCGATGGCAGTGATACGTGGACTGGCGAGCGTGATTTTATTACCCATGATCAACAGCATCTGCCCGTGTGGTTGAACGTATCCATCATCAAGAATGAGCGTCAGCAACTGCAGTATTTTGTGTTGGTTTTTTCTGATATCAGTGAACGAAAGCAGTCGGAAGCTGAGCTGCGTAAGTTGGCTAACTTTGATGTGTTAACGGGCTTACCTAATCGCAGTTTATTCGCTAACCGTTTGGAAAAAGCGATGATGCGCGCCGACGATCAACAACAAAAGCTGGCGCTATTATTTCTCGACCTCGACCGCTTCAAACAAGTGAATGATTCTTATGGTCATAGCATGGGGGACGCGCTGTTGGTCGAGGCGGCCAATCGTCTGCAATCCGTGTTGCGTAAGGATGAAATTCTCTGTCGTTTTGGCGGTGATGAATTTGTGGTGTTGGTGAACAGTGGTGACATTGATTATATCAATCGGATTTGTGAAGCGATGCTGGAACAGATCTCCAGTCCGTTCAAACTGTTCGGTCGCGAGTTTTTTATCTCTACCAGTATCGGCATTAGTATCTGGCCAGACGATACGCGTCAGTCCGAAACCTTGATTAAGAATGCCGACCAAGCGATGTATCACGCCAAGGATGAAGGGCGTGGCAACTTCCAGTATTACTCACGCGAACGCAATGCCGAGGCGCTATATCATCTGCGTCTGGAAGGCGATTTACGCAAAGCCATTGAGCACAATCAATTTGAATTGCACTACCAAGGTCAGTTTGACCTGTTGCAAGATGACCGTATGACCGGTGTGGAAGCACTGCTGCGCTGGAAGCATCCTCACGATGGCTATGTGCGGCCAGACATTTTCATTAAAGTGGCAGAAAGCTGCGGTTTGATTGTTGATATTGACCGTTGGGTGTTGCAGCAGGCGTGTGTTGATGGCGCCTGTTGGAGCCAAGCTGATGACAGCTTCCGTATGTCGGTCAACATCAGCGCAGTACATTTCCGCCAACCGGACTTTATTGACACTCTGTCGCAAATCTTGAAGCAAACCGGTATGCCAGCTGAGCAACTGACGCTGGAGATTACCGAGGGCGTATTAATGAAAGAGCTGCATGTGGCACGGCAGCATCTGCAGCAGTTACGTTCGATGGGCATTGAAGTGGCCATTGATGACTTCGGCACTGGTTACTCATCGCTTGCTTATTTGCGTCACTTTGAAGTGAATACGCTCAAAGTTGACCGCTCATTCCTTATCGATATTGCCAGCAACAGCGCCGACCAAGCGATTGTGAGCAGTATTATTGAATTAGCGCGTAACCTGAAGCTAAAAGTAGTCGCAGAAGGGGTTGAGACGCGAGAGCAACTGGAGCAAGTCTTTAGTCGAGGTTGTTATGTCATTCAGGGTTATTATTTCTGCAAACCCATGCCTGCAGCAGCGCTGATGGCGTGGTTGGCTGAGCGCGACGCCGAGAAACAATAACCACGGATAATGGCAATTTGTTGATTCATGTCACAGGGATTCTGCTACTATATTCGCCAAATTTCCCCACATTGCACTAGGCGCATGGCGTTAATTCTTAGAGTTCTTTTCTGTATTCTTGGCCTCTCACTTTCTTTTGCCGCGTTGGCTGACAGACCGAAAGTGGGGCTGGTGCTGAGTGGCGGTGGAGCCAAGGGCGCAGCGCATGTGGGCGTGATTAAGGTACTCGAACAACATCATATTCCCGTCGATTACGTCGCTGGCACAAGTATTGGCGCATACGTGGGCGGTTTATATGCGTTGGGTTACAGCGCTGCAGAAATCGAACAGCTGATGATGGCGCAAAACTGGGACAGTGGTTACTCAGATACTATTCCGCGTGAAGCGCTCGCGTACCGTGAGAAGCAGCAGCGCGATCGCTTTAACATCCCGATCAATATGGGGATCCGTGATGGAGAAGTGCAAACCCCTCAAGGTATTTTGCTGGGACAAACAATGTCGCGTTTGTACCGGACCACTGCCGGGCTTATTCCCCGCTTTACCAGTTTTAATGACCTGTCGATTCCGTACCGTGCCGTCGCCACCGATTTAGAAACGAGCCGAGCCGTCGTACTAAGCCACGGCAGCTTGGTGGAAGCGATGCAAGCCTCAGCCACGGTTCCCGGCGCGCTGCAGCCAGCGGTGATTGATGGCAAGTTGCTGGTGGACGGTGGTATTGCCAACAACATGCCCGTCGATGTTGCTAAGGCGATGGGCGCTGACATTGTGATTGCGGTAGATATTGGCTCCAGCTTAGTCAAGAAGAAGCAACTCAATGGCGCACTGGCGATCCTTAATCAGTTGTCGACCATGCTAACCAATGCTAGTACTGAACGGCAAAAGGCGCTGCTCACGGAAGATGATGTGCTCATTCGCCCAGCGGTCGACACGCTGAGTACCACCGATTTTTCTATGATGCCAGAGGCGCTCAAGGCGGGCGAAGCGGCGGCGAATGCTCAGCTGGCTCAATTGCAAATGCTCGCAATGTCAGACGATGAATTTACTGCTTATCAACAACATAAGCGGCAGATTGCAGCGCGTTGGCGTGATGCCGCTAAGCAGCCACTCATTGCCGTAAAATTCAGTAATGACTCTACCGTCAATACTCGGTTACTGACCAAAGTATTAAACATTCATCCCGGTGATGTCGTTGATCGCAACGAGTTAGATAAAGCGGTCGGTCGTCTCTACTCCCTGAATAAATTTGAGCGAGTGACTGCCGAATTTGAAGATACACCGGAAGGACGGGTGCTGAACGTTGATGCCAAGGCTAAGTCGTGGGGGCCGAATTACTTAGAATTTGGTTTTAATTGGGAAGACGATATGTCACTCGATTCGTCGCTGACAATCGACTTGGCATTGAATATGACAGATATCACCGCCAATGGTGGTGAGTGGCGCAATGAAGTGCGCATGGGGTTTGAAAAAATGCTCTCCAGTGAGTTCTACCAGCCACTGGATGCTGACCAACACGTCTATAGCCGTGCTCAATATCGCTATCTGGTGAACAATTGGGAATTTTTTGAAGGTAATTCGCTCTACTATCAATTAGAGCGCGAAGCGCATGCGCTGGAACTGGGGCTCGGATTCAATTTTTCTTCGGTGGGAATGGTCGAGTTCGGGATTAACGGTGAAGCCGGTCGTATCAGTAATCGTGCCCTGATCGATGATATCGATTTTACCAGTTATGGCACCTACTTACGTGTGGGCTACGATTCGCTAAACAGCATCAGTTTCCCAACTTCAGGTAACCGCTTCCGCGTTAATCTGTACCTGCGCGAAGAAAATTATTCTGGCATGCCAGACCCTGGGCGAACTTTTCAAATTGAGGCGGATTGGAAAGGCGTGGTCAGTGTCCGAAATCATGCTTTTGTGGGCAAAGCCGCTTATGCCTCCATCGACAACGATAGTGAATTTAGCGCCTATGTAACGGATTTAGGGGGATTCTTAAATCTTTCTGGCTACCATAAAAACTCGTTGGCGGGGGCCAAAAAGGTATTCGGCGCATTTATCTACCAATACGATTTAGGCCGCGATGTCCTCGGTATGCAAGATTACCCCCTGTACTTGGGCGCCAGTATTGAAGCGGGCAATGTCTGGGGCAACGCTGATAAAATCCAAATGAATGACCTGATTTACGCAGGCAGTTTGTACCTCGGTACCAATACCGCCTTTGGTCCAGCCGCTTTAGGTATCGGCCTGACTGACGATGGTGAACAAGCTATGTATTTGTTTATCGGTAAGAATTTTTAAGTAATTTACTGCAAAAACAATCTTACAAAATATGCTTTCGAGTGTGGCGATAGCAGTGTTAAATTTTAATACTGCTATAGTTATTCCTTCATAAACAGAGAACGGAACCCACATGAAAAAGCTCAGCACTGTTGCTGTAGGTATTGCCCTCAGCCTTGGTTTGACTGCTTGTAGCAGTCAGCAACAAGCTCCGCAAACGCAAGTAGAAGTTAAAAAAGTCTCAGGAATCGAATCTGCTAACTTCGATTCCTCTGTGCGTTTTCAGGATGATCTCTATTACAGCGTTAACGGCAAGTGGCTAGCTAATACGCCGATCCCTGCTGATAAATCTAACTACGGTGCGTTTACCGTACTGTACGAAAAAAGTCAGAAAGCTCTAAAAAGCATTATTGAAGCTGCGGCCGCGAAAGCTGATAAAAAGGCGGGCTCCACCGAACAGAAAATCGGTGATTTTTACGCCGCCTATATGGATACGGCGACAGTAGAGCAACTTGGTATTACGCCACTGAAAGCGCAGCTCGACGAAATTGCTCAACTGTCTAATCACGCAGCCGTGGCAAGCATCATGGGCAAACTGCTGACCAGTGGTTCCTCTATTCCTTTTGGTTTCTACGTTAATAACGACGCCAAAAACTCATCGCAATATGGGGTTTACCTGTATCAGGGCGGTTTAACACTGCCTGACCGCGACTACTATCTGAAAGATGACGAAAAGATGGTGGCTAACCGCGAAGCGATGCGCAAATACGTGCAGGCACTGATGACGGCAGCCGGTTATCCGCATGCTGATGAAGCGGCAGCTAACGTGGCTAATATCGAGTTGTTCATTGCACAAAGTCAGTGGAGTCGCGTTGAATCACGTGATGCCAACAAGGCTTATAACAAGATGTCGATTGCCGATGTGCAAAAACTGACGGGCGACTTCGATTTCAACGCCTTTGCGGCAAGTGCTGGTTTATTGGGTAAAACGAACGAAGTTATCGTCCGCCAGCCTTCATACCTCGAAAAATTGGGCAGCCAATTTGATAAATTCTCCGTCTCAGCTTGGAAAGACTATTTAGCGTTCCATTTGGTGGATAGCTACGCAGAACAGCTAAGCAAACAATTTGCCGACTTAAGCTTTAACTTCCACAGTAAAACTCTGATGGGGATTCAGGAGCAGAAACCGCGTTGGAAGCAAGCGGTTGACGGCGCTGACCAAGTGATTGGTGAACTGGTGGGTAAAGAATACGTAGCGCAGAACTTCAAGCCTGAAGCGAAGCAACGTATGGAGCAGATGATCAAAAACCTGATTAAAGGTTTTGAAGTTAGCATCAATGAACTGGAATGGATGACGCCAGAAACCAAGAAGGCAGCGCAAGAAAAACTGTCTAAGTTTACCTACAAAATCGGTTATCCGGATAAGTGGAAAGATTACAGCAATCTGACCATCAAGCCGAATGAACTGGTGGGTAACTACCAACGTTACGCACAGTTTGAATACGATGACATGCTCAACAAAATCGGTAAGCCAGTGGATCGCACTGAATGGCACATGACGCCACAAACAGTGAATGCTTACTACAGCCCAGTCGGTAATGAAATCGTATTCCCTGCCGCTATTTTGCAACCGCCATTCTTTAACATGGAAGCCGATGATGCGGTGAACTATGGTGGCATTGGTGCCGTAATCGGCCATGAAATCAGCCACGGTTTCGACGACCAAGGTGCGAAGTACGATGGCGATGGTAACTTGCGTAACTGGTGGACTGACAAAGACCGCGAAGAGTTTGAAAAACGTGGTAAGGCCTTGTCGGCACAATATAGCGCCTTTGAACCTTTGCCAGGCAAGCACGTCAATGGTGATTTGACCCTAGGTGAAAACATTGGTGATTTGGGCGGCGTGACAGTATCACTGCGTTCATATCATTTGAGCCTCAACGGCCAGACGGCACCGGTTATTGATGGCCTGACAGGCGATCAGCGCTTCTTCATCGGTTGGTCACAGGTATGGCGCCGTAACTATCGTGAAGAAGAATTGGTGCGTCGTTTACTGACCGATCCACATTCACCAAGCCACTACCGGGCGATGGGGACTCCTCGCAACGTAGAAGGTTTCTACAAAGCGTTTGATTTGAAACCAACAGATAAAGAGTATTTGCCAGAAGATCAACGCGTTAAAATCTGGTAATACGTTAACGTTATCGAAAAAAGCCACCGCTAGGGTGGCTTTTTTATTGCGGTATTTTGAGTAAAGCGAACCTATTCGTCTAGATTTGAAATTTGTCGAGTAGCGTCGGCAAGTCCCGCAGTGAAGCGCCTTGGAAGTGCGCAGCTTGCCAACGTGCTTCGCCTTGATGTTGTACTTCTGGGATAACCAGCGCCTGCATACTAGCGGCGCGCGCCGCAATCAGACCATTAAACGAATCTTCGACCGCCAGACAGTATTTAGGGGCAACACCCAACTTTTTGGCACATTCAAGATAGACATCAGGATGTGGTTTACCGTAAGGCAGCGCTTCGGCGGACTGTGTCACCGCAAAGAAGGAGCGAATGTCCAACTTGTTGAGTACCGCATTCATAATCTGGCTTGAGGAGGACGTGGCTAATCCCACAGCTAAACCGGCATCACGACAATGGCTTAGCGCTGCTTCAACACCCAGCATGGGTTGCCCATCCTGTTCGATATATTCGACAACACGTGAAATAATAAATTGCTGCATGGCGTGTTTATCAAAATCGATGGCTGGAAAGCGGTCGTACCAAAAACTGACTAATTCATCGATACGCAGCCCTGTTGTTTGTGTCATGTCGGCACGCGTAACGGGAAGTCCGAAGCTGGTAAGGACTTCAAATTCGGCTTGCTGCCAGACAGGTTCGGAATCTATTAAGACGCCATCCATGTCAAAAATTACGGCGCGAAGTGCGGGATACTGCATTTGACTCGGTCCTGACTCTATTTTCATCAACAAAATTGCAGGTTATCCGATATCCCTAAAGGAAAGCAAAACAAAATTCAAGGCTGCACATCACGCTAATTATCTGTAATGTAAGGGGATGTATAATTTTCCCACTATCGTCTAATATCTTTATAGAGTTTAAGGACTTAGTGTTAGCGCGTTTAAAGATCCACCGTCGGACACCCTTCATCCATGTGTGATCTGATTCATACTTTTGCAAAGTTGTTGTATAATTCAGCCCGGAAATTACGGGTCTCACCTGTATGGGCTGCCCCAGGAAACGACAGAAGGGTGGTCGTCAGAGCGCTAAGCGCCAAACAAAGAGGAATGTTGCCGTGCTAGAAGCATATCGTAAACACGTCGCAGAGCGTGCTGCAGAGGGCGTGGTCCCCAAGCCGCTGGATGCCCAACAAGTTGCCGAACTGGTCGAGTTAATCAAAAACCCACCTGCCGGTGAAGAGCAATTCATTTTAGATCTGTTAGAAAATCGTATTCCACCGGGTGTGGATGAAGCTGCTTACGTGAAAGCAGGGTTTTTAGACGCTATTGCCAATGGAACTGCTACTTCTCCGATTTTGACCGCTGAGCACGCTGTTGAACTATTGGGTACCATGCAGGGCGGTTACAACATTGAACCGCTGATCAAAACGCTCGATAACGACAAGCTGGCGCCTTTGGCGGTGAAAGCGTTGTCGCACACTCTGTTGATGTTCGATGCGTTCCACGATGTTGTGGAAAAGATGGAAGCGGGCAACGCCTATGCTAAAACCATCGTTGAATCATGGGCAAATGCCGAATGGTTCCTGAGCCGTCCTAAACTGGCTGACAAAATTTCCCTGACTGTATTCAAAGTCACTGGTGAAACTAACACCGATGACTTATCACCAGCGCCTGATGCATGGTCGCGTCCAGATATTCCATTGCATGCATTGGCTATGTTGAAAAACGCCCGTGATGGTATCGAACCTGATCAGCCTGGCGTTGTTGGCCCAATCAAAACCATTGAAGCCTTGAAAGAAAAAGGTTTCCCGCTGGTGTATGTCGGTGACGTTGTGGGTACTGGTTCATCACGTAAATCAGCGACCAACTCAGTATTGTGGTTGATGGGTGACGATATTCCTTATGTGCCTAACAAACGCGCTGGTGGTTTCTGCTTCGGCGGTAAAATCGCGCCTATCTTCTTTAACACCATGGAAGATGCTGGTGCTCTGCCTGTCGAATTAGACGTTGGCATGATGGAAATGGGCGACGTTATCGACGTTTACCCATATGAAGGCAAAGTTACTCGCCATGACAGCGATGAAGTGGTGTCTGAGTTCGAGCTGAAAACCAAAGTGATTTTGGATGAAGTTCGCGCAGGTGGCCGTATTCCATTGATTATTGGCCGTGGTCTGACTGACCGCGCACGTGAAGCTCTGGGATTGGAAGCTTCTGACGTATTCGTACGTCCAGGTGCAGTTGCACAATCTGATAAAGGCTTCACTCTGGCCCAGAAAATGGTGGGTAAAGCCTGCGGTGTTGCTGGTATCCGTCCAAACCAATACTGCGAACCTAAGATGACGTCTGTGGGTTCTCAGGATACTACTGGTCCTATGACCCGTGACGAACTGAAAGATCTGGCTTGTTTGGGCTTTAGTGCTGATTTGGTGATGCAGTCATTCTGTCACACTGCCGCCTATCCAAAACCAGTGGATGTGAACACGCACCACACCCTGCCTGACTTCATTATGAATCGTGCAGGTGTTTCGCTGCGTCCTGGCGATGGTGTTATCCACTCATGGCTGAACCGTATGCTGCTGCCAGATACTGTCGGTACTGGTGGTGACTCGCATACCCGTTTCCCAATTGGTATCTCATTCCCAGCAGGCTCTGGATTGGTGGCATTTGCTGCCGCTACTGGCGTAATGCCACTGGATATGCCTGAATCTGTATTGGTACGCTTTAGCGGTAAGATGCAACCGGGTATCACGTTGCGTGACTTGGTACATGCGATCCCACACAAAGCGATCGAAATGGGTCTGTTGACCGTTGAGAAGAAAGGTAAGAAAAACATCTTCTCTGGCCGCATCCTTGAGATTGAAGGTCTGCAACATCTGAAAGTTGAACAAGCATTTGAACTGTCTGATGCATCTGCTGAACGTAGTGCTGCGGGTTGTACCATTAAGTTGGATAAAGAGCCGATCATCGAGTATCTGAACTCCAACATCATCATGTTGAAGTGGATGATCTCTGAAGGTTATGGCGACCGCCGTACACTGGAACGCCGTATTAAAGGTATGGAAGAGTGGTTGGCAAACCCAGAATTGATGGAAGCCGATGCTGACGCTGAATACGCGGCCGTTATCGAGATCAATCTGGACGAAATCAAAGAGCCAATCCTGTGTGCGCCTAACGATCCAGATGACGCTGTGCTGTTGTCAGATGTGGCGAACACTAAGATTGATGAAGTGTTCGTTGGTTCATGTATGACCAACATCGGTCACTTCCGTGCTACCGGTAAAGTGCTCGACAAATTCGCCACCACACTGCCAACACGCTTGTGGATTGCACCACCAACTAAGATGGATCGCGATCAACTGACCGAAGAAGGCTACTACAGCATTTTTGGTAAAGCGGGTGCTCGTATCGAAATCCCTGGTTGTTCTCTGTGTATGGGTAACCAAGCACGGGTTGCGGAAGGGGCCACAGTCGTGTCGACTTCTACCCGTAACTTCCCGAACCGTTTAGGAACTGGTGCTAACGTTTACTTAGCATCAGCTGAACTGGCTGCGGTAGCCGCATTGTTGGGGCGTCTGCCAAGCGTGGAAGAGTATCAAGAGTATGCGAAAGAGATTGATGCGACTGCCGCTGATACCTATCGTTACCTGAACTTTGACCAATTGCCAGCTTACACCGACAAAGCAGAAAAAGTGATTTTTCAAACTGCCGTGTAACTGACTAAGTTCGCAAAAAAGGCCAGCAGCTGCTGGCCTTTTTAATGCTCGTTTTGCGTTAATTCGCTACGGCCTGTTGGCTTTCATTCCGTTGAATGCGATAGGTGTAGAGCACTTGTAAGAGACGATCTTCCAGTTCAAAACGGGTTTCCAGCACATTGACCAGCTCGGCTAAGTCTTCGTCGAGTGCCAATAACATATCGTCATTTTCGGCGCTGGAATATTTGTCGATAAAATCCAGTAATTTATCTGTAGTTTCAATTACTTCTGGAAGCAGACGGTCGGTAATATGCTCGCCTTCAGCAAACGAATGCATGATTTGATTGATGACGCGAAAGTGGCTTTCTGAAATGTAATCGACTAAATGATCACAAAATTGGTGGACTTGCTGTAGTCCCGGCAGGCTATTTTCAGGCGCAGTTCCACGGGATAATCCCGCGAGTTGGAAGTATTGAATGAGTAGTTCGCGTCGGGTTTGCAACCAACGATCAATCAATCGGCTAGCGCCACCCCATTTTTCTTCGGCTTGAGCGAGTTGTTTCAGCATTATGAGACTCCTTACCGCCATTGTTAGTTAAATTTAGGCGACTTCGACTCCGCTTGGCAACTTTCTTCGCTATCCCGAGCGACTAAAGTCTATAAATCCGCGAAGACTATGGTGGAAGTTCGATGGTTTGGCTTGAGAACATCTGCCAAATAAAAAGCCCAGCGGCAGATAACTACAGCTGGGCGAGGAAAATTTTAACGGGCTCGATGTGACGAGCTTCTTGATTGTTCTTGCTAGCGCAGAATTTTTATACCAAAGGGCGGGAACCGGTGCAACTGTTTTTGGTCATATAGTGGTTAAGCTTTCGCTTCAGCGCCCGCTTTTATTCCAGTCCGTGATCCGTGGCTGATTCTCTGCAAATTGTTTGAAATTTCACCAGTTGCGAATATTCACTGTTGATGGTCACAGAAATACGCGATCAGAGGTTACATTAGCGAAGCAAATGCTAAACTAGCGCACCAGCACAACAGCACAAACAACCTTTAGGGACAGCCAAATGGCAGAATTGAAGAATGATCGTTATTTGCGTGCACTGTTAAAGCAGCCAGTGGACGTTACGCCTGTGTGGATGATGCGCCAAGCGGGTCGCTATCTGCCAGAATACAAAGCAACTCGTGCGCAAGCGGGTGATTTTATGTCACTGTGCCGCAATGCTGATTTAGCTTGCGAAGTGACCCTGCAACCTCTGCGTCGTTATGAGTTAGATGCGGCGATTTTGTTCTCTGACATTCTGACTGTGCCAGATGCAATGGGCTTAGGTCTGTTCTTTGAAGCGGGCGAAGGCCCACGCTTTGAACGTAAAGCTAACACTATCGACACCATCAAAGCGCTGCCAATTCCTGATCCAGAAGATGAACTGGGTTATGTGATGAAAGCGGTAAGCACCATTCGCCGTGAACTGAACGGTGATGTGCCATTGATTGGTTTCTCTGGTTCACCTTGGACGCTGGCAACTTACATGGTTGAGGGTGGTTCAAGCAAAGCGTTTGAACAAATCAAACGTATGATGTACTCAGAGCCTGCAGCACTGCATATGCTGTTAGACAAACTGGCTGATTCAGTCACCCTGTACCTGAACGCACAGATCGCTAACGGCGCCCAAGCTGTGATGATCTTTGACTCATGGGGCGGTGCACTTTCTCACGCGGCGTATCGTGAATTCTCACTGCGTTACATGCAGAAAATCATCAACGGTTTGACTCGTGAAGCTGAAGGTCGCCGTGTACCCGTAACCCTGTTCACTAAAGGTGGCGGTTTGTGGCTGGAAGCGATGGCAGAAACTGGTGCTGACGCACTGGGTCTGGATTGGACTATCGACATTGCTGATGCCCGTCGTCGCGTAGGTGACAAAGTTGCCCTGCAAGGCAACATGGACCCATCAGCACTGTATGCGCCTATTCCACGTATTGAGGAAGAAGTGGCGAGCATTTTGGCAGGTTATGGTGAAGGTACTGGCCACGTATTTAACTTGGGCCACGGCATTCACCAACACGTGGATCCAGAGCACGCTGGCGCATTTGTGAAGTCAGTACACGAGTTATCACGCAAATACCATAAATAACGGGTGCTAGCCTAGTATTTGACCACGAAAGCCTCCAAACGGAGGCTTTTTTAATCCATTTTTCGTTAAATTTAATGATTAATGGTTCAATATGATGCGTTAAATCAATACAATTGGCGCGGTTTTTGGCATGCTGAGTTAAAATTTTAGGCTAAGCACGTTCAAAATGGATTTTTAGGGAAGAATCCTGGGCAATGGTCGCCCGTCTTATCAGTGATGACGTTACTCAAGGCGTACTGATGATGTTGGTGGGCAAGCTGTATGTTGTTAAGCGATAAAATTCGCACCTTTATTTTAGCGTTCTGTGTTCCGGCGCTGTTTGTGGTGATCTACTGTTTACACCAATGGTTTGAATACCGAGTGGAAACACATCGCCAACAGATGCAGCTTCAGGAAAATCAACGAATATTGAATCGATTCGAGGCGGATGCTCATCGATTACTGACGTTGGCGCAATTCTATTCTCCTGAAATTGATAATGCCCAGCTACAACAGCTTTGGCAGGATCAGTTATCTAAATACAATGTCGACGTATATCATCTGCAAGCAAATCATTTGCAGCGCTTAGGCCAGCAAGCTGTCAATCCGCAAATCGCGCAAGCGTTGATACAACTGCATTCGCTGGGCAAGTTTGGCTGGGGGGCGATGTTTGCTGGTCAGCAGCCGATGTTAATTGGTTACTCACGCTTAGATGAAGATGACTTCATTGTGGTGACGCGCACTCTGGCAACGGAATATTTTGCGGGGTTGGGGCAAGGTGAGCTCACTAAACAGATTCGTGTTGTCAGTGCTGCCGAGGCACCATTAGTTTCCCATAATGACCACTTTGATCATATTGCGGTCACTTCGGTCGCGGGTGAGCCGCTAGTACTGGAAATTGAACACAAGCCCGATCTTTTTGCACTCATGGCATGGCGAAATACACTCATTGTGCTGGCGCTACTGTTAGGTGGCGTATCTATTGTGTACTTGGGCTATGTGTGGCTTAAACGTTCTCTGTTATCACCTTTTGCTCAGCTATTGCAGCAAATACAGGCGATAGACCCTTCAGAGCAGCGACTGACCACAATTGAAACCCATGGCAGTGGCGAGTTTGATGCGCTGACCGATAGTATCAATAACCTTGTGAATGGTTTCTCCCAACATAGAGCTCGTTCGCGTATTACTTTGGAAGCCATCGCCGAAGCGGTGATCGTTACCGACCGTGATACTAAGATTACCTACATGAATCCGCAGGCGGAGAAATTGCTGCAAGTCGCGCCGTTGTCTCAGCAACCTGTGTCGGTGGGAGAATTACTCGATGTAGCAAATAGCCTTGATGCTGAGTTAAAACAGTTTATGGCATCTGCCAGTCATCTCATTGAGCATCGCAAATTACGGCTTAAGTTGCCGCAACCGCTGTTGCTTGACCGAGCCTTGACCAACTTGCGCAATGAAAGCGGTGAAGTGATTGGCTCGGTGATGGTATTACGGGATATCACCGCCGAGGAACAACTCAAACAAGAGTTACAGCGCCGCGCCAACATTGATGCCAGTACCGGTCTGCTAAACCGCCACGCATTCGAGAGTAAGCTCTCGCACTATATCGCCCATGCTCGTACCTTGGCGGTATGCTATCTCGACTTGGAACAGTTTAAGTTGATTAACGACAACTGTGGTCATGTGGCGGGAGATCGTATGTTGAAACTGGTCGCCAAAGCCATGTCGCAAGTGGTGGGGAGCCAGGGATTGCTCGCGCGTTTGGGCGGCGATGAATTTGGTTTAGTGATGCGTGACTACTCGGCGGTAACGGTTGCGCGTATGCTCAAAGCGATTGCGCAACAAGTGAGTTTACAGGTGGTGCATCATGAAGGCGTGCATTATCGCGTTGGCGTCAGTATCGGTGTGGCTTTTTATCATGGCGCTAAGCCAAAGACGCAAGAACTGCTGAAAGACGCCGATATTGCCTGTATTGCCGCTAAGCGTAAAGGCAGTAATCAGATTCATTTTTATGATAACCGCGATCAGCAACTCAACTACGAACGTAATGCACCGAAATGGGCGCATCGGATCACTCAGGCAATTGAAACACGTGAACTGATGTTGTACTTCCAGCAAATTCGGTCACTCAATGGTGTCAGTAAGCGGCAGCGATTAGAGATCTTATTGCGCATCAAAGGCGAACATGAACGCGTGTTGCCGCCGGCACAGTTTATTGCCGCGGCCGAGCGCTTTAAGTTAATGCCGGATGTCGATAAAGAGGTGATCCGTAAGGCGTTTGAATGGTTGTCACAGCATCGTGAGCTGATAGATTCGATTTCCTTATCGATTAATCTCTCGGCCAACAGTCTCGGCGCAGATGGTATGTTGGACTATATTGCTGATCAACAGCAATATTTTGATGTGCCAAGCAGTTGTATCTGTTTTGAAATCACCGAAACCAGTGCCATTCAAAACCGCCAACGTGCCATGCAGATGCTGCAGAATTTACGCAAGCTGGGCTTTGCCTTTGCGCTGGATGATTTTGGTAGCGGCTTTGCGTCATATGGATACTTACGCGAACTGCCGGTAGATTACGTTAAAATTGATGGCTGCTTTGTGCGGCAAATTGCCAGTAACGCTCGTGACTTTGCCATCGTAAAATCCATCCATGATGTGTGTAAAACCATGGGCATTGAAACAGTGGCTGAGTTTGTTGAGAGCACGGAGATCATCGACAAACTTAATCAAATCGGCATCAACTATGCGCAAGGTTACGCCATTGGCCGACCAAAACCACTAGCGCAATATCAGCACCCGATACGTTTGGTGGCGAGTGATAACGTCAGCCCGCTGCATGTTGTAAACGAGTAACCTGATTGCATCAACAAAAACGGCGCCCATTGGCGCCGTTTTTCTAAGCCGTAGTGAAAGCGTTATTGCGCCTGCTCGCGAGCAATGGCGCGATAGCCGATGTCAGTACGGAAATAAACATCATCCCAATGGATTTCATCAACCAGCGCATACGCGGCTTTCTGTGCTTCGGTCACTGTGTTACCCAGTGCAGTCGCGCACAGTACGCGGCCGCCAGCGGTCACGACATGTTCGCCGTCCAGCTTAGTGCCAGCGTGGAACACTTTGGCGTTGGTATCACCGAGTGACAGACCTTCAATCACATCGCCTTTGCGATACGCATCAGGATAACCGCCAGCGGCCAATACCACGCCAACTGCTGCACGAGCATCGTATTCAGCAGTCACTTTATCCAGCTCGCCTTTACAGCCAGCCAAGCAAAGTGCGACCAAATCTGATTGCAAACGCATCATGATCGGTTGGGTTTCTGGGTCGCCGAAGCGGCAGTTGTATTCCAGCACTTTGGCGGTGCCGTCTGGCGCAATCATCAAACCAGCGTACAAAAAGCCAGTGTACACGTTACCTTCAGCGGCCATGCCATCCACAGTTGGGCGAATAACGTTAGCCACTACCCAGTCGTGAATGTCTTGAGTCACTACTGGTGCCGGTGAGTAAGCACCCATGCCGCCAGTGTTCGGGCCGTTGTCCGCGTTGTCGCGTGCTTTATGGTCTTGGCTGGTGGCCATTGGCAGAATGTTTTTGCCGTCGACCATCACAATAAAGCTAGCTTCTTCGCCTTTGAGGAACTCTTCGATCACTACGCGCGAACCAGCATCACCAAACTTGTTACCGGCCAGCATATCTTCAATCGCTGCATCCGCTTCCGCTTGGTCTTGCGCGATAATCACGCCTTTACCTGCTGCTAAGCCATCAGCTTTGATAACCACAGGAAAACCAGTTTCTGCGGCCAACTCTGCCGCGTAGGCTTTGGCTGGTGCGATTTCGGTCAGGTTTTTATACGCTGCAGTCGGAATATTGTGGCGTGCTAAAAAGTCTTTGGTGAACGCCTTTGAACCTTCCAGCTGCGCAGCGGCTTGGGTTGGGCCAAAGATGTTGAGAGCGGCGGCGCGGAACGCATCCACTACACCAATTACCAATGGTGCTTCTGGGCCAACAATAGTCAGCTCAACAGCATTTTCTTGGGCAAAGGCCAACAGTGCTGGCACGTCAGTGGCGCTGATATCGATGTTTTGCAGTTTAGGCTCGTGGGCAGTACCCGCGTTACCCGGTGCCACAAACACCACTTCAACATCGTTGTTTTGTGCCGCTTTCCACGCTAGCGCGTGTTCACGACCGCCACCACCAATAACAAGAACTTTCATAGAGTTATCCCTTCGCTGAAACGGCAGCGGCTAGCGCTGCCGGCAAAATCTTAGTGACGGAAATGGCGCATGCCAGTGAACACCATTGCCATGCCTGCTTCGTCAGCAGCGGCAATCACTTCGTCGTCGCGGATTGAACCACCTGGTTGAATGATACAGCTGATACCCGCAGCGGCAGCGGCGTCGATACCATCGCGGAATGGGAAGAAGGCATCAGATGCCATTACGGAACCCTCAACCACTAAACCTTCATCGGCAGCTTTGATACCAGCGATTTTCGCGCTGTATACGCGGCTCATTTGGCCCGCGCCCACGCCGATGGTCATGCCGTCTTTGGCGTAAACAATCGCGTTAGATTTAACGAATTTGGCGACTTTCCAGCAGAACAGCAGATCTTTCAGCTCTTCAGCGGTTGGTTGGCGTTTAGTCACCACTTTCAAATCAGCTTCAGTGATCACGCCTTGATCGCGGTCTTGTACCAACATGCCGCCGTTAACACGTTTGTAATCGAAGCTGGTGGTTTTGTCGGCCCATTGGCCACATTCCAGCAAACGTACGTTGGCTTTCTTGGCAACGATTTCGCGTGCTTCAGCGCTCACTACTGGCGCAATGATCACTTCCACGAATTGACGTTCAACGATTGCCGCTGCGGTTTTGCCGTCCAACTCGCGGTTGAAGGCGATGATGCCGCCAAAGGCTGAGGTTGGGTCCGTTTTAAAGGCGCGTTCGTACGCAGCGAAGATGTCGCTATCAACCGCTACACCACAAGGGTTCGCGTGCTTAACGATAACGCAGGCGGGTTCAGCGAATTCTTTCACGCATTCCAGTGCCGCATCGGTATCGGCGATGTTGTTGTAAGACAGCGCTTTACCTTGCAGTTGGGTGGCTGTGGCGACTGAGGCTTCGTCAGCGTTCAGATCAACATAGAAGGCTGCGTCTTGGTGACTGTTTTCCCCATAACGCAGGTCTTGTTTTTTCACCAACTGAGTGTTGTAAGTGCGTGGGAATTTAGAATCTTCGTTGCACTCAGCATCGCTGTGCGCCGGCACCATAGTGCCAAAGTAGTTAGCGATCATGCCATCGTAGGCTGCAGTGTGCTCGTAAGCGGCAATCGCCAAATCGAAACGGGTGTTGTAGGTCGTTGAACCTGCATTAGCCGCCATTTCTGCCAACACTTTATCGTAGTCAGCTGCGTTAACCACAATGGTCACGTCTTTATGGTTTTTCGCTGCTGCGCGCACCATGGTTGGACCGCCGATATCGATGTTTTCGATAGCGTCTTCCAGGGTGCAGTCAGGGTTAGCGACGGTCGCAGCAAATGGGTACAGGTTTACAGCAACAAGATCGATAGGGCCGATGTTGTTGTCTGCCATTACCTGCTCATCCATGCCACGACGGGCGAGAATGCCGCCGTGAACTTTTGGATGCAGGGTTTTAACACGACCATCCATGATTTCTGGGTGACCGGTATAGTCAGATACTTCGATAACCGGGATGCCGTTGTCAGCCAACAGACGTGCAGTACCACCGGTGGACAGTAGCTCAACGCCTTGTGAGTGCAGGGCTTTGGCAAATTCCACGATTCCGGTTTTATCAGATACGCTCAGCAGGGCGCGACGAATAGGTCTGGCATTATTCATTTTGGGTACAGTTTTCCAGTTTTAGTTTCAAGGATCTTTCGGAAAGCTCAATTTTATCAAGCTATTGCATTACAAGGTTAATCTTGCTTTACGAAAATCCCTCAAAACGCATCCTATGGCTGCGTGCGAGCTGGGGGCGTATTCTACCGCAAATCCATTGTCCCCGTTGTTTTTTCTACGCGATTACACAATATCAAATCGTGAACAAAGCGCAGCAAATCGAACATATAAATGAGACTGGTTTACATTTAACTTCTCTTGACCTTGGAGTAGACTCTAAGCTTTATACTCCGACAAACATCGAGGCTTAGTATGTTTCGTATTGGTGAGTTGGCAAATCGTCATGGTATTAATACCGATACGCTGCGCTTTTATGAAAAGCACGGTTTACTGCAACCATCTGCGCGACAAGACAATGGTTACCGTGCCTACAATCAGGCTGATGATCAGCGTTTAGCGTTCATTTTACGCGCCAAGTCGGTCGGCTTTTCGTTAGGTGAAATCGCAGAATTGTTGTCGATCGAAGTTGATAAAGCCAACCGTGTATGCAGCGATGTCAAAGAGTTAGTTGATGAGAAACTCGTTAAAGTCAGTGAAAAAATTGCTGAGTTGGAACGGTTTCGCCAGTCATTACAGATTTTATCAGATGGTTGTTGTGGTGGGCCGCATAGCGCAGAACATTGCACGATTTTGCAAGCATTAGAGTCATTTGAACCCGACGACATGCAGCCATCTTACAGTAAATAGACCGCACTGACGTTGTGGGAGATGTTCCATGGTCATGAATCATTTTTTGGCGTTATTTATGGAGTCAGCACCTTGGTTGCTACTCGGGCTGATATTAGCTGGCATGCTCAAGGTGTTTGTGCCTATGAGCTGGATGAATAAGCAGCTTGGCGGCCACGGTTTTAAAGCGACGCTGAAAGCCGCGCTGTTTGGCGCTCCATTACCACTATGTTCTTGTGGGGTGATTCCGGCGGCAGTTGGCCTGCGTCGCAGTGGCGCTTCAAAAGCAGCCACCACCTCATTTTTGGTGTCTACCCCAGAAACCGGTGTGGACTCGGTGACAGTTTCTTATGTATTGCTCGGCCCGTTTATGGCGATTGTGCGGCCAATCGCTGCGGTGACGAGTGCTGTTGTGGCAGGGCTGTTGGTGGGCCGTGACGAAGAGCAGGCAGAAGCCGTTAAGGCGGATGATGCTGCAGCGCACAGCACCAAAGCTTGCTGCTCAAGCGCGGCCGATACTGCCAATAATGCGGCTAAGCAGGCCACTACGTTTAAACCTGCGACATTCAAACCGATGGCGGCTGCACCGTTAGTTAACAACGCAAGCAGTGTAAGTCACAGTGTAAATAGTGCGGCTAGTTCTGAGTCGAGCTGCTGTGGTAGCGAAAAAACCAAGGTGGCCCGCAGTTGCTGTGGTGCTGACAATCTGTCGCCGGAAAAGAGCAACTGTTGCAGCAGTGAGCCTAAAGCCACGGCGAGTAGTTGCTGTTCATCCTCAGCAACTCAATCTGACAGCTGTTGTAGCTCAAACGCGAGCAACGGTAGCAGTTGCTGTGGTGATGCACCGTTAGCGAGCAATGCCAGTGTTGCGCAAAAGCTGCTGCAAGGGCTGAAGTATGCTGCCACTGATTTGATTGAAGACACCGCCGTGTGGTTGTTGGTCGGTTTATTCTTCGCTGCTTTGGTACAAACCTATGTGCCGGCAGATTTCCTCGCGCAGTGGGGTAACGGCTTGTTGGCCATGCTGGTGATGGTGCTGGTATCGATTCCGATGTACATCTGCGCCACCGCTTCGACCCCGATTGCCGCGGGCTTGCTGTTGGCAGGCGTGTCACCCGGTGCAGTTTTAGTGTTTATGCTGGCTGGCCCTGCCACTAACATCGCCACGCTTGGCGTTGTTGCTAAAGAGATGGGCCGTCGAGCGTTACTGGGCTATTTAGGTGGTGTGCTGAGTGTGGCTCTGGTGTTTGGCTGGCTGGTGAATCTGCTGGTGGCGAATTTTGGCTTTGAAGTAATGCCGCAACTCGGTGACGAGCACCGTGTGTTACCTGATGTGATTGTGAACTACTCGGCGATTATTCTGGCGGTGTTGATGGCGAAAGTGCTGTACGACAAACTGCCGGGCAAGTCGGTCCATAAAGATTGCTGCTCATAAGCCGTGACAAATCGACAACTAAAAAGGCGCTCATTGAGCGCCTTTCGTGTGTAACAGACTGGTGAAAACTGGAATTTTCAATTTATTTGCCTGCTTTAATGTTCTCCACCGGGGCGAATTTCGCTTGTTTTTTTGCTGCCTTCAGAGCCCGTTTTTCTTTGGCCGTATGCTGAGGCTGTTTCTTCTGCTCTTTGCTGTTCTTGTGCTCTTTACTCATGGTTTTCCTTCCGTATTCACTTGGGAGAGACCGTTGGACAGCAGTCGTAAAATAGCTGTCCGGCGATATCAAGTTCACTGACAGCTGGTGGTGGGATGTTGCCATCAAACCAGTTGTATCAGGCACCATGCCTGATGAATTCATTCTACGCTCACCTCAGTTAAACCGCATGTTGCCGACATAGAATAATTTAAAATAAAAAGTCATTTTTGATACGAGATAGCGCTATAGATATTGTCCCGTCAGTGGAACAATTCGTAAGTTTTTGAATGGCTAATAAAGTTAATGCAACAGTAGTATACTTTTAGCGTTCATAGTAAATCCGGTGAAATTGGGACAAGGACGCCCCAATTTGTTTGTCATCGGTGCTTATGCTTGCGATGTAAGTAGGCGTTAACAATCTATCGAATTCCGGTTGTGGCAAACGCAATTGCTGCGAATTGCCGATGCGGGAATTTTGGCTGTGCTTCCCGGCGCTTTCTTACGTTTTGCCATGATCCTGCATCGGCACCGGAAATTCTCTCACCATGCCATAGCCTTGTATTCGACATATTTGTTAATCTGCATCCTTGTTTTATCGACTTAATGAGACAGATTTATGCAGTGGCAAAGTCGGCGCTTTAGCGAATTATCGGCGTCTACGCTGTATCAGTTATTACGTTTACGTGTTGACGTGTTCGTAGTGGAACAGCAGTGTGCTTACCCAGAATTAGATGGCAAAGACTGTCACCCTGATGCTCGTCACTTATTGGCCTACAACGACGCTGGGGATTTACTCGCTTACGCACGTTTGTTACCTCCCGGATTATCCTACGCTGAACCAAGCATCGGCCGAGTACTCGTAAACCCTGCATTTCGACAACATGGGACAGGCAAAGCTTTAATGAAGCAAGCGATTTCCTTGTGTCAGCAGTATTGGCCGCATCAAGCCATCAAGATTGGTGCGCAGGAATATCTGTCATCCTTCTACCATGCGCTTGGCTTTGTCGCCGTGTCTGATATGTACCTCGAAGATGACATCCCTCATGTTGATATGCTGCTCAGTCAGCAATAATAAAAAAGCACGCTAATAAGCGTGCTTTTGTTTAACTACGTCATTGTCGATTATTGAAATAGGTCATTGGTCGCTTTTGAATCAATGAAGATATTGCTGTCGTCACTGTTTTCTTGGGCGTATTCCGTCGGTTCTGTGCCCTGAATAAAATACTCAAACTCGCTGGTGTAGTCCGTTTTCCGAGACAGTTTGCCAGTCGCGAGATCGATGCGTACTGACACTATGCCCTCTGGTGGTTGCATTGGAACTTCTGGTGTACCTTGCAGTGCGTGGTACATAAACTGGTTCCAAGCTGGGCCCGCAGATTTAGCGCCGGATTCGGCACCGGAGATCTGTGATTTAGGGCCATTAGGATTCCAGGCAGTGCGGCCTAGCTCGCGACTGTGGTCATCGAAACCTACCCATGCCGTGGTCACCAACGTTGGGTTAAAACCACTAAACCAGGTGTCTCTTGACTCATTGGTGGTACCTGTTTTACCCGCAATGTCGTGACGCTTGATCAATCGCGCCGCCCGCCAAGCGGTACCATTCCAACCTGTACCGTGATTCCAATCACCACCGCCCCAAATAACGCTCTTGAGTGCTTCAGTGATTAGGAAAGCAACTTGCTTGGATACAACTCGTTTAGCTTTGTGAGCTGCGGGATTAGCACAGTTATACGCTAAAGCACTATCAGAGGTAATCGAAGCTGTTGGCTGCTCAGTGACAAAAGTTTCGGTATTGTCGGCCGTCATTGCGCTGCTGTCAGATGTCGCAGGAGCAACAATATCATCGTCATCACACGCTAGTGCTGGTTGGGCTCGCTCAATTGTTTTGCCATAGCCATCGTCAATACGGTCAATAAAATATGGCTCGACTAAATAGCCACCATTAGCAAATGAGGTAAATGCAGTGACAACTTTTAGCGGGGTCACTGACGGAGAACCGAGCGCTAACGATTCGTTACGATTCAGATCTTCGCGATTGAAGCCAAACTCCGACAGTTTGTTGATAGCATTATCCAACCCAACGTAGCGCAGCGCACGTACGGCCATGACGTTCACGGACTGAGCCAAACCAACTTTCAAACGTGTTGGGCCGCCATAAACATCCGGTGAATTTTTGGGGCGCCAAGCAGTACCTTGACGCAAATCAGGCTTGTTAATCGGCGCATTGTTGATAAGTGTGGCTAAGGTGTAGCCTTTTTCTAAAGCGGCGGTATAGATAAAGGGTTTAATGTTGGATCCCAATTGGCGTTTAGCCTGGGTAATACGATTGTATTGGCTCATGCTAAAACTAAAGCCACCAACTAAGGTTTGTATCGCCCCATCATGTGGTGCCAATGACACTATTGCACTCGAAACTTGTGGTATTTGCGATAGTTGCCAGTGTTCGCCATTAAGTCGCACCCATACCATTTCACCAGCGGTTAACACGTCGCTAGCGGTTTTAGGCGCAGCGCCTTGGCGCCGGTCAGAGATATATTTACGTGCCCAGTTAATACCTTCCCAATCGAGAGTCACTTGCTGACCACTGGCGAGCATCACTGTGGCGGTTTGCTCATCAAGTTGCATGACCGCAGCGGGCTGAATATCGTCAACCGCTTGAGTCTTGGCTAACGCTGCAAGGATCTGATCATTGCTCGGCGCGATATCTGTCCAAATTGTTGAAATGGCACCTCGATAACCGTGACGTTCGTCATATGCGAAGACGTTGTCACGTACGGCTTGTTGTGCCTCTTTCTGAAGACGTGAGTCAATGGTGGTGTAGACGTTGTAGCCGCCAGTATAGGCCTCTTCTTCGCCATACTTTTGCACCATGTAATCACGCACCATTTCCGATATATACGGCGAATAGAGGTCGATTTCTGCGCCGTGATATGACGCTGTGAGTGGTTCACCTATGGCATTTTGGTATTCGCTATCGGTGATATATCCCACGTCATGCATCCGCATCAGCACCACATTACGCCGTGCAAAGGCTCGTTTAGGCGATGAGATAGGGTTCATGGTTGACGGTGCTTTTGGCAATCCAGCAATCATTGCCATTTCAGATAGCGTTAACTCACTGACATCTTTTCCATAATAAACTTGTGCCGCAGCTCCAACGCCATAAGCACGTTGACCAAGATAGATACGGTTTACATACAGCTCTAGGATCTCGTCTTTAGTGAGCAGCTGTTCGATATGGAGAGCGATAAAAATTTCTTTGATTTTACGAATAAACTTTTTGTCGCGCGTTAAAAAGAAGTTACGTGCCACCTGCATGGTGATGGTACTTGCACCTTGGCGCTTTTGCCCTGTGGTTACCATCACGATCGCAGCGCGCAGCACGCCAACAGGATCAACCCCCTTGTGCTCGTAAAAGCGAGAATCCTCTGTGGCAATGAATGCCTGTAGCAGCGGCTTTGGTATTTGAGTGAGTTCTAATGGAATGCGACGTTTTTCACCAAACTGTGAAATAAGCTTGCCATCTTGTGAATATATTTTAAGCGGGGTCTGCAGTTGTACGTTTTTTAATGTGGCAACGTCCGGCAAATCCGGTAAAACGTAAAAATAAGTTGCAGTAACTGTGATGATTCCCAGTAGAAATAGACTGAAAAATGTAATCAGAATACGTTTTAACCACTTCACACTATAAATTTCCGCTTTTTGCATAGACGTTTTAGTATATAAGGCCATGTAGTTTGGGTGAAGTAAAATGGTGATTTAAAAAGAACCAAAATAATGTTAATGAAGAACTTATAATTGATCACATACTTGTAAAGTTTGTGCTACGCTAGGATTCAACAACAAAAAGATGGCACGGGACTATGCTTTCTAATTTATGGAGGCGTCAGGCGCCGCAGATGGTTGGGATTGACATCGGCTCTCATGAGGTCAAAGCCATTCTGCTGGGCAAGGTTTCTGACGGATATAAAATATTGGCTCACGCTGCTGTGCCAATAAAAAAGGGCGCTGTTAATGATCATGATATTCGCGATAGCGAAGCGGTCATAGAATCTTTACGTCTTCTTAAACGCCAACTTCCTAAATCTGCAAAATTTGCTGCTGTGTCAGTGTCGGGCTCGGCGGTGATGACCAAAGTCATCTACATGGATGCTTCATTGAATGAAGTTGAAATGGAAGCCCAAATCGAAATCGAAGCCGACAACCTTATCCCTTACTCCCTTGATGAAGTCAGCATTGACTTTGAAACCCTCGCGCCCAACAAAAACGATGCTACTAAGGTCGATGTACTGTTAAGTGCCTGTCGAACAGACAATATTGACGCCCGTGTTGATGCGTTAGATGACATCGGCATGGAAGCAAAAGTGGTTGATGTTGAAGGCTACGCTTTAGGCCGCGCCTATGAACTTGTCGCCAAACAGGTGCCAGAAGATATCCAGCAAAAAGGTGTTGTCGTGCTAGTCGATATTGGCGCCAACATGACCACCTTTGCAGTGGTCGAGCAGGGTGAAACGACATTTATCCGTGAGCAAGCTTTTGGTGGGGAGTTGTTTACCCAATCAATTTTGTCTTATTACGGTATGCCATATGAGCAGGCAGAAAAAGCGAAAATAGATGGAGACCTGCCAAGAAATTATATGTTTGAGGTGCTGTCTCCATTCCAAACACAATTACTGCAGCAGATTAAACGTACATTGCAGATTTATTGCACTTCAAGCAACAAAGATAAAGTGGATTATGTACTCCTTTGTGGCGGCACTTCTAAATTAGAAGGCATGGTCAACTTACTTACTAATGAACTCGGTGTGCAGGCGGCAATTGCCGATCCTTTTAAAGGAGCGCTTAAGGCCGATGAAAAAGTACAGCAGCAGTTACAAAAAGACATTAATAAATATCTTATTGCCTGTGGTCTCGCATTAAGGAGTTACGGTCAATGGCGAACATAAATCTGTTGCCTTGGCGTGAAGAGGCCAGGGAAAAGAAAAAGCGCGATTATTTAGGAATTCTGGGGCTTGTATTTGTCGGCGCCGCTTTTATCGTCTATCTCACTATCAGCTTTATTGGACTGATGACGGAAGATCAGCGCGAACGTAATGCGTATCTGCAGAATGAAATTCAGCAATTAGACCGACAAATTGCCGAAATTACCAAGATCAAGCAGCGCAAAGCGGACATTGAAAAACGTACTGAAATTATCCTCAATCTGCAGCAAGCCCGAAATTTACCAACTCACATCCTCGACGAACTCGTGAAGGTTATTCCGCCTGGCGTCTACCTCTCTAGCGTTGAGAAAAAGGGCAGTATCATCTGGATTGAAGGGCGCAGTGAGTCCAACAATAATGTCGCGAACATGATGCGCAAAATTAAGGCATCTGAATGGTTGCAGGATCCATCAATGCAGTCCATCGTCTCGCAGCAGGAAGATATTCGTGAGTTGCAACGTTTTAGGCTCAAAGTGACTGTCAAAGGTGGCGCGGAAGAGCTTGCTGCGACTAAGTCCGCAGCGAAGACTAAGGGGGCTGGCAAATGAAATTAGATCTTAGCCAGTTTAATGACCTTGATATGGAAAACATCGGTGATTGGCCTGCACAGGTCAAAACTGTGTTTGCTGTCATCTTGGCGATTTTAGTTTTTGTCGGTGGTTACTACTTCTTTGTTGACGATGCTTGGTCGTCATACGAGGCTGAACAGCGTAAAGAAGCTCAATTACGACAAGACTTTACAGCAAAATATCAGTTAGCTGCTAACCTTGAACTATATCGCAAGCAACTCGTTGAAATGGAAGCGCAGTTTGCAGAGCTGCTTAAAATGCTACCGTCACAAAATGAGATGCCGGGATTGTTGGATGACCTGACGTTTGTAGCAACGGATTCTGGGCTAAAAATTCGCAGTATTGACTGGGATGCAGAAATACAGCGTGAATTTTACATAGAGTACCCGATTCGTATGTCGGTAGAAGGCGGTTATCACCAGCTTGGTCAAATGGTGTCGGGTGTTGCTGAATTACCGCGGATTGTGAGCTTGCACGACTTTGTTATCAAGCGAGAAGAGAGTAGTGGTCAGCTACTGATGGAAGTACTGGCGAAAACCTACCGCTTTAAAGAGGGGGCAGATGCTGCCGCAGGCAAGGACAAGGCAAAGGGGAAAGCTAAATGAGATTTCTTCCAATTGTCTTAATGGTATTTCTGTTGGGTGGATGCATTGGTGATCGCGCTGATCTGGTGCAGTTTGTCGCCTCTACCAAGGCGAATCACGTGCCTCGTATTCCGCCTTTGAAAGAACCGCCGAAATTTGAACATTTTGCTTACCAAGCGCAATCATTGCGTAGTCCGTTTGTACCTCCAGCAAGAGAGCTGACGGAAGAAGTTGTTGATACCTCAAGAGATTGCTTACAACCTGATCTCAAGCGCAGAAAAGGGCGACTGGAAACCTATGCGCTGGATAATCTCAAGATGCGCGGTACTTTGAGTCAAGGGGGGGTTATTTGGGCATTGATTGAAACTGCTGACTCAAGCGTTTATCGAGTAGGGGTTGGTGACTATCTTGGGTTGTATCATGGCCGGATTAAATCGATTTCGGCGAATAGTATTGATATTGGAGAGTTAATTCCTGACGGTTCGGGATGTTGGACCGAACGGAATAGTAGTCTTGAGTTGACAGGCGAATAACCAGCGAAGGATGAGAAAATAATGAGATCTATTGTGGCGCATAACAGACCTGGAAAGACAGGCGCATGGTTGCGACTCGCATTGGGATGTGTTTTGGCGGTTAGTCTCATTCCTTGCGCAATGGCAGAGAACAAACTGGTTAACGTGAAATATCACACCATCATTGATCATCAGCTCGAGATGGAATTGGTATTTGAAAATCCTGTAGCGGATCCTGAGATTTTACTTGATGCAGATCCTGCCGGTATTCGTCTCAACTTTGCTGATACCACCTCGGGATTGGAAAAATCTGAAATGCCTATTCACCAAGTAGGCGTTGAAAAAATGACAACTAAGCAACAGGAAACTTCTTTGCAGGTTGCGCTTGAGTTGGCAAAGGTAAAACCATACCAAGGAAAAGCGATTGGTAATACTTACCGTTTAACTATTAATGATGCCGTTCTGGATCCTAAAAGCCAGGCTGACAACCCTTTCGTTAACAAAATCAAAAATATCGATTTTCACCGCGCTGGTGACAAAGGTGGTGAGTTAGTTGTTGAGCTCAATAATGCATCTGTGGCAGCGAATGTGCAGCAAGTCGGTGCAAAACTTGAGGTGCAGTTTTATAACACTGAAATTCCTAATGACATGTTATATGTCATGGATGTACAAGACTTTGCTACCCCTGTGCGCAGTTTTGAGACTTTCCGTGATGATATGACGACTCGCTTTATGATCGATATCAAAGGCGTCTACGACTATAAGTACGAACAGGATGGTAATTTGTTCAAAGTCGTGATGACGAAAGCGGCTCAAACAGCGTCTATTGAACCGAAGAAAAAATATAAAGGAAAAAATATCTCGCTGAATTTCCAAAAGATTTCGGTGAGAACTGCATTGCAAATCATCGCGGATTACAACAATTTCAACTTGGTCACTAGTGATACGGTAGAAGGTAGTATTACGCTACGTCTTGATGATGTGCCGTGGGATCAGGCCTTGGACTTGATTTTGCAAACTAAAGGCTTAGATAAGCGCATCGAAGGTAATATTTTGATGGTTGCGCCAGCAGAAGAGTTGGCGATCCGCGAAAGCCAAGACTTGAAAAACAAGCAAGAGGTTGCACAGCTAGCACCGTTGTATTCTGAGTATTTACAAATCAACTATGCCAAGGCGACTGATATTGCCAATTTGCTCAAAGGCGAAGGTTCAAGCCTGTTGTCGGAGCGGGGTAGTGTTGCCGTCGATGAACGGACTAACACTCTGTTGGTGAAAGATACCGCTGACATTTTAGAGAATGTGCATAGACTGATTGATGCATTGGATATTCCCATCAAACAGGTGTTGATTGAATCTCGCATGGTCACTGTCAGTGATACTGTTGCGCAGGATTTAGGCGTTCGATGGGGTGTTACTGATTTGCAAGGTGATTATGGTACGTCCGGTACTCTTGAAGGCGCTTCAGGACTGGTATCTGGTAGTACGCCTGATTTGACCGATCGTTTAAACGTGAATTTGCCATCAGGAGCAAGTAACGCCGCCAGCATTGCCTTCAGTGTGGCGAAGCTATCAGATGGCACCCTGTTGGACTTAGAGTTAAGTGCGTTGGAGCAGGAAAACAAAGGTGAAATTATTGCCAGCCCACGCATTACGACGTCAAACCAAAAATCTGCCTACATTGAGCAAGGTGTGGAAATTCCTTATGTTGAGTCGGCTTCTAGCGGTGCTGCAACGGTGCAATTTAAAAAGGCCGTATTGTCGCTGCGGGTAACTCCACAGATTACCCCTGATAATCGCGTGATTTTGGACTTAGAAATTACCCAAGACTCTCAAGGAGAAGTGGTAACGACTCCATTAGGTGAAGCAGTATCAATTAATACTCAAAAGGTGGGTACTCAGGTACTGGTTGATAATGGTGAAACCATCGTGCTGGGTGGTATTTATCAACAGCAAATTATCAATGCAGTGAATAAAGTCCCTGTCCTTGGTGATATTCCGGTACTCGGAGCATTATTCAGAAACACTTCAGATTCTAACGAACGCCATGAGCTGCTGATTTTCGTTACGCCGAAAATCGTTACTGAAGACTTCTAGTTTTTTGTTTAAATTCAAAAGCCAGTGCTTTGTTCGCTGGCTTTTTTATTGGCAACCTTGTTAATAAGTGTAAAGGGTGGCTTGCTAACAGAGGCCTTTAGCTGAGATAATCCGGAATCAAGTCTCATTAGAGCAAGGTAACAATCCCGTCGATTTGTTGCCAAATCGACTTTCTGCAAACTATTCATAAGATTCAGACGTATAAGAAATGGCTGAAAAACGTAATATTTTTCTAGTAGGGCCTATGGGCGCCGGTAAGAGCACCATAGGACGTCACTTGGCGCAAATGCTACATCTTGAGTTTTACGATTCAGATCAGGAAATTGAAAGCCGCACAGGTGCAGACATCGCGTGGGTGTTTGATGTTGAAGGTGAAGAAGGTTTTCGACGTCGCGAAGCGCAAGTAATTGCTGATTTGACCGAAAAGCAGGGTATTGTGTTGGCAACAGGTGGTGGCTCAGTACAGAGCAAAGATATTCGTAACTATCTGTCTGCTCGCGGTATTGTTGTTTATCTCGAAACTACCATCGATAAGCAAGTTGCCCGTACTCAACGCGATAAACGTCGTCCGTTACTTCAGGTCGACAATCCAAGAGAAGTGCTCGAAGATCTGGCTGACAAGCGTAATCCTCTGTATGTAGAGATTGCGGATGTTATTGTCAAAACGGATGAACAAAGCGCCAAAGTGGTCGCTAATCAAATTATAGATAAATTGGGGTTCTAATGGCGTTTACACAGATTCAGGTTGAATTAGGAGAGCGTAGTTATCCCATCCTTATCGGCCAGGATCTGTTAGGTCAAAGTGCCTCATATCTATCTCAATTCTCAGGGCGCAAACTGCTCATTGTTACCAATGACGTAGTTGCGCCTTTATATCTCCAGCAAGTGACCGACTACCTTAGTGAATTAGGTACTGTACTTTCAGTTGTGTTACCCGATGGCGAAAAATTCAAAACACTTGAGCAGCTAAACAGCATTTTTACCGCTTTGTTAGAACATAATTGCGGGCGAGATGTGGTAATCGTTGCGCTTGGTGGTGGTGTTATCGGTGATATGGCGGGCTTTGCAGCCGCGAGTTATCAACGTGGTGTGCAGTTTGTACAGATCCCTACCACACTGCTGTCTCAGGTTGATTCCTCCGTTGGTGGTAAGACTGCGGTCAATCACCCGTTAGGGAAGAATATGATCGGCGCGTTTTACCAGCCTCAAAGTGTGCTGATAGATACGCGTTGTCTCAATACATTACCTGCTAGAGAGTTCGCTGCTGGTATGGCGGAAGTGATCAAATACGGCATTATATGGGATGTCGAGTTTTTCGCATGGTTAGAACAGCATGTTGATGAACTTAAATCACTGGATCCGCAAGCTTTGGCATACGCGATTAAGCGTTGCTGTGAAATAAAAGCTGAGGTGGTGGCAGAGGATGAGACCGAGCAAGGTGTACGCGCTTTGCTTAATCTGGGTCATACCTTTGGCCATGCGATTGAAGCTGAAATGGGCTACGGTAATTGGCTACACGGCGAAGCTGTTGCCGCTGGCACAGTACTTGCTGCCGAAACGGCTAAGTGCATGGGATTGATCGAAGAGTCAATCGTTTGTCGTATTGTGGCATTGCTCAAGGCATTTGATTTGCCGATTAGCGCGCCAGACAGCATGAACTTTGACAGTTTTATTCAGCATATGCGGCGTGATAAAAAAGTATTATCGGGCAAAATTCGGTTAGTGTTACCGACTAGCCTTGGTAGTGCCGCTGTCTTTGGCGAAGTATCTGATACTTTGTTGGAGCAAGTTATCAGCCGCTAATGACCCTCGGGTGGTATTGTGGCGAACGAACTTCTTCTACCTTCTCAAGAAGCATTAATTCAACGACTGTTGCATCTTGCATGCTATGGTCAGCAGTTAGTGTTGCTCAGCGGTGTCAATGGTAGCGGTAAGACTAGCTTACTCGCGGGACTTGCCGATGAGTTGGATACGCGCAATTTATCACTTGTAAGCTGTCCTCAGCATGTCTCCGCACAAGAAATTCGTCGCAAAATCATCATGCAACTGTTGCCTGACCCATTGTTTGACGACGATGTTTCGTTAGTAGACACCTTGCTACGCTTCGTTAGCTCACTTAATCAGCCTATCCACATCCTGTTGGATGATGCGGAAAACCTGCCGTTAGTGTTATGGGCGGAGTTATTGTTGCTGACAGGACTCCAAGCCGCAGGGTATCCCATCACTGTTACTGCGACAGTTTCAGTAGAATTCAGCCAGCATTTTGTACATCAATTACCTGCTAACCAACGGAATGCGTTGTTGCCGATTACGATTCCAGCATTGAGTATGGCTGAGCGTGAAGGCTTATATCAAACGCTCATGAGTCGCTCACAGCAACAAACCTTTACCCCTCGCAAAATCATTGTCCCCAAGCTAGAGCGCCAACAAGGTACTCCGGCTGAGGTTGTAAAGCTAATAGAGTTAGCACTCATTGGTGAATCGCAAACTGCCGCAGTAAGACCTTGGAAAACATATTTAGCAATGGCCACTGGTTTCCTTGTGATGTCCGCCATTGTTAGCTGGTACGGCTATAAAGCATTGCAACCATTGCCTGAGGTAAGCCGAGCTTCCTCTGTATTAATACCTAATAATACGACTGTTATTGTTGCGTTCGCTAATGCCATTATTCATCCACCTAAAAGCGTAAATCTCACTGGCGTAGCATTGCTAGGTGATGGCAGTAAGCCGATCGCAAGCGTTGCGGCAACTAAGACAACAGCGTCTGTGAATGCTAAGACTAAGACTGTGACGGAAAGCCAACAAGCTGAGGTGCAACAAAGTGATTTGTTGAGAGACGCCCAAAGTGTTGCCGATGTTCAAACTGCGGAAATTGATGTTGATGTCAATCAAGCCGCTGCCGCTCAGATAATCTCAGAAACAGAGGTGAACTCCACAGACCGAGAAGGTGCAACAGCTAAAGTAGCCAAGATGAATGAGCTGCCGACTAAAGGTTACACTTTGCAGGTGGCCAGTGTGAAACATCAGGCTTCATTGGCGCCGGTGCTTGCCAAGCTTAAAGGACGTCAGGTGATGATCTGCCGCCATCGTGACTGGTGGGTGGTGTTAGTCGGTGATTTTTCGCAGCGAGCTAACGCCAAGCAGGTCAGTAAAGAACTCGTGGCAAGCGGAATTGCGAGCCCTTGGCTACGTGCTTGGTCAGAGGTTAAGGATTATCGGTTGGAAAGACGGATTGCCGATGAAATTTCCTCGTAAAGCAGGTAGAATCTGGCTTTTGATTTTAAACGTTTGGCACTGATTGATGATAAAAAAACAGCGGGCGTTCCTAAAATGGGCGGGCGGCAAATTTAAGCTGGTCGATGCCATTGTGCGCCACTTGCCTGCTGGTCAAAGATTGGTTGAGCCATTCGTTGGTGCGGGCTCAGTGTTTTTGAACACCGATTATCCTAACTACCTGCTATGCGATATCAATAAAGATCTCATTGAAATGTATCGCATTGTGCAGAAAGATCCCGAACATTTCATCGGTCTGGCTGGTGAGTTGTTTGTCGCCGCCAATAACGATTCAGACTTTTACTATGAAACGCGCAAGCGTTTTAATGCCGCTACAGATCCACTCGACAGAGCATTGGGTTTTCTTTACCTCAATCGTCATGGCTTTAATGGCTTGTGTCGCTACAATCGTAAAGGTTCATTCAATGTACCTTTCGGTTCCTATAAAAAGCCCTATTTCCCTGAAGCGGAAATTCGCGGTTTCTCGTTAAAATCACAGAATGCCGAGTTTGCCTGTATCGGTTATGAGCAAGCATTTGCATTACTCAAGCAAGAGGATGTGGTGTATTGCGACCCTCCCTATGCACCGCTTTCAACTACGGCGAGTTTCACCACATATGTGGGAGCAGGCTTTAGCTTGGATGATCAGGCCATACTCGCGCGCAATTCACGGCATACAGCCTTTGAAAAAGGCATTCCGGTGGTGATTAGCAATCATGATATTCCGCTGACTCGCGAGCTCTACCGCGGCGCAAAACTGGAAGTTATCAGCGTACAGCGCAATATTAGTCAGAAGGGCGCATCACGTAAAAAGGTCGATGAATTAATCGCGTTTTATGATGCTGTCGAATCATCAGGCAACGTAATTCAGATGTTACAACGTGCTTAAAAGAGAGCGTTAGCTTTGAGTATTGCTACCCGAATTGGTGGGTGATACGTCATCGATAGGTTTGCGCTGATGGCCGTTCAGTAATTCCATCAGATCAATAAAATGAAACTGCCCAGAGCGGCTTTTACCACTAAACCAACTACGCCAGCTCAGTTCTTCTTCAGGATTTGCACAGCGATTACTTGGATGACTGCTTGGTAGAGAGGTGTTGTACTCATTACGGGTTGCACAGTTAGCGATTAAGGCGTTGTCGCTTAAGGCATAACGCTGCACGCTGTAAGCCGCAGATACCACAACACCCGCCGCAGTAAGAATGACTGCAACTGATTTAATGTTGGGGATAAAACCTGCGTTTTTGACGTCCATTTTCTCGTTAATAAACTTTTACGACTTTCGGAGTATAGCAAACGCGCTGATAAATTAAACAGCTTTTTTGACCATGGTCGCAGCTCGTTTTTTCAGCGTCCCGTGTACAATAAACTTCTTAATAAACCGCAACACACCCTAGAGCCTATCGCCGCTGACGGTTAGAATAGACCACTTCCAGAACCCTTGTGAGAATAATATGCGTCCTTATTTAATTGCCCCCTCCATTCTTGCCGCCGATTTTGCTCGTCTCGGAGAGGAGGTGGATAAGGTGCTGGCCGCAGGCGCTGACGTGGTGCATTTCGATGTTATGGATAACCACTATGTGCCTAATCTGACGTTCGGACCAATGATTTGTCAGGCATTGCGCAAGCATGGTGTGACAGCAGATATTGATGTGCATTTGATGGTGAAACCGGTTGATAGTCTAGTCCCGGCGTTCGCCAAAGCTGGCGCCTCCATGATTACCTTTCACCCGGAAGCCAGTGAGCATGTTGACCGCACCCTGCAGTTGATTAAAGAACATGGCTGTAAAGCCGGACTGGTGTTAAATCCCGCCACGCCATTGAGCTATCTCGATTACGTGATGGATAAGCTTGATATCATCATGTTGATGTCGGTAAATCCTGGTTTTGGTGGGCAGTCATTTATTCCACAAACGCTACAGAAGTTAGCGCAAGTTCGTAAAATCATTGATGAAAGTGGTTTGGATATCCGCTTAGAAGTCGATGGTGGTGTTAAAGTGGATAACATTGCCGAGATTGCTGCGGCGGGAGCGGATATGTTTGTCGCTGGCTCAGCTATTTTTGGGCAGCCGGATTATCAAGCCGTCATCAACCAAATGCGTGAGGAACTAGCAAAGGTAACAGCATGAAATTTAGTGGCATTAAAGGAATAGCGTTTGATTTGGATGGTACGTTAGTGGATAGCGTACCGGATTTAGCGGTAGCTACTCAACGCACACTGGCAGAACTGGGACTTGCCAGCGTTACCGAAGACCAGGTTCGTAATTGGGTGGGTAATGGCACCACTAAATTAATGGAGCGAGCGATTAACGCCAGTAGTGGCGAGCTGCCGAGCCTTGCTTATCTTAACGACGCGATGCCTGTGTTTATGCGGCATTATGAGGCTTGTTTGGAGCAATATAGCGAACTCTATGAAGGGGTTGCCTACGTATTACAACAATTGCGTGCTCAGGGCTATCGTCTCGCCGTAGTGACTAATAAGCCTTATAAATTTAGTGTGCCTTTGCTCAATGCTTTTGGTATCGGAGAGCTGTTTGAGTTGATTTTGGGGGGCGATAGTTTAGCCAAGATGAAGCCGGATCCGTTGCCGCTGACCTATTTGGGCGAACAATGGCAACTGCTGCCGCAGCAACTGCTGATGGTGGGTGACTCAAAAAATGATATTCGTGCAGCTAAAGCGGCAGGTATTGCCTCGATTGGCTTGACCTACGGTTACAACTACGGTGAAGATATCGGACTCAGCGAGCCCGATGCGGTTTGTGAATCTTTTGAACAAATTCTGGCGTTACTTGAAAGCGCTGACAAATAAGCGGAGCAAATAGATAAATGAGCAGTAATAGTAAACCCATTGTACTGAGTGGTGCCCAGCCTTCTGGTGAACTGACCATCGGCAACTACTTAGGCGCATTGCGTCAGTGGGTGAATATGCAAGACAGTCACGACTGCCTTTACTGTGTGGTAGATTTGCACGCCATTACTGTCCGTCAAGATGCGGAGAAGTTACGTCAGGCTTGTTTGGATACCTTGGCGCTGTACCTCGCATGTGGTGTCGATCCTAAGAAGAGCACTGTGTTTATGCAGTCGCATGTGCCACAGCATACTCAACTCTCTTGGGTGTTGAATTGCTACACCCAAATGGGTGAACTGAGCCGCATGACACAGTACAAAGATAAGTCGCAGAAGTACGCCAACAATATCAACGTTGGACTATTTGGTTACCCGGTTCTTATGGCTGCGGATATTTTGCTGTATCAGGCAAATGAAGTACCAGTTGGACAAGATCAAAAACAACACCTTGAATTGACCCGTGATATTGCGATTCGCTTTAACAATGCTTACGGCGATACCTTCACTGTTCCTGAGCCATTTATTCCTGAGTTGGGGGCGAAAGTGATGTCGCTGCAAGACCCTACCAAGAAAATGTCGAAGTCAGATGAAAACCGCAATAACGTCATTGGCTTGTTGGAAGATCCAAAAGCAGTCATGAAAAAGCTGAAGAAAGCGATGACCGACAGCGACGAGCCACCAGTCGTTCGTTTCGATATTGACAATAAACCGGGTGTATCAAATCTGTTGAGCCTGATGTCGGGAGTGACGGGCGAAAGTATTAGCTCACTTGAAACCCAGTTTGAAGGCAAGATGTATGGTCACTTGAAAGTGGCTGCAGGCGAAGCTGTAGTGGGGATGTTGGAGCCGCTGCAGGCTCGTTATCGTGAGTTCCGCGAAGACCGTGCGTTCTTGGATGCCGTGATGCGCGAAGGTGCAGAAAAAGCTCAGGCGCGTGCTGAAGCGACCCTGAAAACCGTCTACGAACGCGTTGGCTTTTTGGTATAATGCTCAATTAGACATAAAAAAACCGGTCAAATGACCGGTTTTTTGTTGCTCTGAATATGCGTCAAGCCAGAATACTCAAATCCTGTTTAGCTATTGCTGGGTTCCACGTACTCAAACACCTTAATGACTTTACGGACACCTGCGGTATTACTGGCAATGTCGGCGGCTAAATCACCTTGTTCACGGGTGACAAGCCCAAGCAAAAATACCTCACCGTTTTCCGTGACCACCTTAATCTTGGTCATGTCCAGCACCTTGTCATTCAGCATGCGTCCCTTCACTTTGGTGGTGATCCAAGAGTCGTTGCTGCGAGTAGTGAAGGCGATGGGGTTACCAATGCGGATCTGATTGTGAATTTTACCGCCAAGTTTCAGCGATTGTATCGTGCTGACGGCCAAATCACGCAAACGCGAGCTAGGCGCTTGGCCTATCAACAGCACATTTCCGTTCATCGAGATGCCACTGATATTGCACTGGGATTTTAGCTCTTCATTAGAGCGCAAGGCACTGTCGATTGAAAAGTCAGCGTTGGTATCGTCCAGTTGGGTTTTAATGGAACGATCGTCGTTGAGCATGACTGCCCCGCCCACAGTTCCAGCCATCATAGCGCCGGCACAGCCCGTGAGCGTAAGCATCATAAAACTCAGCAACATCAAAAACTTCATTGAGCATCATCCTGCGGAAACAGTGTTTTATCAATGTTGTCACAAAGACAATGGATAACCAAGAGGTGTACTTCTTGAATACGTGCGGTCACGTTTGACGGTACGCGAACTTCAACATCGTTGCTGCTCAGTAAGCCGGCCATTGCGCCGCCATCTTTTCCGGTCAATGCCACAATGGTCATATCGCGGCTCAGCGCGGCTTCCATCGCTTTTATCACGTTGCGTGAGTTGCCGCTGGTGGAGATTGCCAGCAGAATATCGCCGGGTTGACCCAAGGCCAATACTTGCTTAGAGAATACTTCATCGTAGCTGTAGTCATTGGCTATGGCTGTCAGTGTTGAACTGTCGGTGGTCAAGGCCAACGCTGGCAACGGCGGACGTTCAATCTCAAAGCGGTTCAGCAGTTCTGCAGAAAAATGCTGTGCGTCACCCGCGCTTCCGCCATTACCACAGGCAAGAATTTTATGGCCACTCAGCAGGCAGTTGACCATCATCTCTGCGGCTTTCGCAATCGAATCTGGTAGTGCTTCAGCGGCATCGATCTTGGTTTGAATCGATTCGGTAAAGCTCGCCTTAATATTTTCTAACATGGAGATTTCCTTCATTACACTGCTCGGTAGAGCTTTTTTATCACCGAGCCAAAGTCTGTTTACTCAAACGCCCCGCGCACCCACTCAATCTGCTGCTGGTTAATTGCGACCAGATCAAAGCGGCAAGGCGCATCAATATTGTGTTGTTGCAGATAGCAAGCCGCCGCTTGGCGAATGCGTTGCATCTGTGCTTGGCTTAGTGCTTGTATAGCACCGCCAAATTTATTGCCAGAACGAAATTTAACTTCGACAAATACCCAATGTTTGCCGTCACGCATGACTAAATCTAACTCGCCAAACGTATAGCGCACGTTTTGGGTAACAAATTTGAGTCCTTGTTGTGCTAGGTAGTGCCTAGCACGATTTTCAGCATCCTTGCCGATATCCAATCCGTTCAGTCCTTAATTCTGTTGCAGAATGCCGTGGCGGTAGTGTCCCCATTTCAGTTGGCGGTTGATCACGCCATCTTTATCCACCGAGAGTAAACCGGTGCGGCCATTAAATTGATAGCCTGGGAAAGCGCGCATCTGCGCCAGCTTATTGACTAACTGCAGTGAGTCGTAACCCATCGCGTAGAGGCGTTTTTGCGGGTTCCCCCAGCTCGGCCATAATGCTGACAGATCGCTGCTATTACCGGTAAGTTGCATCAACCAAGGAATATCACTGATGGTGATATTATTCAGCTCCTGCACTGTCTGACGCACGTCATCTTGGCGCGCCCGGCTACTGGTATACAGTTTTGCGGGTTCAGCAAATACGCTGAAATTGACATCAATAAATGGCTTGAGCAGCGTTAAGTCGTGCGCACTACAAATCATGTAGATGGCATCAATATCACGGCGAGAGCGGAAGTCAGCTTTGATTTGATTACTCAGCAGCTTTTTCACTTCATCAATACGTGCTTCACTTTGCTCAACGCCTAGCGCCTGCTGCACGGTATCGCGCATTTTATCACTGTCGTAGTAGTGAATTTCAGCGGGCTTATCGGCCAACTTTTGCCAGGTCAAACTAAAGCTTTCCGCCATGCGATGGCCAATATTGTCGTTACTGGCAAGCAGCAGTGGCAGCTCGATTCCATCTTGGTACATGCGTTGGGCGGCATCCGCGGCTTCCTGTACTGGAGACAGCGCAAAATAGAATTGATCTGGCGCACCAGCCAGCTTATCTGCGTTATTGAGAAATAACTCAGGCGGCCGTTGGTTTAACGGTGTAATCGGGGTGCTGTCCGCCACTGCCGGCTGTTGCACGGTGGCGGGCTGAGCTAGCAGTTTCGATACTTGCTCAACTTCATTTTGCAGCAACGGGCCGATGACAAAATCGGCGCCAGCGCTAACCGCGGCTTCATAAGCGGTATCCGCGCCTGTAGCAGTATCGTAAAAGCGCAACTCGACGTCAGCATCCGGCTCATCGAGATAACTGGCGATCAGCCCCTGTTTGATTGGGGCAGCAACATTTGCCCGTTCGCCAGACAGAGGCAACAGCACGGCAATCTGCCGCGGATGATAAGGCTTAGTGCTCAGTGCTTGTTGTAAATCTTTCGGCAACGTAATCGCGGCGGGATGGCTCGGATTGCTGGACTGCCAATGGCCTAACTGACTCACCAACGAAGCGGGATCTACTGCATAGTGTTTGGCGAGATAAGCCAATTTTAGCCAACCCAAATAGACAGGATCACCGCCCTGACTTACGTAATACTCCAGCGTATCTTCCTGTAGCGAGTTCAGTTGATTCCAAATCTCGCTATTGAGCTGCTGTGCTTCCGCCTCACTCAGATATTGGCTTAGCTGGCATAGCTCTCGCACTTGTTCAACGGAGCGTTTGGTTTTGCCGTACAATGCTGCGCGCATTTGATAGTAATGACGCCATTGCCAATCAGCCAGTTTCCAGCTTGGCTGGTATTTTAACACTGCCAGCGCGTCGGCCAGCATCTGCTTGTGTTCTAACACTAATGCTTGCAAATACAGGTGTTCAGCTTGCAGCTCATCTACTGCGACTAACTTACCTTTTAGCGAGGTCAGAATCTCTGATGCAGCTTTTAGTTGATTGGTATTAATGTAAGCATGAGCTGCCTGCAACAGCAGCCGCTGACGAGTTTCGGCGTCGGTGGCCTTTGAGGCCGCATCCAGATAAAAAGAGGGCGCTTGCTGCACACTGGCGAGTGAACCAGTATTGACTTGCGCAGGTTTGGTGACTTGCTGCGTAGGTTGCGAGCCACAACCCCAAAGTGCCGCCATCAGCGACACTGCTAACACGTACTTAATGCTATTCTGTCTTTTTAACACAGGACGGTACTCTGGTAAGATGCTGGCCCTAGTTTAACCTTCAAAGTTAGCGAGCGAAAGGCCGTTAACATTTGTCCTTGAGGTAAATATGACGTTACCGGTCGCTCTCTATATCGTTCCAACACCGATTGGAAATCTGGCAGATCTCACGCCCAGAGCGCAACAAGTGCTTGCCGAGGTGACCTTGATTGCCTGTGAAGACACACGCCACAGTGGCAAATTATTGAGCCATTTCGGTATCACGACACGTACAGTCGCGTTACACGACCATAACGAACGTGCAAAAGCGCAGTGGTTTATTGAGAAATTAGCCGCGGGCGAAGCGGTTGCACTGATAAGTGACGCTGGCACGCCGCTGATTTCAGACCCTGGCTATCATTTAGTCTCGCAAGTGCGTGAAGCCGGCTTTGACGTCAGTCCACTGCCAGGTGCGTGCGCGGCGATTACCGCTTTGTCAGCATCAGGTTTGCCGTCAGATCGTTTCTCTTTTGAAGGCTTTCTGCCAGCGAAAGAAAAAGGGCGTATCGATAAGCTCACCGAACTGCGCGAAGATCCGCGTACGCTGATTTTCTATGAATCACCGCACCGTATTGTGCCGAGTCTTGCCTCGCTCGAACAGGTGTTTGGCAGTGAGCGTCAAATGGTCATGGCGCGCGAACTGACCAAAACGTTTGAAACCTTTCTTACTGGCACCATCAGCGAAGTGCGCGCTAAAGTCGAAAGCGATGCTAATCAGCAGAAAGGCGAAATCGTGCTGATGTGTCATGGCTTTGTTAGCCAAGTTAATGATGAGTTTCCACCTAAAGCATTAGCAACGCTGCAACTGCTGTGCGATGAATTACCAATGAAAAAGGCCGCAGCCATTACCGCCGATATCTTCGGCTTGAAGAAAAACGCCCTGTATAAATACGGCCTTGAACAAGGCTGGTAGATAAAGTTTGGTGGATAACGCCTGCTAGGCTATAATCCGCGCCGAGTTGGCCGGGCAGTCGCTGCGTTCGCAAGAACGGGGAGGAAAGTCCGGGCTCCATAGAGCAGGGTGCCAGATAACGTCTGGGCAGCGTGAGCTGACGACCAGTGCAACAGAGAGTAGACCGCCTGCCTTCGGGCCGGTAAGGGTGAAAGGGTGCGGTAAGAGCGCACCGCGCGGCTGGCAACAGTTCGTGGCACGGTAAACTCCACCCGGAGCAAGATCAAATAGGGTTCCTTATGGCGTGGCTCGCGTTGGAACCGGGTAGATTGCTTGAGCCTACGAGCGATTGTAGGCCTAGAGGAATGGCTGCCGCTCCTTCGGGAGAACAGGACCCGGCTTATAGGCCAACTCACCTAATTTTATGAAGCCCAGCTTTTATAGCTGGGCTTTTTCTATGCCTATTTTAAAACCAAAATGTTCAATACTTTGCAGAATAAATGATGCTATAGATTTTAATTTACGTTAATGACAATACAAAACAGTTTCCATCCAGCTATTTCTATGGTGGCCGATGTGAAATTTATATTTTGGATTAAGCTGTTTTATATATGTTGGAATTTTCCATAAATCACTGTGAATGTGATATATACTTATTAATAATTTTGGTTTTGTTGAATTAATTGTATTTTTTGCACCAAGTAGAGCTTGTAATTCAGCTCCTTCTACATCGAGTTTAATTAGTGTCGGAATTATTAATTCTGATTTTGAATATTCATCGATGCTGACTGTTTCAATTGTCTTTTCACCCAATGACTCAATTTTTCTTCCATAAGATGCAGTCGCATCTGATGAAAAAGACAAAGAGTCATTTGATGACCATAATCCCTTTTGCTGAGGGTAGATCAATTGACTTGATGTTGAGACATAGTTCTCTAAAGCTTGAAAATTCTCATCATCTGGTTCAAATGCGTGGATCTCTCTAACTTTTATACCCTGTTCATGCATATGTTGGATTGTATCTCCAATATATGCGCCACCATCAATCATCACTTCTGACTCTGTTATGTCCATATGGGGGCACATATATTGAGGATAGGTACTCACTTGAAGTGCATCAACTTCTCCACATCGAAATAAAATTAGAGAAGAAAGTGTATTTTTAGACTCATCATTCAGTGCGTTATATACATCTAACAATTGCTTTTTGTCGGTAGTATCCATACGTTCAAAGACAGTAATAAAAGGGTCGACGATGAAGACTTCACCTGTGTAATTAATGGCTCTCAAATCCTGTATAATATTTTTTGCCCAAGTCGACGCAATCAATAAAGGGGTTGATTGGTCAGCTAGATTTGAAATGTTAACTAGAGGATGATCTAGAAAAATGTTGGAACCTTCATTTCTGTCTACAAAGAAAAAGTTATTACATTTGAAATTACAAAGTTTTGTAAAGGTATCTTTTGCTAATTTACCCGTGCCAAAAATGCCAAAATATGCATTGTTGTCAATTAACTCTATGAGTCTATGATTTTTTCTATATAACATATCGACTAACTGCACATCTGTATATTTCATCTTTGTTCCTAGCTAGGCTGAAATCATGACTACTAATTTTTATTAAATTATAATTGTTACGTTTTACAGAATTCTAAATATCGCTGAAAATTGTTAATATATTTTAAGCTTAACCTTTAAAAATCATCTCTAAGCAAGAAAATATGATTTCTAGCATAGATATTACCTAACATGTTCACGAGATGGCAGTGGTATTTTTATACTTTGGCTTTTTTGTGCCATGGTCGTTTCTGTTGTATAGAATGAATAAAAATTACGATTGCCAGCAAGTTGTTAGCGGATTTAGTCGTGATTAACTCTATTACGAGCAGGAGTAGGCATGAAATTGTCACATATGACCTTTGCCTGCTCGAAGAATATCGTATCGCCCTGTGGCTCAGAGATGGAGCGAGTAGCTCCATGACGTTGGCAGTCTTAAAATTCAATCTCGCGATGTCAGTCTTGCAAAGCGCAGCTTGTGCAATGGTGGCCAGCCTTAACCTCATCGTGTTAATCAAACAACTCTGGTGCCAGCTTGTGTACTTCTGCTTGGACACCTGCGACCAACTCCAATGCTGCGGTCTTAGGGCTACCGCTGCTAAACGGTGGCTGTGGATCATATTCCAGTAGTAACTGTAGTGTTTGTGCGGCGGCGTCGCCTTGTAGTTTGGCGATCAGTGTCAATGCAAAGTCTAGCCCGGCGGTAATGCCGCCACCGCTGATATGATTACGGTCGATGACAACGCGCTGATCCAATACGTCGACTCGAGGGAACCGTATGAATGCTTCTTTGTAAGCCCAGTGACAAGCGGTTTGGTAACCATCAAGCAAGCCTGCGCTCGCGAGGATCAGCGCGCCAGTGCACACTGACGTGATGTATTGTGCGTTGGTCGCAGCTTGGCGCAAGAAATCATGGGTCGCAGTATCTTGCATGGGTTGCACAGGATTGCCACCACCAGCAACCAGTAGAATGTCGATGGCGGGGCAATCCGCAAAAGCGTAGTTTGGTAGCAGGTTAATGCCTGCATCGCACGGGACAGGTGCGCTAGTTTTGGCGAAGGTAAAACAGTTAATACCCGTGGCGAACGACAGTAGTTGCAGCGGGCCGTAGGCGTCTAACATTGTCATGCCGGGGTAGAGAAAAATACCGATATTGATAGGGTTATGCATGATAATTCCTTAAGTTTGAACGGACTGGAGCATTATCATAGCGATCACCAGCGCTGCAGCATTGCGACACTTGTTGGCAACTGTTCCGGACGGAACAAATGTGATTATTTGTTCCATCCGACTTGTGGCCCAATCAACAAGTGATTAGGGTGTGGCATCACCTTATTTATCGCCCTGTGTTATGCACAATTTCAGCGAGTCGAGCGAAGTGCTCAATCCCGTCAAACAACGCGTGATGCGTGAATTCCTTAACCTGTTAAAACAGAAAGACTATTGCGATATTTCGGTATCTGAATTGACCAAAGCCGCTGAGGTTGGTCGCACCAGTTTCTATCGTATTTTTAATCGCAAACTCGATGTGTTGATGGCCTGCCACGAGCAACTGTTTAGCCAGTTGTTTGCCAGCAAAACCAGTGCTGAAGATTGGTTAGCATTGGAACCTGCGGCAAATGTGGGGGAGATGCTGCGCTTTTTTAATAGCAATAGCGCGTTTCGGCGTTCAATGGCGTATCAACTCGGTAGCGATATGGCGTTAGCCAATCGGATGTTACGTCAGCAGTTGGAGAGCTTTATTGCTGAGCGGTTACAGCAGTGTTTTGGCGAACAGTTGCAGATCCCCGCGGCGATCCTCGGCTGCGCTATCGGTGGCTTATATTTTAATCTGTTTACTCTGGGGGTGATGGGCAATGCGCTCGACAAGGAGTTAGATTCTCCTGAGCTGCAAGCCAGTTATCTGCAGCGGTTAACCTGCGCGCAAATAAAAGCGGCGCTAGGGAAATCGTAGCGCCGCGGCAAACTCATTTAGGCATTAGCTGCGTAATAACGATTTAAGTCCGTGTGGCTGACAGCGAAGATATTGTGGTGCAGATTTCACTTCCGCTCCTAAGGCTGCTGCGGCATGCCATGGCCAGCGAGGGTTATAAAGAATCCCACGTGCCAGCGCGACTGCGTCGGCTTGGCCATTTTCTAAAATTGCCTCTGCTTGCTCTGGCTCAGTGATCAAACCCACTGCAATGACGGGCATTGATACCTTAGCCTTAATCGCCTGCGCTAACGGCACCTGATAGTCAGGTCCAACCGGGATCTGCTGTGCAGGCGAGAGGCCACCGCTGGATACATGCAGATAATGACAGCCGCGACTATCCAGCAATTGGGCCAATTCAAGACTCTGCTCAATATCCCAGCCACCTTCAATCCAATCCGTTGCACTGATACGTACACCCACCATAAAGTCATGCGGCAAGGTTTCCTTAATGGCATCGAACACGGTTAGCAATAAGCGCATACGATTTTCTAAACTGCCACCAAATTCATCTTGGCGATGATTGCTGATGGGAGACAAGAATTGATGTAACAGATAACCGTGTGCCGCGTGGATTTCTACGCCATCAAAACCGGCGGCGCGTACCCGTTGCGCGGCGGCAACAAATTGATGCACTAAATCATGGATTTCCGGCTTGGTGATTTCCCGTGGCGCCACATCGCTGCTGGCAAATGGAATTGCACTTGGCGCGAGCGTGTTCCAGCCGTTGATGTCTGATGGTGGCAGTTGGGTACCACCTTGCCATGGGCGACTGCAAGACGCTTTCCGTCCGGCGTGGCCTATTTGCACTATAGCGGGCATGTTGGAGTCACGGCGAATATCTTGCAACAGTTTACCGAGCGAGTCCTGGCAGTGAATGTTCCAAATCCCAACATCGGCGTGAGTAATTCTGCCTTCAGGGGCAACCGCGCTGGCTTCGACGATTAATAATCCTGCACCTGACTGCGATAAGTTGCCATAGTGCTGCCAGTGCCAAGGTTGTACTATACCGTTCTCGGCGGAATACATGCACATCGGGGCAATGATGATGCGATTATCCAGCTGTAGTGGACCAAACGCGATAGGTTTGAACAGATGGGGCACGACGAAATCTCCCGGCTGATTAGGCCCAATAATATGAAACTTACTGCCATACTAACGCCGCGTCGATGCTTTTGCAGCCACAAAAAAAGTGTCAGAAATGACGTTTCACTTCAAAGCGCCATTCCCAACCATTAACGTGATTGCTGTTGTTAAATGGCATACTGAAATCGATATGCACCACGTTGCCATAACTGGAACGAGACGAATAAATCCGCGCACCAACACCTAGGGCGCCAATAACCCCTTTGACTTCGTTATCCGCCGCTAAATCACCGCCAAAGGCGCGCCCAACATCGACAAAGGCGACCCAGCCTAACTCCGCCAACTGATACAAATTGATATTAGGATAGTTGCGGACCTCCGCGGTAAATAACCACTGATGGTCGCCGAGTTGAAATTGATTGGGATAGCCACGAACACCAGTGTCATCTCCTAGCCCCAGTGGCCAATCAAGGTAGCGATTTTGCGAGCTGATGACGCGGAAATGGCTGTAGGCCGACCACTTAGGGGTAAAGCGGTAGAAATACTCTGCGTCGCCACCCACTTTAAAGTAGTCAGGCTGCTCAGTGCCCTGCGTCAGTTGCATATCAAAGTTAAACAGTATCAACTGCTGGTCACTGCTGTAACCACGCGAGGTGTCCCACCAAAAATGGTAACCTAAACCGTCATTGTCGTGCGTTTCAATGCCCATGCGGCCAATGTGATGCCAGCCTAAGTTAATGTCTTCATTAAAATTAATCAGATGCACATTCTGCATCACTACAAAATCATCTTGCAGATATTCCCATTGCATCCAAGGGTAGAGATATTCACGATCCTGTGGCAGTGGTTTGCGGGTGTAATAATCGGTTTCGAAGTCGTGAAAATCTTGTGTAATACCAAACAGTAACCGCTGACGGGTGTCACTGGTTTCAGCAAATTTAAAGCCCCAGAATAGCGAATTTTGCTTGAGTAATTCGCGATATTGACTGAGATCCTGCCCGTTTTGGCGAAAGGTGTTGAGGCGGTTGTTGCGGGCATAACTCACCCCATAGGCGCGCTCATCACTCAAGGTATAGAAAGGCTTTTTGAAGGCGAGATAGGAAGAGTTGCCATCATCATTAGAGTGGAAGTCACCAGCAATCTGGCCGTGGTCTACCCAAGTTACTGCCGATTTGAAGTTAAACCGATAACCGGTGCGGTTTTCATCAGATTGATATTCAAATTGCGATTGAATACCGAGACCGAGAATGTTGTCGTCTTTGATGCCGAGAGAAAATTTGTTTTGCCCGCCAGTACGGCCAAAATCGACCGTGGGTAGCAGTGACCATTGATCCCAAGTCTCCACTAAAATATTGACACTGTCGCTGCTGGCATCGCTACTGGGATCAGGCTTGGCAACGGTGATTTTGGCATCGCGAAGGTAAGGTTCTGCGCGCAAAATACGCTGTGCTTCATCAAGTTGTTTGCGGGTAACGTCATCGCCTTCATGAAAGCTCAAGCGATCACGGATAACATGCTCACGGGTGTTGATATGTAAGGCGTTGGCCCAATGATGCAAAAAAATGGCATTGTCTGCCGACTCATCAAAAATGGGGTTGCTCAGCACGATGATCTTGCCGACAGCGTAATGCTCGGCGTTATCTTGCACTTGTGGTGGGGCTTCTGCTGCAACTACAGTAAAACTGATCATGCCCCAGATCAGTAATACAACTCGGCAGCGACTCACCATAAATACCTCCAGACATCCAAAAGCGGGCGCAGCGTTATCCTCGCGCTTATTGAATCATAGACGCTTTTTTGTAATGGAGATGTTAAATCGTTCGCAGTCTGAATGCTATAGGGTTGAACGCGGTGGAATCACGACGTTTGAAAAAATCAATCCAGCAATCAATGACATAAAAATTAAAAATAGCTGTGGGCCTAAATGCGGCTGATTAAACAGCGTCTGGCCGGAGACAAAGGCATTGAGTCCCATGTAGGTTTTACTGCCCGGCACCAGAATCACAATACCTTGCAGCAGCGCGATAGACGCCGGGGATTTGGTCCAACGAGAAAATAGATTGGCATAGATCCCCACGACAAAGGCACCAAAGAAAATACCGATGGAATCACCTAAGTAAATTCCGCCAAACATGGCCGAGAAAAATGCCAGCACACCAGCAAATATCCCCCACGGGGCATCTTTCAGGCGCGCTTTGAAGATAAATACCAAGGCGGCAGAGAGCAGTGGCACCGCCAGCCAACTGGCCCAGCGCGGCAATGGCATTGGTTCGATAAATACGTACTGGCCTAGAATGGCACTGCCGATGGCAACACCTAAGACGGCGCCAAAATAGAGTTTAAACAGCAACATCATCGCATCCATAATACGCATGGTGCCTGACATTAAATCCCGTGCCGCCAGCTCCGCTAACCCCAGCGTTAACGCCAGTCCCGGTACGAATACAATGACGCCAGACAGAATCACCACCGGAATATTAATCGATGCATCAAACTGACTGATGATGCAGGCCAAAATGCCCGCAACAAATGAGGCAGCGGGTTCTACCAGTTCTGCCATGCGTTTGGATTTTTCCGCACTGTAAGCCAGTGGATATATCAGCAGACCGATAACGCCCGACCAAAACACATCGTTCCAGCTGGTGGCCATTAGCATTGCGAAGGCCGCTGCTGCAGTGCCAAAGGCGCATAACGTCAATAATGGGCCATAAGGATTGGGCTTATTTGCAATTTCCGCTAAGCGGGCAATCGCTTCTGACAGGGTTCGTTGCCCAGTGCGCAATTCTTCTACGAGTTCATCGGTGCGCGCCAGCGAGCCTAAATCTAACTCGCCAGGTTTAACTCGTGCGACATGGTTATATTCTTGGTCGGTATCGTGTTGCAGTACAAAGGTCATTGAGGTGGGCGAAATCAGAAAATAGCCGTCCAGCCCCAGCGTATTGGCAACCGTTTGCAGGTGAGTTTCCAGCCGATAGGCGGGCGTACCAAACTTATGCAGTGCTTTGCCTAGCTGAATGATGAAACGTCGTTTTTCTATAAACTCTTGATTATCCAAAATAAGCCCTGCCGCCAGTTATCATAAACGATTAATGCCGTTGCTAACGGCGCGCATTTTAAGCCAATGTTTTGCCAAAGGAATAATGACATAAAAATATAATTTACTTAATGTGATCAGCGCGTTATCTATAACAAAAAATTTAGCTAAGGAAATCGGTATGTCTCTTTATATCTCAGGGTTTTATTGTGGCCTCAGTGGCTTATTGCTACTGGGCTTAAGTGCGCTGGTGGTGATGGTGCGGGTGCGTACTAGAGTGGGGATTGGTGATGGTCAGCAACCCGCCTTGATTGCCGCTATTCGCGCGCAGGGCAATTATGTCGAATACGCCCCGTTGGTGTTACTGCTGCTTGCTGCCGCAGAAGCCGCTCAACTGGGTGCATTATGGCTGCACATATTTGGCACTATATGGTTGTTAGGTCGCTTGTTACATGCGTACGGCATGGTCAAAGCTGAAGGCGGAGTGCACCTTGCGCGGCTCATTGGCATACTGTCGACATGGATAACCTTATTAAGTCTAAGTGTAATCAATATCTATTATTGGGGGGCATTAACCTTGTCAGCGAGCCACTAAGATAAAGCAGATTAAAAATTCGGTATTTGCTTAAATATTGTTCACACTGAATAGCTGGGTGCTGTTATACTCCGCGCCCCTGACAAGCGTAGTCAGTCACCAGATTTTTACGGGTTGAGTTTTTCATGCAAGTTGAATCCAGTTTATTCCGCTATCCTCGCTATCGTGACGATTTAACACCAGCGCCATTTCTGCCAATGTCCAAGAAGGAGATGCTGCAACTGGGGTGGGATAGTTGCGACATCATCGTGGTGACTGGTGACGCGTATGTTGATCATCCCAGCTTTGGTATGGCGGTTATCGGCCGTTTGCTGGAAGCGCAAGGATTCCGTGTCGGTATTATTTCGCAGCCAGACTGGCACAGCAAAGATGATTTTATGCAGCTCGGCCGCCCGAACCTATTTTTCGGTGTCACGGCTGGCAACATGGATTCCATGATCAACCGTTATACGGCAGACCGTAAGCTACGTCATGACGACGCCTACACGCCGGGGAACGTCGGTGGCAAACGCCCTGATCGCGCGGTGACCGTTTACACTCAGCGTTGTAAAGAAGCCTTTAAAGATATTCCGGTGGTGATTGGCGGTATTGAAGCCAGTTTGCGCCGTATTGCTCACTATGATTACTGGCAAGATAAGGTACGTCGCAGCGTGCTGTTCGACGCTAAAGCAGATTTGCTGATCTACGGCAACGCCGAGCGGCCATTGGCTGAAGTCGCCCATCTATTTGCCAAAGGCGCTACGCTGGATGAGATGCAAAATATCCGCGGTACGGCGGTACTGCGCCGTGAAGCTTTGCCTGAGTGGCGCGGCGTGGATTCACGTAAAATTGACCAACTGCATAAGATTGATCCTATTCCCAATCCTTATGGCGCGGACGATGTGGGTTGTCAAAATCTGTCTGGCCCAAGCGATGCCAAGATTTTTGATAACGATGCCGCTACGCCTATCAGTGTGCAACCGCCAAAGCCGCGGCCGTGGGAAAAAACCTATGTACTGCTGCCCGCGTTTGAACGGGTGAGTGAAGACCGTTTTCTTTATGCCCATGCGTCGCGCGTGCTGCACCAAGAAACAAACCCCGGTTGTGCGCGAGCGCTGTTTCAGATGCATGGTGACCGCGGTGTGTGGGTTAACCCGCCAGCATTCCCGTTGAATACTGATGAGATGGACGCTGTATTCGATCTGCCGTATCAGCGTGTGCAGCATCCGGTCTATGGTAAGGAAAAAATCCCTGCCTATGACATGATCAAAACCTCGATCAACATTATGCGCGGGTGTTTTGGTGGCTGCTCTTTCTGCTCGATTACCGAACATGAAGGCCGCATTATTCAGAGCCGCTCGCAAGAATCGATCATCAAAGAGATCAAAGATATTCAGGCCAAAGTCCCCGGCTTTACTGGGGTAATTTCTGATCTTGGCGGTCCTACTGCTAACATGTATCGCTTGAGCTGTAAGAGCGAAAAAGCAGAGAAAACCTGCCGCCGCTTATCGTGCGTATTCCCGGCCATTTGTGGTCACTTAGATACCGACCATCAGCACACCATCGACCTGTATCGCGCTGCCCGCGATGTGCCCGGCATCAAGAAGGTATTGATTGCGTCTGGGGTGCGTTACGACTTAGCAATTGAAGATCCGCGCTACGTGAAAGAGCTGGCGAAGCATCACGTGGGTGGGTATTTGAAGATTGCCCCAGAGCACACCGAAGAGGGGCCGTTGTCGAAAATGATGAAGCCGGGCATGGGGACCTATGACCGCTTCAAAGAGCTGTTTGACCAATATTCGAAAGAAGCAGGCAAAGAGCAATTTTTGATCCCATATTTTATTTCGGCGCACCCCGGCACCAAGGATGAGGACATGCTCAATCTGGCGCTGTGGCTCAAAGAGCGCAAGTTCAAATTGGATCAAGTACAGAACTTCTATCCGTCACCGATGGCGAATGCCACCACCATGTACCATACGGGGTTAAACTCGTTGCGTAACGTGAAGCACGATAGCGAAGAAGTGCCGATTGCCAAAAAAGGCCGTCAGCGCCGTCTGCATAAAGCCTTGCTGCGTTATCACGACCCTGCTGGTTGGCCGCTTATCCGTGAAGCGCTGGTGAATATGAAGCGTGAGGATCTGATTGGTACAGGTCCACAACATCTGGTGCCGCCAGAGGGCCGCGCCGAACAGTTTGCTCGTAAACAGAGTGGTGGCAAAGCTGGTAAAGGTCAGCAGGGACTGACACGTTTCAGCTCGAATCAGTTTGCTAAGGGTAAAGCGGAACAGGGCAAAGGCAAGGCTAATAGCGCCAATGCTAAAGGGCAGAATGGCAATCAAGCCGCTAACTCTACTGCTGGCAATGGCAATAAAGGTAAGCGAGGGAACCAACGTCCTGGCGCAAAACCTGTGTTTGGCAGTAAGCCAGCAGGACAAAAATCGCGTAGTCGCTAATCCTAGTTTGTGAATCTAAAGAAAGCGCCAGCATGATTGCTGGCGTTTTGCTGTTTGCAGCAATGGCAGTGAGCTTACTTGGCCTTACCTGACGCGATTTTATGTGCCTCTCGTGCCGCGGTTTTCTCGAGGTAGGCAGCGATATGTTCCATTCCTGAAACATCGGCGCGATTGGCCGCAAAACGCAGTGCGAGTTCCATCTGGAAATCCGCACCTGTGATCTTATCGCCAGCAAACCATTCGTGGTCTTTCAACCAAGCATCAATCAATGTTAATTGTGGTTGTACGCGTGGTGTAATAAAGGCGCTGTCCAGTCCGTCAATGATTTTGCGGGCAATAGGTTTGACGAAAAATGGCATAGGTCGCTCTTTGACCTTACCCAGTACCAAACGCATCACCAGCAGTGGCATCAGCGACCCTTCGGCAAAGTGCAGCCAATAACGATAATCCAGCAGCGCCTGGCCGGATGTAGGTCGGAATTGTCCTTCGCTGTCGTACTTATCAAGCAGGTATTCAATAATGGCGCCTGATTCAGCAATCGTCACATCGTCATCAGTGAGCAGCGGCGATTTACCCAGTGGATGAATCCGTGTCAAAGCTGCCGGGGCGCCGTAGGTTTTAGGATCGCGGCGATAGGTGATCACCTCATACTCAAGGCCCAACTCTTCAAGTAGCCAGATGATACGAAACGAACGCGATAACTCTAAATGGTGGACCTTAATCATAAATATCCTCATTAAACGTCAGAGGTGAATTTGAAAATGTTTGGCGAGCAGAGATGTCAGCACGTGGTCCTGCCATTCGCCGTTGATACATAGATACTCTTTCGCTAGCCCCTCTTTTTCGAAGCCAAGTTTGTTAAGTAGGGCGGCTGAACGATGATTGCACGGAATGTAGTTCGCCATAACGCGATGTAAGGACAAGCGCGTAAATGCAAACTCAAGCGCGGTATGACACAGCGTTGGCATCAACCCTTGTCCTTCAAACTCGGCATCTATGCCGTAGCCCATAAAGCAGGCCTGAAAAGGTCCTTGTACGATATTGCTGAGGGCACAATGGGCAATAATGCGTTGTTCAAACTCCAGTGCAAACCAATACTCATTACGTGGTTCGGTATAGAGATGGTTCAATCTTTGTTGCCAATTAGCCACACTGTGGAAATTATGTGGCCGCAGTGGGTCCCAACGCCGAAAGTGTGCTTGGTTACGCATAAAGTAGTCCGACAGTTTAGTGGCGTCGGTTTTATCTACTTGGCGAGCGTGCATAGCGTTAACCTCATCGTTAGCTTGCTTCAGCAGCCTAGAAATCTGTACCTAATAACGCAGATTATGCTGCTTTTATGTCTGAGTCGAGTAATCGCGAATTTGTTAGCAATTTTATGTGTTTGTTACGACTTTAAATTTGTTTAACTGTATGAATTAAATCAAAAATAACATTTTTTAAGCGACCTATTGTGTTGCTGAAAAAACGCGCTATTATCTAGGCGTTACTACCACTGCAACTGCGTTACTCAAGTACATCATTTCCCGTTTTTCACCCGACTTTCCCCTTAAGTTATTGGAGTTTTTATGCGTCAAAAACAGCTGGAGTTTGTTTACATGCGAGGTATCGCCATTATGTTGATTGTGGCGGGCCATAGCATCTATAACTCCGGGGAAGGTTTTCCGGCATTGCTGGAGAATCTTATTCGCGGTGGTACCGCCTTGTTTGTGTTTATCTCAGGCTACTTTTTCCATCGTGTATTCTATAGTCGTTTTGAATTCCGCCGCTTTATGCAAGGTAAAATCAATAATGTACTGTGGCCATTTTTGATTGTGTCGTTAGTGGGCCTCGCGGCACTCACGCCGCAGTGGCTGTTAATCGATCATCATAGCTTGCAGCAGTTGCCGATTGATGTGTGGTACACAGTGCGCAATGGCTATGTGTTGTATCCACATTGGTATATTCCCTTTATTTTATTGATGTTTATCGCGTCGCCATTATTTATGGATTACATCAAATTGGGGGTTAAACAACGTTGGTTGCTGCTGCTCGGCTTATCTATTTTGGCAATCGCCTTGCAGCGTCCCATTGGCAACGTGAATGTGCTGCAGTCGGCCTTGTACTTCTCGCCATTTTATCTGCTGGGGATCTGTTACTCGCAAGATGAGGATGCGTTGACGACTATGCGTGTACCTTTGCGTTGGGGCGCGCTGCTGTTGCTGGTGGTTACATTGGTGATGCAAACCTATGTCGAAGGGCATTTAGGGAACTACCACAAAAATTTCTGGGAGTTTAACAACGGCTTTGATTGGCAGTTTTTACAGAAAGTGGCGCTGTGCGTATTAGTGCTGCAAGGTTGTGAATGGCTGGCGACACGTCAGGAATCGCCGTGGCTGATCCGTTTGGCCGATATGAGTTTTGCCGTCTTTTTTCTTCACCCGCTGTTTTCGATTCTCATCGGTAATCTGTCGCATCTGTTCCATTTCCGTCTGCCACCGGGTTCGGCAATGACATCAATGCTGTATTCAGCACTGCTGTTTATTATTCAGTTAGGGGGAAGTGTGCTGTTGGCGTTGTGGCTGAAACAAAGATTTGGTGAACGTAGTAAAACGGTGATGGGTTGGTGATGTGCAATAAAAAACGGGAAGCTTGTAGCCTCCCGTTTTTACTCGAGCGATCAGCGCTGGTCAAAGGTAAATGACTGCCCGGCTAATGCCGCCTCAAACATTAAGCCACCTTTAGCCGCGGTAAAGACGGCCATACCATTGATATAGGCTGCTTTGGCTGTTTGGCTGCCACCATGTTGGCCAGCACCCGCTGAGTTACCTGTGGTCCCCGCTTGCGCGTTTGCACCCACGTTAATGGCGACGGCTGAAGCTTGTGCGCCAAACTCAAAGCTACCACTCGTGAAATCGTTATACGCTTTGGCATCTTTAAAGAAAATGATCTCACTATAGGCCTGACCACCGAGTTGGAAACCAATAGAAAGCTGTGTCAGGGTTGAGTTACCTGTGTAAACGCCACCACGATACACCCGGCCCTTACCGTAAGCTGCACCGATACCGATGCCACCTTTGCCTACGGTAGGAAATACCGCATAACCATATGCAGTATCAAAAAATTTATGGGTCTCAGTCGCTTTTTGAAATTCAGCGAGGGTTGCACCGTAGCTATCGTCTGCAGCGGCACTGGTCGCAATCAAGGCGCCAGTGATCATAGTCACCAAAGCAACGGTGATCTTCTTAAATAGTGTCATATGCACCTCCATTCTGTTTTTCATCTTTAGTGCTGACAAACGTTAGCTTACCTGTGCCATGTTAAATTCCTAGTCATTGCACATCAAAAAGCGCTGAACAGGCTTTCTTTTGCGTGAACTGTCAGGGCCGATTCAGTTATGGAGGTGCTGGTGCAAGATGTTAACAATGACGCAGCAAAATTCTTTACTGCGTTTCTGTAGGGGAACTCTTGGTCGCTTGTTGGCGCAAATAACGATTCGACACATTCACTGGTGGTTTTTCTGGAAACGGTTTGCGCTCGTTTAATAGATGCCGAATAGCTAACAACGGATGACGCAGCAACATGCGTGGGCCGCTGTAGCGCATAATGGTTTGCACTTGCGCTTTGGGCTCAGCTTTATAGCAATGAATTGGGCAGTGACGGCAAGCGGGCTTTTGTTGACCATAGGGACAGCGGTCCAACCGCGTTTCGGCGTAGGCAACTAGAGACTTGCACTCATCGCATAGTTCATCACTGATACTATGATGTGCGCGACAATAGATGTGCACCATCGCATTGATAGTACGCAGCTCGGTGGCTAATTGATCGCTGAGTAATGAAGACATAGACAGCTCCATCGACGTCTGTTGTCTGCAAGTGTAGCGAGCTGCCAAAAGCGCGCCTAGTTTTTCATCTGGCTTTTAAGAAGATGCGCACAAAATAAATCTTTATGCGCACCTTTTTCATCACAGGCTAAATATGCATCACTTTATCGACGGCTAAGGTCCATTGCGTAAGATCGCCTAATGTGCCAATTTCGGCGCCATCTACCAGCATGTTACTGTTCACTCCGCGTGCTTCAACGCAGGTTTTACACAGTTTTACCGGTACATTCTGTGCTAAAAGTATCTCTAGCATCTGCGCCAAGTTATAACTTAAATCCGGCGTATTCTGGCCCGCAACTGCGCTGAATACCGCATCAGACATTAAGAACAACTTCAGCTCAACAGGTTCTTCTGCAAGCTCTTTTAAGGCAATAGCAATACGCAGTGCATTGAACATTTTCTCGGAGCCGTAAGGGCTGGCATGAGCCACAATTAGTACCTTTTGCATCTTCACTCATCCTTTAAGTGCAACTAAGGAACTCAGTGTATCAGCTAGGTTCGATTCAAAAAGTGTGACAGTCGATAGTTTATTAAGCATATATTGGCAGGATTTGTTAGATTAACGCCTTGATTCAGCAAACATATTGCTCTAAAAAAGAGCTATAACTAAAGCTGTAATACCATGAGCCAATTGAAGGAACCACTTCATGACACCCTATATTTTGCTGGTGCTGTTGGTTGTCGTCGGAATTTTTCTATTTTTCCGCACCAAAAAGGCGGCTGAGCAGGAAAAGCCTAGCTTCCATCAACCGAATCAAAAAGTCTCACCGGAAACTGAATCTTCGCTTGAGGATGCACAATTTAGCGCGCAGGCTGAACTGCCAGAGCCAGAGCCAGAGCCAGAGCCAG
>NZ_JPEO01000023.1 GCF_000753795.1 Shewanella mangrovi
TGTGCCGTCTCAGTGGGTGCGCATTATAGGGCGACAAAAAACCCTTGCAAGGGGTATTTGCAATAAAATTTCTGACTGCTCAAGATTCCATCCGACTGGAAAAATATGCGGCGTTTTATGCCTATGAAGTAGGCGTTGCGGGCAAAAATCATCCGTTGGTAAAGTGTAGACGATATTTTTATTGTTGCTGCTATTTTTAAATTATCTGTGCTGACATTTTTATCCTTGTTAGGATTAGGCCTAGGTTTTGCTTTTCTAACAATTAGGACGAGCCATGAAAGGTTGGTTATTGATTGCGGTAGTGGTAGGCGTTATCTATTACCTTGCTACTCGAACAGATAAGCTTGATGAGCCGATTGCGCATACAGAAGCGATGCTCAACAAGATAGAACGTAAACTTGATGCCATGACTGGTACGCAAATCATTCGCATTGATAAGAAGAAAGCTCAGTTGCGCGCATCAATCGGTGAACGTCTTTCTGATGCCGAACTACAAGAACTCGATAAAGTGCTAAGTAGCCCGGATAGCTTTCACGATTTTAAGGATGAGTATTGCCAAGCGAATGTGTTATCTCACCCTGTTTTCAGCAGAGATAATTTGGAATTCATTTGCGATAATCTCTGATCTTCATTTTAGTTAGTTGCAGGATTTAGTTATGTCTGGTTTTGTTTCGGATATTTTTGACACCGAGTTGTGGGATGAAGTCCCAGGGTTTGAGTTTGAGGACATTACTTATCACCGAGCTAAGGCACATGGCACCGTACGTATTGCCATTGACCGCCCTGATTGCCTCAATGCATTTCGTCCCAAAACTGTGGACGAGTTATATATCGCGTTAGATCATGCACGCCAATGGTCAGATGTTGGTTGCGTGCTATTGACTGGTAACGGACCATCTAAAAAAGGCCAATGGTCGTTTTCCTCCGGCGGCGATCAGCGTATTCGCGGTAAAGACGGTTATAAGTACGAGGGCGCTGAAGCGGGTAAAGCTGATATTGCGCGTATGGGGCGCTTACATATTCTCGAAGTACAACGCTTGATCCGCTTTATGCCAAAAGTGGTGATTGCAGTCGTGCCTGGTTGGGCTGTTGGCGGCGGTCATAGTCTGCATGTTGTATGTGATTTAACTCTGGCTTCAAAAGAACACGCCATTTTTAAACAAACCGATCCTGATGTGGCCAGTTTTGACTCAGGCTATGGCAGTGCTTATTTGGCGAAGATGATAGGGCAGAAACGTGCACGGGAGATTTTCTTCTGCGGCTTTAACTATAGTGCTGACGAGGCATTTGATATGGGGATGGTCAACCGCTCTATTCCACATGCCGAATTAGAAGTAGAAGCACTGCGTTGGGCCAAAGAAATTAACTCTAAGAGTCCGACAGCAATGCGAATGCTTAAGTATGGCTTTAACTTACCTGATGACGGTTTAGTTGGACAGCAATTGTTTGCCGGTGAAGCCACCCGACTGGCTTACGGTACAGCAGAGGCAGAGGAGGGACGTGACGCCTTCTTAGAAAAACGTGACCAAGACTTTTCTAAATTTCCTTGGCACTATTAATTAGTCACTGTATGAGTAGGGTGGTAATAACACTATCTGCTTGTTACTAACGCTGGATAACAAAAAGCCCGGTCAATGCCGGGCTTTTTTATTTTGTCATGCTTAGAGCTGAACAAATAGTTGCGAGGTGACGACTTTAAAGTCGAGTGCCATAGTAACACTCAACGCAGTGATGGTGATGATAGAGAAGCCGAACACTTGGCGTGCCCAACCCGTTACATCCACATCTTTTCGATAACCTCGTAACGCCATTGCTAACCACCACAAACTGGTAGAACAAGCAACAGCCATAAATGCCACGCCGGTGTAGCCAATCAGAGGTAATAGAACCGAAACCAAAGCAAACACTGCAACATAGGCCACAATGTGTAATTTGGCTTTTTCAATTCCCTGAACCACTGGCAGCACAGGTATCTTTGCCGCTTTATAGTCGTCATAACGGAAAATGGCGATAGCGTAAGAGTGAGGCATCTGCCACAGACAGAACATGAGCAATAAAATTGCTGCCCCCGCATCAAACTTACCTGAAACCGCGCAATAGCCCACGACTGGAGGTACCGCACCAGACAGGCTTCCCACCAAAGTGCCGTATACTGACAAACGTTTCATGTAGAGGCTATATACCCCGACATACACCACATAACCAATGACAGCAAACAAAGTCGCCATCGCGTTGGTGTAGATGGTCAAAATAGCAAACCCGGCGAATCCCAACGCCACACCGAACCAAAAGGCTCTGGATACCGATAATTCTCCGGTTACTGTTACACGTTTCTGGGTGCGACGCATTTTGGCATCGATATCAGTATCGATGCAGTTATTAATCGCACAGCCAGAAGCAACAACCAGAGAAAGTCCTACTATGGCGGCAAACATTAGCCCCCAATCAATATTACCTTGTGAGGCGAGAAAGAAACCGCCAGCAACAGAGATCAGGTTGCCCATAATAATGCCGGGCTTAGTGACGTTGAGATAAGGCTTTAACATATTAATCAGCTCACATGTACATCATCAGAGCGTTAGCACTGTAAAGAATCCAGATGGACAAACCGACCACCAGACCAATAATCAGCGCCGAGAACAAAAACGCGATCGTATTTTCCTTTCCTGATGGAGTGAAATCCAAATGCAGGAAGTACTTCAGATGCACAATAATCTGAACAATGGCTAACACAACAACAGTCACAATAGTTGCTGGCTTAGAGAACTGACTGGTCATCACCGCCCAGAATGGGATCACGGTAAGAATCACTGACAGCACGAAACCGATCAGATAAGACTTAACGCTGCCATGACCTTCGTCATGGGTTGAATGAGATGAATCGCTCATTACACTACCCCCAGCAAGTAAACTACGGTGAATACACAGATCCAGATAACGTCCAAGAAGTGCCAGAACATGCTTAGACAACCTAAGCGAGTCACTGTACGGCTACCTAAACCACGCTTAGCTACTTCAACCATCATTACTGCCATCCAAATCAGACCAGCAGTCACGTGTAAGCCGTGCATACCGACCAACGCGAAGAATGATGAAAGAAACGCACTACGATCAGGACCATTGCCATGCACAATCAGATGATGGAATTCATTGATTTCCATGCCGATGAACACCGCACCAAACAGGAAGGTAATGAACAGCCAACCAAGAGTAGCTGAACGATTCTGTTTGTGGGCTGCAATCATAGCAAAGCCATAAGTGATACTACTGAGCAACAGGGCGGCAGTTTCCACTGCCACATAGTCAAGCTCAAAAATATCGTGTCCAGATACACCGCCTGCCGTGTTCATATACAGTACTGCATAAGTTGCAAATACTGACGCGAACAGCAAACAGTCGGTCATCAGGTATAGCCAGAAACCAAATAGGGTATTCTTGCCTGTATCGTGATGTTCATGATGCTCATGAGCATCAATTGCTTGACTCACGCTGCTCATGCCTTCACCTCCGAACCACCTTTAACAAAGGCTTCTTCAATCTTCGCAATCTCGTCTGGTTGGACGTAGTAATCGACGTCGTTGTCATATGCACGTACGATGAAGAATGCAATTGAAGCCACAAAACTTACCGCTGCCAGCCACCAGATGTGCCAAATCAACGCAAAACCCATCACGGTTAAAGCACCACCAATCAACACGCCTGCAGCAGTGTTTTTTGGCATATGGATAGGTTCGTACTTATCTTGCATCTGGTACGCAGTGCCTTTTTCTTTAGCATCCATAAAGGCATCGATATCATGCACTTCAGGAATTTTGGCGAAGTTATAGAACTGCGGTGGAGACGATGTCTGCCATTCCAGTGTACGCGCACCCCACGGGTCACCCGTGGTGTCCATGTTTTGTTTGCGGTCACGGAAAGATACATACAGTTGCTGCAGCTGCGAAACAATACCCACCAGAATGATGAATGCGCCCGCACAAGCAATATACAACCAAATGTTCCATGCTGGGTTATCAGTGTGGTTCAGACGACGAGTCATGCCCATGAAGCCCAGTACGTACAACGGCATAAAGGCAACGTAGAAACCAATCAACCAACACCAGAAGGCGCGTTTACCGAGTTTCTCGTTCAGGTGGAAGCCCATTGCTTTAGGGAACCAGTAGGCAAAGCCCGCTAAGTAACCAAATACTGCACCACCCAAAATAGTGTTATGGAAGTGAGCAATCAGGAACAAGCTGTTATGCAACACGAAGTCAGCACCTGGTACCGCCAACAGTACGCCAGTCATACCACCAATAGTAAAGGTAGTCATGAATCCCAGCGTCCACATGATAGGTACGGTGATACGCACGCGACCACGGTACATGGTGAACAACCAGTTAAACAGTTTCACCCCGGTTGGTACCGCAATAATCATCGTCATTACGCCGAAGAAGGCGTTAACGTTAGCACCAGAACCCATGGTGAAGAAGTGGTGCAACCATACGATGAAGCCCAGCACTGAAATAGCGCCGTTAGCCACGATCATTGAGGTGTAACCAAACAGACGTTTAGAGCTGAATGTAGCTACCACTTCTGAGAAAATACCAAACGCTGGCAGGATCAGGATGTACACCTCAGGGTGACCCCATGCCCAGAACAGGTTGATATACATCATTGCGTTACCACCACCTTCATTAGTGAAGAAGTGGAAATCTAGGTAACGGTCTAGTGTCAACAGACCCAAAGCAGCCGTCAAAATAGGGAATGACGCAACAATCAGGATGTTTGCCCAAGTACAAGCCCAAGTGAATACTGGCATCTGCATTAACTTCATGCTTGGAGCGCGGCACTTAAATACCGTTACCAAGAAGTTCACGCCCGTCAGCAAGGTACCTAGCCCAGAAAGCTGCAATGCCCAGATATAATAGTCGACCCCAACCCCCGGACTGAATGTCAATTCAGACAGTGGTGGATACGCTACCCAACCTGTTTTAGCAAATTCACCCACACCTAATGACACGTTGATAAGAATCGCACCACCAGCAGTCAACCAGAAACTCAGGTTGTTCAAGAATGGGAAGGCTACGTCACGCGCACCGATTTGCAGTGGCACCACTATGTTCATCAAGCCCACCATAAATGGCATGGCCATGAAGATAATCATAATGACGCCGTGTGCACTAAAGATCTGGTCGTAATGCTCAGGTGGCAAGTAACCGGTATTACCGTTAGTCGCAATCGCCAACTGAGTACGCATCATGATGGCATCCGCAAAACCACGGATCAGCATGATCAGCGCCAGAGTGATGTACATAATACCAAGACGCTTGTGGTCAACAGAGGTGATCCAGTCACGCCACAATGGCAGCCACAACTTGTATTTGGTTAGCAGAATGACGACTAACAAACCAATGATACCGACACCCGCCAAGGTTCCCATCACGATGGGTTCATGATACGGAACCGAATCAATCGAAAGTTTACCTAATAAAGACATAATGACTCCTACGCCTCCCCGTGAGCTGCGGCGTGATCAGAAGAATGTTTCATCTGTGGCATGTCAGATGCTTCAGCACCATTATGCTCACCATGTTCCATTCCCTCACCATGCTTATTACCGCCTTTGCCCCAATCGTTATAATGTTGCATGTACTTCATAACGATCTGGTGGAACAGGCCATCAGTCACTGTGTTGTAATATTGCACGGGGTTATTTTCACTTTCCTCAGCCAGCTGTTCATAGCTTTGAGGATTCAGCGGAGTACCACTAGATTTCACTTTGGCAACCCAACTGTTGAAATCGGCATCAGTAGCGGTCGCAATCGCCTTGAACTTCATACCGGTAAAACCAGCACCACTATAGTTGGCTGAGAAGCCATCGTATGTGCCTTCATGGTTGGCAATAAGATGAAGTTTTGTCTCCATACCAGCCATAGAGTAGATTTGACTACCTAATTGCGGAATGAAGAAAGAATTCATAGTGGAGTCAGACGTGATCTTAAATTGAACAGGTACATCCTTAGGGAAAACCAGTTCATTAACGGTGGCAATTCCCTGCTCTGGATAGATAAACAACCATTTCCAGTTCAGCGACACCACTTCGACAGTCATATGGTCGAGTTGGTTACCGTTAGCGTCTTCCAAAGGTTTGTACGGATCCAACTCATGCGTCGTTTTCCAAGTAATAGTCCCCAGAACAATGACGATAATGATTGGAATTGTCCAAACAACAGACTCAATTTTTGTGGAGTGTGCCCAATTAGGCATATAGACTTCATCACGACCTTCGCGGTATTTCCAAGCGAAATACAGCGTCATGAAAATCACAGGAATAACCACTAACAACATCAGCACAGTGGCGATGATGATCAGTTCTTTTTCCTGTACACCTACATGACCTTTAGGGTCTAGCACACCACCCTCACAGCCAGAAAGCACTAATGCTAAGGCTGCTAAAGCGAACTTACTTAGGCTACGAATAAACACGAAGAACCTTCCTCTAACGACAGAGGTTGATAACATCCACCAATCATAAAGACCGGTGGCATTTGCGACGCTACTACAGCTACCAACAGAACATCGGAAATACAATAATAGACGCCGAAACCAATCTGCATACATCAAACCTTTGGATGATTGCCAAGTTGCTGATTTTTATTAATGAGTGTGCTAGTGCGCATACAAATCAAGCATGATTTATATGAATAAACACTTATTCAGTATTCATTAACCAAAGAAACGGTAAATTCTTACTGTATGATGGATGGATGTTTGTTCAAGCTGATTTTTAACATATTGAACTACATTAAAAAATCAACTGAAAACGCCCCAATTACACACTTTTTCAATATCAGCACCAAAAGCTTAAAAACATCGAAAAAGGTCTGAGTGCGTAAGCGAGACTATTGATTGTCTTTCAAACCGAAAACGTCAAATGTTGATATTGTCATAACGTTTTCAGCGCTTGTCCTATACCTTTAAAATTCAAGCTGTTGGCGTATCGCAATCAAGCCGTATCAAACAGAGAGTGTGACCTTTGTTTGACCAGTCTGATAAACGTGAACATTATCACAAAAATCTTTTGAGCACACAATGGTTAAGTGGTTTTATCTACACAGTTTTATTACCAACTGGCAGTGCGATTCACATTCCATTTACTCAAGGTTAATTTTGTCAATTGGTTACGAAACTGCTTAATAAATGGATCATTCAACAACATCAAGCATTAGACATTAGTCCAACAAAAATCATTAACGTTTAAAACAACCAAACAGTAACGGCCTATTTACCTTTGTCGATAGTTTTCTAGAGAACACTATTTGAGCGGCGAAGAAATAAAAAAACGGCTTAACCTAAGCTAAGCCGTCTACTTATTTTAAATCTAGCGCCTGACGTCGACGACTATTCGACCGTCACTGACTTGGCTAGGTTACGTGGCTGATCAACATCAGTCCCTTTGATCAAGGCTACGTGGTAAGACAACAACTGCAGTGGCAGGGTATAGATGATCGGGGCAATAAATTCATCGCAGTGCGGTACCGGGATCACTTTCATGGTGTCGTCGGAACTGAATTTGGCATCGACATCAGCAAACACGTACATCAGACCGCCGCGGGCACGGACTTCTTCCACGTTAGATTTGAGTTTTTCCAGCAGCTCGTTGTTGGGTGCCACCACAATCACCGGCATATCGGCATCAATCAATGCCAGCGGGCCATGTTTCAACTCGCCAGAGGCATAAGCTTCGGCATGGATGTATGAGATCTCTTTCAGCTTCAGCGCACCTTCCATGGCAATCGGATATTGCTCACCACGGCCCAAGAACAATGCATGGCTCTTGTCGGCAAAGTCTTCCGCCAACTCAGCAATCGCGTCATCCAGTGCTAACGTTTGCTCAACTTTGGCTGGCAGAGATTGCAAGCTGTGCACCATAGCCGCTTCTACATCGCTACTCATGCCATTGTTGCGACCGATTACCGCGGTCAACATCAACAAGCCGGCCAATTGCACGGTAAAGGCTTTAGTGGATGCTACACCAATCTCGGCGCCGGCTTTCATCATGTAGGCCATGTCAGACTCACGCACCAACGATGAGCCTGGCACGTTACAGATAGTCAGCGAAGCTTTGTACCCCATATCTTTGGCAAGGCGCAGTGCTGCCAAAGTATCGGCGGTTTCACCCGATTGGGAAATGGTCACCAACAAACTGCTAGGGAAGGTAAATGACTTGCGATAACGGAACTCAGAAGCGATTTCTACGTTACACGACACGCCCGCCCATTGTTCCAGCCAGTAACGCGCGGTCATGGCGGCGTGATACGAAGTACCGCAAGCGATGATCTGTACGTGGCGGATATCTTTCAGTAAGGCTTCGGCATTATCACCAAAGGCATCAGCAATCACTTTGCCGCTGCTGATACGCTGTTCTAATGTACGCGCCAACGCTAGAGGCTGTTCGTGGATCTCTTTCAACATGTAATGGCGGTATTCGCCTTTATCACCCGCGTCGTGTGATACTTCAGTTTCTTTCGCTTCGCGAGTAACGGCATTACCTGCGGCATCATAGATGCTGACGCTGCGGCGAGTAATTTCGGCTACATCACCTTCTTCCAGATAAGCAAACTTACGGGTGACCGGTAGCAGCGCCATGATGTCAGAAGCCACAAAGTTCTCACCCAGACCAAACCCGACCACCAGCGGGCTACCGCTACGAGCGACCACCATACGTTCGCTATCACGACGATCAATCACTACCGTACCGTAGGCACCTTCCAACTGTTTCACGGTAGCCTGTACCGCAGCAAGCAATGAGTCGTGTGATTTCAACTCGTGATGCACTAAGTGGGCAATCACTTCAGTATCGGTGTCCGATTCAAACTGATAGCCCAAGGCTTGCAGTTGCTCGCGTAGTTCAGCGTGGTTTTCAATAATGCCATTATGTACCACGGCGATATCGCCAGCGGATTGGTGTGGGTGGGCGTTGCGCTCGTTCGGTTCACCGTGGGTGGCCCAACGCGTGTGCGCAATACCAGTACCGCCCGGTAAGGGATGTTCAGCCAGAGCATTCGCTAACTCTTGTACTTTACCCACACGGCGGGTGCGTTGCAGCGTGCCTTCGTTCAGCACTGCCACACCGGCAGAGTCATAACCGCGGTACTCAAGGCGCTTTAAGCCTTCAAGCAAAATTTCTGTTACATCACGTTGTGCTACGGCACCGACGATTCCACACATAATATGTTCCCTGAATAAATTAGTTGCTCACCGTGTCCACCAGCAACAGTTGCACGCCCTGTGCAGCAATGGCAGCGGCGGCTGTAGCGGGTAAGCGGCTATCTGTGACTAAGATGTCGATCGATTCCCATGGCAATTCAAGATTGGGAATGCGACGTTGAATTTTGTCTGCTTCGAGCATGACGATGACCTGCTGCGACACTTCCGCCATCACTTTGCTAAGGCCCGTCAGCTCATTGAAGGTGGTGGTACCACGCTCGAGATCGATACCATCAGCACCAATAAACAGTTGGTCGAAATTGTAGGAGCGCAGCACTTGTTCGGCCATCTGCCCCTGAAACGACTCCGAATGTGGGTCCCAAGTGCCGCCGGTCATCAATAAAGTGGGCTCATGTTCCAGCTCATGAATCGCGTTAGCCAATTGCAAAGAGTTGGTCATCACCACTAAGCCACGTTTGTGGTTAAGTTCGGGGATCAATCCCAGCGTGGTGGAGCCACAGTCGATAATGATGCGATTGTGATCGCAGATAAGTTCAGCCGCTTTACTAGCAATGGCTTGTTGGTTGGCTGATGGACTGCTGGTGGGCGCGACGACAATCTCTTGCGGCAGCGGGATGGCGCCACCGTGCCGACGTAACAATAAGCCGTCTTTTTCGAGCGCAGCCAGATCCTTGCGAATGGTGACTTCGGAGGTACTGAATTCGGCAGCCAACTGTTCGACACTGACTTCACCAGTGTGATTGAGTCGTTCGACGATAGTTCGACGACGTTGCTGCGTGTTACGTTTGGTCATGAATCCAGCCTAAATTTCGTTTCGAAACAAATTATATTCATTCGAAAGTTTTAAACAAGGACAAATTGTCATCAATGGCCATTTTTTGGCGTTATTCAGCCATAAAACAAAAAAGCACCGCTAACGGTGCTTTCGAAACGAAACTTATGACTTTAATCAGCGACTATTTTTTCTTTACCGGACGCTGCCAACCAGCAATGTGGCGCTGCTTAACGCGGGTAATCACTAACTCATCGTCACCGACATCGCGGGTGATGGTTGAGCCAGCACCCAAGGTAGCATTCTTGCCCACCGTTACCGGCGCCACCAGCTGGGTATCACTGCCGACAAACACGCCGTCTTCAATCACGGTCAGGTGTTTGTTGGCACCATCATAGTTACAGGTGATGGTGCCGGCGCCAATGTTTACCCCGCTGCCGATCTGCGCATCGCCCAAATAGGTTAAGTGACCTGCTTTCGAGCCATCGCCTAAAACCGCTTTTTTCATCTCGACAAAGTTGCCTACGTGAGCATCGGTTTTCAGTTCGGCACCAGGGCGCAAACGCGCGAATGGACCGGCGCTAGCAGCGTTGCCTAGCTTGGCACCTTCAATAATGCTGTAAGGTTTGATTTCGGCATTATCAGCAATCTGACAATCTTTGAGGATGGCACCCGCGCCAATAGTGACGTTATTGCCGAGCACCACTGTACCCTCAAAAATCACATTCACGTCGATCATCACATCCATACCGATGCTGACATCACCACGAATATCGATGCGGACTGGGTCGCGCAGGTTAGCACCATTAAGCATCAGCTCTTCGGCGCGGCGCGCTTGATAAGCACGTTCCAATGTTGCCAACTGTATGCGGTTATTCGCGCCTTCGGTCTCAATCGCATTGGTAGGATGTGCCGTGGCGATAGGTACGCCTTCAGCGTGCGCCATCGCCACAATATCAGTAAGATAAAACTCGCCTTGGGCATTGTTGTTATCCAACTTTGCCAACCAATTTTTAAGTTGCTTGCCGGGTACCGCCATAATGCCGCTGTTAACTTCTTTAATTGCCAATTGCTCAGCGTTGGCATCTTTCTGCTCGACGATACCAACCACTTGGCCATTATTGCGCACAATGCGACCATAACCGGTCGGGTTATCAAGGTTGACAGTCAGCAGTGCCATACCATCTGCGGCGCGCGCATCCAGCAGCGCTTGCAAAGTCGCAGTTTGAATTAATGGCACATCGCCATAAAGAATCAGTACGCTGTCATCATCGCTAATATGGGATACAGCTTGCGCCACCGCATGACCAGTACCGAGTTGCTCAGCTTGTTCAATCCATTGCAAAGCACTGTCATTGACTGCGGCTTGCAGCTTATCACCACCATAGCCATAGATCAGATTAATGTTGTCGGCGTTGAGCGCCTTAGCGGTATCAATCACATGTTGCACCATCGCTTTATGAGCGACCTTGTGCAGCACTTTCGGCAAGTCAGAACGCATGCGAGTCCCTTTACCCGCAGCAAGAATGACAACATTGAGCGACATATCTATTCCCTGTTATTTGAAGACCGGCGTATTTTAACTAAATAGCGATCAAGGATCAGTGTTTCTTCAATTTTGTAATAAAAAAGGCGCCCTAAGGCGCCTTTTCAGCAGAGTTACATTATCTGGCAATGTTCTTCTTGATAGTTTCGACAACACGCAGTTGAGCAATGGCTTTTGCTAGCTCCATTGCGGCTGCAGCATAGTTGAAGTCAGCACCAGCATTAGCCATTTCGGCTTCTGCACGACGCTTAGCTTCAACAGCGGCCTGTTCGTCGATCTCATCGGCACGCATTACAACGTCAGCCAATACAGATACAGAAGAAGGTTGTACTTCCAGAATACCACCTGAAAGGTAGAACACTTCTTCTTTGCCGTCTTGCTTGACGATGCGCGCCATGCCAGGTTTGATATTGGTCAGCAGCGGTGTGTGACCAGGCATAACGCCCAATTCACCTTCAGAACCGGTTACCTGCAAACTGGCAACTAAACCAGAATAGATACGGTTTTCTGCGCTGACGATATCAAGTTGTACTGTCATGGCTGCCATCCTGTTCTCCTATGTTAACCGAGCAAAACTCGATTACTTTTTATTGGCTTTCTCAACGGCTTCGTCGATTGAACCAACCATATAGAACACTTGTTCTGGCAGATCATCATATTCACCGTTCAGAATTCCCTTAAAGCCACGGATAGTGTCTTTCAGAGAAACATACTTACCAGGAGAACCGGTAAATACTTCTGCTACGTGGAATGGCTGAGACAGGAAACGCTCAATCTTACGAGCACGAGAAACTGTCATCTTGTCGTCATCTGACAGTTCGTCCATACCCAAAATCGCGATAATGTCTTTCAGCTCTTTGTAACGCTGCAGTACGTTCTGTACGCCTGTTGCAGTGTCATAGTGCTCTTGACCAACTACTTGTGGATCCAGCTGACGTGAAGTCGAATCCAGTGGGTCAACCGCTGGGTAGATACCCAGAGAAGCAATTTGACGTGACAGTACTACGGTCGCATCCAAGTGAGCGAAGGTAGTTGCAGGGCTAGGGTCGGTCAAGTCATCCGCAGGTACGTATACCGCTTGTACCGAAGTGATAGAACCCACTTTGGTAGAAGTAATACGTTCTTGCAGAACACCCATCTCTTCAGCCAGTGTTGGCTGATAACCTACAGCTGATGGCATACGACCCAGCAGTGCTGATACTTCAGTACCAGCCAAGGTATAACGGTAGATGTTGTCAACGAACAACAGTACGTCACGGCCTTCGTCACGGAATTTTTCCGCCATGGTCAAACCGGTCAACGCCACACGCAGACGGTTGCCTGGAGGTTCGTTCATCTGACCGTAAACCATTGCTACTTTGTCGAGTACGCCAGATTCCTGCATTTCATAGTAGAAGTCGTTACCTTCACGGGTACGTTCACCTACACCAGCAAATACAGACAAACCTGAGTGAGCTTTTGCGATGTTGTTAATCAGTTCCATCATGTTAACTGTCTTACCAACACCCGCACCACCGAACAGACCTACTTTACCACCCTTAGCGAATGGACATACCAAGTCGATTACCTTGATACCTGTTTCCAGCAGTTCAGTGGTATTTGATTGCTCTTCATATGAAGGAGCTTCACGGTGGATGACGTAAGTTTCGTCTTCGCCGATAGGACCCGCTTCATCCACTGGCTCACCCAATACGTTCATGATACGGCCCAAAGTGGCAGTACCAACAGGAACGGAAATAGGAGAACCTGTGTTTTCAACCTCAATACCACGACGCAAACCGTCAGAAGTACCCATAGCGATGGTACGAACTACACCACCACCAAGCTGCTGCTGCACTTCCAGCACCAGGCCTTTACAGGCACCTTCACCCACGATTTTCAGAGCGTCATATACTTGAGGTACAGCATCTTGTGGAAACTCTACGTCCACAACCGCGCCAATTACTTGGACAACAGTACCTGTGCTCATGATTAATCCTCTAAAACTTGTCTTCGTTACCCAGCCTAAACCGCAGCTGCACCTGATACAATTTCCGACAGTTCTTGCGTAATCGCAGCCTGACGGGCTTTGTTGTATACCAGTTGCAGATCGTCGATCAGGGAGCCTGCGTTATCTGTTGCGGCCTTCATCGCTACCATACGGGCAGCTTGTTCAGACGCCAGATTTTCAACAACACCCTGATACACCTGAGATTCCACATAACGCACCAGTAATTTATCCAACAATACTTTTGGATCTGGCTCGTAGATATAATCCCAGTGATGCTTAGCATCATCCTTTTCGGATTTAGGCAAAGGCAGCAGCTGTTCGATCACAGGAGTCTGCGTCATCGTGTTCACAAATTTGTTGAACACCACATACAGACGATCCAGTTTGCCTTCGTTGTAAGCTTGCAGCATAACGCGCACAGTACCGATCAAATCTGCCAATTTAGGTGCATCACCTAAACCAGAAGCGTATGCCGGAACTTTGCCACCAAAGCTTCTGAAAAACTGAACACTACGGGCACCGATAGGACAAAATTCCACTTCAGCGCCTTTTTCTTTCCAGCTTTTCACGTCTGCCACAACCCGTTTGAACAGGTTGACGTTCAGACCACCACAAAGGCCACGGTCGGTTGCTACCACAATGTAACCAACCCGCTTGGCTTCTCTCACCTCTAAATAGGGGTGTTTGTATTCCAGAGAGCCTTGCGCAACGTGACCGATCACCTTACGCATACTTTCTGCATATGGACGGCTAGACGACATGCGTTCTTGTGCTTTACGCATTTTACTTGCCGCTACCATTTCCATCGCAGAAGTGATCTTCTGTGTGTTTTTCACACTGGAGATCTTTGTCTTAATCTCTTTTGCGCCGGCCATCTTTACTCTCCAATCTGGACCAGAGGTGTACTAGACACCTCGCGTATAATTACCAGGTTTGGGTTGCCACGAACTTGTCGAGACCAGCCTTCAGCTCACCTTCGATATCGGCGTTATAGTCGCCAGTAGCGTTGATGGTCTTCATAAGCTCAGCGTGCTCGCTGTTCATGTAGGAGAGCAGGGCAGCTTCAAAATCACCGACTTTCTTCAGTTCAACTGATTTCAGGTAACCTTTCTCAGCCGCGAAAATAGACACAGCTTGGTCAGCTACACTCATCGGTGCATATTGCTTCTGCTTCATCAGTTCAGTTACGCGTTCACCGTGTTCCAATTGAGCACGAGTCGCGTCATCTAAGTCAGATGCGAACTGAGAGAAGGCAGCCAACTCTCGGTACTGAGCCAGAGCGGTACGGATACCACCGGACAGTTTCTTGATGATCTTGGTCTGAGCCGCACCACCCACACGAGATACCGAAATACCTGGGTTAACCGCTGGACGTAAACCAGAGTTAAACAGGTCAGTTTCCAAGAAGATCTGACCATCGGTAATCGAAATTACGTTAGTTGGTACAAACGCAGATACGTCACCCGCCTGGGTTTCAATAATAGGCAGCGCGGTTAAAGAACCGGTTTGACCTTTTACTGCACCGTTAGTGAACTTTTCTACATACTCTTCGTTTACGCGAGAAGCACGTTCCAGCAAACGAGAGTGCAAATAGAATACGTCACCAGGATATGCTTCACGGCCTGGTGGACGACGCAGCAACAGTGAAATCTGACGATATGCAACGGCCTGTTTTGACAGGTCATCGTAAATGATCAGCGCATCTTCACCGCGGTCACGGAAGTATTCACCCATGGTACAACCAGAATATGGTGCCAGGTACTGCAGCGCCGCTGCTTCAGAAGCAGAAGCCACAACCACGATGGTGTTAGCCAGCGCGCCGTGTTCTTCCAGCTTACGTACTACGTTAGCGATGGTAGAAGCTTTCTGACCAATAGCTACGTAGATACATTTAATACCTGAATCTTTCTGGTTGATGATGGCGTCGATAGCCATCGCAGTTTTACCAGTTTGACGGTCACCGATGATCAGCTCACGTTGACCACGACCGATTGGGATCATGGCATCAACGGCTTTATAACCGGTTTGTACTGGTTGAGAAACTGATTTACGGTCAATAACGCCTGGCGCGATCACTTCAACAGGACCAAAACCATCGTTATCTACTGGGCCTTTACCATCGATAGGTTCACCCAGAGTGTTAACAACACGACCTAACAAACCACGGCCCACTGGAACTTCCAGAATACGACCTGTAGTTTTTACTTTTACGCCTTCCGCCAAATCGGCGTAAGGACCCATTACTACGGCACCGACAGAATCACGTTCTAAGTTCAACGCGATTGCAAAACGGTTGCCTGGCAGCTCGATCATTTCACCCTGCATTACATCGGCCAGGCCGTGAATGCGAATGATGCCGTCGCTCACCGAAACGATAGTTCCTTCGTTACGGGCTTCACTGACAACTTCGAACTGCTCGATCCGCTGCTTAATCAGATCGCTGATTTCAGTGGAATTCAGTTGCATGCTCAAACTCCCAATTACGATTGCAGCTTATCAGTCAGGCGGTTCAACTTACCACGGACAGAGCCATCGATGACTAAGTCGCCTGCTTTGATAATTACACCGGCAATCAGGCCGGTATCTGTGCTGCAATTCAGCTTAACTTTGCGTGCAAGACGTTTCTCAAGAGAAACACTTATCTGCTGTACTTGTTCTGCGCTCAATTCAGTTGCCGACGTTACCGTCGCTTCAACTTCTTTAGCCCACTCAAGACGATACTCAACAAATTGCTGAGCCACAGCAGGCAGCACACCCAAGCGATCATTTTCCGCCATCACTTTGATCAGGTTCTGACCATGCGCATCAACTTGTTCACCACAAACCTTAATAAACAGATCTGCCAGTTTTTCACTCGACAACGCGCCATTAATTAATGGCTTCATGGATTCATTTTCACTGACCAAGGCAGCGAAACTCAGCATTTCTTCCCAAGCTTCGACTGCTTGATGTTCAACCGCGAAGTCAAAAGCTGCCTTAGCATAAGGACGAGCAATGGTGGTTAACTCAGCCATAACTCCACTCCCTTATTAAATTTCAGCAACAAGTTTCGCGATAATGTCGCTTTGTGCGGCTTCATCAATCGAACGTTCGAGGATTTTTTCAGCACCAGCCAGTGCCAGCGCAGAAACCTGCTGACGCAGTTCCTCTTTTACACGATTACGTTCAGCTTCAATTTCAGCTTGTCCCTGAGCGATGATTTTCGCACGCTCAGCGTCTGCTTCAGCTTTGGCTTCATCAATAATCTGAGCCTTGCGCTTATTGGCAGACTCGATGATTTCGTTGGCTGTAGCCTTAGCATCTTTCAATTGATCCGAGGCTTTTTCTCGAGCCAATTCTAGGTCTTTGGCTGCACGGTCAGCATTTGCAAGACCATCAGCAATCCTTTTTTGGCGCTCTTCGATGGCACTCATCAAAGGTGGCCAAACAAACTTCATGCAGAACCACACGAAGATAATAAAGGCGAGCGTCTGACCGATGAGGGTAGCGTTGATATTCACAACAGCCTCCTACTTTTGATTTAAGACAGAAGCATTAGCCGTGCAGCATGTTACCCAGTGGGTTGGTGAACAGCATGTAAAGTGCGATACCTACACCAATCATGGTTACAGCGTCGAGCAGACCTGCAACGATAAACATTTTAACCTGCAGCATTGGTGCCATTTCAGGTTGACGAGCAGCGCCTTCTAAGAACTTGCCACCCAGCAGACCGAAGCCAATAGCGGTACCCAAAGCACCCAGACCAATGAGCAAAGCAACAGCAATTGCAGTAAAGCCCAGAATCGTTTCCATCTGTATCTCCAAATTCTAAATCTATGTTAGTTAATGATTTAGTTAAAAATATTGTTCAGCAATCCTTAGTGATCTTCATGCGCCATGCTTAAGTAAACAATGGTTAGCATCATGAAGATAAACGCCTGTAACGTGATAACCAAAATATGGAAAATCAGCCATCCGAGTTGTAAACCTACACCCAGAGTACCGATTGCCAAATTAGCCCCGTACATCAGCGCAATAAGGATGAAAATCAACTCACCTGCATAGAGGTTACCGAAGAGACGCAAAGCCAGAGAGATAGGCTTAGCAATCAAGGTAACGAACTCAAGCACGAAGTTGACAGGTATCATTGCCTTTACATTAAAGGGTTGAAGTGTCAGTTCTTTCACAAAACCTGAAAGACCTTTTACCTTAATGCTGTAGTAAATAATCAATATAAACACCCCTAGCGCGAGACTAAAGGTCACATTAAGGTCAGCCGTAGGCACCACCCTAAATTTCTGGTTGTGATCACCGGCGACCAGCTGTGCCAAAGATGGCAACCAATCGACAGGAACCATATCCATGAAGTTCATCATGAATACCCAGACAAAGATGGTTAAGGCTAATGGCGCAATCAGCTTATTGCGACCATGGAATGTTTCTTTCACGCTAGAATCGACAAACTCCACCAGCATTTCGACAAAACATTGCAGTTTGCCAGGAACGCCTGTAGTCGCCTTTTTACCAACGCTACGGAACAGCCATAGGAACAACACACCAAGACCTACCGAAAAGAGCAACGAATCAATATGCCATGTCCAGAAGCCACTTGGTTCAGAGCCAGAAGCCCAGAACGTCAAGTGATGCTGGATATATTCCTGCGGCGTTAAAGCTTCACCAGTTGCAGACATGATTCATCCCACTTTAACTTTACTTGAAGTATAAAGGCGCTGCCCAATGCACCATTAGCCCTAATAGATAACAAATGAAAAGCGGCACGATAGCGACTTCCATGTTGATAAATACCAGTGAAAACAGCACGATTGTAGACAACATCTTTATCGCTTCCCCCCAGTAAAAGCCTTTCAAGACTTTCGCTGATGCTTTGGCCCCCACATGGGCGAAAGCTAGGGTCGCGAATACAAAATTAGGCAGTACAGCAATAGCTGCCCCCGCGAGCGCGGACAGACCAAACTGCACTCCCCACAGTGCGAAAAAGACTACTGAAGCCCCCCCAGCTACCACCGCTTGACAACCAACCAGTTTAAACGCTGATTTTCGACAGCGATGGGCTAAAATCTTACTCAATCAGTCCTCTCCGCATTAACTACTTTTTGTACAACGGCCAGAATTAGTTCACCAACCGAGTCACTGCGTACAAAAAGCTTGCGAAAGTATACCGTTAAAAGACTTCAATGCAACGTGATGCAAAATGGAAATTGGCGATGTAAATGTGACATATCGCCAATTTATCAGCTTTAGAAATTCTGTATATGTAGAAAAATTACTACATTTTCGACTAATCTGAAGGGCTAATTAGTTTTTTATCTACTAAATTAGTGAATTTTTGAAAGAATACCGTCCAACTCTGACAAATTTTGGTAATTAATTACAATTTTGCCGGTACCTTTGTTGCTGTGCGAGATGGTTACTTTTGCACCTAAAAGATCAATTAATTTGCTTTCTAAACGTGAAATATCGGCATCTTTCTCTTTCTTTTCGGGCGGAGCAACCGGATTTAGCAGCTTATTGACCAAACGTTCTGTTTCACGAACTGTTAATCCTTTAGAAGCAACAAGTCTAGCGGTGGTCGTTTGCTTATCACCTTCAAGCGCTAACAAGGCACGAGCATGTCCCATGTCCAAATCACCACGCTCTAACATCACTTTTACGGGCTCATTGAGCGTATTAAGACGCAACAGGTTAGAAACTGCAGTTCTTGACTTACCTACTGCATCAGCAACCTGCTGATGTGTCAGTTCAAACTCTTCCAGCAAGCGATTTAGCGCAATCGCTTCTTCCATTGCATTAAGATCTTCACGCTGAATATTTTCGATTAACGCCATAGCAACGGCGTTTTCATCGGCAACCTGTTTCACAATACAAGGGACGGTATTCAATTGTGCAAGCTGGGCCGCCCGCCAACGACGCTCACCCGCAATAATTTCGTATTGCTGCGCGCTCACTTTACGCACCACAATGGGCTGAATAATGCCTTGGCTACGAATAGAATCGGCCAATTCTTCTAACGCTTCTGGCAACATGTCTTTACGAGGCTGATACTTTCCAGGCTTTAACAGATCAAGATCCAGATTTAACAGCAGCTCACCGGTAGCTGGTTGTTCAGTATTACTCTGGTCATCAACCTTAGTATTGGCGGCATGGCTAGTACTCAGAAGTGCATCTAGGCCTTTGCCCAAGCCCCGTTTTTTCAAAGACATTGTGTTTCCTTCAAGCCTGTGTAATTTTCTTATTGTGTTGTTCGCTGCGGCGGATCATTTCCCCCGCCAAGGCTAAATATGCTTTAGCGCCAGCACTGCCCTTATCGTAATACATGGCAGGAGCCCCGAAACTCGGCGCTTCAGCTAAGCGAATATTCCGCGGAATAACAGTACGGTAAACCTTATCGCCAAAGTGTTGTTTGAGCTGATCGGACACATCATTGGCCAAACGATTACGCGGGTCGTACATAGTACGCAAAATTCCCTCAATCGCCAGCCCCGGATTAACCATAGCGGCGAGTTTGGAAATGGTATCCATCAGCGCGGTGATCCCTTCCAGCGCATAATACTCACACTGCATAGGAACCAATACCGAATCGGCTGCAGACATGGCATTTACCGTCAACATGTTGAGTGATGGCGGGCAATCGATAAAAATATAATCGTATTGATCGCGAATCGCGCTTAAGGCATTACGCAAGCGGATCTCACGGGCAAAGAATTCCATCAGTTTGATTTCCGCTGCCGTCACATCACCATTACCAGCAACTAAATCATATTTGCCGACAGTGTTGCGCACTACAACGTCGTCAAATGGCTTTTCTTCAACCAAAAGCTCATAGGCAGTGTTTTCTGCCTCGTATTTATCAACACCACTGCCCATGGTGGCATTGCCTTGCGGATCTAAATCAATCAACAGCACTTTGCGTTTTGTTGCTGCAAGCGACGCCGCCAGATTGACACTTGTTGTTGTTTTTCCCACGCCACCTTTTTGGTTAGCTACGGCTATAATTCTCGCCACAATGTCACCTTGTCCATCTCGTCAGTGATTGATTTCCGTTTAATATCTGCACAAAGTTGCTTGATACGCCAGCGAATTGCAAGAAGCTCAGTCGCAGGAAGTGATAATCAACAGATGTCGTTGTTCAGATAATTGAGGAACTATTAATTCTATTTTTTGTTCGATATTAAAATTATCTGGAATATCAGCCAGTTCATGGTCATCAAGTTGGCCCTTCAACGCATAAAACTTTCCAGATGCAGCAGGCAGATGATGACACCATTGCAGCATATCAGCGACTGAAGCAAAAGCGCGGCTAAGAACACCATCAAAACCATGTTCTGGTTGGTAGGCTTCAACGCGACTTTCCACTGAGGTGATATTGCTCAGTTTAAGTTCGATCTGCACCTGCTTTTGGAAGCGAATGCGCTTACCCAAACTATCCAGTAACACAAACTGTTTGTCTGGATTGAGGATCGCCAAAGGTATTCCCGGCAGACCAGGACCAGTGCCGACATCGATAAAGCGTTCACCAGCTAAATGCGGAGATACCACCAAACTATCCATGATATGTCGGATCAACATCTGCTCAGGATCACGCACGGATGTCAGGTTATAGGCCTTATTCCATTTTTGCAGTAAGCCTACAAATGCCAACAACTGCTGTTGTTGCTCTTCAGTAGCCGTTATTTTTGCTGCGGCTAAATACGATGATAACTGTGCTGCCAGCACGCGACATACTCCATAATAATTTCGGCGCCAATATTATGATGCCCAGAAAAGACGAAGGGAAGCCCGAAGCTTCCCTTTGCAAGCGAAGATTCAGCGTTAGGCGCTACGACGCAGTAAGCCCATTTTCTTCAGATGTACCAACAAAATCGAAATAGCCGCTGGCGTGACACCTGAAATCCGCGACGCTTGACCAATAGTTTCTGGCTTATGGTTATTGAGTTTAGCCACAACCTCATTGGATAAGCCTGGCACTGCTTTGTAGTCCAGATCTAACGGTAAACGGGTATTTTCATTACGTACCGCTTTATTGATCTCATCCTGCTGACGCTGGATATAGCCAGCGTATTTCACTTGGATCTGGATCTGTTCGGCCACTTGCGGGTCGTCAACACCTGGCCCAAAACCTTCTAACGACATCAATTTGTCGTAATCCAGTTCTGGACGACGCAGCAGTTCCTCAAATGAAGCTTCACGTGAAATAGGCGTATTTAAATGCGGATTCAACGTCGGCACTAAAGGTGAATTCACGTGGATCCAGCTACTACGTAGACGCTGTGCTTCCGTTTCAATGGCCTCAACTTTGGCAGAGAACTTAGCCCAGCGATGATCATCAACTAAGCCCAGTTCACGACCTTTTTCTGTCAAACGCAGATCGGCATTATCTTCACGCAGCAGCAAACGGTATTCGGCGCGGCTGGTAAACATACGGTAGGGTTCTTTAGTACCTAAGGTCGACAGATCGTCTACCAGTACCCCAAGATAAGCCTGATCGCGACGAGGACACCAAGCCTCTTTGCCTTGTACCTGCAATGCAGCATTGGCACCGGCTAATAGGCCCTGAGCGCCCGCTTCTTCGTAGCCGGTAGTACCGTTGATCTGTCCAGCAAAGAACAAACCATCGATAGTCTTGGTTTCCAGTGAACTCTTCAGATCGCGCGGATCGAAATAATCATACTCAATAGCGTAACCTGGACGTAGGATCTCAGCATTTTCCATGCCTTTAATGGAACGTACTAAGTTCAGCTGTACATCAAACGGTAAGCTCGTAGAGATACCATTTGGATAAAGTTCATGAGTTGTAAGTCCTTCCGGCTCGATAAAGATCTGATGCGATGATTTATCAGCAAATCGGTGGATCTTATCTTCAATTGACGGGCAGTAGCGTGGGCCAATACCTTCAATCACCCCTGAATACATTGGGCTGCGATCTAGTCCACCGCGAATAATTTCATGGGTGCGCTCATTGGTATGGGTGATATAACAAGATATCTGCTGCGGATGGTGGCTCACATCACCAATAAATGACATCACTGGTAACGGTTTATCACCTTGCTGTTCTGTCATTTGAGAGAAGTCGACAGTACGCGCATCAATACGTGGTGGTGTGCCTGTTTTTAAGCGGCCAACACGCAATGGTAATTCGCGTAAACGACTTGCCAAAGCAATTGCGGGTGGATCGCCTGCGCGGCCACCACTGTAATTTTCTAGACCAATATGGATCTTACCAGCGAGGAAGGTACCAGTAGTCAATACAACCGCAGCTGCTTCAAACGCTAAACCCATTTGGGTAATTACACCAACGACGCGATCGTTTTCTACGACCAGATCTTCTACTGCTTGTTGAAATAAGCGTAGGTTTGGTTGATTTTGCAGTATGCGTTGTATTGCTTGGCGATAGAGTGCTCTATCCGCCTGAGCCCGTGTAGCTCTTACTGCAGGGCCTTTGCTGCTATTGAGCACACGAAATTGAATACCTGCATAATCGGTTGCGGTCGCCATGGCACCACCAAGGGCATCGATCTCTTTGACCAGATGGCCTTTACCAATACCACCGATCGCTGGGTTGCAAGACATTTGGCCCAACGTATCCAGATTATGGGTCAGTAACAGCGTTTTACTTCCCATTCTGGCTGCAGCCAAGGCAGCTTCAGTACCTGCATGACCTCCGCCAACCACAATCACATCAAACCGCTCGTGAAAACGCATTACTTAACCTTCTGGATACTAAAAATCTAAAACCACGTAGCCGATCATTTTAGCATTTCAAAAGATTGAGGTGAACGATCTATTTGCACTAAAAGATCGGTTAACCGCTTGGCTTATAGATCTTAAGATCTTTATATAGATCTACTTATTATGTTTACTATTAAGCAAGCCTATATCGGTTGATAACCCTATAAATCAATTAAAAATAACAAGTTACGTAAGATCTAAACTGTGATCTTTAGTTGATCTAAAGGCCTAATTACTGTTGATAGATCGCTGTTTTATCCACAGGGCGGATCTGTAACCGATCCACCCTATAAACAATACAAGAATTGATCAGATCTAAATGACATTTTATCCACATATTTATGATTTAAATTTTTTAAATGTGGATAATGTCGATCTAATCTGTGAATTAGCTGGTATAAATTCATATTTAAGCGGGAATTTTTTCAATCCAACTTTCAAGCCATTGAATTGCTGGATCTTCTGGAACTGGATCATACTGAACGTCGATCTGAACCTTGTCAGTGAATAACTTTGCTCCTTTCTCTGAGAGTAAGGTGGCTAATTTTTCTGGTCCCTGGCAAAAAGTGTCATAACTAGAGTCGCCAATAGCGCATAAAGCGTAGTGAGTTGTACTGAGATCGATGTCTGCTTGTTGTAATTGTTGGTAGAAAGCTAAAAGGTTATCGGGGAGATCGCCGGCTCCGTGTGTTGAGGATACAACCAGCCACAATGCTTCGGGTGCAAGTTCGCTGAGGTCAGGATCTAAGTGCAGCGTGACATTAGCACCGTGTTGTTCCAACAGCGCCGAAAGTTCATCTGCGACGTATTCTGCGCCACCGAGGGTGGTACCTACGATTATCTCTACTTTGTTTGTCATGGAGTTGTTCAACAAATTACCGAATGGATTAGCTTCCATGGTAAAGGAACTTGGTGAAGGTGAACATTATCTTCGCAGAGATATTAAGAAGGATATTGCCAAACAAAAAGGCCACAGCAGAAGCTGTGGCCTTTGTCAGCACTTTAATGCTTAAGCACCAATATCACGCAGTTTATTGCCTGACATCAGGTTAGATTCAATTTTTTCCAGGGTGACACCTTTGGTTTCTGGTACAAACATCAGCGTTACCACAATAAACATGAAGTTAAATGCAGCGTACATCCAGAAGGTTTGCGCAGTACCAATACCGTTCAGCAAGCTCAGGAAGGTCGCACCCAGCACCATGTTTGATGCCCAGTTAGTGGTCGTTGAGCAAGCAATACCAAAATCACGGCCTTTCAGCGGTTGGATTTCAGAGCACAGTACCCACACCATAGGTGCAGCACTCATGGCGTAACCTACGATACATACCATAGACACCAGTACGGCCAAGTAAGAGAAGTATGCTGGCGCATCGCCCTCCAGTACATATTTCAGCAGCAGCCCTAAGCCAAACATACCGAGACCCATTACGGTAAAGCCGATCTTCAGTGCAGGTTTGCGACCCCAACTGTCAGCCATAGCAATCGCGATGAAGGTCGCTAATACGAAGGCCAAACCAATAAAGGCGGTACTGAACATTTGTTCTGTTGGTGAACTAAATCCAGCAATCTCAAAGATTTTCGGTGCGTAGTACATCAGAATGTTCATGCCAGTAAATTGCTGCATAAACTGTAATACCATGCCCAAAAATACGCTGCGGCGGAAGTTAGGGTTGGCCTTAAACAGTGCAAAACCTGATTGTTTTACTGACAAGCTGCGTATGATGTCTTCGTACTCTTCATCCGCTTCGCGTTCGCCGTTACGAATTTCACGCAGAATCTTACGTGCTTCTACTAAACGGCCTTTAGATGCTAACCAACGTGGTGATTTCGGCATCGACATAACGGTAAAGATCAGCAGGATTGAAGGTAGCATTAATACGGCAAACATTAGACGCCAGTTGCTGATATCTAAGCCAAGCATGGAATAGGTTTCTTGCACACTGAACGCAGTATCTGACAGGAATGCAGCCAAAATACCGATAGTTACCATTAACTGATAGGTGGCAATGCGACGTCCACGTACCGATTTATCCGACATTTCTGACAGATACAGCGGTGCTGCAAACGAGGCTATACCAATTGAAAAGCCCTGAATGACGCGGAACACATACATGACGAAAATGTCTGGCGCCAGCGCACAACCTAGGGTCCCCACCCCAAACATTATGCCACCGACCAATAGACTGTTTTTTCTACCCAAGGCGGCGGATAACCAACCGTTGGATATTGCCCCAATAGTGGCACCTAGCATCATGGTACTTACTACCCATTCTTGCTCGTGAATGGTGATATTCCATTCATTAACGATAAACGGTAGAGCACCAGAGATAATGCCGATATCTAACCCAAACAACAGTCCGGCGATGGACGCTGCAAAGGTAACCAACTTGCTACTTTTACTGTTTGCCATGATGGTTCATCTCATATTGTAATATAATACTAGAATTACACTGGGTCTGAATGTAACAGAAAACAGCCACAAGTAATGAGACATATTTGACAATTATGGAAGAAAATTTCAGTTTTAGGCTGATAATCTTAATTGAAGCCGTAATAAATACGGTTAATGAATAATTTTTGGAAGATGATTACATTTCAGACACGAACCTAAAATGGAAACGTGTCTAAAACGGCTGAACTCTGACTATTTACCTATACAAAAAGAACTGAAAATCCGTCCCAACAGATCATCAGAGGTAAATTCGCCGGTAATTTCACTTAGTGCATGTTGGGTCATGCGCAGCTCTTCAGCTAATAGCTCACCTGCTTGGAAGACTTCTAACTGCTCTTTGCCGAGCTGCAGATGTTCGCTGGCAGTTTGCAGTGCATCTAGATGACGACGACGCGCAATAAAACTGCCTTCAGTGCTGCTATTAAAGCCCATCAACTGTTTTAGGTGCAGTTTTAGCTCACTCACGCCAGCCCCCGTCTTGGCTGAAATACGAAATACCGGGTAACCTTGCTCCGTATTATGATCTACGGCTTCGCCGGTGAGATCTGCTTTATTGCGTACCACAGTAATACCGAGATTTTCGGGTAAGCGATCGACAAAGTCGGGCCAGATTTCCTTTGGATTGACCGCAATGGTATCGGTGCCATCTACCATAAAAAGTACCCGATCGGCATTGGCTATTTCGGCCCATGCACGCTCGATACCAATACGCTCCACTGTGTCTTCAGTATCACGCAAACCAGCGGTATCAATAATATGGAGTGGCATGCCATCGATATGAATATGTTCTCGCAGTACATCGCGAGTGGTACCGGCAATTTCGGTCACAATGGCGGATTCTTTACCGGCAAGTGCATTTAGCAAGCTCGATTTACCGGCATTAGGTCGGCCAGCGATGACGACTTTCATGCCTTCGCGGATTAGCGCGCCTTGCTGGGCGCTTTGTTGCACTTCGCTGAGTTTATCTATGATGCGGTACAGCGCGTTGGCAATTTTGCCATCGGATAGAAAATCGACTTCTTCGTCGGGAAAGTCGATAGCGGCTTCCACATACAAGCGAAGGTTAGTCACTTGCTCAACTAACTGATTTACTTCAGTCGAAAATTCGCCTTGCAGTGACATCAATGCACTTTTTGCTGCTTGTTCGCTGGTAGCGTCAATTAAGTCAGCGATGGCCTCGGCTTGGGCTAAATCCAGTTTGTCATTTAAAAAAGCTTGTTCGCTAAATTCACCTGGGCGTGCCATGCGAATCCCTTCGACTTCCAGTACGGCGCGGATCAGCATATCCATTACCACTTGGCCACCATGGCCTTGTAGTTCCAATACGTCTTCACCAGTAAAGGAGTTAGGACCTTTAAAATACAGTGCTATCCCTTGATCAATCACTTTGCCATCAGCACTGCGAAAATCACAATAATCGGCATAACGTACTTTGGGTAAATGCCCGAGTACTGTTTCTGCTGCTTTGGCGGCGTGTGAACCCGATACACGGACGATGCCCACACCTCCTTTGCCTGGAGCGGTAGCTTGCGCGACGATGGTATCTGTAACCACGGATATTTCCTTTCTTAAACGAACAAAAAGGCGGCTTAACGCCGCCTTTATAATTTAGCTAATTGCGCCGTTTACTTCAGGCCTTTTTTCTCAAGACCTGCATAAATGACTTTCTGCTGAATAATGGCCACGATGTTACCCATTAACCAGTACAGCACCAGACCTGCAGGGAATACCATGAAGAACAGCGAGAAGATAACAGGCATCCACTGCATCATTTTTGCCTGCATAGGATCCATTGTCGGTGACATTGGTTGCAGCTTCTGCATGATATACATGGTAATACCGTTCAGAATTGGCAGCACATAATATGGATCTTGTACTGACAAATCGTGGATCCAGAAAATAAATGGTGCGTGACGTAGTTCGACGCTTTCCATCAATACCCAGTACAGGGCAAGGAAAATAGGCATCTGCAGGAAGATAGGTAAACAGCCACCCATAGGGTTAACTTTTTCCTTCTTATACATCTCCATCATTGCCTGACCCATTTTTTGGCGGTCATCACCAAAGCGGTCTTTGAGCTCTTGGATCTTAGGCTGCAGATTACGCATTCTTGCCATTGAGGTGTATTGCGCTTTGGTCAGTGGGAATAAAATACCGCGTACAGTAAAGGTGATCAGAATAATAGACAGACCCCAGTTACCGATAAATGAGTGGAAGAACATCAGCAGTTTGTAGATAGGAACTGCTAACCACCACAACACGCCGTAATCAACCACAAGGTTGAGTGATTCAGACAACTCTGACAAGGCAGCTTGGTCTTTCGGGCCTACATAGAAGTCTGCACCAATAGTTTTGGTTTCACCCGCCGCTACCGTTTGCGCAATACCGCGGAAACCAATGTTGGCCACCGTGCCATTGTTAACACTTGAATAGATGATGTTTTGCTCGTCAGCTGGTGGAACCCATGCTGATACAAAATAGTGTTGTAGCATTGCTACCCAGCCGCCTTGCGTTGGCTTATGCAGGTCTTTTTCCTGCATTTCATCAAATTTGTATTTTTCGTAACGGGTATCAGCCGTTGAGAACGCACCACCGCGGTAGGTTGGCATCATCATATGACTATCAGAAGGTTTGATGGTCTGTTTGATTTGGCCATACATCTGCAGTTGCAATGGTTCGGCAGTGGTATTGTGGATGCGATAGTCTACCCGTACATCAAATTTACCTTTGGTGAAGGTAAATACTTTCGTGTAGGTAACGCCATTAGCTGCTGTGTAGGTTAAAGGTACTTCGAGTTTGTCCTGACCATCGGCTAATGTATATGCTTGCTTTTCAACGGCAAAAGCGGCACGACCTTTCGCCGAATCAATCCCGTTTTTACCAATAAGACCGCTTTGTGCGATGTAAGTAAAATCAGGTTTCTGTTCCAGCAATACAAATGGATCATCTTTATTGAGTTCCAGCTTGTGTGATACCAATGCCGCCTGAACAATATCACCGCCTACAGGGTTAATCAGCACATCGAGTTGATCGGTTTTAACACTGATCAGCTCTTTTGATGCAACAACATGAGTTTCTGGCACATCGGCGGCACTATCATCAGCAACCGGAACGTCGTCATTTTGCGCAGCTTGTTGTGTGGCAACTGTTGATTCAGTGACTGCCGGTTGTGGAGCTTTATCTGCCTCCCACTGGTTCCATATCATGTAACTCACCAGTAGCAGGGCGATAAGCAATATATTGCGTTGAGATTCCATAGCCTATTTATTACACCTATTGTTTTTAGGAGGTACGGGGTCATTGCCGCCCGGATTTAAGGGGTGACATTTTATAATGCGTTTGATGGATAACCAACTCCCTTTAAGCACTCCGTGAACCTGCACCGCTTCTATGGCGTAATGAGAACAGGACGGATGGAAACGGCAGCGCTGACCGAGTAACGGACTGATAAATAATTGGTAGCCGCGAATGAGCTTTATTATCAACCATTGAAACGGCGACTTAACTTGCGCCATAGCTTATCCACCAAGGTTTTGAGTTGCGGATTATCCAGCTCAAGTACGCCACCACGAACCAAGACTACAATGTCAATTGCAGGCAATTGATGCTGATTCAGACGAAAACTTTCGCGAATAACACGTTTAACTCTATTGCGTTGATTAGCTCTTTTTACATGGCGCTTCGCCACAGTCAAGCCAATTCTAGGATGGGGCAAGCCATTAGGTACCGCCAACAGAGTAATTTCTGCTGAGGAGGCTTTTTTAGGATCGGTAAAAACTGATTTGAATTGTGCGGGAGTTAACAAGCGTAACTCCCGCGAAAAGGTGTAACTAGTCACCTAGTTGTCTACTCAATTAAGCAGACAAACGAGCGCGACCTTTGGCACGGCGACGAGCCAAAACCTTGCGGCCGTTAGCTGTAGCCATACGCGCGCGGAAGCCGTGAGAACGCTTGCGCTTCAGGTTGCTTGGTTGAAAAGTACGTTTACTCATGATGGCAATCCGTCTTCAAGTTGGTTAATTTCCCAGCCTTCAAATGAAGGTAGGGGCAAAAAAGAGGCCGAATTGTAATCACTTTAGCTGAAGGCGTCAACAACACGGCACGACTTTGAGCGAATAAAATCACTCAAAAACGATATTGATCTTTGAATAAACACTATTGAGTGTGGATAACTTTGTGTATTTACCACTAGATATAGTGTTCGCTTCTTGCAGAACAAGATCGCTGGTGGCGCATTATAGATCAAGGTTGATCGCTTAATAAAGTGGGATTTTTCATAGATTATTCCCCCCAAGATCCAGTATGATCGCTACTGATCAAACAAGATGCAGATCATCGATCTCGTTGGGGATAACATTTCTTCTAACCGACGATTATTCAGATCTCGCTGTATAATTCGCGCCCTCAGGGATAATAATTGGGGATAAGTTGGTGACAGTTTCTCTTTGGCAACAATGCATTGGCAGGCTGCAGGATGAGCTTTCAGCGCAGCATTTCAGTATGTGGATCCGTCCACTGCAAGCTGAAATGGATGGTGAAACGCTAGTATTGTATGCGCCAAATCGCTTCGTGCTGGATTGGGTGAGAGATAAATATCTCAACTTGATCAACCAGTTTTTCACTGAGCAATTGGGGAATGATGCACCAAAGTTGCGTTTTGATATCGGCAGTCGACCTGTTGTTAAGCCGGTTGTAGCGACCGCGCCAGCTCGAGCGTCTAAAGGTGTCGCGGTGAAAGCGCCAGCTCCATCTTCAAGCTCGTTTGCCGCAGATGAACCTGTGGTTGAACATGGTTATCGCAGCAATATTAATCCTACCTATCAGTTTGATAACTTTGTCGAAGGTAAATCGAACCAATTAGGTAAGGCCGCTGCGCTGCAGGTGTCCGAAAATCCCGGTGGCGCCTATAACCCGCTATTTCTTTATGGTGGCACCGGCCTAGGTAAAACCCACTTATTGCATGCCGTCGGTAATGGCATTTTGAAAAATAAGCCGAATGCAAAAGTGGTGTATATGCATTCTGAGCGTTTTGTACAAGATATGGTAAAAGCGCTGCAGAACAATGCCATTGAAGATTTTAAACGTTACTATCGTAGCGTTGATGCCTTGTTTATCGATGATATTCAATTCTTTGCCAATAAAGATCGCTCGCAGGAAGAGTTTTTCCATACCTTTAACGCGCTGTTAGAAGGTAATCATCAGATCATTCTGACGTCAGACCGCTATCCCAAGGAGATCGATGGGGTGGAGGATCGACTGAAATCGCGTTTCGGTTGGGGCTTAACGGTAGCGATTGAACCGCCAGAGCTGGAAACCCGTGTAGCGATTTTGATGCGTAAAGCGTTAGAAAACGGCATTACTCTGCCAGATGAGGTAGCGTTCTTTATCGCTAAGCGTTTGCGTTCTAATGTGCGTGAACTTGAAGGCGCTCTTAACCGTGTGATTGCTAACGCAAACTTCACCGGTCGACCAATAACTATCGATTTTGTGCGCGAAGCGTTACGTGACCTCTTGGCTCTGCAAGAAAAATTAGTCACTATAGATAATATTCAGAAAACAGTGGCTGAATATTACAAGATTAAGATGGCAGATATGCTATCTAAGCGCCGCTCCCGCAGTGTTGCCCGTCCACGGCAAATGGCAATGGCGTTGTCTAAGGAATTGACTAACCAAAGTTTGCCGGAAATTGGCGATGCTTTTGGTGGTCGAGACCATACAACCGTGCTTCATGCGTGCCGCAAGATTGCGCAGCTGCGTGAAGAAAGCCACGACATCAAAGAAGATTACGCGAACTTGATCAGAACCTTATCTTCTTAAATCAGGGATCTACACAATGAAATTTTCTATTGAAAGGGATGAGTTGCTCAAACCGTTGCAACTAGTATCAGGTGCAGTTGAACGACGTCATAATCTGCCCATTCTTTCTAATGTTCTTGTGGAAGTAAGTGGTCACTCACTCAAGTTGACTGGTACTGATTTAGAAGTCGAATTGGTTGGCTCGGCGCCAATCACGGGGGATATTCAAGAAGGGCGTACTACCGTACCAGCGAAGAAGTTACTCGATATTGTGAAGTCATTACCTGATCACAGCGAAGTTAATGTCGAGCAACAGGAAAATAAATGGTTGTTGCGCAGTGGCCGCAGCCGCTTCACCTTGGCAACGCTGCCTGCGGAAGAATACCCAAACGTTGAAAGCTTCCAACCTAATATCGAGTTGAGTTTGAGCCAGGGACTGCTGAAGTCGTTGATTGAAGCGACGCAGTTCTCTATGGCCAACCAAGACGTGCGTTATTACCTCAATGGTTTATTACTTGAAACTGAGGGTAGTGTCTTACGCGCGGTAGCGACTGATGGTCACCGTTTAGCCTTAAGCCATCGTTCAATTGAGGCTAATTTAGCTGAAAACCAAGTGATTGTGCCTCGTAAAGGCGTAGTAGAGCTGTCGCGGTTATTGGATAGCGACGATCAATCGATAGCACTTGCCATTGGTGAAAACGCGATTCGCGCGACAACTGCAAGTGCAGTATTAACCAGTAAGCTAGTAGACGGGCGTTTCCCTGATTATCGTCGCGTATTGCCTAAAGGTGGCGATAAGGTGGTGATTGCCAGCCGCAACTCACTTAAACAATCCTTGTTGCGGGCCTCTATTCTCTCTAATGAGAAATTCCGTGGCGTGCGCATTCAGTTGTCTGATTCTTTATTGAAGATCAATGCCAATAACCCTGAGCAGGAAGAAGCAGAAGAGATTGTGGATGTTGAATACAGTGGTCCATCGCTCGAAATTGGCTTTAACGTCTCTTATCTGCTCGACGTACTCAACAGCCTTAAGTCTGACGATGTACGGATTACGCTGTCTGACGGTAACTCCAGTGCACTAATTGAAAACCACGTTGAAGAAGATTCTATGTACGTGGTCATGCCCATGCGTCTGTAGGGCTAACGCGCCTTAATGATTATTCAACAGCTGCATGTTGAGAGTTTTCGCAACATCCATTCAGCCCAATTGTCGCCTGGCAATGGGCTGAATCTCATTTATGGCCATAACGGCAGCGGTAAAACCAGTCTGTTGGAAGCCATTCATTTCCTTGGGTTAGGCCGCTCATTTCGCAGTCATCTCGCGCAGCGCGTGATTCAAGAGGGCGAAGATAAGCTGCAGCTCTTTTCCCGTTTAGCGGCGGGTGACGAAGAACACAAGCTTGGGTTACGCCGCTTTCGTAATGGTGATACCGAAGTGCGCATGGACGGCGAACGCATCAAAAAGCTGTCTTTATTGGCTGAAGCATTACCGATTCAATTGATCACACCTGAGAGTTTTGCACTGCTGTTTGAAGGACCAAAAGCGCGGCGCCAGTTTATCGATTGGGGCGCGTTCCATTCCGATCCTAGCTTTTATCTTAATTGGATGAATGTTCGCCGTATTTTAAAACAGCGCAATCAACTACTTAGAGATAAAGCCAGTTATCAGCAGATCGCCTTTTGGGATAAGGAATTCTTACGATATTCCACTGCGGTAACCGAGATACGAAAACACTACGTAGACTCGTTAAATGAGCAACTTAAGGGTATAATCGGAGGGTTTTTACCACAGGTTGAAGTGCGGGTTTCCTTCACTCAAGGCTGGGACAGTAAAACTGACTTTGCCGAGCTATTACAGACGCAATATGAGCGTGATTTAGCAATGGGGTTTACTGTCAGCGGACCGCATAAAGCGGACTTACGTTTACGTGTGGGGACTCTACCTGCACAGGACGCTTTATCCCGTGGTCAATTGAAGCTGTTGGTCTGTGCTTTGCGAATAGCACAGGGAAAGCTGCTCCAGCAGCAGTTAAACAAAAACAGCATCTATCTGGTGGATGACTTGCCGTCAGAGCTAGATAAACAACATCGAAAATTATTGCTGCAGGAGTTAGTAGAAACCAATGCGCAAGTATTTGTCACTGCTATCGATCCTGCTGCTATATCGGATTCTTTGAACTTCCCGCCTGACAGGACGTTCCGCGTGGAGCGGGGGGAAGTGAAGGTCATTGAATAGCCAACGAGAGAATAATATGTCAAATAACAGTTATGATTCTTCGAGTATTAAGGTGCTCAAAGGCCTGGACGCCGTACGGAAAAGACCAGGTATGTACATTGGTGATACTGATGACGGTACCGGTTTGCACCACATGGTATTTGAGGTAGTAGATAACTCCATCGATGAGGCCTTGGCGGGTTACTGTAGCGATATCACTATCACTATTCATCTCGATGGCTCAGTGTCAGTAAAAGACGATGGGCGCGGTATTCCGGTAGCTCTTCACCCAGAAGAAGGTGTATCGGCTGCACAGGTGATTATGACCGTACTGCACGCCGGTGGTAAGTTTGACGACAACTCTTATAAAGTTTCCGGCGGTTTGCACGGCGTGGGTGTATCGGTGGTAAACGCGCTGTCAGAAAAGCTTAAATTAACGATTTGCCGTGATGGCCATAAATATGAGCAGTTCTACAATCATGGTGAGCCAAAAGCGCCAATTGAAGCGGTAGGCGATACTGATAAAACTGGTACTGAAATCCGTTTTTGGCCGAGCAAAGAAACCTTCACTGATGTTGAGTTCCACTATGAAATTCTGGCTAAGCGCGTCCGTGAATTGTCATTCCTGAACTCAGGTGTTGGCATCCGCTTGGTTGATGAACGCGATCAGCGCGATGAATTCTTCCACTACGAAGGTGGTATCAAAGCCTTTGTTGACTACTTGAACGTTAACAAGACGCCGGTAAACAAGGACATTTTCCATTTCTCGCAAGATCGTGAAGATGGCATTACCGTTGAAGTCGCTATGCAGTGGAATGACGGTTTTCAGGAAAACATTCTCTGTTTCACCAACAACATTCCGCAACGCGATGGTGGTACCCACTTAGCTGGTTTCCGTGCGGCGTTGACCCGTAACCTCAACAACTACATGGAAGCTGAAGGTTACAACAAGAAGAACAAAACCAGTGCTACCGGTGATGATGCCCGTGAAGGTTTGACGGCGGTTATTTCGGTGAAAGTACCGGATCCAAAATTCAGCTCGCAAACCAAAGATAAACTGGTATCAAGCGAAGTGAAATCTGCCGTAGAACAAACCATGGCAGAAAAGCTGAATGATTACCTGTTGGAAAATCCGAACGAAGCACGTTTGATTGTATCAAAGATTATCGATGCAGCTCGTGCTCGTGAAGCAGCGCGTAAAGCACGTGAAATGACACGCCGTAAAGGCGCGTTAGACTTAGGTGGTTTGCCAGGTAAGCTGGCGGATTGCCAAGAGAAAGACCCAGGTCTTTCTGAAATCTACATTGTGGAAGGGGACTCTGCGGGCGGTAGTGCTAAACAAGGCCGTAACCGCAAGAATCAAGCGATTCTGCCGTTGAAAGGTAAAATTCTCAACGTAGAAAAAGCCCGCTTCGACAAGATGCTGTCTTCACAAGAAGTGGCTGCGCTGATCACCGCACTGGGTTGTGGTATCGGCCGTGACGAATACGATCCAGATAAAACCCGTTATCACAACATCATCATCATGACCGATGCTGACGTTGACGGCTCGCACATTCGTACGCTGCTGTTGACCTTCTTCTTCCGTCAAATGCCGGAGTTGGTGGAACGCGGTTACGTTTATATTGCCCAGCCACCACTGTTTAAAGTGAAAAAAGGTAAGCAAGAGCAGTATTTGAAAGATGAACCGGCATTGACTGAATACCTGACCAACCAAGCGTTGGATGGTGGTCGTATTTATCCATCTAAAGATGCGCCTGCGATTGCTGGCGCAGCAATGGAAAAACTGGTTCATCAGTATCGTGAAGTTGAAAGTGTGGTTGAGCGCTTGGAAAAACGCTTCCCTGATAACGTTACTGACCGCATGATCTATCATCCACGTGTGACCGCCGAGATGTTGGCTGACGAAGGCGCGATGGTTGCTTGGTGTAAAGCTTTGCTGGAAGACCTAGAAAATCGTGAAGCTAGTGGTGTTCTTTATAAGCTATCGCCAACACTTGAGCCGGAACGTGGTGTCTATCTGCCTAAGCTGACTGTACGTAAGCACGGTATTGATACGCACTATCTGTTTAGCTATGACTTCTTCCATTCTGGTGATTACGGCAAGATTGCCGCATTGGGCGAGCAGCTTGACGGTTTGATTGAAGAAGGTGGCTATGTTCAGCGTGGCGAGCGTAAGAAAGACGTGAGCACCTTTGCTGAAGCATTGGAATGGCTGGTGGCTGAATCAAAACGAGGCGTGTACATTCAGCGCTATAAAGGTCTAGGTGAGATGAACCCCGAGCAGTTGTGGGAAACTACCATGGATCCAGAAGCGCGTCGTATGCTGCAAGTAACGGTTGAGGATGCAATTGCGGCAGACCAATTGTTCAACACCCTGATGGGGGATGCTGTTGAACCTCGTCGTGAATTTATTGAGTCTAATGCGCTTAATGTGGCGAACTTAGACGTTTAATCGTAATCGGTTAGTTACTGATTTAAATAAAAAAGGAAGGCAATGCCTTCCTTTTTTATTGCCTGTTTCACAGTGATCTTGCGTTAGTGTTTACGATAAGCGGGTATAAAAAAACGCGCCGCTCTTAGCCGAGTTCGGCGCGTTTTGTGTTTTGGTTAAGCTTGTTTGTTAGGTTACGACAAGCTTAACGACACTCAGCTTATTGCAGCAGTGAAATATCCGCAACTTTGAGGAACAGGCCTTGCAGCTTGTTCAACAGTGCCAAACGGTTATTACGCAGCGCGGCATCATCAGCCATTACCATCACGTGTTCGAAGAAGTTATCTACTGCTTCACGCAGGCCAGCCAGTAAGGTCAGGGCGGCTTGGTATTCACCTTGTTCGAATAATGGCGCCAATTGTGGTGCCAGCGCGTTCAACGCATCGTTTAACGCGGTTTCAGCGGCTTCTTGCAACAGCGCAGGGTTGATATCGCTTGGCAGCTCACCATCCACTTTGGCCAGAATGTTCGATACACGTTTGTTGGCTGCAGCTAAGGCCAACGCGGGCTCCAGTGTTCGGAAGTGGCTTACCGCGTAGATACGTGCATCAAAATCTGCCGGTTTAGTTGGGTAACGTGCCAGTACCGACAGGATAACGTCCGTCGCAACGCCTTTATCTTGATACCAAGCGCGGAAACGGCCCATTAAGAACTCAACTACTTCATCAGCAGCATTGGCGTTCGTCAGGTTGTCACCGTGAGTAGCAATCGCTTTGGCTACCACGTCACGCAGATCCAAATTCAATTTGTTTTCTACGATGATACGCAGTGTACCAATTGCGGCACGACGCAGTGCGAATGGATCCGCAGCGCCTTTTGGTGCTTGGCCGATACCGAAAATACCTGTCAGCGTATCCAGTTTCTCTGCCAGCGCAACAGCGCATGAGGTGATCGCTGTAGGTACGCTGTCGCCTGAGAAACGTGGTTTGTATTGCTCTTCCAACGCAACGGCAACCGCTTCAGTTTCACCGTCTAGACGCGCATAGTGCATGCCCATGGTTCCTTGGGTGTCGGTAAACTCCATCACCATGTTGGTCATCAAATCGGTTTTTGACAGCAAGCCAGCACGTTTTGCATCAGTGCCGTCAGAGCCCAAGCTTTCTGCGATGAAACCCGCTACATCAGCAATACGTTCAACACGGTCTTTCAGCGTGCCCAGTTGTTTTTGGAATACTACGGTACCCAAGCTGGCAATGCGTGATTCAAGTGTTTGTTTTTTATCGGTATTAAAGAAGAATTCAGCGTCAGCCAAACGTGGGCGAACCACTTTTTCGTTACCGGCGATGATTTGCTGCGGATCTTTAGACTCGATGTTTGCCACGAAGATGAAGTTAGGCATCAACTTGCCTGCGGCATCAAAGACTGGGAAGTATTTTTGGTCGCCTTTCATGGTATATACCAGCGCTTCAGCTGGTACTTGCAAGAATTTTTCTTCGAAAGACGCGGTCAGTACCACAGGCCATTCCACCAAAGAAGCGACTTCTTCAAGCAGATCTTCATTGATATCGGCGGTGCCCCCCAACTTTGCCGCTGCAGCTTCAGCGTCAGCTTTGATGATTGCTTTACGTTGTTCGTAATCAGCCATCACTTTGCCGCGTGCCAGCAGATTTTTCAGGTAATCATCCGCATGTGCTAGCTCAAAGCTTGCTTCACCCATAAAGCGGTGACCGCGAATAGTGCGGGCTGATTCAATTCCAAGAATGCTGCCTTCAACTACGGCATCACCCAGTAACATAGTGATGCTGTGTACTGGACGGATAAATTGGGCGGTATTAGCACCCCAACGCATGCGTTTAGGAATAGGCAGTTTATCCAGCGCAGTTTGCACAAACGCAGGGATCAAGCTGGTGGTCGCAACGCCGGTGACTTTGGCGTGATACACCAGCCATTCGCCTTTGTCGGTTGCTAGACGTTCAGCATCGGCGACTTCAATGCCGTTACCACGAGCCCAGCCTTGGGCGGCTTTGGTTGGGTTTCCGTCGGCATCAAATGCGGCTTGCACTGATGGACCGCGCTTCTCAACCACTTTGTCTTGCTGTGCGGTTGCCAGTTGTTCGATATAAATCGCTAAGCGACGTGGCGCGGCAAACCATTTGGCTGCGGTGTATGGCAGCTCGGCTTTGTTTAGCTCTTCGTTGAAGCTCGCCAAAAATGATTCTGCCAAGGTGCGCAGTGCTTTTGGTGGCAGCTCTTCAGTACCAATCTCAACGAGTAAGTTTTCAAATTTCATACTGCTAGTCCTCACTTACACATTGGGAAGCCAAGGGCTTCACGCGCTTGATAGTAGGCTTCAGCCACACCTTTAGCCATGGTGCGTACACGTAGAATATAACGTTGGCGTTCGGTCACTGAGATGGCGTGGCGGGCATCCAACAGGTTGAATGCGTGTGAGGCTTTCATTACTTGCTCGTAAGCGGGCAGAGGTAATGGCTTTTCTAAGCCCAATAAGTGATTACAGGCTTTTTCACATTGGTCGAACATGCCAAATAGGAAGTCCACATCGGCGTGTTCAAAGTTGTAAGTCGACTGTTCAACTTCGTTTTGATGGAATACGTCACCGTAAGTGATTTTGCCTAATGGGCCGTCAGTCCACACCAAATCGTAAACACTATCAACGCCTTGAATATACATTGCCAGACGTTCTAAGCCGTAAGTGATTTCACCGGTTACTGGGCTACATTCCAAACCACCCACTTGCTGGAAGTAAGTGAACTGAGTCACTTCCATGCCGTTCAACCACACTTCCCAGCCAAGACCCCAAGCGCCAAGCGTTGGTGATTCCCAGTTGTCTTCAACAAAGCGAATGTCGTGCACGGTAGGGTCGATACCCAGCGCTTTGAGTGAGCCCAAATACAGCTCTTGGATATTATCTGGAGAAGGCTTCAGCACTACTTGGAATTGGTAGTAGTGCTGCAGACGGTTAGGGTTTTCGCCGTAGCGGCCGTCGGTCGGGCGACGTGAAGGCTGGACATAAGCGCTGCTCATTGGCTCTGGGCCGAGAGAACGTAAGAAAGTTTGTGGATGGAACGTACCGGCACCCACTTCCATGTCCAGCGGTTGGACAATCGCACAGCCTTGCTGTGCCCAGTAATCCTGTAACGTCAGGATAAAACCTTGAAAGGTTTTAACGTCATACTTGCTCGTCATGTCTACTGTATCAGCCATTGATAGAAAATGTTTTCGATTATACCTTGTAGGTCACTGGTTATGTAGGTTAATTTTGCCGCAAAGGGCGAATTTACTGGAGTTTGCGATGGATAAGGTCACACGTTGCGGTTGGGTATCAGCAGATGCTGTGTATCAGCAATATCACGATGAAGTGTGGGGGAGGCCTGTGTATGACAACTTAGAGTTGTTTGCCAAGTTGTGTCTCGATGGTCAGCAAGCTGGGCTTAGTTGGATCACTATTCTTAAACGGCAGCAGAATTACTACCAAGCGTTTGCGAATTTTGTGCCCAGTGAAATTGCCAAGTTTGATGATTCGCGAGTAGAGGAGTTAATGCTGGACAGCGGTATTATCCGCAACCGAGCTAAAATTCGTTCCATCATTGGTAATGCCAAAGCGTATTTGGCAATGGAGCTGCGGGGTGAGAGTTTTAGCGAATTCTTATGGAGTTTTGTTGGTGGTAGTCCCAAGGTAAATCATTTTAGTCAAATGACGGATGTGCCTGCACAGACTGAGGAATCCGTCGCAATGTCTAAGGCTCTGAAAAAAATGGGCTTTAATTTCTGTGGTCCGACTATCTGCTACGCCTTTATGCAAGCCGTTGGCATGGTAAATGATCACTTAACAGGTTGTTTTTGTTATAAATCCTGTTGTGATGTTTCACGTGAAACATTCAAGTGATGGGGCAGTAAGTGCAAATACGTCGCTACGTGAAATCTGTTGCTGTTGGCGGTATCTTTGCCCGCAGAATTTAATAGATTTTTTGATATTCCTAACGCTAAGATTTTTGAATTTGACGGATCTGGATAGATGCTAGCCGTTTGATGTAAATGGTGTTATTCGTCTACATTCATACTCAAGAATATTGGGTTGTCGCTTGGTTGATACTGCAGTGGTTCTAATGCTCGGTGCGAATTGGTAAGTTCAGATTAAGCAACTATAAATTTCCAAATAAGAGCGAAATTACTTGTTGCTATTCATCGCTGCCAAAACAAATAGGATTGTTCAGCAGAATAAATCGTGCAGAAAAATTTTCTGTAGTAAATGTCTAGCTATGAAGGATTGAGCTCAAAGACCTTTCTTGATTAGATATTGAAAAGGCAATTCTTCAGTTTGCGAAGTTACCAGCGTGTGATCCATAAATTCACAGAAGCCTGGAATGTCGCGTGTTGTTGCAGGGTCATCAGCAATTACCAATAAAGTTTCACCGTCATTCATATGCCGTACTTGTTTGCGGATCATCATAATTGGCTCTGGGCAGCGTAAGCCTAAAGCATCTAAAGTGGCATTAGCATTTTCAAATTCGGTTGTAGATGACATCTGTTACTTCTCTTTGCTGAACTATCTAACCACTATATTTTATCCCGCTAGTGAAGATAATGCAGCTGCAAATTTTAATGTTTCACGTGAAACAAAAAGGGGACTTCAAATGGAGTCCCCTTTGCTTAGATTTAGGCGTTTATCTGTACCGGTTAATCCACCCTTTCAAAAATAGTACTGATACCTTGGCCGAAACCGATACACATAGTTGCCAAACCTAGAGTCGCATCGCGCTGCTGCATTAAGTGCAACAGGGTGGTGGAGATGCGGGCACCAGAACATCCTAAAGGATGTCCAAGCGCAATAGCTCCACCGTGTAAGTTTACCTTAGTCTCTAAGTGCTCCATCAAACCTAAATCCTTAACACAAGGTAAAGACTGCGCAGCAAAAGCTTCGTTGAGTTCAACGAGGTCAATATCTTCGATAGAGAGCTTGGCGCGAAACAACGCCTTTTTAGTGGCAGGTACAGGACCATAACCCATAATTGCTGGGTCACAACCGCCAACGGCCAGTGACTTCACCCGAGCCATAATCGGTAAACCGAGCGCTTTGGCCTTTGATTCTGCCATCACTAGCATAGCGGCGGCACCATCTGAAAGTGCAGAGGACGTACCGGCGGTTACCGTACCGTTAACTGGATCAAATACCGGCTTGAGTTGACCTAATGCTTCAAGTGAAGCATCGCTACGAATCACTTGATCATGCTTGCACAAACTGACATTACCCAAATCATCGTGACCAAGCGTAGCGGCTATCTCGTTATCAAACTTACCAGAACTCATCGCTTCATAGGCTCGTTGGTGTGAACGTAGTGCAAACTGGTCTTGCATCTCACGCGATATGCCATGCAACTTTGCTAATAACTCAGCGGTTAATCCCATCATACCTGAAGCTTTGGCGATGTGTTTACTAAGACCTGGATGAATGTCCACACCGTGTGACATTGGCACATGGCCCATATGTTCGACGCCACCGATAATAAATATATCGCCCATGCCGCACATGATGGATTTAGTGGCTTGATGTAGCGCCTCCATCGATGAGCCGCACAAGCGATTTACTGTTACTGCGGCAATGGATTTTGGCAAGCCAGCAAGTAGTGCTGCATTACGGCCAATATTAAAACCTTGCTCTAACGTTTGCTGTACGCAGCCCCAAATGATGTCTTCTACTTGTGTAGGCTCAATTTGGGGATGACGTTCCAGCAAGGTTTTCATCAAGTGGGCTGATAAATCTTCTGCGCGGGCATGGCGAAATATGCCAGCTTTCGAGCGGCCCATTGGGGTACGTAAACAATCAACGATAACTGCGTGTTCCATTTTTACGTCTCCTTATGCGCCGTGATAAAAGGCTTGGTTATTGTCAATTCGGTCTTGCAGCAGCTGTGGCACCCGATACAGTGAGCCCAAGTCTTGGTATTTTCTTGCCCATTGTTGATACTCAAATAAGCCCATCTGCTCGAGATAACTGAATACACCTCCTCTAAATGGGGGAAAGCCCAGACCATAAATTAGCGCTAAATCAGCTTCAGCTGCTGACTGTACAATGCCCTCATCAAGACACAATAAGGTTTCATTTATCATCGGGATCATCACGCGCGCGATAATTTCGTCTTCAGTAAAACTCTTTGGAGTTGCTTCACTGAGTTCGGCTTGAGTTGCTGCTGGCACTTTTACCACTTTGCCACGCTTATCTTTGCTATAGCAGTAAAAACCAGAACCTGTCTTTTGACCAAATTTGCCAGTACTAAACAGTTTATGAATCGCATCTTCATAGCTCACGGCCATCCGCTCAGGGAAGCCGTCAGCCATTACCTGCTGTGCATGATGGGCGGTATCGATACCAACCACATCCAATAAATAAGCCGGCCCCATAGGCCAGCCGAAGACTTTTTCCATCACTTTGTCGATCATGGTGTAGTCGGCGCCATCGGCTACCAATTGGCAGAAACCGGCGAAATAGGGGAACAACACGCGGTTAACGAAAAAGCCTGGGCAGTCATTCACCACAATTGCCGTCTTGCCCATCTGCGTGGCGTAACTAACTACCGTAGCAACGGTCTCATCTGAAGTGACCTCGGACTTAATCACTTCAACCAATGGCATACGGTGTACCGGATTAAAAAAGTGCATGCCGCAAAAGCGTTCTGGTTTTCGCAGTGTCTTAGCAAGTTGGTTGATGGAGATAGTTGAGGTGTTGGAGGTGATAATGGTGTCGTCACTGACATGCTGCTCGACTTCTGCCAGCACAGTAGCTTTGACCTTAGGGTTTTCAACCACAGCTTCAACCACCACATCACAGTCACGAATGGCCTCGTAACTCAGTGATGGAGTGATGCTATTGAGTACGCCTGCCATTTTGTCGGCGGTAATACGACCGCGCTCTAGCTGCTTTTGCAATAGCTTACTGGCTTCGCTCAAACCGAGTTCAATGGCTTGTGGGGCGATATCTTTCATCACCACTGGCACTTTTTTTGAGGCGCTTTGGTAGGCAATGCCGCCCCCCATAATACCAGCACCAATTACAGCCGCGTGTGCAGTTTTATTGGCAAGCCCAGCTTGCTTTTTGGCGAGGGATTTGACCTGTTGATCATTTAAGAAGAGTTGAATTAGCGATTTCGCTGTCGGTGTTTTGGCGACACTGACAAAGGCTTGATGCTCGTTTACCAAGGCTTGCTCGCGCACATCTGCAGCACTTCTCTCTATTGCGATTAGCGCCGCCATTGGTGCTGGGTAGTGCTTACCTGCTTTGGCATACACTAAGCCTTTGGCAACATTAAACGACATGGTTTGCTCTAACTGACTTAGTGATAACGGCTGCTGTTTCTGCTGGCGTCGTTGTTGCCAATCAATGTCGTTATTGATGGCGAGTTGCAACAGTGATTCGGCACTCGAAAGGAGTTGTTCTTTGGTCACCACCGCATCGACGAGCCCTAGTGCTAACGCTTCATTACTGCGACACTCTTTCGCGGTGGTGATGAGTTCAATAGCGTTATCTACACCAATTAGCCGTGGTAATCTGACGGTGCCACCAAAGCCTGGAATAATGCCTAATTTGGTTTCAGGAAGGCCGATACGTGCATCTTCACTGGCGACCCGAAAATCAGTGGCGAGTACGGTTTCGCAGCCTCCACCCAATGCAAAGCTATTCACGGCACATACAGTAGGAAAGGGTAAGTCTTCGAGCTTATTGAAGATGGCATTGGCAGATTGCAGCCATTGATACAGCTTGGCATCTTCCTCGGCAAACAAGGCTAAAAATTCGGTGATGTCGGCACCCACAATAAAACTGTCTTTGTTAGAACTTAGCAGTAAACCTTGGATATCTGTTGCTGCGCTAATGGCATCAAGCGCGTGGTCAAAATCACTGAGGGTTTGTCGATCAAATTTATTAATAGCGCTTTGCTCGCGGTCAAACTGCAAATGCGCAATTTGGTTGTTTATCGACACCTTTAACGTTGAACTTTGATAGAGCATGGTCAACCTTCCGTTTGAGCATGGCCAATGGCCAAGTGAGCAACTGGTACGATGAGATTTTAGTGTGGGAGTTATTTAGACAAATTACAATAACCAATTTAAACACTTGTTTTAATTTGTTTGCAATGAGAAAAAGAATTTAGTTTAACTTTATGAAAAATAAGATTTAAATAATTTTTGTGGTGTAGATTAGCAACTTCTATACCTTGGTCTAATGGTGCCTCAAAATGCTAAAGTAGCACCTAAGTTATTGTAAAAGGCATAATAGTCATTGTTTATCACCGCTTAGGATGTGCCTTTGAGCCAACAATATTTGATACTTGCTGAACCTGTTGAGGTCGAAGAGGAATTTAAAGGCAGTAAATTCATTACCTTATTGTTCTCAATTGATAGTCCTCAGGCATTTCGTGAACAGTTAGACCGGATTAAAAGCCAATATCCAAGTGCTAACCATTACTGCCAAGCGTTTGTGGCTTCAATCCCCGGCGATAATGCGGTTGTTGGTTTTAGTGATGACGGTGAGCCCGCTGGAAGTGCTGGCCGGCCTATGTTAAACGTGCTGACTGGCGCAAACGTGGGCTTTTGCGGCGTGGTGTCTGTGCGCTATTTCGGCGGCACAAAACTCGGTGTAGGTGGTTTAGTGCGCGCCTATGGCAGTGGTGTAAAGCTGGCTTTAAGCGAAGCGAATTTGCTTACGCGCGAACCGACAGAAAGCATTACATTGCAATGCAGCTATAGTGAATTAGGTTCTGTTGAGCACTTTTGCCAAAAGCAGCAGTTAGTCATTGAGAATAAACAATTTGCTGAACAAGTGGTGCTACGTATTAAACTTCCTTTATCCTGTATAAAGAGTTTGTGCGAACAGCTGCAAGCCATTCATCCGATGGCCGTTAAGATAACAAGAGACACGGAAAATTCTTAGCCGATAGGTTAGGCATTTAGGAGCAAGATGCACTTTCGAACCATTACCCGTATCACTGGGCTACTGGTGGGGCTATTTTCAATTACTATGCTACCGCCTGTGGCCGTATCGATGATCTACAGCGATGGTGGTGGCACGGCATTTGTGCAGGCATTTCTCATCAGTATCATCTTTGGTTCATTGCTTTGGTATCCCAATCGGATGCATAAGCAAGATCTGCGTACCCGTGAAGGTTTTCTCATTGTGGTGCTGTTTTGGACGGTATTGGGCGCAATGGGAACCTTACCTTTCTTGTTGGTAGATAATCCAGAGTTGGGACTTGCTGACAGTGTCTTTGAGTCGTTCTCAGCATTAACGACAACGGGCGCCACGGTAATTGTTGGTTTGGATGAGTTACCTAAAGCGATTTTGTTTTACCGACATCAGTTACAATGGCTGGGGGGTATGGGGATCATCGTGCTAGCGGTCGCCATTCTGCCTGTATTAGGCATTGGCGGTATGCAGTTGTATCGGGCAGAGATTCCAGGTCCGGTAAAAGACAGCAAAATGACGCCGCGTATTGCCGAAACCGCTAAGACGTTATGGTACATCTACCTATTACTCACTATCGCTTGCGCTGCTGCATACCACTTTGCTGGAATGCCAGTATTTGATGCGATTTGCCACTCTTTTTCTACCATCGCCATCGGCGGCTTTTCGACGCATGATGCGAGTATTGGTTACTATCAAAGCCCGGCAATTAATCTCATTTGCGTGTTCTTTTTGCTCGTCGCTGCGGTGAATTTTAGCCTGCACTTTGCGGCATTTTCGCGCCGAGGCATTAATCTCAAAACCTATTTTCGCGATGCCGAGTTTCGAGCGTTGTTATTGGTACAGCTAGCTCTGACCTTGGTGTGCTTCTTAACGCTGTTACATACCGGCATTTACGATTCCGCAGAAGAAACGTTTGATTACGCGCTGTTCCAGGCTGTGTCGGTTTCGACAACAGCAGGATTTGGCACTGAAAGCTTTCACGAATGGCCGCTATTCCTGCCAATTCTGCTGATCTTTTCCAGTTTTATCGGTGGCTGCGGTGGTTCGACTGCTGGCGGGATTAAGGTGATCCGCATGGTGCTACTGATCCTGCAGGGCTACCGTGAGCTTAAACGTCTGATCCATCCAAAGGCGATGTTTTCTATACGCATTGGCAGCAAGGCGCTACCGGACAGAGTGATTGACGCTGTATGGGGATTTTTCTCGGCATATGCGTTGGTGTTCGTTATATGCATGTTGATCTTGATGGCGATGGGGATGGATGCGATCACCTCATTTAGTGCCACAGCCGCTTGTTTGAACAATTTAGGTCCTGGCTTAGGTGATGTCGCCGCAAACTATGCCGCCATTACCGACGCGGAAAAGTATGTGTTGGTGGTAGCAATGTTGTTTGGGCGCTTAGAGGTGTTCACCCTGTTAGTGTTATTTATCCCCAGCTTTTGGAAAAATTAATGGCCAATATTCTCCTGCTTTATTCGACCGTTGATGGTCAAACCCAGCGTATCTGTGACGTCATCGCAGAGCAATGTTCACAACACAACACGCAGGTATGTGCAATTGATCAGGTCTCCGAAGCACAGTTGCATTGGGCTGATAAAGTAATGATTGGGGCGAGTATCCGTTATGGTAAATATCGTCCCCAATTGCTGCAGTTTGTGAATCGCTATAAAGCGTTATTGGACGGTAAAAGTAACGGTTTTTTCTGTGTTAATGCGGTGGCGCGCAAACCCAATAAGAATACGCCTGATACCAATATGTATATGCAGAAATTTCTAAAGTTGTCTTTGTGGCAACCTAAGTTACTCGGTGTCTTTGCTGGACGTATTGTGTATCAACAATATGGATTTTGGGACAGAAACATTATTCGTTTCATTATGTGGCTTACTAAGGGGCCTACAGACGTGAATCAGACATACGAATTCACTGACTGGGATCGCGTGCGTCAGTTTGCCAATGAATTCGTACAGCTGTAAGGATAGTGCGTCGTTATGCGGCGCAGAATTTACGGTGCAGAATAGAGATAACTTCGGTGACTTGCTCGTTTTTCAGTGAGTAGTAAACGATTTGAGAGCTCTTACGCGTTGAAACTAAATCTTCGGCGCGTAATACCGCCAGATGTTGTGAAAGTGCAGACTGGCTTAACGGCACGGTTTCGTTTAACTCGGTAACGCTCAGCTCGTTATCCAACAGCAGACACAAGATCATCAGTCGGTAAGGATTTGCTACCGCTTTAAGCCATTTGGCCGCTACTTCAGCGTTTGTCAGCATGGCACCGACATTAATTTCTTTGGTCATATGTGACGCCCACCCCATTTTGATTAGATAATTCTAATCAAATACTAATAAATGCGCAATAAAGCAGTCTTGAACCTAGATCTCATTTTTACTAATTAAGAAATGCAACTGCTTGTCTTCTTTGGGCATTATCGTAGATCCGCTTTCGAGTTTGCGGCAATATCTTTACTTACTTTACTCCTATTGAGCCTACTTCAATGAAATCTGTGCTGATACTTTATTTTTCCCGTGGTGGTCATACCGCCAGAATTAGTCGCCATTTGATGCGCTCTATTGCCGCTGAACAATGCCGTTGTGAAATGATGGATATCAAAGAAGCCAGTAAAGAGGGGATCGACTGGGATGAATGGGATGCGGTGGTATTTGGTGCCTGTGTGCTGTACGGCACTTATGACAAAACCGTATTTGAATTCTGTGAACAAAATAAACAGCAGTTGAGCGATAAAGCGATAAGCTTTTTCTCCGTCAACGTTGTTGCGCGTAAGCCTGAAAAGCGTCAACTGGAAAACAATAAATACCTGCAGAAATTTATGGCGCTATCTGCGTGGAAGCCAAAAGATGTGAAGATTATTGCCGGTAAGGTGGACTATCCGTCATGGGGTTGGCTCGATAAGCAGATGATTCGTCTGATTATGAAAATGACGGATGGACCAACAGATCCTAAAGCCGTTATTGATTACACCGACTGGGATGATGTGAGTGCCTATGGCAAACACATCGTCTCACTGCTCGATGAGGATTGATTAATAGCGCCAGAAGCTGGGATGGAATAGCACTGCAACGGTGAGAATTTCTAACCGTCCCAGCAACATACCAATAGATAACGCCCATTTGGCCACATCAGGCAGACTAGAAAAATTTCCCGCGGGGCCAATTATCTCGCCCAAGCCTGGCCCAACGTTGGTCACCGCAGTCACTGAACCAGATAAGCTGGTGAGAGGGTCGAGACCGCACAGTACTAATATCAATGTCAGTAACACAATCACCATAGCGAACAACATCATAAAGGTGACCAGTGAACGTACAATCTCTTCGTTGATGGGGCGGTTGTTATAGCGCTCACGGAAGATACCGTTTGGATGAAACTGTTGCTTAAGCTGTTCGCGCATGATTGCTACGGCGATTTGAAAACGGAAAATCTTAATACCGCCGGAGGTTGAGCCAGAACAGCCGCCAACAAACATTAGGAATAGAAAGGCGATGTTAGCCAATGCGCCCCAACTGCCATAATCAGTTAATCCATAGCCTGTGGTGGTAACCACAGAAACAACGTTAAAGCTTGATAGCCGCAGCGCATCAATAAACTGAATATTACGGGTATCGTATAACCAGTAGGCTAAGCCAAATGATACCAACGCCAAGAACAGCACATAACCGCGAATTTGAGCATCTTGCCAGACTTTCAGTGTGCGTTGTTGAATCGTTTGAGCGAATACCAATAGTGGTAGACCACCCGCGGCCATAAACACGACTCCTACCCAGTGACAATTCACCGGAAATGCAGCCATTGAACTATCTGAGGTCGAATATCCCCCGGTAGACAAAGTTGTCATCGAGTGATTGATAGCGGCAAACCAACTCATTCCTGCCAAGTGATAGGCAATGGCGCAGGCGATAGTGAGACCGATATATACTAGGAATAGATGTTTTGCGAGGCTTTGGGTGCGTGGAATGGTCTTATCTGACCAATCGGAAGACTCGGTACGGAACAGCCGCATACCACCGACGTTTAAGAACGGCAGAATAGCTACCGCCATCACAATAAAGCCGATACCTCCAAGCCATTGCAGCAATGAACGCCACATCAAAATTGAGTGATCCATTTTATCCAACCCAGATAAAACGGTAGACCCAGTAGTGGTAACACCTGACATGGTTTCAAAAAAGGCGTCGGTATAGCCGATACCGTGATACAGGGTAAACGGCATCGCCGCGAATAAGCTCACAATAAACCAGGTTAGGCTGGTAAGCAGGAACATATCGCGGATATTCAGATGCAGCTTTTTACTTTGTCCTTTATGGACACAAATGCTGGCGACAATGCCGCATACCATGGCTGAAATTAAAAAGGCCATTACGGTTTCTTCGCCGTACACTAATGCCAGCGCTAATGGAATAAACATAAATCCGGTCAGCATCGACAGAAACAGGCCAAGAATAAATAACAGCGGCTTATAGTTCAGCATGGTAATAACAACCTAGAAGAAGAAGGCGCTAGGTTGGAACAGCTTTTCCACCTCGCCAATAAACTTCTTATTTACCAAGAATAGGATGACATGGTCGCCTTGTTCGATAACGGTGCGATCATGCGCCATGAGTACCTCTTCATTACGTACAATGGCTCCAATAGTGGTACCCGGTGGCAGTTTAATTTCGCCAACCTGGCGACCAACCACTTTACTGGTACCTGGGTCACCGTGGGCGATAGCCTCAATGGCTTCCGCAGCACCGCGGCGCAATGAATAGACGTTACAGATATCACCCTGACGAATGTGGGTCAGCAACGCCGATATTGTGGCTTGTTGCGGCGAAATCGCGATATCAATGTTGGCTTCTTGCACAATATCCACATAGGCTTCACGTTGGATCAGCACCATTACCTTCTTGGCGCCCAAGCGTTTTGCCAGCAAGGCTGACATGATATTCGCTTCGTCATCGTTGGTAACGGCAATGAATACGTCAGTCTGGTCGATATGCTCTTCGAGTAGCAATTCTTGATCTGAGGCATCGCCGCAGAAAACCGTTGTGTTTTCCAGCGCTTCGGAGAGCGCTTCGGCACGCTCTTGGCGATGTTCAATCAGTTTAACTGAGTGGTTGCGTTCTAGCTTTTTCGCTAACCCCTGACCGATATTACCGCCGCCCGCAATCATCACATTCCGGTAAGAGTTATCCAGCTTTTGCATCTCACTCATTACCGCACGAATATGCCGGCTATCAGCAACGAAGAACACTTCGTCATCCGCTTCAATGATGGTGGTACCGCGCGGCATGATAGCGCGGCCCTGACGGAAAATGGCCGCCACCCGGGTATCAATATTCGGCATGTGTTCGCGCAATGCCGCCAGTGCATTACCCACTAAAGGACCACCGTAGTAGGCCCTAACCGCCACTAGACTGACCTTGCCATCAGCGAAGTCTCGCACCTGCAAAGCGCCTGGATATTCAATTAAACGGTGTATGTAAGTAATTACTAACTGCTCGGGAGCAATGAGCTCGTCAATAACAAAACCGCCACGCAGCTTGGCCTCAGTGTTTTTGGTTTCGCTGTCGATAAACAACTTATCTTGAATAGTGAGATATTGCTCTGAACGGATACGGGCAATCTTAGTTGGAGTGCCAAACAGCGTATAAGCAATCTGACAAGCTGACATATTACACTCATCGCTATTGGTCACAGCGACCAGCATATCAGCATCTTCTGCACCCGCCTCGCGCAACACCCCCGGATGCGCACCATGGCCGACAACGACCCGTAAATCGAACTTATCCTGTAGTGCACGTAGGCGAGCGCGATCATGGTCAATAATGGTTATGTCGTTGTTCTCTCCAACGAGGTTTTCAGCCAGTGTGCCACCGACTTGCCCAGCACCGAGGATGATGATTTTCATGCCTTGAAAAGCTCCTAAACGATCGCTTTGACCAGTTTGGCGTAGTAAAACCCGTCCATATTGTCTTGTCCGGGGAGGATTTGCCAGCCTGTTGCGCCGTTTTCTTTAGCCGCTGTGATGGTCTCTAAAGTCGCATCTGGAGTGCGTGCGACAAAGGCCTCAATTTGTTGGCTGTTTTCGTCTGGTAATATTGAGCAGGTGGCGTATAACAGCGTGCCGCCCGGTTTTAACCATTTCCAGCAGTGATCAAGAATCTGCGCCTGCACTTTTTGCAGCGCATCGATATCCGCTGCTTTACGCAGCCATTTGATATCAGGGTGACGACGAATTACGCCGGTGGCTGAGCATGGTGCGTCTAACAAAATACGGTCGAACTGTTCACCGCTCCAGCTAGCGTCAATATTGGCTGCATCGGCGCACAAAATGGTGGCATCCAATCCAAGACGTTGGCAATTTTCGCTAACCCGTTCGAGGCGCTTAGCATCATTGTCGAGTGCAACTAAACGAACATCGGCAGATTCCAGAATGTGGCAGCTTTTACCGCCGGGCGCCGCGCAAGCATCAAGGATTAATTCGCCGTCCTGTGGTTCCAGCAAGGTTGCTGCCCACTGGGCCGCTTGGTCTTGTACTGATACGCTGCCTTCGGCAAAACGTGGTAGGGCGCTGACATCGGTTGGCGTCGCTAACAACATTGCATCGGCAGTTAGGCCCGCGCTAGCATCAATGTCGATTTCAGCCAGTTGCGCTAAAAATTCATCACGACTTTGCTGGCGTTGGTTGTTACGCAGCCACATCGGTGGGCGTTGCTGGCTTTGTTCAATAATCTGTTCCCAGCTGTCGGGATAGGCTGCTTTAAGCTTTTTCACCAGCCAACCGGGGAAGCAGTATTTCAGCGTATCATTGCTGGTCTCCAACGGTGCTTCTGCACGTTGCACATTACGTAGTACGCCATTGATCACTTTAACGAAGTTTTCAAAACCCAACTGACGACAAGCTTCAACGGTTTCTGAAATCGCCGCGTGCGCCGGAATGCGAGTGAAATACAGCTGATAGCAGCCAATCAGTAGCAGATGGTGCAGCAGGCGTTGCTTGTTTTTGAACGGCTTTTGCAGGCGTTGGCTAATGCAGTTATCCAACTGCGGCAGCACCCGCATCACGCCATAGCTAAGTTCTGCCAGTAGCGCACGGTCTTTACCGTTGGCCAATTGTGCTTGATGTTGCGGTAATACATTAGATAAAGAGGCGCCGTTTTCCAGTACCTGAAACACCACTTGGGCCGCTAGCGCGCGAATATTCAGTTTCATTGCCCACCTTCTGCGGTTGCACTTACTAAAACAGTGCCTTCAGCAAACCAATCACCGCGAGCATTGAGAATGTCAGCCACTGGCATCGCCTTTTTGCCCGGTAGTTGCATCTCAGTGATCACCAATTGACCGTCGCCTGTAGCAATCGTCAACCCTTGCTTATTGGCGCTAATAATGGTGCCTGCTGGCAAGCTTATTTGGTCAGTAATCGGCTGTGCTTGCCACACTTTGACATTTTGCTCGTGCAGCGTGAAATAACTGACTGGCCAAGGGTTAAAGGCGCGGATTTCACGGGAAAGTGCCAGAGCAGACTTGTTCCAGTCGATACGCGCTTCCTCTTTGGATAGCTTCTCGGCATAGGTCGCCAAACTGTCATCCTGCGGCGTTGCTGTGAGTGTGCCAGCGGCTAAACCACTCAATGCTGCTACGAGGGACTTGGGCCCGAGCTCAGCCAGCTTGTTATATAGGGTGGCTGAGGTATCGCTATCTGCAATTGGCAGGGTACTGATCTGCAACATGTCACCAGTATCTAGGCCGGCATTCATCTGCATGATGGTGACGCCAGTTTCGGTATCTCCAGCCCACAACGCTCGCTGAATCGGCGCGGCACCACGCCACTTAGGCAAAATCGAGCCGTGAACGTTGATACAACCTAATTTTGGGGTATCCAATACCACTTGCGGCAGGATCAAGCCGTACGCCACGACGACCATAATGTCGGCATCGATGTTGGCTAATTCCTGTTGCGCAGTTTCATCACGCAGTGATTTAGGTTGGTAGACTGGCAAGTTATGTTCCGTTGCCAGCAATTTTACTGGGCTTGGGGTTAACTTGTGGCCGCGTCCGGCTGGACGATCTGGTTGAGTATAAACCGCGACGACCTGATGCTCACTTTCGATAAGTGCTTGCAGATGACGTGCAGCAAAATCCGGTGTACCGGCAAAAATAATTTTCAGCGAATTCAAAACATGTTCCTGAATAAAAAGCGATTAGCTGCTTTTGGCGTCCTGACGTGCCGCCTTTTCCAACTTCTGACGAATGCGTTGGCGTTTCAGCGCAGACAGATAGTCGACAAACAACTTGCCTTGTAGATGGTCCATTTCGTGCTGAATACAGATTGCGAACAAACCGTCAGCTTCGACGGTGAACTCTTTGCCGTCGCGATCAAACGCTTTTACGGTGACAAATTCACAACGATCTACCTTGGCATAAACCCCAGGGACAGACAGGCAGCCTTCTTCATTACAGAAGTCGCCGCTCTTGGTCACGATTTCAGGATTAATGAACACCTTCGGGCGTTCTACTTCATCCTGCAGATCCATAACAATCAACCGCTGGTGGAAATCGACTTGTGTCGCCGCTAAACCAATGCCTTTTTCTTCATACATGGTTTCGAACATATCGTCGATTTGGGTTTGCAAAGCCGAGCCGAAATCAGTGACCGGCTTGGCAATAGTTCTAAGTCTTTCATCTGGATAACGTAATACGTTTAACAAAGCCATATATAACTCTTAACAATCGTGCTAAAACCAAGGGACTTGGTTATACTCTTTGGTGCTAATGACATAATTTTAATCGTTAGCGGCTATCAATAACAGAAAAAGCTCATTTTTCCTAATGCGCCAACTACATGGACGGGCCCATGAAAAGGTTTACTCTACTTGCGTTGCTTGCAATTGTCTGTGGTGGAACTCATGCAGATGTGCTCACATTAAAAGCAGGTCACCCTGAGTCATACGTCGTAAAAAAGGGCGATACGCTATGGGATATCTCGGGGATGTTCCTCAAAGACCCGTGGCGTTGGCCTAAGCTCTGGGGGGCTAACCCACAAATTGCCAACCCGCACTTAATTTATCCTGGTGATCGGCTAACCTTGGTATTTATCGATGGTGAACCGCGCTTGGTCACTAAGCCATTCAAAAAAATTGGTCCAGCTGGGCAGGTGAAAACCAAAGGCGATGCAGTACCGGCAATCGATCTGGCCGTGATTCAACCCTACTTAGTACAAAACCGGGTTGTTGATGAAGTTTGGCTGGAACAACAACCTAAAGTGCTTGGTGGCGAAAGTCCGTCCTATCACCATGTCGATGGTGATGTGGTTTATGTTCAAGGTAATGTTGCGGAAGGTACTAAGTTGGCCTTCTATGCGCCGGGTCGCAAGTTTGAAGATGAAGCGACTGGTGAGTCTCTTGGGCAAGAGATCATCTTATCTGCAACCGGACGCGTTATCGAAAGCGGCGATGTATCGCGAGTATTACTGTTTAGAAGTTTTCAGGAGACCAAAGCCGGATACCGCGTGATGTCGGTGGAAGATGATGCGCTGATGCCAGCCTATTTTATGCCAATGGCGGGTGACACTGAGGGCGCTAAACTGCTGGCGGCAAATGGCAACATTCGAGAAATGGGTAAGTTGGATGTGGCTTATATCGACCGCGGTGCCGAGGCTGGTGTTAAACCAGGTCAGGTGTTTACTGTTTACAAGCCTGGCGCAACGGTTGTGATGGATGGTGATGGCATTCCTGTCGCGCCGGAAGAGCAATCGGCTTATGACAAGATGAAAGGCGCCTTTGGTGATGAAATTCAGTTACCAAAATTGTACCGTGGCCAAGTGATGATCTTTAAGGTGTTTGATAAAACCAGTTTGGGCTTAATCCTTATCGACCAACGTCCGATGCGCGTGGGCGATGAATTGTTCAAGCCTGATGCCATTTTAAAAGGAGAATGACCGAAGATTTTCTGGTCGATTGGTTAGTTGTCAGTGCGGTATCCGGGCTTGGCCCGCTGCGGATTAGACAATTACTTGAGCACATGGATGTGCAGCAATTACGGCAACGATTGGAGCATGAACCGCAATCGATTGCCGCAAGACTGCAAGCATCCCACATCGTTGCAGCCAAGCAAAAGGTAGAACTGGCCTTAAGTTGGCAAGATGCAGCAGCAAACCACGTTATCATCACGCAAAACTCCCCATTTTATCCTCCACTGCTTAAGCAGATAGACGATGCCCCCACCGTGCTATTTTGCAAAGGAGATATCGATATTCTGGTTGCCCCTTCTGTGGCTATCGTTGGAAGTCGAGATGCGAGCCGCAATGGCTTACAACAAGCATATGACTTTGCGGCGCAAATGGCTGGCTTGGGGATAGTGGTGATTTCCGGAATGGCAGCGGGTATCGATGGTGCCGCCCATCAAGGCAGCCTCGCTGCTGGTGGCCGCACATTAGGTGTCTTAGGTACTGGTGTCGAGCAAGTTTATCCTAAGCGTCATCGTAATCTTTTTCGCGATGTTATTGATTCTGGTTGCTTAGTCAGTGAATTCTGGCCTGATGTAAAACCATTTTCTGGCAATTTCCCTAAACGAAATCGCATCATCAGTGGGCTGGCGTTAGGCACTTTAGTCATTGAAGCACGGCGCAAGAGTGGCTCGCTGATCACTGCGAGGTTAGCAAGTGAACAGGGGCGTGAAGTCTTTGCGTTACCAGGTAGTCTGTTAGCAGGCGATCACCAAGGTTGTCATGACTTGATTAAAAATGGCGCAAAACTTGTGGAGAATATTGCCGATATAGTGGAAGAGCTACCACCATTGTTGCGTGCGCACCTTGAATCTTTGGCAATTGAACCCCATTTAGCCAAAGAAGACAGCTCCGAGTTGCCATTTAAATCACTGTTAGCTAGTGTAGGTTATGAAACCACAGCAATAGATGTAGTGGTTGCAAACAGTGGTATAGCGTTGGATCTGGTGTTGGAACAGTTGCTTGAACTTGAACTACAAGGGTTGGTAGCGGCTGTACCTGGTGGTTACGTTAGACTTAAGAGGAGCTAGCCATGTTCGATATCCTCATGTATTTGTTTGAAAACTATGTCCATAGTGAAGTAGAACTCATGGTCGATGAAGATGAATTGACCAAAGAACTTACCCGTGCTGGTTTCCATCAGTCTGAAATTTTAAAAGCCTTAAGTTGGTTGGAACGTCTTGCTGCGTTGCAAGAAAGTGAAACACCGTATCTGACGGCAAGTAACAAAAATTCATTCCGTATCTACACGGCCGATGAAATGGATAAGTTGGATGTGGAATGTCGCGGATTTTTGTTCTTTCTTGAACAGGTGAATGTCCTTAGCTTTGAAACACGTGAAATGGTGATTGACCGTGTGATGGAGTTAGATGAGCCTACGCTGGTACTGGAAGATCTTAAGTGGGTGATCTTAATGGTGCTATTTAATGCACCAGGAAACGAATCGGCTTATGCTCAGATGGAAGATTTGATTTTCGAACAACCAGACGGTCGCTTGCATTCCTAAACACACATCAGTATTGAAGCAAGAAAGGGGCGTTAAGCCTCTTTTTTATTATGCAAAGTGTCATCGACAGCTATGTTACACTTTGCTTTAAGGTGAATTGACGACGGCGATTTATGGCGAAGATAGATCAACAGCTATTTAATGCTAAAGAACATGCATTGGAGAGAGAATACGAAGTCTGTCCGCAATGCGGTGCAGAGTTGACGATTCGCCATAGTAAGCATGGTAGCTTTCTTGGTTGTAGTAATTATCCCCAATGCGACTACCGTCGTCCGCTGGTGCAACATGAAGCGATTGAGTCACAACCGCTTCCCGGTTCTGAATGCCCAGAATGTGGTGCGGAGCTGGCGGTGAAATCTGGCCGCTTCGGGATCTTTATTGGTTGCAGCCGTTATCCTGAGTGTCGCCATATCGAGAAGCACACACAAGAATCTCCTGAGCAGCAGGTGACGTGTCCGCAATGTAAATCGGGTCAGCTAGAATCCAAAACGAATCGTTTTGGTAAAACCTTCTACGCCTGTAGTGATTATCCGCAGTGTCGCTTTTTAGTGAATTATCCCCCCCATGCTGAGACATGCCCAGAATGTGGTTTTGCGATTTTAGTGGAACGTAAAACGGCAGCAGGCAAGCGTTTAGAATGCCCCAGCAAAAGTTGTCACTACAAACGGCTATTGTGATCTTGCTCAAGTTTTACTGGTCAGTGAATGTCGCTGCGTTATAATTCCGCCCACTTTCATTTTTAAACACCTCATCGTTAAGGATTGAGCATGTTGCAGATAGCTGCGACCGACGTCGCTGAGCTTGTTGCAGAAGGCGGTGTTATCGCCTATCCCACAGAAGCGGTTTTTGGTTTAGGGTGTGATCCGGATAACCTCACTGCTGTGCAACGGATTCTTGATATCAAACAGCGCCCTTGGGAAAAGGGACTGATCATGGTGGCGGATAATTTTGACCAGTTGCGCCCCTATCTCGACTTAACAGAGATTAGTGCTGAGCAATTGGCTCATGCTCATGAGTTCTGGCCCGGCCCTTTCACGTTTATCTTTCCTGCGAAAGCGAGTCTGTCTACCTTAGTGCGCGGCCAATTTGATACCGTAGCGGTAAGAGTGTCGGCGCATCCGATCGTGAAAAGCTTATGTCAAACAGTGGCTAAGCCGCTTATTTCAACCAGCGCCAATCCAGCGGGAGAAGAGCCAGCATTAGATAGCGCCACCATTGAACAGATGTTTGGTCGCAAGGTAGACGCAGTTATTGCTGGCGAACTAGGCGAGCAACGTCAACCTTCGACCATTATCGATATTCGCACAGGCAAAGTGCTACGTCAGGGATAAGCAAACAGGAGTACACATGGCACCGGATTCCAATGCAGTCAAAGTCTTTCTTATGCAACTGCAAAACAACATCTGCCAAGCGTTAGAGCAACTTGACGGTTCGGCGAGTTTTGTCGAGGACAGCTGGCTGCGTGAACAAGGTGGGGGCGGTCGTAGTCGAGTTTTGACTCAAGGCGCAGTCTTTGAACAAGCGGGGGTTAACTTTAGCCATGTCACTGGCGAACAGATGCCTGCATCTGCAACCGCTCATAGACCCGAACTCGCGGGTCGCAGTTTTGAAGCCATGGGTGTGTCTTTGGTGATCCATCCGCTGAATCCCTATGTGCCAACTACCCATGCCAATGTGCGTTTCTTTATTGCCCGCAAAGAGGGCGCTGATCCGGTATGGTGGTTTGGTGGTGGCTTCGATTTAACGCCGTACTATCCCTTCTTGGAAGATGTTAAAGAGTGGCATCAACACGCCAAAGAATTATGCGAGCCGTTTGGTAGCGATATGTATCCTACATATAAAAAGTGGTGTGATGATTACTTCTTTTTGCCGCATCGCAATGAAACCCGTGGTGTGGGTGGTTTGTTCTTTGATGATCTCAATGAAGGCGGCTTTGAACGCTGTTTTGATTTTATGCAAGCGGTGGGTAGTGGCTTTATCACGGGTTACAGCCCAATTGTGAGCCGTCGTAAAGATAGCGCGTATGGCGAGCGCGAACGCGAGTTCCAGTTGTATCGCCGTGGCCGCTATGTGGAATTCAATCTGGTATACGACCGTGGTACCTTGTTTGGATTACAAACCGGTGGTCGTACAGAATCCATTCTGATGTCGATGCCGCCGTTGGTGCGTTGGCAATATGGTTTTCAGCCAGAACCTAATTCGGCCGAAGCTGAGCTGTATGACCAGTTCCTTAAACCACAGGATTGGTTGGCAAGTTAACCCACAGTGGCTATCGATTACGCATGTGATCGGCCAACTGGCTGATCGCTTGATAAATAACGCGGCGATGTTCCGCCTTTTTTATTGTGCTTTCTAATGCCGAACGCATACATAGCAACCATTGGTCGCGCATCTTATCATCAATGGCAAAGTTCAAATGCCGTGCTTTCAGCATTGGCGCACCACGGCGTTCGGTGAACAGTTGCGGTCCACCGAGCCAGCCACTCAAAAACTCAAACAACTTTTGTTCTGACTCTTCGAGTGCTGGTGGATGAATAGCTAACAACTCCCGAGTCTCTGGTCTAGTGCGCATTTCTAGATAAAACTGTTTGGCGAGTTTACGAATGGTGCGTTCGCCGCCAATCATGTCGTAAGCATTAGATTGGTGTGGATCGCGCTCTGCGGAAGGTCTTTTGCGAAACAGCTTTTTGAGAAAGTTCATAACGTTCGGTATTCGTGATAGTGATGGCATTATAACGAGCAATCGTGGCGGAGCGCAGCAGAACATTGCCAGTGAGCAAGTGGCAATTTACACTGGCACAACATTAACAAGATAATTAACGCCCGCCATGACCGACAGATACGCAGTATTCGGCAATCCTATCGCACACAGCAAATCACCCGCTATCCATCATGCTTTCGCGCAGCAAACGGGCGAAGATTTGGCTTATGAGAAAATACTAGCCCCGGTTGAGGAATTTGCAGCAACCGCTAAGTCCTTCTTTGCTGATGCACGCACCAAAGGGGCCAACGTGACTGTGCCTTTCAAAGAGCAAGCATATGCGCTTTGTGATGAACTGAGTGAGCGAGCCAAACTTGCTGGCGCGGTCAATACCCTTATTAAGCTAGAAAATGGTCAACTACAGGGGGATAACACCGACGGCTTAGGCTTGGTGAGTGATCTGGCAGCACATACATCATTGCAAGGCAAAACCGTGCTACTTATCGGGGCGGGCGGTGCCGCAAAAGGCTGTTTGCTACCGCTACTCGATGCAGATGTTACAAGTGTTGATATCTACAATCGGACCAAAGTAAAAGCGGAGCAACTCGCAGCAGTCGCACCAACAAGATGTAAAGCATGCGAGGCGGGTACATTAGCGCAAGGTTACGATGTCGTGATTAACTCCACTTCGGCTAGTTTGCATGGACAACTTCCCGATGTACCTAGCAGTGTGATTGGCGAGCATACAATCTGCTACGACATGATGTATGGCAAAGAGATGACCACATTCAACCAATGGGCACAAGCACAGGGGGCCAAACTGGTTATCGATGGCTTAGGTATGTTGGTGGGGCAGGCAGCACACAGTTTTAATTTATGGCGTGGCATATATCCCGCTGTTGAGCCGGTACTGCAACAGCTAAGACAACAACTCGAGCAACAGCCATGAATCAGCAACTGCTTTTCAATGATGACGCCCAAGCTGACCTTGAACGCCAAGCCATCATCTGTTCGGCAATGGACGGTGGCATGTGCATTCAATGTGTAATAGCGGTGAGTTATCTTGCCAAGCTAGACGCAAATGTGGACGAGGTGTCCGATTGGCTAAACGCCTATGAAGACAATCGCTTTGACATTGAAGACCAACTCGAAGCAAAGATTGCTCAAGAAGCCTTTAACGCGAAAGGAGAAGTCGAGCTGAGTTAGCCCGACTTCGCAATGCGCTACTGTTCGGCTAAATAGTCGTTCTTTAAACGCACATAGTTGTCTGATGATTTTGGTAAAAAGGCCAGCTCACTTTCGCGAAGAGGGCGAGCTTGCTTGGCAGGATTGCCCACATAGAGAAAGCCACTTTCAAGTCGCTTACCGGGTGGCACCACGGAACCAGCGCCAACAATCACATTATCTTCTACCACGACACCATCTAAGATCACTGATCCCATGCCCACCAAAACGCAGTTGCCAATTTGGCAACCGTGTAACATCGCTTTGTGTCCAACAGTCACATCATCACCAATAATCAGTGGATGGCCATCGGGTTTGGCTTCACTGCGACGGGTCACGTGCAAGACGGTACCGTCTTGAATACTGGTGCGTTTGCCAATCGCTATATGGTTTACGTCACCTCGTGCAGCAACCATCGGCCAAATGCTGGCGTCATCACCAATACGAATATCACCAATTAATACGGCAGCCTCATCTATATACACGTCTTTGCCGATTGTCGGCGTCATTCCTTTATAGGCTCGTAAACTTTGACTCATTAAAAGAGGTCCCTTGCTGTTGTTTTGTGCATTATATGGCGAAAAATAAACTACTTGGTTCAAATAGTCAGCAAACGAGCTGAAAAAGCAAAAAAAGCGTAAAAAGCCTCTTGCGCGGTTTTCTGATGTGCCTATAATGCGCACCCACTGAGACGGCA
>NZ_JPEO01000024.1 GCF_000753795.1 Shewanella mangrovi
GCGGCTTAACCATACAACCCCGATGGGTTTTTGGATAACCTTGATAGAATAAAGAAATACTTGATTTGAAGTATGAGAACACAGCGACTACAGAATAAGTCAGCTTTCCGAATTACTGTTTTTGCAGATAACTGCGAGAACAAATAAAGAATTTGTCTGGTGACAATAGCATTGTGGTCCCACCTGATCCCATCCCGAACTCAGAAGTGAAACACAATCGCGCCGATGGTAGTGTGGGGTTTCCCCATGTGAGAGTAGGTCATCGCCAGACGCCCAATTAGATTTCCACTTTTAAGGAAGTGAAATCAAAAAGTTTAGTACCAGCTAGTGGGAAAAAGCGTTGGAGCGGTAGTTCAGTTGGTTAGAATACCGGCCTGTCACGCCGGGGGTCGCGGGTTCGAGTCCCGTCCGCTCCGCCAACACATCAAGGCCTCGTCTTACGACGAGGCCTTAATGTGTTCTATATTGCCAATCTGCAAGCATTAATGGCGAATAAAGATTCGCTATTTAATTGTATTATAAATTAGCTTTTCATAAGCAACTCTGACTCAAATCAACGTTTCCACTAACACTTCTTCCTAGAATGACTTTATTCACTAATTTCTCTCCTGGGGAGCACGCTTGCGTGTGAGAGTAATGATGCTGAATGACGCCAATTAAATAAGGATAATGAGGTCATCGGAGCGTATGAATCACTTTGTCGTTGCAAGTGCTCGCGACTGTTTGGGGTGTCGTGCCTGTGAAGTTGCTTGCGTACTATCGCATAATGAGGGGGAATATCCGGCGACGCCTGCGTTATTTCGCCCTCGGATCAATGTCATCAAGTCTCAGCCATACAATGCAGCCGCAGCGTGCCATCACTGTGAAAATGCACCTTGTATCGCTTCTTGTCCGGTTGCTGCCATCGAACAGAAAGATGATCATGTCGCCTTGAATGAGGATAGATGTATCGGATGTCGCAACTGTGTATTGGCTTGTCCATTTGGTGCGATAGAGATGGCAGTGAATCATGAACTTGGTCATTCGCTCGCCCAGAAGTGCGATTTATGCAGTGATACTGACCATGGTCCCGCATGTGTGTCTGCTTGTCCGACGAAAGCGCTTAATTTGCAGAGCGAGACCTCGCTTGCTCTCTCTCGCCGTGTGAAGCAATTAAATACCGTAGGCGGTAAAGTTGTACCTAAGGCGCCTCGTTTTAATCAGCTACAACAAGTGATGCAGCGGGTCGCCAGTCAGCCTCGTCAAGAGGCGCTCAAAACCGCATTAGCTGAGCGTAAAGCTAGCTTTGTTGAGACTTACCAGTCTTTTACTGCTCAACAGACTGAGTCTCAGGCCAGCCGCTGTATTAGTTGTAGCGATCATGCCGTGTGTGAGTGGACTTGCCCGGTTCATAACCAAATTCCTGCGTGGGTAGCACTGGCTAAGCAGGGTAAAATTATCGAAGCTGCGGAGTTATCGAATAGCACGAGTTCGCTGCCCGAAATCTGTGGGCGTGTTTGTCCGCAAGATCGACTGTGCGAAGGAAGTTGCACTCTCAAGCAGAACTATGGCGCGGTGACGATCGGCAATATTGAGCGCTATATTAACGATACCGCTTTTGCTCAGGGCTGGAAGCCGCAACTCGCTGATGTAGAAGATACCGGTAAAAAAGTGGCAATTATCGGCGCTGGTCCTGCTGGGTTGGGCTGCGCCGATGTGTTGGCGCGTCACGGTGTTAAACCGGTCGTTTTTGAAAAACAGCCTGAGATTGGCGGTATGCTGACCTTTGGTATTCCTTCCTTTAAGCTCGATAAGCAACTCATGATCAATCGCCGTGAGATGTTTAGCGATATGGGGGTTGAGTTTCGTCTTAATACTGAAATTGGTCGTGATCTCTCCGTTGCTGAGTTACTGCATGAGTTTGATGCGGTATTCGTAGGTGCAGGAACCTATCAGTCGATGAAAGCGGGTTTGGATCATGAAGACGCTAATGGTGTTTATGAGGCACTGCCTTATCTGATTGCCAACACCAAACACTTAATGGGCTTACCTGAGCAGCAGGACGAACCATATATCGACTTAGCCAATAAGCGAGTCGTCGTGCTGGGTGGCGGTGATACCGCAATGGATTGCTTACGTACCGCCGTGCGTCAGGGTGCCTCAGCTGTGACTTGTGCCTATCGTCGTGATGAAGCGAATATGCCGGGCTCGGTAAAAGAAGTGAAGAACGCGCGCGAAGAAGGTGCCGAGTTTCTGTTTAACGTGCAGCCGACGGGGATCAATCTTGATGCTGATGGCAAGCTTGAGTCCGTGCAGTTTGTCAGGACTGAGCTAGGAGACGCTGATGCCTCTGGACGCCGCCGACCACAAATCATCACAGGCTCAGAGTTTACCTTAGCGGCTGATGCACTGATTGTCGCATTCGGTTTTAGCGCACATTCTATGCCATGGTTGAGTGACGTTGGCGTGACTCTTAATCGTTGGGGATTAATCGAGGCTGAGGCAACCAGTGAATTCCCTTACCAAACCAGCCATCCAAAAATCTTCGCTGGCGGTGATATTGTGCGTGGTGCAGATTTGGTCGTTACGGCAATGGCTGATGGTCGCCGTGCTGCTAAAGGCATAGTGGCTTCCTTGGGGCTTTAACTCAATCAGCCGATTATAAGCGTCTGCCCAACAGGCGTTTTTTTATGCACGAATGCAGCGGGTTAATACTCATCTAGCATACCTTTTCCTGGGCTTTTGGCGTACTCTCTATAAGCAATATCGATTACACGCAGGAGCATGAATGAAGCTGGAAATGATTTGCACCGGAGAAGAAGTCTTATCTGGGCAGATAGTAGATACCAACGCTGCTTGGTTCGCGAATCTTATGATGGAACATGGGATTGAAGTACAGCGACGAGTAACTGTAGGTGATCGCATGGAAGATCTGGTGGCGGTGTTTCAAGAGCGCAGTCTTCACGCTGATATCATTTTGGTCAATGGCGGCTTAGGACCAACATCTGACGATTTGTCTGCTGAAGCGATGGCACAAGCTAAAGGTGAACCGTTAGTTGAAAACCAAGAGTGGCGTGCGCATCTAGAAGATTGGTTCTCGCGCAATAACCGGGTGATGTCGGCGAACAACCTAAAACAGGCTTGGCTGCCAGCATCGGCAGTGATGATCGACAATCCGGTTGGCACCGCTTGTGGCTTTCGCGTCAAACTCAATCGTGCTTGGTTGTTCTTTACTCCTGGTGTGCCATTTGAGTTGAAGCACATGGTTAACGAACAGTTTCTACCGTTCGTGCAGCAGGAATTCGGTATCAATGCAAATGTGGCGTTGCATAAAATTCTGACCTTCGGTCATGGAGAATCCTTACTCGCATCTAAGCTTGAGCCGTTGGCGTTGCCGGTTGGCATGACGCTTGGTTACCGCTCTTCAATGCCGCATATCGAAATTAAATTATTCGCCCGTGGAGACGAAGCAATTGCGCAGTTACCTCAGGTAGCCGAGCAAGTAAAGGCGGCACTCGGAACAGCGGTCGTCGCCGAAAATAAAGCGACCTTAGCAGAAGAGATCCATCACAAGCTTTACCGCTCTGGCAAAACCTTGAGTGCAGCAGAATCCTGTACTGGAGGTTTGATTACCAGCCAATTAGTCGCTTTCGCTGGCAGCTCTTCTTATCTGCAGCAGGGGCTAGTGACTTACTCCAACGAAAGTAAGGTCAAAGTCCTGGGCGTTAAACCTCAGACCTTAGACGATTTTGGCGCAGTATCAATTCAAGTGGTTGAAGAGATGGCCCGTGGCGCCCGCAGTTTGCTGGACTGTGACTATGCGTTAGCAACGAGTGGTATTGCCGGCCCTGATGGCGGCACAGAGGAAAAGCCAGTTGGTACTGTGGCCATTGCCCTCGCCACCCGCAATGCTGTGTATAGCCAGATGGTGAAAATCTCAGGTCGTTCCCGTGACTTAGTACGCTCGTTGAGTGCGGCTGTTGCCTATGACATGCTGCGCCGTGAGCTGGATAATGAAGCCGTAGTGGTCGATTACAGTTCTATTCGTCGTTACGCCAAATAAGTAGTAAATTTACATAGCGAAAAGGGCACTAGCGTGCCCTTTTTGTTGTGCCATTTAGTTCACTATCATTTAAATAGCAGCGTCAGTTTACCTGGCTCAACCTTAATACTTTGGGTCATTTCAGCGATGGTCGCCTCTTTGGGCTTATCGCTATTTAGCACGTAAATAGGCTGTTGCTGAAGCAGGCTTTTCGCCTGATTCGCCATCTGTCTAGCGACTGGCCCAATTAAGGTTTGCAACTTTTCCGGGGTCAGTGACACATCTTCTAGCTGCAGATCGTCAAGATACAAACCATGGTTACTCGCTTGGTAGCGCGGCTTGGCGTTAAATTTTGCCTGCATGCTGGCATAAAGCGGAAACAATGGCGTATCAATCTTGAGTTCGCCAAATGCGGTGACCGAAATGCGCTCGGGCTGCTCGCCTAATTTAACGTCCAAACGGGTAATGCCCGACTGTATCTTCATACCGTCGCTATCGAGTTTTACCTGCTTGACGACCTTATCGTTGAGATATTGCTGAACTTGTTGTTCCGAAATGCTGTATTGGCTGGCGCAACCGGCCAGCCACAGTATCAGCGGTAATAAAAGTAACCGTTTGATCAACCTGTATTCCTCATGCCAGCGGCAACACCGGCGATTGTTAACATCAGTGCCAGCTCTAGTTTAGCACTGGGTTGATCTTCCTTGCGAGTACGACCTAATAACTCTGCTTGTAAGAAGTTTAGTGGATCGATGTAAGGATTCCGCAGTTGCACCGATTCGCGGTTCCAAGGTGTATGCGACATCAAACTATCGGATTCGGTAAGTTGTTTGACGACATCGATGCCTAATTGCAGACGTTCAATCAACTTATCTCCCAGATGATGCAGAGATTCGGGGACTAAGCACTTTTCATAGTAACGGGCCAAGTTGGGCTCTGCTTTGGCAAACACCATCTCCATCATGGAGATACGCGTGCTAAAGAACGGCCACTCTTGCTCCATCTCTTTTAGCAAGGCCTCTTCGCCGCGGTCAATCGCCAGTTTTAACGATTCACCCGCCCCCAACCAAGCCGGTAGCATTAAGCGGTTTTGCGACCAAGCAAAGATCCACGGAATGGCGCGCAGACTTTCGATGCCACCATCGACTCTGCGTTTAGCTGGACGACTACCCAATGGCAATTTACCCAGTTCGATTTCAGGCGTGGCCGCACGGAAGTAGGGCACAAAGTCAGGTTCGTTACGCACCACATCGCGATAAGCGGTGACCGAATCTGCGGCAACGCGATTCATACACTCGCGCCATTCAGCTTTAGGCTCTGGTGGCGGCAGCAAGGTGGCTTCCATCACGGCTGAGGTATACAAGGCTAGCGACTGCACTGCTTGTTTGGGCAAACCAAACTTAAAGCGGATCATCTCACCTTGCTCTGTTACACGAATACGACCATCAACCGAACCTGGTGGTTGCGACAAAATTGCATCATGTGCCGGAGCTCCACCTCGGCCAACGGTACCGCCACGGCCATGGAACAGCACCAGTTTTACACCGGCTTCTTTGCAGACCTTGACCAACTGCTCTTGCGCGGAATATTGCGCCCAGCCCGCCGCCATTACGCCCGCGTCTTTCGCCGAGTCGGAATAACCGATCATCACTTCCTGCATGCCGTGGGTATACTCTTTATACCAGTCGATGCTCAGTAGTTGGCGAATTGCATCAGCGGCATGGGTCAGATCTTCCAACGTTTCAAACAGTGGCACCACGCGGATAGGATGCTTACAGCCGCACTTCTTCAACAGCAGTAATACGGCCAACACATCAGACGGCTTACTTGCCATCGAAATCACATATGAGCCCAACGAGCGACTCGGTTGCGACGCGATTAATTTAAAGGTCGACCACACCTCGTTGACATCATCCGAGGGTTTCCAAGTGTTCGGGATTAATGGTCGACGGCCACGCAGCTCTTTTAACAGAAATGCTTGCTTGTCTTCTTCACTCCAGGCGGCATAGTCGCCCATGTCGAGATATTGCGTCAGTTCGCTAATCACTTCGGTATGACGAGCTGAATCCTGACGAATATCCAGGCGCACCATGTGAATCCCGAAACTGGCGATGCGACGCAGCATGTCGAGCAATAAGCCGTTAGCAATTAAGCGCATACCGCAGTCATACAAGCTGGTGTAAAGCATCATCAGCGGCTTTTTCAGATCTTCTTCATGCCAGATGATGCTGCTTTCATCCACCTCTGGATGATGGCCGTCGATGCGTGCGTTGAGGTAATCAATGGTGTTACGCAGTTTTTGGCGCAGATCGCGCAGCACAACACGGTAAGGCTCTGGGCTGTTATTGGTGTATGCCTTCAGCTCAGCATTCGCTTTGGACATCGACAGTTCATCAACCAGCAATACCACGTCTTTTAAGTGCAGACGTGCTGCCGCATGACGATTTCGATCCAACACTTCAGCGGTCACTTTTGCAGTAACAAATGGGTTGCCATCGCGGTCACCGCCCATCCAACTTGAAAAACGTACCGGAGCAAAATCGATCGGGAGCTGAACACCTGTGCGGTCTTGCACTTTATCGTTGAGCTGACGCAGAAAATCCGGGATAGCCTGCCACAGTGACGCTTCAATGGTTGATAATCCCCAACGCGCTTCATCGACTGGCGTTGGCCGCTGCTCACGAATTTCATTGGTGTGCCAAATCTGTGCAATCAACTGACGCAGGCGCAGGTGCAGCTGACCTTTTTCACGCTCGCTTAATTGGGTGTTTTCCAGTGCGGCTAAACAGTCAACGATGGCCGCATATTTATAAATTAGCGTACGACGGGAGATTTCAGTCGGATGCGCCGTCAGTACTAAATCGATATCAAGATTGCGCAGACATTCCAACATCTGCTGTTGTTCAACAGGGCCATCGTCCAGCATCTTGCCCAATAGCTGTTCTACTGGATCTGGCACGCATACCATTTCGTCACAGTTACGGCTGATGGTATGGAACTGCTCGGCAATATTGGCCAAGTTAAGAAATTGGTTAAATGCTTTGGCAACCGGTACCAGCTCGTGATCCGGTAGTGCAGTCAGCAGCGCCAGCATTTGCTCGCGGGCATGGGTATCGCCTTGACGGGATTGCTTTGCCAGCACACGGATTTGCTCGACCTTATCTAAAAAAGACTCCCCAAGATCGGTGCTCATCGTCTCACCGAGCATTTGACCCAACATATTTACGTTAGATCGCAGCGATGCATACATATCTGCCATTGTTCCTCGCTCCATTTAAGAAGGGCTTTGGTAAGTAAAAACCAGAACCAATCACAATACCCATCCAATGGCCCTCTGGTCAACTTGTAATACAAATGTGACGAGTGCCGTTGCAGAATCTGCATTTTTTAGGAAAAGTTTAGGGTTCACTATTGCATTTATAGCGCCTTTCTACGCTGACGCCATAGTCGTTTAGTCACTGATACAGGCATGCTGTATCAGTTTTCGCAGTAGCTCTACGGTCGGCTTTATCTGATTTTCCGCCATATATTCATCAGGTTGGTGTGCCTGTTCGATACTGCCGGGACCGAGCACTAAGGTGTGGCAACCCAACTGGCGAATATAAGGTGCTTCAGTGGCATAGTTAACTACCTCGGGCGCATTGCCAGCGACTGCGGCAACCAACTTGCTCCAGTCTGAGTCGGGCGAGTCAGCAAAGGGCTCATTTCCGGGGTACAGTGTGGAGATAGTGATAGTACCGGGGTATTGGGCCACGACGGGTTGTAGGTACTGGTGCAGCATCAACTCTAAATCTTGCAACGCAATGCCGGGCAGTGGCCGAATGTCTAAGTGCAGTTCACAGCAACCACAAATACGGTTGGCGGCGTCACCACCGTGAATATGGCCAAAATTCATAGTGGGATAGGGCACGCTAAAAGCGTTTTCCCGATAGTTATCTGCAAGATGCTGGCGTAGCTTAAGCAACTGGCCAATCACCAGATGCATAATATCAATCGAATTTAACCCTTTGGCGGGATCGGATGAATGGCCACTACGGCCGACAATACGAATGCCTTGCGCCAGATGGCCTTTATGCATATACACCGGGCGCAGGTTTGTCGGCTCACCAATAATGGCGTACTCAGGTTTAATCGCCGCGTTGGCAGCGAACGCCTTGGCGCCATTCATGGTCGTTTCTTCATCAGCACTGGCCAGAATATGCAGCGGACGTTTCAGTTTATCGAGCGGAATCTCCTTCAGCGCTTCTAGGATCAACGCGAAGAAGCCCTTCATATCACAGCTGCCTAACCCATACCAACGGCCGTCTTTTTCGGTCAACTTAAATGGGTCAACCTGCCAGTGACCGTCATCAAACGGCACTGTGTCTGTATGACCCGCCAGCAGCAGCCCGCCGCTACCTTGGCCGAGTGTTGCCAGAAAATTATGCTTATCACGGGTATTGGGCACGGGTTGCTGTTGACAGTCGAAGCCTAAGTCGCCAAACCAACTGCATAACAAATCAAGTACTGGCTTATTGGACTGATCTTGTGCGATTTCGATGGCACTGATTGACGGAGCGGCAAGCAGTGCGCCGAAGCTTTGCTGCAAAGTTGGCAATTTATTGCTCATATAGGACGAAACTCCAAATATATATATTCATATATATTGCATAAATAGGCTTTTGTGGTAGTCTAGCAAACAATTCTGACAGGTGTCATCAGAAAGCTGATACGGCACTTGATTAACGCTAAGCGGCAACGCTGAAAATAATAGCTGCGAATAATCCCAGTGGCGTTAAACTAAACAACGAGCGGTTTGATTGGGCGGTTGCAATGCTGCCCATTTTTTATTGATCAGATTACGATGCGAGTGCGATGAAAAATATTGCCATTATCGGGGCCAGCGGTTATACCGGCGCCCAAATCACAGCCCTTATTCAAGCGGAAGCTGAACTCACCATTCAAGGGTTGTATGTATCTGAAAACAGTCTCGACAAAGGTAAGCCTTTATCAGACCTGTACCCTGTTTATCAGCAAGTGAAACATAGCTTGCAACCGCTGACGGCTGAAGCGAAAGCGGCAATTGTGAATGAAGCCGATGCTGTGGTGTTGGCATTGGAGCACGTGATCAGTTTGGAGCTGGCGGCTTATTTCTATGAGCAAGGCTTAGCGGTATTTGATCTGAGCGGTGCGTATCGTTTTAGCGACCCTGCACAATATCCAAAATGGTATGGCTTTGAGCACAACCAATTGGCTACTTTGGAAAAAGCCATATATGGCTTGGCTGAATGGAATGCCGAAGCGATTGCGAACACGCGTATGATTGCGGTGCCTGGTTGTTATCCAACTGCGTCATTAACTGCGTTAAAACCGTTGAAGCCATTTCTGACTGATGCTTACCCAGTGATTAATGCCGTGAGTGGGGTTACCGGTGCTGGCCGTAAGGCACAGTTGCATACCAGTTTCTGTGAAGTGTCGTTAACGCCATACGGCGTGCTTGGCCATCGTCATCAGCCTGAAATTGCCACGCAGTTGGGGCAGGAAGTGATCTTTACGCCACATTTGGGCAACTTCAAACGCGGTATTCTGGCTACCATCACAGTACAACTCAAACCGGGTACCACCACTGAGCAAATCAGCGAAGCTTATGCGGTGTACGACAACTCTGACATCGTCAAAGTGATGCATAACCGTTTTCCGAAAGTGGATGACGTGGTGCTGACACCTAACTGCATCCTCGGTTGGAAATATGATGAGCAGAGTGGTTATCTGGTGGTATCAAGCGCTATCGATAATTTGATGAAAGGCGCCGCCAGCCAAGCATTGCAATGCATAAAGATTCATTACCAATTAGCTTAATGTGACACCTACGGAGATTCTCATGAGTACAAATGAAACCGTATTGGTTCTCAAAGTCGGTGGTGCATTGATGCAGAGCCCTGAAGGCTTACAAGGCTTGATGCAAACCGCAGCAAATATGGTAAATGCGGGTCGTAAAGTGGTGTTAGTGCACGGCGGTGGATATCTGGTAGATGAGCAGTTACAAGCCAATGGCATGGTGTCAGAGAAAGTCGATGGCCTGCGCGTTAGCCCAAAAGAACATATGCCAGTGGTCGTCGGTGCTTTGGCTGGGACATCGAATAAGATTTTGCAAGGTGCAGCTACCGCTGCTGGCGCTACTGTGGTGGGTTTGAGCCTCGCCGACGGTAATTTGGTCGACGCGACGATTAAAGATCCAAGATTGGGCATGGTCGGCCAAGTCGCACCAAAAGACGGCACCTATTTGAAATTTATTTTATCGCAGGGCTGGTTACCGATTGTCAGCTCAATTGCGATGACCGCTGACGGTGAGTTACTCAACGTCAATGCCGACGATGCCGCGACTGTGTTGGCTAAGTTAGTGCATGGTCAGCTAATTCTGTTGTCGGACGTACCTGGTGTACTGGATGGCAAAGGTGAACTACTGAATAGCTTAAATCGCGCCGAGATTGCCGAACTAGTGGCTCAGGGCGTGATTGCTAAAGGCATGAAAGTGAAGGTGGAGGCTGCCTTGGAGGTAGCCGAGCAGATGGGGCAACCAGTTCAGGTTGCTTCATGGCGAGATGCAGCTCAGTTGGCTGCACTGGCCCGAGGGGAGCACATCGGCACTCAAATACAACCATAGAAAGGACGAATTATGAAGCACCTGTTGTCTCTGAAAGAACTGAGTCAATCGCAGTTGTTGGCTCTGTTAGAGTTGGCAAAGAAGATTAAAGCCGCACCTGAGGAATATCGCACTGCGCTCGATGGCAAAAGTGTGGTGATGCTGTTTGAAAAGCCCTCACTGCGTACTCGTGTCAGCTTTGATATCGGGATCAACAAGCTGGGTGGCCACTGTGTCTACATGGATCAGCAAAATGGTGCTTTAGGTAAACGTGAGTCGGTGGCAGATTTTGCTGGCAATATTTCACAATGGGCTGATGGCATTGTGGCACGTACCTTTAGCCACGTGACCATTGAAGAGCTGGCTGAGTACGGCACAGTACCAGTAATCAATGCCTTGTCAGACTTATATCACCCTTGTCAGGCGCTGGCGGATTTGCTCACGCTTGCTGAAAATGAAGGCGATCTGAAAAACGTTAAGTTAGCGTACATGGGCGACGGTAACAACGTGACTCACTCACTGATGTTCGGTGCTGCAGTGCTCGGCATGCAGATGACCGTTATCTGTCCAGAAGGTCACTTCCCTGATGGCTTTGTGGTAACCCAAGCGCAACAGTTAGCAGCTGCACATGGCGGCAGTTTATTGCTGACGTCTGATGTGGCAGCGCTGGAAGAGGTTGATGCTGTGTATACCGATACATGGATCTCCATGGGTGATAACACCAAGCTGTCTGATATCGCGGCAAAATTTGGTCAATATCAAGTGACCCGTGAAATGATGGATAAGTATCAAGTTAAATACTTCATGCACTGTCTTCCAGCCCACCGCGGCGTTGAAGTCACCGATGAAGTGATGGATGGTGAAGGCTCGCTGATCCTTCAGCAAGCACAAAACCGTATGCATGCGCAGAATGCGGTGCTGGTAACTCTATTAAGTTGATGGCTGCGGCCTTGGAATTCAGGAAATAATCATGTCTATCGCAAAAACAAATACCGAAGTGAAAAAAGTCGTATTGGCATATTCCGGCGGCTTGGACACCTCAGCCATTATCCCGTGGCTGAAAGAAAACTATAACAACTGCGAAATCGTCGCTTTCTGTGCTGACGTCGGTCAGGGCGAAGAAGAGTTGGTCGGCTTGGAAGAGAAGGCGCTGGCATCAGGCGCTTCTGAATGCCACATCGTCGACCTAAAAGAAGAGCTGGTTAAAGACTACATCTATCCAACGATTGCGACCGGCGCAGTATATGAAGGTACTTACTTGCTGGGTACTTCAATGGCACGTCCTATCATTGCCAAAGCGCAGGTAGAAGTCGCGCGTAAAGTGGGCGCTGATGCGCTGTGCCACGGTTGTACCGGTAAAGGTAACGACCAAGTGCGTTTCGAAGGCTGTTTTGCCGCGTTGGCACCAGATCTGACCGTGATTGCCCCATGGCGTGAATGGACCATGGAAAGCCGTGAAGACCTGCTGGCTTATCTCGCTGAACGCAACATCAAAACTACTGCATCAGCCACTAAGATCTATAGCCGTGACGCTAACGCATGGCATATCTCTACTGAAGGTGGTGAGTTGGAAAGCACTTGGAACGAGCCATCTAAAGCGGTTTGGACTTGGACTGCTGAGCCAGAAGATGCGCCAAACGAAGCTGAATATGTGACGCTGAAAGTAGAAAATTGCCGCGTCACTGAAGTTAACGGCGAAGCACTTTCACCTTACCAAGTGCTGCTGAAACTGAATGCTATCGCGTCACCACACGGTGTTGGTCGCGTTGATATCACCGAAAACCGTTTGGTGGGCATGAAGTCTCGTGGTTGCTACGAAACTCCGGGCGGCACCGTGATGATGGCAGCGCTGCGTGCGATTGAAGAGCTGGTGTTGGACAAACCAAGCCGTTCTTGGCGCGAACAGATCGCCGGCCAAATGTCACATCTGGTATACGACGGCCGTTGGTTTACCCCATTGTGCGAATCGCTGGTTGCCGCATCTGAAGCTCTAGCCAAAGATGTTAACGGCGAAGTGGTACTGAAGCTTTATAAAGGCCAAGTTACTGCCGTTAAGAAACAATCACCTAACAGCCTGTATTCTGAAGCGTTTGCCACTTTTGGTGCAGATGACGTTTACGATCAGAAACATGCTGAAGGCTTTATCCGTCTGTACTCACTGGCCAGCCGCATCCGCGCACTGAACAGCCAAAAGTAAGCGAGTAAAGCGCAAGGGCGCCGCGGCGCCCTTTTTTATTGAACGAATACGAGGGATTTATCATGGCGTTATGGGGTGGCAGATTCAGCGGTCCTAGCAGCGAGTTGTTTCAACTGTTCAATGACTCATTGCCAGTGGATTATCGACTGGTAGAGCAAGATATTCAGGGCTCAGTCGCATGGGCGAGTGCAATTGCCAGTGTCGGCATTCTGACCAGTGATGAACTGACAGCACTGCATAAAGCGTTAGCGGAATTGCTGGATGAAGTGCGCGCTGAGCCAGCGCAAATCGTGGCATCTGGCGCAGAAGATATCCATAGCTTCGTTGAGCAAAAGCTGATTGAGAAAGTCGGCGATCTCGGTAAGAAACTGCACACTGGCCGTTCACGTAACGACCAAGTAGCGACCGACTTAAAACTCTGGTGCAAAGAGGAAGGCGCAGCGGTACTTGAGCTGTTGCAAGGTTTGCGTCAAGAGATGCTGGCTGTTGCTGAGCGTGAAGTGGACGCAGTGATGCCTGGCTACACCCATTTGCAACGGGCACAACCTGTGACTTTTGGTCATTGGGCATTGGCTTATGTAGAGATGTTTGAGCGCGATATTTCCCGCCTCGAAGATACCATGAACCGCCTTAATACCTGTCCACTCGGCAGTGGTGCCTTGGCCGGTACCGCTTACCCAATTGATCGTTATGCGTTAGCGCAAAGCCTCAATTTTGCCGCGCCAACGCTGAACAGCTTAGATAGCGTATCGGACCGTGACCATGTAGTGGAGCTGTGCTCCAACGCGTCTATTAGCATGATGCACCTGAGCCGCATGGCGGAAGATATGATCTTCTTTAACTCTGGCGAAGCCAACTTCATTGAATTGGCGGATAACGTCACTTCGGGTTCATCTTTGATGCCACAGAAGAAAAACCCGGATGCGCTGGAGCTCATCCGCGGTAAAGCGGGGCGCGTGTATGGTTCGCTGGTGGGCATTCTCACCACCATGAAAGCATTGCCGCTGGCCTATAACAAAGATATGCAGGAAGACAAAGAAGGGCTGTTTGATGTGATCGACAGCTGGAGCTTGTGTCTGAAGATGGCTGCTTTGGTGCTTGAAGGTGTGCAAGTGAACCGCGATAACGCCCGTACTGCGGCGCAACAAGGTTACGCCAACGCCACTGAATTGGCCGATTACTTGGTGAGCAAAGGCATGCCGTTCCGTGAAGCGCACCATGTGGTGGGTGAAGTAGTAGTGCAGGCCATCAGCGAAGGTAAAGCGATTGAGGAGCTGCCGCTGGAACAGCTGCAAGGATTTGCCGCAGTGATCGGTGCTGATGTTTATCCGAACCTCACTATCGAAGCCTGTTTGGAAAAACGCGATGTCTTAGGTGGCACCGCAGTTAATCAAGTCAAGGCGGCGATTGCAGCGAAAAAGTAACAGTAAATGAGCAAAGAAAAAGGGAAGCATAAGCTTCCCTTTTTCTTGTTAACGCTGGTGGCGCTATTAGCTAGGTCGAACGGTAATGCTGGGTTGTAAATCAACCTCGCCGTCACTGCTAATAGTGGCCAACTGCTGATTCTGGGCAATAATTGCCAACGAACCAGAGAACATCTTCCTGATAAACAGTAGCCGATAGCCGTATCCCTGCAGCCTGTAAAAGGCCATTTTTTGCTCTGCATTGAGCGAATGCCACAGAGTCTCTGTTGGCACGGCGGTCCCTCGCCTTTCTTGGTATATTTCTTGTGGGTGGACCATGTTGTATTGTCTTCCGTTTTGTTGAATTTTTAGCGTATTTACACCGCGGTGAGACAGAGCCAAGATTGCCCAAAGTGCTTTAGCGATTTCTTGACCTAAGACAATTTATCCCAAAGTTATTGCGTCATTCATACGGAAAAGTGCAACAAAACGTCAATATGTTGAACTTAGTCAAATTTTTGCGGCGAATTTCCGAGCAGTTTGACCGTTCTGACCGGGTTGGAAATTTGAATACCCGCTGCTTTTAGCGAATTCCAAATTGCCAGATTTATTCGGTACTTATCTTGAAAATAGCGTGCAGTCGGTACCCAATAACGTACGCCTATTTGTAGACCTGCGTCAGTAAAGTTGTTAATCCCCACCTGAGATGCCTGTTTTTTGTCGACCTGCTTAAATTCCGCCAGCACTTGTTCAATCACTGCAATTGCCTGATTCGGTTCGCTGCTGAAATCGATATTGATGGATAATTCGACGAGTTTGTTTTCGAATGAGTTATGGAGAATTTCGCCGACGATATGTTTGTTCGGAATGCTGATTAATTCGCCTTCTTCATTGGTCAGCGTGGTCACGCCGAGGTGGATATCTTCAACTTGTCCGGTGATCTCTTTGATGGTGATGGTGTTACCAATGACAAATGGCCGGGTCACAATGATGGTAATGCCCGCGGCGTAGTTCGACAGCATGCCTTGAACGGCTAAACCTGCGCCAAGAGAAGCGGCACCTATTGCAGCGACCATAGGCGTTACACTAATGCCCAGTTTCCCTAGACAAATAATCGCCACCATGATGATGACAAGCAGCCGAACCAGATTGCTGACAAAGTTGGTAAGGGTAGTGTCAATCTCGTGGGCATCCATCTGCTTACGCACGACTGCAGCGACTTTATTGGCAACCCATAACCCCAGCAAAAAGATGATCAGCGCGCCGACAATCTGGAAGCTATAGTTCACTAAAAATTCGACAACTACCTGATAAACTTGCTGTAACTGGGCAATCTCGCTGCCTATTCCATTTTCTGCCATGCTTTGCTCCTTAAGCCGCAGTTAAGTAATTTAGATTGTGATATGGTGCTATTTTGCCTGTTGGCCAGATCAATATACAACGAACGACAAAGGTACGAGATGAAATCTATTAAGTGGCTGGTGTTTTTTCTGAGTGTGTTGCAGTGTTCACTGGCGGCTGCTAGTGAATACGCAATTGGCGACCATTTATCTGTGGTGTCGCTACAAGATCAATTTGACCAACCAATTGCGGTGGATAATAAAACACATTGGGTCCTGTTTACCCGTTCGATGGATGGTGCCGATGTGGCCAAGACCGCGCTGGATGGCATGACTACTACACAGCTGCAACAATATGGCATCGTCTATGTTGCTGATGTAAGTGGGATGCCGTCGCTAATTTTAAAGTTTGTGGCGCAGCCCAAAATGAAAGATTTAGCTTACGCCATTGCGTTGGATAAAGAAGGTGAGGCCACCAAACTCTTCCCAACGGCGAAAGATACCGCCGCGCTATTGGATGTTGATAACCTGCAAATCACTCAAATCCGTTATTTCGACAAGGCTGAAGCGCTAAAGAGCGTACTGGCCGACTTGATGAAATAACCTACATCAGCTGCCTCGCGTGGCTCAGCGTACCTTTACTGAGCCCGCGAAGAATATGATTCTTCCCATATCTTCCTATTTCCCCCTTGTTAAGGCATTGCTTATCTTCGCCGCTTACAGCCTGCAGATATCAACTATAATGACGGCTATTGCGTGTTAGAACGCCGCAATTTATGAATGCGACAGTTGTTGTTAATTGGTGACATAAATGTGGTGCAATATTGCATAACTCTTTGAAGAATAATGCCGTGACTGACGTTATATCACAATGATTTTTATATGGTTTTATCGCCTCGTAAAAATCATTTGCCAGACTGCATAAAAATTTACTCATTGAAGGCAAAAATTCATTGCATCAGAGCTAAAAATGTCGTCTACTTCGCACGTTTTTCAACCTGACACGGCTAGCAATTTTTGCCGCATCACTTAAGGAGACTGAAGGCTAATGAGCCAGTTCCATGCTATTGACGTAGCTGATTACTACGACAGCGAAACTTTTAGCAAAATTAAGGCGTTTGCCGACAGCAAGCCAACGCCATTTGTGGTGATTGATACCAATATTATCTCTAAACAGTACGATGATATGGTGGGTGCATTTCCACAGGCAGACGTGTTCTATGCTGTTAAAGCCAACCCAGCAAAAGAGATCTTGTCACTGTTGCGCGACAAAGGCGCTAACTTTGATATCGCCTCTATCTATGAGCTGGATATGGTGATGGATATCGGTGTGACGCCTGACCGTGTCAGTTATGGCAACACCATTAAAAAGCGTCAGGACGTGCGTGAATTTTACAAGCGCGGCGTACGCATGTTTGCCTCAGACTCTGAGCCAGATCTGCGCATGATTGCTGAAGAAGCTCCCGGTGCTCGCGTTTATGTGCGTATTTTGACCGAAGGTACTGAAACTGCGGACTGGCCACTGTCACGTAAGTTTGGTTGTCAAAATGAAATGGCGTATGAACTGCTGGTATTGGCGAAAGAACTTGGCTTGGAACCTTATGGTATTTCGTTCCACGTGGGTTCGCAGCAACGTGATATCGGTGCTTGGGATGCGGCTATTGCCAAAGTGAAAATGATTTTTGACCGTCTGCGTGATGAACACGGAATCGTGCTGCAGATGATCAACATGGGCGGTGGCTTCCCGGCCAACTACATTGACCCAACCAACAGTTTGCAGACTTACGCTGATCAGATCTTGCGCTTCTTGGTGGAAGATTTTGGTGAAGAGTTACCTCGCATCGTGTTGGAACCAGGCCGCTCGTTGATTTCCAATGCCGGTGTATTGGTTTCTGAAGTGGTGCTGATCAGCCGTAAATCAAACACAGCATTAGAACGTTGGGTATTTACCGATGTGGGTAAGTTCAGTGGTTTGATTGAAACCATGGATGAAGCCATTAAGTTCCCGATCTTTACCGAGAAACAAGGTGAATTGGATCGTTGTGTGATTGCTGGCCCAACCTGCGATAGCGCTGACATTATGTATGAGCAGTACGCGTATGGGTTACCAAACGATTTGGAAATCGGTGACCGTATGTACTGGTTGACTACGGGTGCCTATACCACCACCTATTCAGCCGTTTGCTTTAACGGTTTCCCACCGCTGCAAGCTTACTATCTGTAATTTGTAGTGCGGTAATGAACAAGGGCGCCTGTTGGCGCCCTTGTTGTTTAATGCTTGTATGCGGGTTGTTCCTTCAAAATATCAAAGAGTTGTTCTTTCAGTTCCAGCTTGCGTTTCTTCAGCTGTTTTAGTTCGGAAGTAAATTCGCTGGAAGGTTGTCGTTCCTTTTTCTGAATCTCTTTATCAAGCAGTTCATGTTCGTTGAACAACTTGAGGAACTGGCTATCGTCGGCTTTTAGTTGATCAACCAACGTGCTGTACTCTGAAAACATAGGCAACTCCTTACGTTGAATGGAAGTAACGCTTACTGTTTTCGCTATTTTTAAGGCTGTAGAGATCAGCCCGACCAAAAACAGCAAGAATTTAATATTAGCGCGTTTTAATCACTCAAATCCAAAAAAGCGCCGCATTGTTTATTGTTTTATCATGTAAACGCCTGTTTTTATCTGTGACCAATGGAGTTCCGCCAATGGATCGGGTAATCTTGGTGTTTATCACGCTTTTTTCGACAAAGTGTTAATTTAATTTATTGAAAAGGTTGGATTTATGGCAGATGTGTTTCATTTGGGCTTAACCCGCGACATGCTGCATGGCGCCACATTGGCAATTATTCCCGGCGACCCAGAGCGCGTTAAGCGCATTGCCAAGTTATTAGAAGAGCCGCAGTTTCTTGCCAGTCATCGTGAATTTACCTCTTATGTGGGCAAGCTAGATGGCCAAGCGGTAGTGATCTGCTCTACCGGTATTGGCGGCCCATCAACCTCAATTGCGGTAGAAGAGCTGGCGCAATTGGGAATTCGAACTTTCTTGCGTATTGGTACTACCGGCGCGATTCAAACCAAAGTGAATGTCGGTGATTTGATTGTGTCGCAAGCTTCAGTGCGTTTAGACGGAGCAAGCCAACATTTTGCGCCACTGGAATATCCTGCGGTGGCAGACTTTAGCTGTACCTCTGCGCTGGTGGCTGCAGCCCGTGAGCAAGGCGTTGAGCCGCACGTCGGTATTACTGCCTCGTCAGATACTTTTTATCCTGGTCAGGAGCGCTATGACACTGTATCCGGTCGCGTGACTCAGCGCTTCCAAGGTTCACTTAAGCATTGGCAAGAGTTAGGTGTACTCAACTATGAGATGGAATCGGCCACCCTGTTTACTATGTGTGCCAGCCAAGGTTGGCGTGCGGCCTGTGTTGCCGGGGTGATTGTGAACCGGACTCAGCAAGAGATCCCTGACGACGCGGTGATTAAAGCCACTGAGCAAAAAGCGGTTACCGTGGTGGTGGAAGCCGCGCGTAAGTTGCTAACGGCATAAGCTTATTGCCGGGACAGGTTGGTGAGCAACCTGTCCATGGCGCGATATCCTAAGGCTTGCGCGATATGGCGTCGTTCCACCACTGGCGATTGAGCAAGGTCCGCAATCGTGCGCGCGACCCGTTGCAGTCGATGAAAGCTACGTACCGACAATCCTAATTTAGTCACGCTCTGCTCTAAAAACACTAAGTCTGCTGCTGCAAATCCTGCCTGTTTTAAGTCACTACCAGACAATTCACTATTGAGTTTGCCAGCGCGCTGTAACTGTTGTAGCCTTGCATCAGCAACGCGGGCTGCAATGGTTTGACTGGTTTCACCATCACCGCTGTCGGCGGTAAGCGTACCCGGTGGTAGCTTCGGCACTTCAACGGTGAGATCGAAGCGGTCGATAAATGGTCCCGATAAACGCGATAAGTAGCGGCGGATTTGCTCTGGCGTAGCGCGGCTTTCTGGCCCTGAATCGCCGCATGGACTGGGGTTCATTGCCGCAATCAATTGAAATTTAGCGTTAAAGCTGAGTTTTGCAGCAGCGCGTGAAATCACCACTTCACCGGTTTCCATTGGTTCACGCAAGCAGTCAAGTACCTTGCGGGGAAACTCCGCCACTTCATCTAAAAATAATACGCCTAAATGGGCCAATGAAATTTCCCCCGGTTTGGGCACGCTGCCACCGCCCACTAACGAAATGGCAGAGCTGGTATGGTGTGGCGAACGAAACGGACGTTGGAAGAACTGTTGCGGCACCAATGGCATGCCCGCTACCGAATGAATGGCCGACACCTGTAGTGCTTCTTCGTAATCCAATGTTGGCAGCAAAGAAAGAATGCGACTGGCGAGCATTGATTTGCCCGTGCCGGGAGGACCCAAAAACAGCAGATTGTGATTACCCGCAGCCGCGATTTCTAGCGCTTGCTTAGCTTGGAACTGGCCAATGACCTCACTGAGGCAACCCACGCCTGCGGGTGGCGGTGTAATCCACTCGGGGGACGCATTAATACCTGGTAGTTGTTGCTGTCCATGCAAAAAGGCGACGATATGCTGCAGATGGGCAGCCAATTGCACTTGCGGATAGCCGACCAGCTCCGCATCGGTGCGGTTATCTTGCGGCATGATCAGTTGAGTGCCTAACTTGCGCGCCTCAATAATCACGGGCAACAGGCCACTGCAACCGCGTATTTCGCCACTTAGCGCCAGTTCGCCGACAAATTCAACGCCTGCTAATGACTTGATCGGCAATTGGCCAGAGGCCGCTAATATTCCGATGGCGATAGGTAGATCGTAGCGGCCACCCTGTTTAGGCAGATCAGCTGGGGCGAGGTTAATGGTGATGCGGCGCATTGGGAATTCAAAGCCGGCATTAATAATGGCACTGCGGACCCGTTCGCGCGCTTCTCGGACTGAGGTTTCAGGTAAGCCCACCAGCGTGAATGCTGGTAAGCCGTTTGATAGATGAGCTTCCACCCACACTTGCGGGGCATCTACACCTTTGGCTGCGCGGGTTGCGACACGAGCTATCGCCATGACAATTCCCTTTGTCTATGATTCTTAGAGATTTTCCTTATCGATTCAGTGTAGCAGTAAATTCTGCACAGCGTTTTTCTGGAGCGAATAATGGCGCTGACCACAATCAATTTTATGACTGATATGCGTTCGACGTTCACAGTAAATTCTATCGGTAATTCAGTTGATTAGTGGTGATGCTGACGAGCAAATTTGCTGTCACTGACGGTGAAAATTTTTCGTTATCGCTGCGCTTAGGGCAGTGATAGATTGTGCGCAAATGAGGGCTGACCTTGAGCGTCAGCTAATGTGTGTGTCGATGCAAGGAGAAAATATGAAAGCGTTGGCGCTGTTAAGTGTGTTGTTGCTGGCTTCCCCGCTGGTATTGGCTGATGATGAGCCGCTGCCAGAGGCAAGCGCTGCGGACGTGAAGCAACTGCTGCAAGTCTGCAAACAGATGGCGGTGGAAGATGAGATCCTCAAAGAAGAGCTTCCAGAGTATCTGCTTGATTGTGTTAATGATCAGCTGAATGAAATGGGCTACCGTCGACTTGAGTCCTTACCAAAATCCTAACCATAAGGTTTTGACATTTCAGCTTCATCTTTCACCTTTATGCTTACTGCGTACATGATTGGATGCTGTCTTTTGGTGAGTAACCGATTATAATATGTACGTTTTTTAATTGTTTCCCTCCTTCAATAGTAAGCAAGGCCTGTTCATTGCGATGGGTTAGGACTGCAAGAACCTGTGCCAGTTTCGAATAAGAGCAGCGCAACTTCCACCAAACGGAGTCTGCGCTGTTTCGGGTGATGTATGAGTGTGTTTGAAAATCTTTTAGTCGTCATTGTGTTAATCGCAGTGAGCTGCTTTTTTTCGATGTCGGAAATTGCACTGGCCGCCTCGCGAAAAATTCGGCTCAGGCAACTCGCCGATGAAGGTGATACGCGTGCCGAAAAAGTATTGAGTTTGCAGGCGATGCCGGGGAGCTTTTTCACTGCGGTGCAGATTGGGCTCAATGCGGTCGCCATCATGGGCGGTATCGTCGGTGAATCTGCGTTTACGCCTTATTTTAAAAATCTGCTCGACGCTATTGTGCCAGCGGCATGGCTGCACCAAGTGAGCTTTACCCTGTCGTTTGTGATGGTCACCAGTCTGTTTATTCTGCTGGCGGATTTAATGCCAAAACGAGTGGCAATGGTGATGCCGGAGCGTATTGCGGTCAACTTAGTCGGACCTATGTTGGTGTGTATTAAGTTGCTACGTCCCTTTGTGTGGGCCTTTAATAGTCTCGCAAGCGGGGTCATGAAACTGCTGCATGTGCCTATGGTGCGTAATGATGAAATCACCTCTGACGACATCTATGCCATTATGGATGCAGGTGCTGAGGCCGGCGTGCTCGATAAAGAAGAGCAGCAGATGATTGAGAACGTGTTTGAGATGCAATCGCTCAGTGTCACCTCTGCCATGACGGCGCGCGAGGGGTTGATTTTCTTTCGTCTGCAAGAAACTGAACAAGATATTAAAGCCAAGATCAGTGAGCACCCGTACAGCAAGTTTTTAGTCTGTGATGGTCCACTTGATAACATCAAAGGCTATGTCGATGCTAAAGAGCTGTTGGTACGGGTCATTAATGGTAAGCCGATCGATCTCAGCGATACCTCATTAGTGCACCCTTGTTTAATTGTGCCCGATACCCTGAGCATCTCGGAAGCAATGGAGTATTTCCGTCAACAACGCACTGACTTCGCCATTGTGATGAACGAATATGCGCTGGTGGTCGGTATCGTCACCTCCAACGACTTGCAAAGTGCAGTGATGGGCGCTTGGTCGCTACATGAAATTGAAGAACAGATTGTAGCGCGTGATGCCAATTCGTGGCTGGTGGAGGGCGTAACGCCCATTAGCGATGTGATGCGCGCCTTTAATATCGATGAATTTCCGCAAAGCCAGAACTATGAAACTGTCGCTGGCTTTATGATGTATATGCTGCGTAAATTTCCCAAGCGCACCGACTCGGTTAACTTTGCGGGTTACAAGTTTGAGGTGGTGGATGTTGATAGTTACAAAGTCGACCAACTGCTGGTCACGCGCATCAATGCCGATGACATTGTGCCAGTAAAAATCGAACAGAAACTGTAATCGTCAGTTATAAAACGTCGAGGAAGGCCTTAATTAACGGGTCTTCCAGACGTTTTTTCTTACAGCAACAGCCCAACTCAAACGGCGAAATCGCCACTGGTGATTCCAATAGGCGGATCCTGTCCATCATCGGGCTGTTACTTACCACAACATGCGGCGTAATGCTGACGCCACAGCCCAAGGCCACCATTGGCAAAATGGCCTCATGCCCGCCCACCTGAGCATAGATATTGGCGTTAATTCCCATGGCGCGAAACCAGCGCTCCATCCGCAGTCGTCCTGGGCCGTGATCCGGCACAATGTAGGGTAGTTTCTCCCACGGGATCGGCGTCTGATCTAACAAGCTCTGCAGCTGACATTGGATTGCCGGCGCGATAACCGAGAGCGATACCTTGCCAATCGGCGAAAAAAACATGTGGCTAGGAAAGTCTTCCGGTAATGCGGTAATGGCAATATCTGCTTGCTGATTTTGCACCACCCGCACCGCATTGGCGGCATCGCCGGTGGTGAGGCTGATATCCACCAATGGCTGTTGGCGCCGAAACTTATCGATCAGCGCTGGCAGATGACTATAAGCCGCAGTCACCGAGCAATAGAGCTGCAGGGTACCGCGTAGTAGGTTTTTGTCGGAATCGAGTTCTTGCTTAAGCTGGTACCAGCGGTTTTGCGTATCCTGCGCGTACTGGCGAAACAGTTTACCGGCGTGGGTGAGCGATACTGTGCGGTTGTCGCGCTCCAGTAGTTTGCTGCCCACTTCCTCCTCTAGGCGCTGCAATACACGGCTCAAGGTTGATGGACTCACATGCAGATTTGCCGCTGTTTGACCAAAATGCAGGGTTTCACACAGATCGAGGTAAAGCCGTATCGCACGAATATCCATCGAAACTCGTTCCTAAGACCTAGGTATTATGTTGCATATTTTGCAACGTAGTATGCCGAATATATCAATTTTCGCAATCATAATCATCGTCTATATTAGCTCCATCGCTGTGTCCTTGGGGGATACGGCCACAGAATTTAGCAAGACAGGTGAGCACAATGGCAAATTACTTTAATACACTGAGTTTGCGCGAAAAATTGGCGCAATTGGGACAATGTCGTTTTATGGATCGCAGCGAGTTCGTTAATGGCTGTGAATATATCAAGGACTGGAACATCGTCATTCTCGGTTGTGGTGCTCAAGGTCTGAACCAAGGTCTGAACATGCGCGATTCAGGGCTGAATATCTCTTATGCCCTGCGTCCAGAAGCGATTGCAGAAAAGCGTGCTTCATTCAAGCGCGCATCTGAAAACGGTTTTAAAGTGGGCACTTTTGAAGAACTGATCCCAACGGCGGATATGGTTTTGAACCTGACGCCAGACAAGCAACACAGCAAGGTTGTTGGCACTGTAATGCCACTGATGAAACAAGGCTCAGTATTGTCATACTCACACGGTTTCAACATCGTTGAAGAAGGTATGCAAGTACGTCCAGATATCACAGTAGTGATGGTGGCGCCTAAGTGTCCAGGCACTGAAGTACGTGAAGAGTACAAGCGTGGTTTCGGCGTACCAACACTGATCGCCGTTCATCCAGAAAATGACCCGAACGGTGATGGCTGGGAAATCGCTAAAGCCTACGCAAGCGCTACTGGTGGTGACCGTGCCGGCGTACTGCAATCATCATTCATCGCCGAAGTTAAGTCTGACCTGATGGGCGAGCAAACCATTCTGTGCGGCATGCTGCAGACTGGCGCAATCTTGGGTTACGACAAAATGGTAGCAGACGGTGTTGAGTCAGGTTATGCCGCGAAATTGATCCAACAAGGTTACGAGACTATCACCGAAGCGCTGAAGCACGGTGGTATCACCAACATGATGGATCGCCTGAGCAACCCTGCGAAAATCAAAGCATTTGAAATTGCTGAAGAGCTGAAAGGCATTCTGCAACCACTGTTTGAAAAACATATGGACGACATCATCAGCGGTGAATTCTCACGCGTAATGATGGAAGACTGGGCTAACGATGATAAGAACCTGTTGGGCTGGCGTGAAGACACCAATAACGCAGGTTTTGAAAAAGCGCCTGAGTCAGATGAGCATATCGACGAGCAAGAATACTTCGACAAAGCCATCTTCTTGGTAGCGATGATCAAAGCGGGTGTTGAACTGGCATTCGATACCATGGTGGCATCAGGCATCATTGAAGAGTCTGCTTATTACGAATCACTGCATGAAACACCGCTGATCGCCAATACTATCGCCCGTAAGCGTCTGTACGAAATGAATGTGGTGATTTCTGATACCGCAGAATACGGTTGCTATCTGTTTAACCATGCTGCTATCCCAATGCTGCGTGACTATGTCAATGCAATGTCACCAGAATTCTTGGGTGCGGGTTTGAAAGAAACTTCTAACGAAGTCGACAACCAACGTCTGATTGAAGTTAACGGTGCCATCCGCAATACCGATGTGGAATATATCGGTGAAGAACTGCGTGGCTATATGACTGATATGAAACGCATTAGCTTGGACTCTTGACGTTTAGGTCAACGCGGTGCCGTTCGCGGCACCCGTTGACGATTTTTTTGTGAACGGGGAGTCATAGCAATAAAAAATTTAATAAATTCGCAAATTTTTTATTGTGATCATAAAAGCCTTTGTGATATTGCTTATTTACTGAACCGCGCTGGGCATGCTGAGCGCGAGCAAATAAACAATTTTTATATCGACAGGAATCGGTCTTCTAACGATGAACTTCAGCCTCAACCTCCTCCTCGTGATTATTATCGCAGTGATTATTGGGTCACAGCGGGGGTGGCTCATGGCGCGAAAGATGACCTAAAGGTCCTGAGAATCATCGAAACCCCCGCTCCGCAAGGACCGGGGGTTTTTCATTTCTGGGGCGAGTAACGGGCAAAACGAGAACGTAAACAATGGAACAAGGGCAGACAATCAGCGGTAGTCAGGCGGTAATTGAAGTTCTGGCAGCCCACGGAGTTGATACGGTATTTGGTTATCCAGGTGGTGCCATCATGCCGATTTACGATGCAATCTATGGCAGTTCGGTCAAGCACCTCCTCTGTCGTCACGAACAAGGCGCTGCTTTTGCCGCCGTGGGTTATGCGCGCGCAAGCGGTAAAGTCGGTGTTTGTTTTGCTACTTCTGGCCCCGGTGCGACTAACCTGATCACTGGCCTCGCTGATGCCATGATGGACTCCATTCCTGTCGTTGCCATCACAGGGCAAGTCTCCTCTGCCGTTATCGGGACCGACGCGTTCCAAGAAATGGATGTGCTGGGGCTGAGCCTTTCCTGTACTAAACATAGCTTTATGGTCGGCAGTTTAGATGAACTGATCCCGACCTTGTATCGTGCCTTTGAAATCGCAGCATCGGGTCGTCCAGGCCCTGTGCTGGTGGATATTCCCAAAGATATTCAAGTGGGCCAGTTAGAATACAAAACGCCGCTGCAAGCAGTGGCGGTAGAAATGGCTATAGACAGCGACGCTGTTGCCGCCGCTAACACGCTTATCCGCAACGCTAAACAACCAATGTTATACGCTGGCGGCGGTGTCGGCATGGCGGGTGCGGTGTCGGAGCTACGCGACTTTATCGCCCGTACTGGCATGCCTTCGGTATGCACCCTAAAAGCTTTGGGCGCGGTAGAGCCAACCACTGCAGGTTACTTGGGCATGCTGGGTATGCACGGTAACCAAGCCGCCAACCACGCGGTACAAGAATGTGATTTACTGCTGGTGGTCGGTGCCCGCTTTGATGACCGCGTCACCGGTAAACTCAATACCTTTGCCCCAAATGCCAAAGTGATTCACTTAGATATCGACGCGGCGGAGCAAGGTAAACTGCGCCAGCCCGAAGTGGCATTGACTGGCGAACTGCAACAACTGCTACCGCAATTAGGTCAGATGCTCGATATCGCGCCTTGGCAGCAGCATGTTGCTGAGTTAGCGGAACAATACGCCTGGCGTTATGACCGCCCCGGTGAATTGATTTATGCGCCCAGAATGCTCAAGCAACTGGCAGACAAGTTACCTAACGACAGCGTAGTGAGCTGCGATGTTGGCCAACACCAGATGTGGGTGGCACAACATATGTGGTTCCGCAAACCTGAAGATCACCTGTCGAGTGCAGGCTTTGGCACAATGGGCTTTGGTCTGCCAGCGGCGATTGGCGCTCAGATTTCACGCCCAGAAGCTACCGTTGTGACCGTGTCAGGCGATGGCTCATTTATGATGAATGTGCAAGAGCTGACTACTATTAAGCGCCGTAAGCTACCGGTGAAAATCCTGCTGATCGATAACCAACGGCTGGGAATGGTGAAGCAATGGCAACAGCTATTCTTTGATGAGCGCTATAGTGAAACCAACCTGTCAGATAATCCTGACTTCGTTACCCTAGCATCGGCGTTTGATATTCCGGGGCGCACTATCACTCAAAGCGCCGAAGTCGAAGGCGCGCTGGACGAGATGCTTAACGCGCCGGGCGCGTATCTGCTGCATGTGCGCATCGATGAAGCGTTTAACGTTTGGCCGCTGGTACCACCGGGCGCCGCCAACAGTGACATGATTGAAGATTTGGAGGCGTAACCATGATCCATCATCTGGCCCTGACCTTAGAACAACGCCCAGAAGTATTAGAGCGTGTGTTACGCGTAGTGCGGCATCGTGGTTTCCGTATCTGCAACATGAATATGACCGAGCAGGATGACAAATTCCTGCAACTGAATATGGCGGTCGATAGTGATAAAGCAGTAGAGTTACTGAGCCGCCAACTGGACAAATTATTAGATGTGACGCAATGCGTGGTGACCACGCCATCCGCCATGTCACAAACAGTCAATGGCTGAGACGCAAGTAAGCGCCGCCGTGACGCAAACGTATTAAGAAAGAAAGGAAGTTAGCAATGCCAAAGTTACGTTCTGCCACCAGTACCGAAGGCCGCAATATGGCTGGAGCCCGCGCCTTATGGCGTGCCACCGGAGTTAAAGACAATGATTTTGGTAAGCCGATCATCGCCATCGCTAACTCTTTTACCCAATTTGTGCCAGGCCACGTGCACCTGAAAGACATGGGCGCACTGGTGGCTTCTGCCATTGAAGAAGCAGGCGGTATCGCCAAAGAATTCAACACCATCGCCGTGGATGATGGTATCGCCATGGGCCATGGCGGCATGCTCTATTCGCTGCCATCACGTGAGCTGATCGCCGATAGCGTCGAATATATGGTGAACGCCCACTGCGCCGACGCTCTGGTGTGTATCTCCAACTGCGACAAAATCACCCCAGGGATGCTGATGGCCGCGTTGCGCCTCAATATCCCCGTGGTGTTTGTCTCCGGCGGCCCGATGGAAGCGGGTAAAACCAAGCTGTCGGATAAAATCATCAAGCTCGACTTGGTGGATGCCATGGTCGCAGCCGCCGATGATCGCGTATCAGATGAAGACAGTGAAAAAATTGAACGTAGCGCCTGCCCAACCTGTGGTTCTTGTTCTGGTATGTTTACTGCCAACTCGATGAACTGCCTGACTGAAGCTTTGGGGCTGTCACTGCCGGGTAACGGTTCACTGGTAGCGACTCACGCCGATCGTCGCGAGTTGTTCCTAGAAGCCGGCCGTCGCGTAATGGCGTTGGCGCAACGTTACTATCAACAAGATGACGCTAGCGTACTGCCGCGCAATATTGCTTCATTCAAAGCGTTTGAAAATGCCATGACGCTGGATATCGCCATGGGCGGTTCATCCAACACCGTACTGCACTTATTAGCAGCTGCGCAGGAAGCGGAAGTCGACTTCACCATGGAAAACATCGACCAGCTGAGCCGTAAAGTGCCACACCTGTGTAAAGTGGCGCCATCGACGCCACTGTACCACATGGAAGATGTGCACCGCGCCGGTGGTGTGATGGGTATTTTGGGTGAGTTAGCGCGCGCTGGTTTGCTGCATACTGACGTGCCACATGTTGCGGCCAACGGCGGCACCCTGGCTGAAGTATTGGCTAAATACGATGTGGTCGTGACGCAAGATGAAGCGGTCAAACAGTTCTTCCGTGCAGGCCCTGCCGGTATTCCTACCACAGTAGCGTTTAGCCAAGATTGCCGTTGGGAATCGCTGGACGATAACCGCGAAAGTGGTTGTATTCGCAGCCGTGAACACGCTTTCAGTCAAGAAGGTGGTTTGGCGGTACTGTTCGGTAACATCGCTGCCAATGGCTGTATTGTGAAAACTGCCGGCGTGGATGAATCGATTTTGAAATTCACCGGTAAAGCCCGTGTGTATGAAAGCCAAGAAGATTCGGTGGCGGGCATTCTCGGCGGCGAAGTGGTTGCAGGCGACGTGGTGGTGATTCGCTACGAAGGTCCGAAAGGCGGCCCCGGCATGCAAGAGATGTTGTACCCAACCAGCTACCTGAAATCACGTGGCTTAGGTAAAGCCTGTGCGCTGATCACCGATGGTCGTTTCTCTGGTGGTACTTCAGGTTTATCTATCGGTCACGTGTCTCCAGAAGCAGCCGCTGGCGGTGATATTGGCTTGATTGAAACCGGCGACATCATCGAAATCGATATTCCAACACGCGGTATCTCACTGCAAGTTAGCGCTGAGGAATTGGCGAGCCGCCGTGCCGCCATGGAAGCCAAAGGCGCCCAAGCGTGGAAACCAGTAGCACGTCAACGCCCAGTATCGATGGCGCTGAAAGCCTACGCCCTGATGGCGACTAGCGCTGACAAAGGTGCCGTACGCGATCGCAGCATGCTGGAGGATTAATATGTTAGCGCTCGCGTCCCAGTCGCAACTGTCACTGGCCAACTATTATTTACAGCGGATTTTGCTGTCTAGCGTCTATGACGTTGCTAAGGTGACGCCGCTGTCTAACCTCAAAAAACTGTCGGCACGGCTCGGCTGTGATGTGTTCCTCAAGCGGGAAGATATGCAGCCAGTGCACTCGTTCAAGCTGCGTGGCGCCTATAACCGCATCGCTGAGCTTAGCGTTGAAGAAGCTGAATGCGGTGTGGTCTGTGCTTCGGCTGGTAACCATGCCCAAGGTGTTGCGATGTCGGCGGCCAGCCGTGGTATCAGCGCCGTGATTGTCATGCCGAGTACCACACCCGATATTAAAGTCGATGCGGTGCGCCGCCTCGGCGGCAACGTGGTACTGCACGGTCAGGCTTTTGACCAAGCTAACGAATATGCTATGTCATTGGCGCGCGATGAAGGTCGTGTGTATATCGCGCCATTTGACGATGAAGCCGTTATCGCTGGACAGGGTACGATCGCCCAAGAGATGTTGCAGCAGCAACGCGATCTCGATGTGGTGTTCGTTCCTGTTGGCGGTGGTGGATTAATTGCGGGTATCGCCGCTTACTACAAAGCCGTGAAACCGGAAGTCACCATCGTCGGTGTCGAACCTGTCGACGCCGCCTGCTTAAAAGCCGCGATGGAAGCGGGTGAAGCGGTAACCTTGGATCAGGTCGGCCTGTTTGCTGATGGTGTGGCGGTAAAGCGTATTGGCGCTGAACCATTCCGTCTGGCAAAAGATTATGTCGATGAAGTGATTACGGTGACTTCAGATGAAATCTGCGCTGCCATCAAAGACATCTTTGAAGACACTCGTGCGATTGCCGAGCCCGCCGGTGCGCTGTCATTGGCAGGACTGAAAAAGTACATGACGCAGCACCAAGGCGAAGAGCGCAAAGTGGCGGCCATTCTCAGTGGCGCTAATGTGAATTTCCACAGCCTGCGTTATGTGTCTGAGCGCTGCGAATTAGGTGAGCACAAAGAAGCGGTTTTGGCAGTCACCATTCCGGAACGTCCGGGCGCGTTTTTGCAGTTCTGTGAAACCTTGGGCAAACGGGCAATTACAGAATTCAACTATCGCTTCAGTGGTCGCGACCGTGCTGTGGTGTTTGCCGGTATTCGAGTGAATCAAGGCCAGCCGGAGCTCGATGAATTGATCAGCTCTTTGGTCAGCAACGGTTTTGCAGTGCAAGATCTGACTGAAGATGAGACCGCCAAGTTGCACGTGCGCTATATGGTCGGCGGTTTGCCGCCTGAATCCCTGCAGGAGCGCTTGTTCAGTTTTGAATTCCCTGAGCATCCCGGTGCACTGCTGAAGTTTCTGCAAACGCTGCAAAGTAAGTGGAATATCAGTTTGTTCCACTATCGCAACCACGGTGCGGCCTTTGGACAAGTGCTAGCAGGCTTTGAAGTGCCAGAAGCCGATGACGCGGCATTTGCGACTTTCCTAGATGAATTAGGTTTTGCCTACCAAGATGAAACCAACAGCCCGGCGTATCAGCTGTTTTTAGCACATAAGTAGCTGCTCACTAGTAATGGCGCATAAATAGTTGCCCATAAATAGCGACGCATAACTGGCGCGCTCCATATCCCCCGCGGACGGTTTTCACTGGCGTGGGGGATTTGTTTTCTGCACGCTGTCATTACCAATAAAAGTGCAGCGTTAGCCAAAAGCCGAGCAGAGTCAGCGTGCTAACTGTGATAAGGTCAATTCAGTTTTTCGCTCAAACATGAGCATCCGTATCGATAACGCAGCAAGGAGACTCAGCATGATTGCCGCACCGCAAACTAACGCGTTTAATCCACCTCGTCGTATTTTGATGGGACCTGGCCCTTCAGACATCTATCCTGAAGTGCTTGCGGCGCAATCGCGGCCAACGGTTGGCCACCTAGATCCACTGTTTATCGGCATGATGGATGAGCTAAAAGCGCTGATCCAATATGCGTTTCAAACCAAAAACCAAATGACGATTGCGGTATCAGCGCCCGGTAGCGCAGGTATGGAAACGTGCTTTGTTAACTTGGTGGAGCCGGGCGAGAAGGTGATTGTGTGTCGCAACGGCGTGTTTGGTGAACGTATGCGCCAAAACGTTGAGCGCATTGGTGCCACGGCAGTAGTGGTCGATACCCCATGGGGTGAGCCAGTAAATGTCGAAGACGTTAAGCAAGCACTCGAAGCCAACCCTGATGCCAAGTTCCTCGCCTTCGTGCATGCCGAAACTTCTACTGGTGCGCTGTCAGATGCCAAAACCCTGTGCGCGCTGGCGAAACAACACGGTTGCCTCAGTATTGTTGACTCAGTAACTTCGCTCGGTGGCGTTGAACTGCTAGTAGACGAGTGGGGCATTGATGCCATCTATTCTGGTAGCCAAAAATGTTTGTCATGTGTGCCGGGCTTGTCGCCAGTGTCGTTCTCTGAGGCGGCAGTGGAAAAACTCAAAGCGCGGAAAACTGCAGTACAAAGCTGGTTCCTCGACCAATCTTTGGTGATGGGTTATTGGAGCGGTAACGGCAAACGCAGCTATCACCATACTGCGCCAGTGAATGCCTTGTACGCGCTACATGAATCACTGCGCAAACTGGCCGATGAAGGTTTAGAAAACGCTTGGCAGCGTCACCAACAGATGCACCAACTGCTGAAAGCCGGCTTGGAAAAACTCGGCATCAAGTTTGTGGTGGATGAAGCCTCGCGCCTGCCGCAATTGAACGCTGTGTATATTCCGGAAGGTGTTGACGACGCTGCGGTACGTAGCCGCTTACTGAATGACTACAATCTTGAAATCGGTGCAGGTCTTGGTGACTTAGCAGGCAAAGCATGGCGCATCGGTTTGATGGGCTATGGCGCCCGTCGTGAGAATGTCGCACTGTGTTTACGCGCGTTAGAAGAGGTGCTGAGCTAATTTGCTTGTACCCTGAAAACTGAAAAAGCAGCTCATTGAGCTGCTTTTTTAATGGCAAAACACCTACCGTCGCTGGCAATTATTGATTATGCAGTGCGGTAAATAAGGTCATGCTAGTGGTAAAAATCAGCGCCAGCCATAGCCAATTGCTTGGTTTGGTTTTGCCCTTCAGGCTACGTTGCTGATAGTGTTGTACCATAGCGGCAATATCGCCTTTAAGCTGGCCAAAGCGGTTGATTTGATAGCAGTCGCTATCCGGCATAATGACAAAGTACTCGCGATGGCGTTTGATGAACTCTTGCAGGTGAGTAACGCTAATCTCGGTGGTGTCGGCAAGCTGTTGTAGGCTCAAGCCCTTTGACGAGTTGGCGTGTAATACTCGCAGTACGTGCTCAAGTTCGTTTGCTGTCAACATTCACTATCCCTTTGGCCGCTGATGGTTTGATGTTCGCATCTATAACATGGGGTTGTAAATGAAAAATCCAAACTGAAGTTTGGATTTTTTTGAAGGGTCATGGTAGCCCGCAAGCCTGCTGGATTATTTAACGCGGTGACATATGTGCACTGTCATCTTTTTGAGTACGAAGCATGGCTTGTGTTTGGCTCTGCAGCCATAGCAAGCTGCGCTTGCGAACGTCGTGGAGCTACTCGCTCCACACCAGAGGATAAGGGGGCTAGACGGCTTCGAATGACATCCATGTCTAACGGCCAGCTCGCCATCCTTGGCTCGCGCTCATGAATATACTCATCGTTGATGAGTATTCGCCCTTATCAATCCCCCTGCCGCCCCGACGTCGCGAAACGCTACGGCGCTTCTGGTTTGCCATCTTCGCAAATCGCTCTGATTCGGAATCCATTCCTCACCATCGCTTCTCCGCCGCGCCGAGGGGCTGGTGTTGCTTACTATTTCAAGTGTATATCTCCTAGCTTTTTGATCAATATCTACTCAGCTGTTAAGCATTTTCTATATTTTTACATAGGCCTGTCAAAATAAAGGAATATAAATGTATGGGAATAGAAACCTTAACTAAAGATGATGTGATTGAAATTCACAATAGATTGGTAATCGATGCTGCTGAATCTGATGATCCAATTTGTCCTCCGGGGATAAAAAATGAGGGGTTATTAGAGTCTGCGGTAGCAAGACAACAATCTGGATTTAGCGGGAAGTTGAAATATAGTGAGCCTATTAGTAATGCAGCTTCTTTATGTTATGGAATCTGTAGTAATCATCCATTGCATAATGGAAATAAACGCACTGCTCTAGTGTCTCTTTTATGTCATCTAGATAAAAATGGATTTACATTTAATAACCGAACAGATCAGGACAGTCTTTATTCTTTTATGTTAAAAGTTGCTTCTCATCGTTTAGTTAGTAGTAAGAAAGCACGTAAAGATAAACATATCAGACATGATCAATCTGATATTGAAGTGGAAGTGATGACTGAATGGATACGGAAAAGGACTAGAAAAATCGAAAAAGGAGAGAGGAATGTTTCATATACTGAACTGGAAAGAATTCTAAGAGCACATAATGTTTATTTTGAGAATCATAATAATAATTATGTTGATGTAGTTAAATATGTTGAAGAAATCAGAAGAAGAAACTTTTTCCATTTTGAGACTGTTAGAGTTGCCCACAAAGTTGCTCATATCCCATATTGGCCAGGACGGACTGTCGGTAAGAATTTGGTAAAATCTATCAGAAAACAGGCAAACCTTACTTATAGTGATGGTGTCGATTCTGCACTATTTTATGGAACTGAAACTCCTCCAGATGAGTTTATTCAAAAATATAAGAAGGTTTTGAATAAGTTAGCAAAGACATAATATGAACTATTAATACGTAGTTTTCATAAGCAAAGTTATCTCCGATTAAAAAGCGTATATCTGTTAGGCAACTTCAAAATACCTAGCACATGCAGACGAGTGGCCGTCCGAGGCATGGATGCCGAGGCCGAGCGCTCAGGGATGAGTTTACAGCGTGCCACTGGGATGCGTGTGCATAAGCCCGCTGCAGGCGATTAACACCAAGTAATTTCTCAGCACAGTAGAAACATGCAGAAAAGCACTGTGTTAAGCAACACCACCTATCTATAAAGAGTGAAGCCAATTTTCGGCTTCACTCTTCAGTAAACGCTATTTACCGTTAGCCGCACGGTTCACATAATCCACTGGCACCCAATCATAGCCACTACCATTCTGGCGTAGATGACCAATCCCCGGGAATGACAAGTGTGGCCCAGCAACTAGCTCGCCTTCTTTAGCAAACTCAGCGAAAGCCTGTTCGCGTACCGCTTGGGCTTTGTTCTGGTCTTGGTCATAAATGATGGTGACTTTCGGGTTGGCAAATTGCACGGCAGCAATGTGAATAATGTCGCCGATAAAGGTGATGCTTTCGCCTTGGCTGTCTAAGCGATAAAACGCGGCTCCAGGAGTATGCCCCGGATGCACGGTGGCAGTAATGCCCGGCAGAACCTGTTCACTGCCGCTAAAGGTTTTGACTTTGTTGGCATCCAGATAAGGTTTCAGCGTGTTGCGGGCACCATCAAAGTAGCCTTGGCCGTATTTTGAAGCCTTCATTTTGGCGTCATCAAAGAAGAAGTCGATATCCGCTTTGCCCACATACACTGTGGCGTTGGGGAAGGTGCGTTTACCATCGCTGAGTAAACCGCCGGTGTGGTCTGCGTGCGAATGGGTGATCAAAATATCGGTGATGTCACTTGGTTGAATACCCAATGCTGCCAAATCTGGTACAACATTGCCGCCTTTATCTGGGCCGAACATATGGCCAGCACCGGTGTCGACTAACACTGTGTGATCTGGCAGTTGGATCAGATAGGCGTTGATGGAACCTTCTACAGGATTGCTTTGAAAGTTGTGTGCCAGTTGCTTATCAATTTGCGCTTGGCTGATATTGCGCAGTAAGTTTTTGGCATCTTGCGGTACGGTGCCATCGTTCAATGCAGTGACACGCACATCACCCACTTTTATGGTGTAACCGCCTGCTTGTTGGGTCACCAATTGAGGTGCGTATTGTGGGGTGTTTTTAGCAAAGCTCAGCGGAGCTTGCAGTAATGCGGCAGTACATGCTGCGGCAACCAAATAATGACTCAGATTAGACTTACGCGACATGGATAACCTCCTTATTAAGCGATATGCCACATATTGTGCGCTTTGTCGCAAATTTTGCAAAGTTGCATGGGGTATCAGTCAGATACAAAGGTTCTTAACGATTAGCTGGCTGCGGCGAGTGGGTGGGCGTCACGCCAGTCTGCAGTTTGAATGGCAAACCATTGTTGAGCGTGTTGTTTGGCTTCTTCCAGGCTGGCGCACCACATCTCGGCAGTATAGAGCCCTTTGGGGCTGATCAGCAGCAAATAGCCCTGCTCAGTATCACCAATAATGTCGAGATCGATGTGGCGTTGGCTCGTTGGCGCCGCACTGTGTTCGCCTGAGAGTGACCAGTAGCTGGCATTGCCATAAATGAGGCTGTTGGTATGGGCGTATAGATGTGTTGCTTGTTTCACGTATTGTTGCTCTTAAAAAATAAGGACGTCCCTGTCCAATGTGGGTTACCAAGGTACTGAGTCAGGCGATTTCGCCGCGTTGATTACTGACGTTGAGTGTTACGCGGCTCATCGGTGTTTCATTGAAGAGATAACTTAGCGCAGAGTGACGGCCAAGTGCTGTGGCAATCTGGCGATCAATTGTGGCGAAATTATGGCAATAGCAGCTGGCTGGCTATTTCGTCGGCGAATCGGGCGTGAGACGCTGTGTAATGCAGGCCACTGCCATGTAACTTACACCGCAGATGATGCCTGACAACAACGCCGATGCTAAAACATCAATCGGCCAGTGCATACCAAGTAGTAGCCGGCTGAGACTGACCCAGCACGCCCAGCAAACTAACAGCAAGGGTAACCCTATGCGTTTACGAGGAATGAGGGCCACGCAGCTACTGAGCGCCAGCGTACAGCTGAACAGCGTATGACCTGAAGGAAAGGAGTAGCCCGTTTCAAACTGCCATTGGCTCCAGACGTTGGCAGAAATTGGCATGGGGAGTTGATTGCTGGAGAGCGCAGCTAAGATGGCCGCTCGCCCGGCGCCATCGGTGTGATAAAACTGCTCAAGATTGAGTAAACCGCGTTGTGCCAGATATTCTACATAAGGGCGAGGTTCGGCGAATAGTTGTTTCAGGCCGTGACTGACCAGCATATTCAGCCCCAATGCGAGCAATATGGTGCAGCCGATCTGTAGTCGCTGTCGTCTTGGCAGTTGGCTGAGTACCAGCATCAGTACTATAGCGCTAGTGACGGCGCCCCAAGGGCGGGTGCCGGTCATTGTCAGCGCGTAATTAAGTTCGGCAAAGCCACTGGAGAGATCCAGCAAGGGAAACAGCTGTCTGCCCGAAAGGGTGATCAGCAGCGGTGGCAGTAGCAATAACAGCCAACTGCACAACCAATAGATTTTGTTGGCACGGTTAATCGGCATTGCACTCCACACGAAGATAATTTGGCTGTGTTAATGGTCGCAGACTCGGTAATCAGCTGTAAAGCTTTTGCTCAAAGGGAACTGGACGGCGAGATGGGGTGAAGAGTGCAGTCAGTGGTGTTATTACCAATCTCAGCCCAAAAGACGACATCTGTCTGAGTTAACAGCGTTTTATCGGTTTCACATAAAAAATAGTATTGGTGAATTTTTTTATCACGTAATGACTAAATCAGTTATTGTGAATAATGAATAATTTTTATTTTTCAATATGATGTCTTTTGTCTAGCGAAACATCGGCGAGATTTTTAAACCATCAGCTTGCGTTGGCGCACAACGGCTATTTTGCCCCAATTGACTGTCTTTATTCCGGTGGAATAATGCGCTCACTTTTCGATGTACCTACCCCTATTTATCGATGTCTACTTACACTCGACCGGTGCTATTACTGCTCAGCGGTCTACTGCTGTTGACCCTGTCGATCGCAGTTTTAAATACGTTAGTGCCGCTGTGGCTGGCGCGTGAAAGCATGGCAACCTGGCAGGTTGGCATGGTGAGTTCGGCTTACTTTGCGGGTAATTTGCTTGGCACGTTACTGGCTGGACGCATGATTACGCGACTTGGATTTAACCGCAGTTATTATGTGGCGTCACTGCTGTTTGCCGTGGGCTGTATTGGGCTCGGATTTATGATCGGTTTTTACAGCTGGTGTTTGTGGCGCTTTGTTGCAGGTGTTGGCTGCGCCATGATCTGGGTGGTCGTCGAAAGCGCACTGATGTGTAGTGGTCATTCACGCAACCGTGGCCGTCTGTTGGCAGCCTATATGATGGTGTATTACTTCGGCACTGTCGCCGGACAACTGCTACTGACCGAGCTGTCGACTGAGCTGATGAACGTTTTACCATGGGCGGTGGCCTTAGTGTTGAGTTCGATGTTGCCACTGCTGTTTACCCGCATTGTAAATAGCGAGCCAGCACCTCAGCAGCAAACCCATTTATGGTCGATGCTGAGATTACGCAAGGCGCGTTTGGGCATTCATGGCTGTGTGATTTCTGGCATTGTGCTCGGCTCCATGTACGGCTTGATGCCACTGTATCTCAACCATTTAGAGATGGATGACGCGACAGTGGGCTTTTGGATGGCGTTATTGGTCAGTGCGGGTATTTTTGGGCAGTGGCCGGTCGGCAAATTAGCTGATCGTTTTGGGCGTTTGCTGGTGCTGCGTGTGCAAGTGTTTGTGGTCATTGTCGGTTGTATTGCGATGTTGGCGCATGCGGCGCTTACCCCGGCCTTGTTTATCCTGGGGGCGGCCGGTTTTACCTTGTATCCCGTTGCCATGGCGTGGGCTTGTGAGAAAGTTGAACACCATCAACTGGTGCCAATGAACCAAGCGCTGTTACTCAGTTATACTGTGGGCAGCTTAGTTGGCCCCACCTTGACAGGCGCCTTGATGGAGAGTTTTTCCGACGGTCTGCTGTTTATTATGATTGCCAGTGTGTCCTTGGTGTATCTGTTGATGTTGCTGCGTAAAGCGGAACAGCATCCAACACCCGTGGCACATGTGTAACGCGATTGTTGGAAATAGAAAAGGCCGCTGATGCGGCCTTTTTCGTTAGCGCAGATGCTTATGCATCTTGGCTCAACTTTGCTTCCAGTTCAGCCACTTTGGCTTGTAATGCTTCCAGCTTTTCGCGGGTTTTCAGCAATACGTGCTGCTGCACTTCAAACTCTTCACGAGAGACCATATCCAGTTTCAGCAGTTGCTGCTGCAGTACGCTCTTGCTGCGTTCTTCAAATTCACCGGCAAACTGTTTAACTCCAGCAGGCAGGTTGTCGCTCAATTGCTTAGCGAGATCTTCAATCTTTTTCGCGTTAATCATAGTGATACTTCCATCGTTGACGCCATTTGGGTGAATTGTAACCCAAGCCTTGCGGTTCTCCCAATAATTGCCGCGCTTTTGTTGTGGGGTTATGCGCAGGTGACGAACTGATGCTGGCCAGGCATTGCTGATATCGCCGCGGCGGTAGGTTGTCTGCTATGATTGCCGGTCTGATAGTTGTCGCCTTGTGTTATTGATGAAGTTAAACCCCGCACAGAACGAAGCCGTTCATTACATTTCTGGTCCTTGCTTGGTACTTGCTGGTGCAGGTAGTGGCAAAACGCGCGTTATCGTCAACAAGATTGGTTATCTGATCCAAACTTGTGGCTATAAGGCGCGCCATATTGCGGCGGTGACCTTTACCAATAAAGCGGCGCGGGAGATGAAAGAGCGGGTATCGCAATCGATTGGTCGCAAAGAAGCGCGCGGGCTGTGGATTTCTACCTTTCATACTCTAGGGCTGGAAATCATCAAGCGTGAACACAAAGCGTTGGGGTTAAAGCCGGGCTTTTCGCTGTTCGATGACCAAGACTCAATGGCACTGCTGAAAGAGCTAACCGAGAAAGAGCTGCAAGAAGATAAAGACTTGCTGCGGGCGTTAGCCACTGCGATTTCCAACTGGAAAGGCGGACTGATCATTCCTGACCGCGCCCGTAAAATAGCCAAAGGTGAGCAAGAGCAGCTGTTTGCGCTGCTGTATCAACGCTACGCCCAGCATATGAAAGCCTATAACGCGCTGGATTTTGACGACCTGATTTTGCTGCCAACCTTGCTGCTGCAGTTCAACGAAGAGGTGCGTAAACGCTGGCAAAAGCGGATCCAATATCTGCTGGTGGACGAATACCAAGACACCAATACCAGCCAATACGAGCTGGTAAAACTGCTGGTGGGTGAACGTGCAAGATTTACTGTCGTGGGTGATGATGACCAATCGATCTACTCATGGCGTGGTGCCAAACCACAAAACTTGGTGCTGCTGGGTAAAGATTTCCCCGAATTGAAGCTGATCAAGCTGGAGCAAAACTATCGCTCTAGTCAGCGGATTTTGCACGCGGCCAATATTCTCATTGCCAATAATCCACACGTTTACGATAAGTCGCTGTTCAGTGAGTTACCTTACGGTGAACCGCTGCGGATTTTGAATGCCGCCAACGAAGAGCAGGAAGCCGAGCGGGTAGTGGCCGAGATTATTCGCCACAAGTTTATGGGCAAAACTAACTTTGGTGATTACGCCATTTTGTACCGCGGTAACCATCAGTCGCGCTTATTAGAGCGGGCCTTGATGACCAACCGTATTCCTTATCGTTTAAGTGGCGGCACCTCGTTTTTTGCGCGAGCGGAAATCAAAGACATCATGGCTTACCTACGTTTGGTGGTGAACCCGGATGACGATAATGCATTTCTGCGTGTGGTGAATCTGCCAAAACGCGGTATTGGCCCTGCAACGCTTGAGAAACTGGGTAACTTTGCCAACAGCAAACATATCTCCATGTTTGAGGCGATTTTTGATGCCGGTTTGCAGCAGCATTTGGCGCCGGGCGCGATTGAAAGCCTGTTTAAATTTGGCCGTTTTATTGTCGATACTGGCGAAATTGCTGAGCGCGGTGAAGGCGTGGATGCCATTAAGCAACTGATCCGTAACATTAACTACGAAGATTATCTCTACGAATCTAGCCCTAGTGCCAAAGCTGCCGAGATGCGCATGAAAAACATCTCTGAGCTGTATCGTTGGGTGACTGAAATGCTGGCGGGCGATGATCTCGACGAGCCAATGACGCTGCCAGAAGTGGTGACCCGGTTAACATTGCGCGACATGATGGAGCGTAACAACGAAGATGAAGCTGGCGATCAAGTGCAGTTGATGACGCTGCATGCCTCCAAGGGATTGGAGTTTCCTTATGTGTTCATCGTCGGCATGGAAGAGGGCTTATTGCCGCATCAAAGCAGCATTGATGAAGACAATATTGAAGAAGAGCGCCGTCTGGCATATGTCGGCATTACCCGTGCACAGCAGGAACTCTTTTTTGTGGTATGCCGCGAGCGGCGCCAGTTTGGTGAAACGATTCAGAGCCAAGTGAGCCGCTTTGTCGACGAACTGCCACAAGACGATCTGCACTGGGATAATCGCAAACCGGAGAAGAAAACCGAGCAAGAACGGATGCAGACTGGCAAAGCCAATATTGCCAATCTGCGGGCGATGTTTAAGAAATAGCGCTTAGTTTAGTTGCGGTTCTGCGGCGATGAAGTGTTCGAGCTGCAACTGGTGTTGCACTGCCACAAAGCCCATCTGCTTCAGAGTGTTCACCTGTGTTTGGCTGTTGACACCATCGACGATGAGTTCAATCTTGAGCGATTCTGCACTCAAGCGCAGTGCATTAAGCAGCCGCTGGTGACGTGTGCTACGAATGCCATGCGCTAACTCAGGCTCAAGTTTCAGCTGACTAATTGGCAAAAAGCTCAGCGTTACCATAGAGCTATAGCCACTACCAAAACTGCTGATCCCCAAGTTCACATCTAGCTCGCGTAACTCTTCAAAGCCATTGGCATGGTTTTCGTTATCACGCGCCAACGCTAATTCACTAAAGAACAGGCACAATTTATCCAGAGGGAACTGGCAATTACGCAGGCAGTTTTTCAGGCTACGTAGCGCATGTTTGTGGGTTAGATGTTGGCTGGAGATAGTCAAATGCAAGCTGGTGTAGCTCGGCAGTGCCAGTGAGCTAAATTGGCTACTAAGCATCTCAATGGTATAGCGATCTAAATCGAGCAACATGTTGGCTTGCTCGGCCAGATTGAGCAGATGTTCATGACTAATCAAGCCGTATTCCGCATGTTGCCAGTAGAGTTTTACATCGCGGGCGATTTCTTTGCTGTTGTGCAGCGACTCAACTTTGGCAAAACTCAACTGAATTTGACAGTTTTCTAAGGCGGCGCGCAGTTCGTTTTCTAAGGAAATATTGCGCAGTAACTGTTGATGCGATTGCTCATCAAATACCACATAACAGCCTTTGCCGCGGGTTTTCGCCATATACATCGCCGTGTCGGCGTCGCGCAGCAGCGACTCGCTGGTTTCATTGTTGTGGCGACCACTCATGGCGATACCGATACTGGCACCGGAATTGAACATTTTGCCATTGAGATTAAAGGGTTTCGCCAGCTCTGCCAGAATGCGTTCGGCTACATCCTTCGCATCATCAATGCTATGCAGGTGATCGAGTAGGATTACGAATTCATCGCCACCTAGGCGCGCGAGTGTATCTTGTTCGCGAATGCATAAACCGAGTCGTTTAGAGGTCTCGACCAGAAAGTGATCACCTTCTAAGTGACCTAAGGTGTCATTGACCAGCTTAAAGCGATCGAGGTCAATAAAGAGTAAGGCGAACTGGCCGACGGTGCTTCGCTGGTGAATGGACAGCGTGTCTTGCAAGCGCGCCATAAACATCATGCGGTTTGGTAAGCCCGTGAGCGCATCGTGGCTGGCATCATGTTTCAGCTGCAGTTCTACTTTTCGCCGCTGCGAAATTTCCCGTTGTAAATCTTTGTTGGCTCTTGCGAGCTCGCGGGTGCGCTCGATAACCTTTTCTTCCAACTCTTCATTAGAACGTTTCAAGGTTTCAGTGGCGTACTTACGCTCGATGGCGGTAGCGATATGCTGTGACACAAAAGTCAGCAGATCCATATCCTTAAACTGGTATTTCTGGTCATTACTGAACGAATAGACCGCCAGCGCACCGCCTACGCTGCCTTGGATCATCAACGGAATACCAATCCACTGCTTCATCTGCTGGGTTTGGTTAAGATCTGGCGCGCGACTGTAGATTTCCCCCTGATGGATCAGTTTCTGCAGGCCGTTTTGATCTAACAACATTGGCCGTTGGCTGCGGATCAAATACTCCACCAAGCCATCTTTTAACGCCCGTGGCTTAGGTGGGACTTTGCTGAGCTGAGAAACGTAGAACGGAAACTCTAGCTGCGTATTGTCTTCTGACAACAGTGCGATATAGCAGTTTTGTGCAGGTAGCAGATGGCCGATAACGCGATGGAGTTCGGCGTAGAATTCAGAGCCTTCCAAGTTGGAGGTGGCTAAATCGGCAATCTCAAACAGCGAACGTTGCAATCTTTCGGCGCGGCGGCGTTCGTAAACTTCCAGCTTGAGCTTTTCATAGGCATGGCTGAGTTCTTGCGTGCGTTGATCGATTGCTAATTCGAGTTGTTGCTGGTGACGTAGGCGTTCGAGCACCCCGGCAATATGGTGGCTGATAAACACCATCAACTCTTGGTCGCGGCTGCCATAAGAGATTTCAGTCCGGTAACTTTGAACGACCAGCACACCCACGACAATCTCATGGTGAGTAATCGGAACGCCAAACCACTGGTGGCTGGGTGAGCCTAGATTATCTATTTCACCTAGTTCTTCTAAGTGCTCCGCCATTTCTTCGTCGCACAACAGTGGCTTTTGCGAGCGGATGACATAGCCTGTAAGACCACGTTTCAAGGTGTCTGACAAACTTTCATCAGGATAGAGTTCGGATGGATGAGCGTCCTTCTCATCAGCAAAAAAAGGCAATTCCAGTCGATCTTGATTTTTCAGCGCAATATAGAAGTTATCGGCAGGGATCAATTGTTTAAGGTGACGATGCAGGCCGTAGTAAAACTCCTGCATAGTATTGACTGTGTTAGCAAGATCGGAAATACCGAGCAATGCCTGTTGGGCAGACTCGATGCGTTTAAATTCAGCTTCTAATTGATCTTTGTTATTCAATTTTATGCCCGAGTTTAACGTCCGGACATTACCTCTCTGAACTTCTGTGTTCGACATATTGCCATTCCATTGAACAATTTAGCGGTAACGTCTTGTAAAGGAATTGTTGATTTATTGACTAAACTGATTAGTAATATCATTAATGCATCTTAGTGCCAAGCCAAATTGTTGGCGAGCGTCAGTAATCTGTTTATTGCTATTAAGCTAAAAGTTGAACAACTAAACCAAAAAATTCAAAATAACCGTAGACGCGGCGATGAAATACTCCTACTATATGCGGCGCTGACACGGCAGGGCGCCCATAGCTCAGTTGGATAGAGCGCACCCCTCCGGAGGGTGAGGCCGAGGGTTCGAATCCTTCTGGGCGCACCATCTAGGTTTAGGGTAGCTCAGTCAATGTTAGCAAAATTCAGTGGTGGCTGTAGCTCAGTTGGTAGAGCCCTGGATTGTGATTCCAGTTGTCGTGGGTTCGAGCCCCATCAGCCACCCCATTTTTCCATCGTTATACAATGATGGCGAAATGTAAGAAAGTCAAAAATGTCGGTGATTAGCGCAGCCCGGTAGCGCATCTGGTTTGGGACCAGAGGGTCAAAGGTTCGAATCCTTTATCACCGACCACTTTTGAACTTTTCAACGTTGACGAACGTATAACGTCATGTCGCAAGACAACCCCTTCGGTGATTAGCGCAGCCCGGTAGCGCATCTGGTTTGGGACCAGAGGGTCAAAGGTTCGAATCCTTTATCACCGACCAAATTCTAGAAAAGCCTCTGCAATGCAGAGGCTTTTCTGCTTTCTGAACGATTAATCTCATTCGACGTCTTTGTCACCATACTTAGCACGTCAGCGCCCGCTAGCGCCGATGCTGCAGCGGACGCGACATGTCGAGTTGTTTGGCTTAGTCAATATTCTCCGGCGGTGCGATAAAGCCTTGGTAGCCTTGTACTTTGAAACTATCAAAGCGAGCGAGCTGCGTTTGCTCTTGAATACCCGTAACAATTACGCTGATATCCAGCCCTTTGGCGACGTTAACCAGCGCACGACACAGCTCGGCATTATGCAGGTTGTCTTCAAACTGGGCGAAGGACTGATCGAGTTTCACGTAGGCCGGGCGGAAGCTCTGAAGGTAGGTCATGGAACCAAATTGACGACCGAAGTGGTCAATGCCAAAGCTGGCGCCATATTCCTTAATGATTCGGCACAATGATTCACAGGCCTCAGTATCGCCGTAGATTGTGGCTTCCTGAATTTCAAAGGTGAGCAAGCCTTGATGATTATTGTCTTTGAGGAATTTAGCGAGCCAATCATGGAAGTTTACATCCGTAATACTCTGATGGGTTAAGTTGACTGCGAGTGGCTGCTCGATACGTTCAATAATGCCGTCCTCGAAAATTTTCTCGATTAGGCAGCGATCCATCAGACTCCCCAAGGACAACAACTCCACATACGGCATAAACTGTCCCGCATGCACTACCTTATCTTCCATTTGCAGCTGACAGAAAATCTCACGTTGCAGCAGTTTGCTGCTGCCGACTTGTTGAATTGGTTGCCAACGGAAGCGGAATTGCTTGCTGTTAATCGCTTCGGTCAGTTTCACACGCCACTGTTCACGCGTGAATAACTGCTGTTGCTGTGATTCATACCAATGGAAAATTCGACCTTGCTGCAAGGCGTGCTGCAGGGCATTGTCCGCTTGCGCCAAGATACTGGAAACTGACGACTGGCCAATGCGCTCGGCAATACCGATAGCGTAATCCTCGTTTGGCTTACTGCCAGCTTTGATCATCTCTTGGTTAATGGTGCGAATTAACGTTTGCAGGTATTTACTGGTCTGTTCGCGTTCGACATTGGTAATTAAAAATGCAAATTCGTAGGCAGAAATACGGGCAATAACCGAGTCGGCGACGTCTTTGAGTTGTTGCTGCAGTTTTTCTGCGAGCAGCTTGATGGTTTCATCACGTACCTGATAGCCATATTTACTATGAACCTCTTCTAACCAAGACAAACGTGCCATTAAGAGTGCACCGCTGTCAGGCTCACTCAACCAGCTATTAAGGCGGCCAGTCATGTATTGGCGGTTAGGCAAATTGGAAACTGCGTCGACCAGATTCTTTTTACGTAGTTCAGACACTTCCTGATCGAGCGAATTAAAGATTTGCTTCAATTGCGCCGACATGCTGTTGAACGCCTCGACCACATCTTTAAGTTCACGCGTTTTGGGCGGCACCATATCCGGGCCGAATTCCCGTTTGGCAACACTTTTGGCATGCTCGGCAATGTCGTGCAGCGGTTTTAAGATCCAGCTGAGCCCAAATCTCGCGGTCAGAATGGCGACCAAAAACAGAATAGAGAACACGATGATGGTGTTGCTCATAATGCGCCACAACTCGTTATATCCGTAGCCGGGATGAGCTGTAATTTTTAGCTGTGCCAGTTGGATCCAGCCCGAGGTAATGGTGCTTTCTTTAGCGATGGTAGGAAATAATTGGAGATCGATAAACCACTGCGGTACGCCCTGAACGCGAATGGCGTTGTTCCAAGTTTGCTGTTTACCATCAACCATCCAGGTGAGTTGCACCTGTTGATAGTAGCCACCTTCAAAGATGACGTTGACCATCGTTTCTACGGTGGCCATATCACCAGCTTCGAGCGCAGGAACGAGCATCAAACCTAATGAGTGACTAGTGTTATTTAAATCAGACTCCATTTGTTTGGTCAGAAAGCTGCGGGTTTCATTAAATTGCACATAGCCCAAGCTAGCGACAACTAGCAAAAACAGCCCAAAGAGCAATGAATATAACTGTCTGAACAAGGTCATTGTTATCGCTACTCCAGTACCAATCGAGGTTTACGCAAACGGTCTACCCCGAGTCTGTATTTAAGATCATTCCATTTTTCGAGCCGAGACGATGAGCCCGCAAGTTCACCTCGGCCGCGTTCTTTGTTCAGCCACAACTGTTGACCGTTGAAACTGTAGACAGGAATCAAGTCGCCACGTTGGGTTGCAGGTTTGAGCATGGGGTCGAGATTATCCAGAATAAGCGGGATGGAGGAGGGCTTTGCATAATAGGCTAATACCATATGGTATTGGTTTACGCTGGTGGCCTTTACCATAGTGATCCGCATTTTCTCGTCTGCGATGCCGAGCTGCAGCAACGTGAAATATTTGGCGATAGAAAAGTCTTCACAATCGCCACCGTTGACACCAATAAACTCCAGCGGTGTCGCCCAATAGTTGCTGTCACCCCAGAGTTTAATGTCATCAACAAATCTAAATAGGTTAAAAAAATTATTGACCGCTTTTAGCTTATCCAGCTCGCTAAGCTGTTGGCTATTGTCCAAAATCTTAAACCAAGCCTTCGCGCGTAAGCCCGCGCGTGGGCCATATTTATCTGACAGTACAGAGACAATATGGCCTTCATCCAATGGTTTAACATTGTCAGCTTGTGGGGCGATTACCACCACTAAAGCCGTTACAATGGCGCAATGGCAAACCCGCCTAAAAAAAGCGCGCAGCGGTCGTTTGCCAAAAGCCAAGGTGGTCAAAGCATTTCCTATTTAACAACTTCATCTACTGTGTAAATGTTCCACTTCATGTCAGCCATTGTATCTTCGCCAGTAACTTCTGCAATCACACGACGATTTCGACGCTGCGCTTCTTTTGTACCGCTGAGATCTACCGGACGATCAAAGCTATAACCTACTGCTGTTAACCGGTCTTTTTCGATACCAAACTCTTTATTGAGCACATCGGTCACCGCATTAGCGCGATTTTGTGACAATTCCAAGTTGTGATCGTAAGAACCTGTACGACTACAGTGGCCTTCAATGGTTACCTTGGTATGAGGGTACTGCTTCATAAAGTCAGCGATGGTTTGGATTTGGCTATAGTACTGTGGGTCAATATAGTAAGAATCGTTCGGGAACAATACCTTAAGTTCAGAACGTTCCTTAATAGGCTTGACTGTACCGCAGCCATAATTGTCAATGTTTGCGCCGGTGACGGTGCCGGAACATTTTTCACGGGCTTCGATAACACCATCACGATCTTCATCGTTCAGGTTATACACTTGCTGTGTGTCGCCATCCATAGACACAGTATCCCGCATTGAACAGCCTGCGAGCAGGACAATAGGCAGTAGGGTCAGTAAGAGTTTCATTATTCTACTCCTTCCTCATTATGGTCCATTTCACCTTGCCAAACGGCAGGACGAGTAACCCTTAGTGAATCGAGCAATTTCCCTGTTGCATTGAGCACGCGGTATTTTGCGATAATTTCATCAAACTCGGCAGTGAGATAATCTCTTCTTGCTTCAAACAGTTCATTTTCAGTATCCAATAAGTCGAGCAAGGTGCGCTGTCCTAAATTGAACTGTTGTGAATAAGCTACCTGGGTTTCTTTTGCTGCTACCACATGTTCGCGAATGTACTGCTTTTGTGGCTCGAGATATTGATAGGCATGCCAAGCCAAATCGACCCCTTCCACTACCTCGCGGTAAGCGCGCTCACGGATCTCTTTTGCTTCACTGAGCTTATAAGCGGTTTCTTTTTCACGCGCTAAATCACGACCGCCATTAGCGATGTTGTAGCGCATACGCACCATGGCTTGCACGTCATTGTAGTAACCGCCTACATCTTGATTAGCAATAGCGCTAAATCCATCTTCACCATTGAGGTCGTTGTTCCAGTTGGCTGATAGCTCCAGCGTGAACGTTGGATAGTAAGTCGATTGTGCGGTGGAACGTTCTGATTCAGCCGCCAGAATATCGCTGCCAGCAGACTTCAGTACTGGATGGTTCTTTTTCGCCATTTCGATACCTTCAGGCAGATCTTTAGGTAGCATGTCGGCGTCAGGTACTGGAATAATCAGGCTATCAGGTTGCTGGTGGGTGATACGGAAGAACTGGCTCTTCGCATCCATAAAGTTATTACGGGCAGAAACAACGTTAGCGTTGGCTCGCGCCAAACGACCACTAATTTGTGATAAATCTGCAGTAGACCCTAAACCAGAATCAGTTCGTTGTTTAATCTGATCGAAAATATCTTGGTGTGTTTTCAGATTTTTTTCGGCCAATGTCAGCACTTGCTCGGCGCGAATATAGCCAATATAAACACGCGCTACATCAAGGGCTGTGTCTTCTGCCGTTGCAAACAGCGTCCATTGATCGGCACTTGCTTCATACTTGGTACGCGCAACTTCGCTGGACGTATAGAAGCCATCAAACAACATTTGGCGAATGCTGACACCGAACTCTCCGCGTCCCAATTCCATGTCATTAACGCCTCTGCGACGGGTTGTCGGTGAGTCCGTTTTTTCATAGCCATAGCCAGCGGTGAGCGAGGTAGACGGCAGGTAACCAGCAAACGCTTGGTTAACTTGTTCTTCGCGTTGCTTGAAACGATTAAAAGCGACTCTAATATCGGGATTTGTGTCCAGAGTAGAAGCCACTGCTTGCTCCAGTGTTTGAGCTAAAGCAGCGCCTGGAAACATCAACGCTGAAACAACCAATGCCAGAGCACTGGTTTTCATACGCCGATTAGTTAGTGTTTTCATATTAAACCCCTCCAAGGTTCAATCACTTAAAGCCTAGCGTTCCCTTAACGCATTTTCTTTGGCTCGCAGTATCGGATTAAGAATGTACTCAAGGACTGTGCGTTTCCCAGTTATTACATCTACGCTGGTCAGCATACCGGGTATTATCGGCATCTTTGTGCCATCTTTCTTACTTAAACTGGATTCGTCGGTCCTGACTTTCACCAGATAAAAACTATTACCTTCCTCATCCTGAGTGGTATCAGCGCTAATCTGTTCCACGGTACCGTGCAGTCCACCATACCGAGTGAAATCGTAAGCAGTGACTTTGACCACCGCTGGCAAGCCAGGGTGGAGAAAGGCGATATCTTTTGGCAGGATTTTAGTCTCTACCAGTAATTGGTCTTCAGATGGCACAATTTCCATAATATTGATCGCAGGTTGAACCACACCGCCAAGGGTATTGATTTCGATGGACTTTACTGTGCCGTTCACTGGCGAGGTGATAATGGCTTTATCCACTTTATCCATTGCGCCGACTTGTGCTTCGTTCATGCGCGAAAGTTTGGCTTGCATATCGTTAAGCTGCGCTCGAGCATCTGCTGCGTAACTCAATAAAGCATCTCGACGTTTCAAAATGGCTTCATCCATTGCAGCTTTCACTTTTGGCCGGTTGACGCGCAACCCTGACAACTCACCTTTGATGTCATTAACGTTGCGTTCCAGCTTCAACAGTTCGACTTCCGGTACAATGCCTTTTGTTGCCAATGGTCGTGTCAGTTCGAGCTCGCGAGTGACCAATTGGAAACTCGTTGTTAACGTATTAATTTTAGACGCTAATTCTTCATTTTCCTGCTGACGTTGCGTAATTTGTCGCGCAAGAATTTCAAGCTGGTTTGTGAGGTTATCAAGCCGACCGTCAAACTCCTCTTGCTGGCGCCTAACTAACTCAGGCTGAGTCTGATGTAATTTGTCGGGAAACACTGGCGAATGTTTGACGATTTTGATTTGTTCACGCCAATCTTGTGATGTGTCGGAGATCTGAATACTGTTCAGTTCAGCCTTTAAACGGATAACGTTGGCATTAAGAGAATCAACTTCTTGCTGCTGTTGTGCGGCATCAGAGCGGAAACGTGTATCATCGATGCGAACTAATGGTTGGCCTTTGCGGACTAACATACCTTCTTGTACGTACATCTCTTTTAAGATGCCGCCATCGAGACTCTGAATCACCTGTACCTGACTTGAGGGAATGACTTTACCCATTCCCGTAGTGACGCGATCGAGCTTGGCTAACGCAGCCCAGCCCAAGAAGCACAGCAACATTGCCGCCATTGCCCAAATAATCAGTTTGTGGCTAGTGGGCGCTTCGGTCAGCATAGCGCCATAAACGTCATCGACCATTTCCAGATCTTGTGCGGTGAGATTCTTAGCCACGGTTACCTCCTGCCATAAGCCCTTGGTTGAGTAGCTCTAACACCTTATTTTTCGGGCCATCGGCAAGAATGCGGCCACGGTCGAGGACGATAATGCGATCGACTAAGCGCAGAAGATCCATTTTATGTGTGATGATAATTAATGTGCGGTCCTTACTGACATGCCCCATCGAGCGCATAAATTGCTTTTCGGCACGAGCGTCGAGACTGGCGGTAGGTTCGTCCATCAATAACACTGGCGGATCATTTAAGATGGCCCGTGCAAGCGCAACGGTCTGCCTCTGACCTCTGGAGAGGGATTCGCCTTTTTCACCGACCTGGCGATCAAGGCCTTCAGCTTCCATATCGGTAAAAAGACTGACCCCGGCTAACTGCACAGCGCGCATAAGCTGATGCTCAGTAACCGAACGTGTACCAAAGAGAATATTGTCACGAATGGTGCCATGAAACAGGGTGACGTCTTGCGGTAAATAACCGAAATTACGGCGCAAATCGCTGGGATGTATTTGTGCGGAATCGACGCCGTCATAACGTAAGCTGCCATTGGCTGGTTGGTACAAGCCTACTAACATCTTCGCCAAGGTACTCTTGCCACTGCCATTGCGGCCAATGATGGCAATCTTTTCGCCGGGTTGAATACGTGCAGAGAGCGGATGCAACACTGGTTGCTCAGTTCCAGGGTAACTAAAGGTGATGTTGTCGGCTTCAATCTTGCCCATCAGGCGCTGCTTAGTCACCAGATGACCTTTGTTTTCAAATTCATCTTCTTGAGTCATGATGCCATCGAGCTGACGCAAAGCGCTGATCATTTGATTGGCTCGTGTCATCAAGTTTGCAAGCTGTGCCATAGGTGAAACCGCGCGGCTTGACAGCATCACTGCAGCGATAATTCCGCCCATTGAAATCGCGTTATCAGAAACCCGATAAACACCAAGAATAACTACGCATACAGTCGTTAATTGCACGATAAAAGTAGCAAAGTGCGATACCGCATTAGACAATTTCTTAGTCTTCAACTGCCAGTTAGCCGTATGGCCAATCATTTGTTGCCATGATTTCTGTACCAGACCTTCGGCACCATAGGCTTTGATCGATTCTAATGCGGCCAAACTTTCAACAAGATGGCCATGCTTGAGGCTGGAAAACTTATTGCTCTCTTCAATCGCGAGCTTTAAACGCGGTTGCACACTTAAGGTAAATAGCAAAATTGCAACGCCAGCTAGCACAGGAATAATGGCCAGATCTCCAGAGACCAAATAGATGATCACAATAAAGAGCAGTGCGAACGGTAAATCGATCAGCGCTGTGACCGTCGCAGAGGTAAGAAAATCACGAATGCTATCAAACTCTCCAAGCTGCCGCGCCATACCGCCGACACTACTGGAACGTTTTTCTAGTGGTAGCCCAATCGCTTTATAAAACAGCCGCGACGATACGATGATATCGACTTTTTTACCTGCAATATCAATCAAGTAAGCTCGTAGGTGGCGCATTACAAAGTCAAAAATATAGGCAATGCCTGCACCCGCAGCCAGCACCCATAAAGATTCAAACGCGAGATTAGGCACAACTTTGTCATACACGTTCATGACAAACAGCGGAGAAACAAGCGCAAAAATATTCACCAACACCGAGGCGATTAAGGCATCGCGGTAGATAGGCGCTGCGTCTTTCAAGGTCTGCATTAGCCAGTGTGTGCTGTGGTCGTGTTGATAGACGTCAAAGCCCATATCACCACGATATTGCTGTTTCACTAAGAACAGATAACCCACATAACTTGCTTCTAACTCTTCGATAGAGAGTCGTTGTTCTCCACCAGTTTCGGGAAGTTGAATCACTGCCGTTTGCTTATCGAAGTCTAACTCTCGCAAAATGCAGGCTTTTTTATCTTTAAGTAACAGAATGCACGGAAGCTGAATTGCAGATACTTGATCTAGCCCTTTGCGTATTAATTTCGCGGTTAAGCCGGCTCGTGATGCAGCCTGTGGCAGAAGTTCTGGAGACAATAATGCCGTTGATAGAGGCAGACCCGCTACCAAAGATTCAACAGAGCATGGGCTCCCGTAGTACTCTGTCATCAGTACTAGGCAGTCAAGTAACGGATCGACAGTGACGCGCTGAGACGCGGGTATAGTCCATTGCTCTGTTTTCGGCGAAGCAGAGTTACTACTCACGAAATGATTAATCCCTTAAACATGAATTGATAGGTAAAGTATTGTACAAAGACGCCCCGGTAGCAAAGCTGCAACCGGAGAATCTTTGAAGTTTTAGTAGCTTACCTATTATGGATGAAAGTCATTTTGTTGGTACGCCAGGCTGAAATCACCAGCCGTCGCAGATGCTGAACCATCTGAGGCATCTGTTTGGACTATGAGTGGGCCATCGGTTCCCAATAGACTGTTAATGATTTGATTGTCATTACCACTGCTCATATCAACACCATTCAACACGATTTCTTGCTCAACCGTGCCATTGGCATCTGTGTCAATGCTGATAGTGACTGTACCGTCAACTTGATCCACGCTAAAACTTAAGTAGCTATCCAGCGTAGTAGTTGTGCTATCCCATCCTGATAGCAACTCACTGATATCAAGTTTATCGCCATCGGAAGCGGAGAAGTCAGCTATTATATCTGTTCCCGTATCTCCAGCCTGCCAGATAAAGGTGTCAATGCCAGCACCACCGGTTAGCAGGTCATTACCCGCTCCACCAATCAAGAGGTCGTTGCCGATTCCTCCAATAAGAGTGTCGTTCCCATCCCCACCATAGATCGTATCATCACCATCACCACCATCTATCGTGTCTGCACCGCTACCACCGTAGATAGTATCGTTGCCATTACCGGCATAAATGGTGTCGTTACCGTCTTCACCGTATATGGTATCGTCTCCATCTCCACCATAAACCGTGTCATCACCACTACCAGCATGGATTTCATCGTTACCACTACCGCCATTGATCGTATCATTGCCTTCTCGAGCATAGATAATATCGTCTTGGCTGCCACCAAACAGGGTGTCGTTGTATTCGGAACCAAATATGGTGTTGACAGTGGCATCATTACCTACCACGTATACTGATGGATCGCCTGGAACGTTTGTAGAGAATTCAAATTGAACGAAACGCGCTTGATAGTTACCGCCGTTGTTATCTTCGTAAACAATTGTCCAAGAATCACCAGCAACAGCTGGATTGCTCAACAAATAGGCTTCTAATGTCGTTGAGGTCTGATTGCCATTGCTATCTAGCATATAGATGTTGCTATAACTTACAGTGGTTTCCATTAAATCACTGCCTGCATAGGTCCAATCGTTAACTCCGTTATTGGCGGCAAGGATCATGAAGGTAACGTAGGAAGTGATATTTCCCTGTGCATCCTTCACTGCAATTCTAAGTTTGGCTGACACTTCAGCTTCTAACGCGGCAATATCGTTGGCTCGTTGCGGATTGCCTTGGTTACTTCGCTGATTAAAATCAGTGAGCAGATGTATATAGGCATCTGAATGTAGGGCTAAATCTTGTGCTAAAGTTTGGCTTACAACAATGTCTTGAGTTTGATCATTTCCTGATGTTAACGGTGATGAACCATCTCCTATCTGTTCAGACTGTGATGGCTCGCTAACATTATCGACAGTGTTGATTGTGACGGTGCTTTGACCTGTAACTTCATCATTTTCATTCAACACATTGTATGTAAATGAATAGTCAGCATCAGAATTCTGCCCGTCAGCAGGAATATACACAACGGTCGTTAATTGCTCCGTCGTCAGAATATCATTTGGCTGAAGTTCAACAAAAACGCCTCCATCGTAGTAACCTACGGTCCCCGAGGCTGGTACCCCTGTTACCTGTATGTGCAGCGCATTATCTATGTCCGTAGGTGCGGTGATATAGAGCGGGTAGCCGTCAGTGTAGTCAGGATTCGCATAAGTACTATCAGCTGGAACCCATACCTGACGAGCAGACTCTACTATCGTTGCATCATCAGTTCCCGTAATAGTGACGATTACATCTTGGTCCACATAGGCACCATAGTTATCCGTCACCCGTACAGTAAAGGTTAAATTGATGGTGTCACCTTCATTCAAAGCTTGGGTGGCGGCCAGCGAGTTATCGAGGGCGTAGGTCCACAGACCATTTGCATCCACACCAAAGGTGCCGTAGATGTTGGCCGGATCTTGCACCTCAACACTCCAGTTCTGTGCATCATTCAGGTCAACATCGGTAGCACTGAGCTGGCCGGTGACTGACGGTGTGCCATCAACCACAG
>NZ_JPEO01000025.1 GCF_000753795.1 Shewanella mangrovi
CTCTACGGGCATAGCCCCGACTAAACGATCATCACCTCCATAGGAGGTGGTTTAAGGTTGACAATTAAAAAGGGCTGCAATGTAGCAGCCCTTGGTTGTGCATCGTGTCTAACCCGGTGAGTGGGCGTTGCTTGCCTTGCTCGTAGTTGCATTATTGGCGACAACCGCATGGCTTAATTGATCCGCCTGAAAGGCCTCAATAAATGGCTTTGCTTGTTCTGTGGGTAACAGGAAATACTCAGGGCTGAGTGAGCTTTTAAGCACAAAGCCTTTTGGCGAATTGTTTGCGTCATTCGTCGCTTGCTGAGTACTGCTCGCAGCATGGCTCAAGGGGGCAAGGGTATAACGTACCTCTTTGCCTTGATTGCGTTTTACCGTCACCTCAAGGACTGGGGCATCAAGGTTGTAGTCGCCCTGGCTGTCACTGCCGAGCAGTTTCGATACACGTAAGTTCGTGAGCTGATGCAGCACATTATCTAAACCGCTTACTTTTAGCTGTTCACCGGTTTTTAAAGGCACTAATTGCCAACCTGTATCAGTGTGCTTTTGCGGTTGTTTGCCATCGGCAAGCGCCGCGACCATGTTACTGCTGAGATCAGTATCGCTGGCTGGCGTTTTGTGGTTGTGAGAGCGGCTTAAGGTTACCCCATCAAAACTCACCGACTCAATCTCATTGGCTTTCAGTTGCAGCGCATCATGTTTAACCCAGTCACTGTAGTCAGCAGGCAACTGATACACAGGAAGATTGGCCAGATAAATCGCCTCATCACCTGCAACCCGAACGTGTGTTTTGCGCATAGCTGCCGAGGTGCCAATATACAAGGTGACGATATCGGTGCCTTTTTCCTGCAGGGTCACTTTACGCGCAAAACTGTTAGGCGCCACTTTAAAGCGCTCAGCCGCGCTGTCACTGTCGGCGAGTGCCTCACCATGTTTAAGAGTGGCTAAGGTATTGAGCAGTTGCCCAACCTGGTGCTGATCAGCGGCAAAATTGTCGTGCTCCGGCAACTGCCATTGCTGTTTGTCGCGTGTCAGTTTGACCGAGGCACCATTAGCGTCGCTCAGGATGATGCTATCAATTTTATTCGCATCTAACGCCAGTAACGCCTGATTGACCGAATGACTACTGACGCTGCTGCCGCTATTCAGTAGCAAGGTGAGCAGCAGTTGCGCTGCTAGCAGTCCACTTAACAGATAGATTAGTTTTTTCATCAGGTTATACCTCCGCGAGGATCTGTTGGTAGCGACGGGTATCGGCGCGTTTTACCTGCCGGCGCCAGAGCCATACCAGCAATAAACACAATACCGCGAGGCCATAGTTGAGATACTCCCAGAATTGTTGCTGCGCTAGTTTCATTCCGACTAAGGTGCGCGCGAATTGTGTGTGACCGCGCAGTGATAGCAAGGCCGGATCTTCCAGTGACCAATCGATACTGTTTTGAATGAAATCAATCGGTTTGTTGTAGAGCGAGCTTAGTCCTTGCGACTCAAGACTCAAGGTGTTGTCGCTGGCAAAGCCGTTACTGGCGATCACGATCAAACGTGCAGATTCGGGCGAGTGGGCTATCAGACTGCTGACCTTGTCACTATTCACAGTGGTTGCAGTTTTCCCTTGGGTTTTATTGCCGCTGGCTTGCTCATTGAGTAAGGGAGAGGCTTTACCGGCGAAGAATGAATCAAATGCCCCCGTTTCGGCTACCGCTAACGGATAAGACTGAGGTTTGCCCTCCGGCTTAAAGCCACTTTGCGGATTGCTGCGGTAATCTGGCACCAAATTTAGCTGGGCTGACAGCCAACTATGATCAGAGCTGCGCAGCAGAGTACTGACATCGCGTTTGGCGCTGAGGTTGTTATCAATGCTCAACGGTGATGCCCAGTTAAGCGTCAATTGCCCAAGTGATGCGGTGACAGGATTGTCGCCATCCAGTTGAGTATCACGTAAGTCGGGGAAGTAGGCATAGGGCATCATCTGCACCTGACGAATAGTGATACCACCGACATTGCGATTCACTGGGATTGGCAGCGCGGCATTACGCGGATCAAGCACCAGTTTGCTGTCCATGCTCATGCCAAAGTGTGCCAGCCACTTGCTGAGACCACTGCTATTGCTCTGGGCTGTGAGCCCCTGCTTAATGTTCACGTCATAGGGGGAGGTAGCAATCATCACACTACCGCCACGCATGAGGAACTGATCGATAGCAAACAGCGATTTTTCGTCGAGGTTTTTTGGCGCCATCACCAGCAGGAAGTCGGCATCTTGCGACACAGTACCATCACTCAAATCTTCATCTTCTACTTTGAGATTTTTCGACAGCTCTTCGCGCAACATGCTGTAGCTATTATTACTTGGTGACATGTAGTTAGCCTTAGGTGCCGCCAGCGCAACGGTTTTCATAAATCCCGGCGCTAAGCGTTGCAGCGCAGCTTGAATACTGTGTTTCAGTGTCGCCTTATCGAGTTTTTCTGGCAGCGGAATTTGTACCTTGCTGCCACCGTTTTCCAGCGTCATGTAGAACCAGAAGGGTTTACGATCTGTCAGCCCCATGACTTGCGGAGCAAATCCATATTCTTGCTTTAGTGTGCTCGCGAGTTGTGGGTTTTGCAGAGGATCGGCAAATTCTGTTTGCAGTTTTCCAGCCGCCTGCTGGGTTAAATCGCTGAGAATTTCATTCAAGGCACTACGCAGTTTTTGTAAGGGGGCGGGCAAGTTTTGTTTGCCGGAAATATAGCCGTGGAATACGACGTCGCCATGAATCGTGTCAAATGGATTGCCACCTGCTTGCCATTGATGCATGACATTACGAATGGCGCTGGTGACAGTGTATTCGGGATTTTTCAGCAATACATCGAGATGATCTCCTCGCCCCTTAACGTCAATCAGATCCTGATAATTGAGCACCTTAAACTTATCGCCGTAAGCTATCACCACATTGAAGTAAGAGCTCATCACTCCGGCCGAATATTTGTTAGCGGTTTCAAATGAAAGCGGCTTGATGCCATAGCGTGATGCCGCTTGTTGCTCGGCTCGTTGGTCTTTTTGTGGATCAATAAACTCCACATGAACCTTATTGCCAGACGCCACCGCATACTCTTGCAGCAAGTCCTTAATTTGCGGTACCAAGGGGGCTAACAAGGGATGGGTTTTGGCGGAAAAATAGCCGCGGATCAGCAACGGCTCTTGTAGCTGTGCCAGATAATGTTTACTGGCTTCAGACAAGGTATATTGCTGGCCTTGGGTCATGTCCAAGCGCGCCCAGTGCACTTGGTTTAGCCACAGATTACCCGCAATAAAGTTGATTACCACCAATGCTGTGACCCAGCGCCATTGGCGATGTTTACTGTTTTGTTGGTTACCAGCCCAGCGGATACGTTCCAAGCGCAGCATGTTTAACGCCAGAAATATGCCCACTAATGACAGGTAATAATATAGATCGCGCAGATCCAGCACGCCGCGGGTAATGGAGTCAAAGCGTGAGCCTGTGCCTAAACCGCGCAGTATATCTCCCGCGTGATAGCCAAACAGATTCGTCAGCTGTGGACTGCCGATAAGGTAGAACAGACCGCACACCACTAAGGTTAAGATCAGGGCGACGATAGCGTTATCGGTACGTGAACTCATGTACAGGCCGATAGCTATGTAGGCGGCAGCGAGGAACAGCGAGGCCACATAGCCACCAATCACCGGGCCCCAATCGAGCGGCCCCATCAAGGACACCGTAATAGGCAAAGGCAATGTCAGCAGCAAGGCGATGGCCACCAAGCCGAGCATGGCGGCGAATTTACCGATGATCAGTGTCAGCGGATTTACCGGACTAGTGAGCAAAGATTCAAGAGTGCCTGCGCGTTGTTCTTCCGACCAACTGCGCATGGTCAGTGCTGCTACCAGAAAGATCAGCAGTAGTGGAATCCAGTTAAACAGCGGTCGAACATCTGCGATGTTGCGGGCAAAAAAGCCTGCCACCCAAAACACCACAAACAGACAAGCAACGATGAAGGTCCCGAGAAAGAGAATCGCCGCTGGCGAGTTAAAGAAGGCGCGAAACTCTTTGCGCGCGATTTGCTGCCATTCAGCCATGGGCTACCTCCCGATTTACTTCAGCAAAGACAGTTTCTAGGTCGCGTTTACGTGGTTCCAACGCGTATAGCTGAAAGCCAGCCTGACAAACCGCGTTGGCAATGGTGGGGGCCAGCTCGGTGGCTGAGTCGATATTGCAATACCAGCGACCATCATTTGAGGGACGTTGTTGCAGCGATGCTATGCCGTCGATCTGGCGCAGTGCTGTTGTGGCATCTCGGTCGAGACACAGGCTGAGCCCTTGGTGGGTTTGCAATTGGTCCATACGGGCATCGACGACCAGCTGACCACGCCGCATGATCAATACCCGTTCACACACGGCTTGTACTTCTTGCATGATGTGAGTGGAGATAATCACGGTCGCCGTTTTTGCGAGCTCTTTGATGAGTTGTCGCATTTGTAAGATCTGCGTCGGATCGAGCCCATTAGTCGGTTCATCCAGAATAATAATATCGGGTTGGTGAAGCAGCGCTTGGGCAACGCCGACCCGTTGGCGGTAACCACGTGACAGAGTTTGAATCGGGGCTGTCGCTTTTTCTCTCAGCGCGGTACAACGAATTGCTGCGGCAACGGCGCGACTGCGTAACGGCGCCACCACACCATGCAACATCGCCTGATATTCCAGATAGTCAATCACTGTCATATCAGGCCATACCGGGCAATTCTCTGGTAAATAGCCAATTTTTGCCTGAATTGCTTGAGTTTCGAGGCCGACTTGCAGTCCGTCGATGTGAATCGATCCTTGGGTGGGCTCGAGGTAGCCGGTCAACATCTTCATAATGGTAGATTTACCTGCGCCATTATGGCCCAGCAATCCCACCACTTCACCGCGGTCAATGTGAAAGCTCACATCATCGACCGCGGTAAATTCGCCGTAACTGCGGCTTAGGTGTTCCGCCTTTATCATTATTTTCTCCGTCAATTTTGGGTAAAAGGGAGCCTGTCGTCACGCTGATGACAACCTGTGAGAGTTATTTTGGCATTGCCCGCTGCGGGGACCGGGAAGGGCTTAAGGAGGCCCGGTAAATAGTGACGTCATCAGCCGTGTATGCGGCGACTGATAGCGGCCAATGATTCGTCGGCAACTGGTCGTTATGGTCGCGCTAGCTTGGCTACTAAGCACCGTCATGGGCGGTTACTCCGTCACAATGAACAATTGAGGTTTAGACTAGTGACTCCGAGTGTAGCGAGGCTTTTAACGATGTTGAATGGTTAATCTGCTTATATGAACGGATGTTAATTTGAGGGAAATCTTCGCTTTAATTTTTTGCGCAATATGACGTTTTTTATCATAAAAACGCCTACGCTTAATGGCGGTAATCAATCAACGCTGGGTGGATATTAAGGTCGGTATTATGGAAATAGATCATCTGTTTATTTTATGCAGTCCTACCGCGCCAGAAGCTGAAGTGCTAGAGGCATTTGGTTTACAAGAGGGCGAGCCGCGCGTTCATCAAGGGCAGGGAACGGCGAATCGACGTTTTTTCTTTGGGAATACCTATCTTGAATTACTTTATGTTCAGGATGAGCTGGCGCTGCAGTCAGACACAAGCCGTATCACCCGTTTACATGAGCGTTTTGGACAGCATTGCAGTGATATTTCGCCGTTTGGCATCTGCTTTAAATCTTTGCCGAGCGGTGATGTTGAACTGCGGGATTACCGCCCCGATTATCTTCCGCATGATTATCAACTGGCGTTGGCTGCCAGTAATCCTCTCACCGAGCCAATGTGGTTTTTCTTAAGCAGCCCTGAGCACAAGGTTCCGCCTTATCGGACGCAACAGATGCTTGATTCAGCAGGATTTAGCCGACTCAGCGCAGTGATTATCAGTACCACGCAGGGCGCGAGTATATCGGCAGTGGCGAAGACGCTGGTGGCCGAAAGCTGCGTCTCTTTAGTGCCAGGACTGACCCCGTTGATGGAGTTAATTTTTGATGATGGCATCCAAGGACGCTGCCATGATTTTCGACCGGCGTTACCTTTGGTGGTGAACTGGTAACGCCGCGTTTAGCTGAGTGCCGATTACCCGGCTTTTTGCATCGCCTTTACCGCGTACTGTTTTGGCGTAACGCCAAAATGCTGTTGAAAACGACGGGAAAAATGCGCGGCGTTGACAAAGCCAGCACTTAAAAATGCTTGGGTAACACTTTGCCCTTGTTCTAAAAGTATTTGCGCACGGTGCAATCGCTGCTGCTGAATATATTCCATCGGACTACATCCGGCTAACGCAGTAAACTGTTGATAGAGTTTGCTGCGGCTCATACACGCCACTTTACACAACTGTTCAACATCGATGGCCCGGTGCAGATGCTTATCGATAAAACTGAGTACTGCGGTGAGCGCATTTTGCTCAGGATCCTGCGCGGCCAATTGCAACAACGCCTGATGACCATATTGACGCGCCATGCGTGACAGCAGTTCATCAACCCCGAAATTGAGCACTAAGTCGCGGTCATGGTCGCCCATCATAAACGCATCGGCAATCCGCAGTAGCAAGTGCTGAGTCGCCGCTGAATGGGTAATGTGCAGGTGATGGTTGGTAATGTTGCACCAGCTGTTGAGCTGAATATCAGCATGTTGCATGGCTAATTTATCGCGTGCCTCAATAATCCGCGTTGGACTAAAAGACAGTGTCAGACAGGTCGTTGGTGCTGCAGACGAGGCTTCGGGAAAGTCGATGTAGACTTTATCGCCCGGTGACATCACAAAGGATTCATTGGGCAAAAATGCTGCGTCATAACCATCTTCACCATGCAGCACTTTTTTGCCGCTAAGCATGGCGCAATACAGCACTTGGTCTGCATCAAGGCGCACACGTTCGGCTTCTTCGTAGGTGTCATAAATCGCTAAGTCTAAGCCGTGAGATTCATACAAGGTGCGATTTTCCACCAGTTGTCTCACCGTGCGGCGACTGGCGTGTAGCGGTTGCAACAGTGATTCTGCGATAGGCATCTTCACTCCTTTTTCAAGGTTCTTAGGATGTTACTTGCTACGTTCATCTGCTTATTTGTCGCTTAGTTAAATTAGCAGAACGTTTTGGACGCTCAGCAAACTAAAAAGGACAACCAGCGAAGTCATGAATGTTATTAAAGTCTAATCTTGATGTGACAAAACGCACAATACCACTAAAAGCTAAGAGGTAATGCACATGATTTACGCCAATCCTGGGGAGCTTGGTTCCGTTGTAACATTCAAGTCTCAATATCAAAACTACATTGGAGGCCGCTGGGTCGAGCCTGTTGCAGGCCGCTATTTTGATAATATTTCACCTGTAAATGGTGAGGTATTTTGTCAGGTGCCTTTATCTGACGAAGCCGATATCGAACTGGCATTAGATGCCGCTCACGCTGCTGCGGGTGCTTGGGGAAGCACATCAGTCGCTGAGCGTAGCAACATTATGCTGAAAATCGCTGACCGCATCGAACAGAATTTAGAACTACTTGCGGTAGCGGAAACATGGGATAACGGTAAGGCTGTACGTGAGACCTTAGCCGCTGATATTCCGTTGATGGTTGACCACTTCCGCTATTTTGCTGGTTGTATTCGCGCCCAAGAGGGTACAGCAGCAGAAATTGATAGCACGACAGTTGCGTACCATTTCCATGAGCCGCTCGGGGTTGTCGGGCAGATTATTCCGTGGAACTTCCCGTTGCTGATGGCGGCATGGAAGCTTGCGCCAGCGCTGGCAGCGGGGAACTGTGTGGTACTGAAACCAGCCGAACAGACACCGGCGTCTATTTTGGTGTTGATGGAGCTGATTGGTGATCTATTGCCAGCGGGTGTAATCAATATCGTCAATGGTATCGGTGAAGAAGCGGGGCAAGCACTGGCGACCAGTAAACGTATTGCGAAACTGGCCTTCACCGGGTCAACGCCGGTTGGGCAACATATTTTACGCTGCGCCGCAGACTTGCTCATTCCGAGTACCGTTGAGTTAGGCGGTAAGTCACCGAACATCTACTTTGAAGATGTGATGCAATTTGAAGACGACTATCTCAGCAAATGTGTTGAAGGTACTGTGCTGGCATTTTTCAACCAAGGTGAAGTTTGTACCTGTCCATCCCGTGCGTTAATCCAAGAAAGCATCTATCCTGAATTCATCAAACAAGTGGTGGCGCGTGCTGAGCGGATTGTACGTGGTAACCCGCTTGATACTGAGACTCAAGTGGGCGCGCAGGCTTCATTAGAACAGTTTGAACGTATCATGAATTATCTGGAAATTGGCCGTAATGAAGGGGTGAATTTCCTGATTGGTGGCGGTGTGGAGCAGATGCCGAATTCGACCTTGAATAAGGGCTTCTACATCCAACCCACTTTGATGTTGGGACACAACAAGATGCGTGTGTTCCAAGAAGAAATTTTTGGCCCTGTCGTTGGGGTGACCACCTTTAAAGATGAGGCGGATGCACTGGCAATCGCCAATGATACCGAGTTTGGTCTAGGTGCCGGGGTGTGGACTCGTGATATGAATCGCGCGTATCGCATGGGCCGCGGTATTAAAGCCGGACGGGTGTGGACCAACTGCTATCATGCTTATCCGGCGCATGCGGCGTTTGGTGGATATAAGAAATCGGGTATTGGCCGTGAAACGCACAAAATGGCGTTGGAGCATTATCAGCAGACCAAGAACTTGCTGGTGAGCTACGGCACTAGCCCACTCGGCTTCTTCTAGTTTTTTCTGCCGAGTCCCATAGGCTCGTGGGACGGTGGCAGAATCCCGAACCGGCGGATATCCCCCGCCGGTTTTTTTCGTCTGTTGGCTACAGTGGAAGCGCTGCTAGTCATGCAACGCAGGTGCGATATCACTGCCGCCTAATGCTAAATACAGGGTGGATTGCGCGGTCAGCTGATTGTAGCGATTTTGCAGCAGTGACGCCTCAGCGTTACGCAGCGTTTCTTGCGCTGTCAGCCAATCCTGAATACTCACCGCGCCATTACGATATTGGCTGGCGTAGATTTTCTCTGCCGCTGCTGCCGAGTCATATTGCAATTGCAGTTTTTCACCTTGATAGGCATATTGCTGCCGCGCAGAAATGGCATTGTTAACATCTTCAAAGGCTTTGTAGAGCGTTTGACGATAGCTAATGGTCGCCGACTGGTAATCTATATCAGCGATATCATTGTTGATGCTCATCTGCCGCCATTGCAAGAATGGCAAGGTCAAACCAGCCCCCAGCGTCCCGATAGGGTTGCGCAGCAACTCTTTGAGTTCACTGGATGAATCACCTACAGAACCGGTCAGATTTAGCGTCGGAAAATACTGCGCAAATGTCGCATCTTTGGCCGCTAAGCTGGCTTTCAGTTGATACAGCGCCGCTTTAACATCGGGACGTCGTACTAACAGATCGGCTGGTACGCCCGCGTTGATGGTCGGCACTTTGCCGTCAGGCAGTTTGTCGATGGCGATCGGAAACTGCTCTGGTGGCCTGTCGAATAAAATAGCCATGGCATTCTGTGCTTCAACGAGCTGCTGCACTAACTCACTATGGCTGGATTCCTGTCCCGCCAGGCTACGCTGGGCTTCCAGTACATTAAGCTGCGATACGGCGCCAGTGGCATATTGCTGCTGCGTCAGGGTTAATGTCTGTTTGGCATAGTCGATACTATTTTGGCTGAGCTGAATACGTTGTTTTAGGTAGCCAATTTGCCAGTAAAGTGAGGCGGTGGTGGCCACTAAACTTTGTGCAGTACTTTCGCGATCTTCCTGACTGGCCATCGCCGCCCATTGCGCTTGGTCGATGTTGGCCGACACTCGGCCCCATAGATCGACTTCGTAGCTAATCGAGGCGCTGGTGCTATAGCTGGTGCTGCTGTCGCCGCCATCCAGCGGTTTACTCTTAGTTGCCGCAACATTGGCGCTAAGTTGTGGCCACAGATCATCTCGTGATAATCCTGCTTGCAAACGTGCCCTTTGCAACGTGAGTGTCGCCAGCGCTAAATCGCTGTTGTGGGTGAGCACATCTTTGATCAGCGTATTGAGCTCAGGATTTTGAAAAGATTGCCACCAAGGATCTAATTTTACTGCATTAGCCACTTGGGTTTGTTGCCAGCTGTTAGGAATATCCAGCTGCGGCGGTTCAAACTCACTACGGGTCAGCATTCCACAGCCGCTGAGTAGCGTGCTACATACGGCGATGGTGGCCAAATGATATTTCATCGTTAACTGTTTCATTAGACATTACTCTCTGGCCAAGGCATCGACAGGATCGAGGCGCGCTGCATTGCGCGCAGGTAAGAAGCCAAACAACACTCCGATCAGGGTTGAGCAGGCAAAGGCGGCAATAATTGAATTGGTGGAGTAGATCATTTGGAAGTTACTGCTGGCTGAGGAGAAACCAAAGCCAATCAAAAATGACAGGCTGATCCCTAAAATACCGCCGCAGAGACAAACCAAAATCGCCTCAATCAAAAATTGCCGCAGAATATCGCCTTGGCGGGCACCAACGGCCATACGAACGCCGATTTCACGGGTGCGCTCGGTAACGGACACCAACATAATATTCATCACGCCAATCCCGCCTACAATCAATGAGATTACCGCAATCGCGGAGATCAGCAGTGTCATGGTTGCGGTGGTTTTTTCAATATTTTGTCGAATGGTATCGGTATTGATAGTGAAGAAATCTTCCGTGCCGTGGCGCATTTTCAGCAGGGTGATAATCCCTTGCTCAGCCGCAGCACTTGGTGCGTCTTGATTTATTCGGACCGAAATACTGCCAAGGTAATGTTGCCCCATCATGCGGCCACCCACCGTGGTGTAAGGCACCCAGACGGTAAGCGCATCATTGTTGCCAAAGGCACTTTGTTTCTTTTCGGTCACTCCGATAATGCGTACCGGTAAGCTGCCGAGAAAGATGACTTCACCAATCGGATTACTGTCAGGAAATAGCTCACGCTTGGTGTTGTCATCGATCACCGCTTCTTGTGCTAGTGTCTCGACGCTGTGGGCATCCCAATATTGTCCGGCGGCGAGTTCATAACCGCGCACACGGAAGAAGTCTGGGCCAACACCGCTGACCGAGGCGCTTTTGGCTTGGTTGCCATAGCGAATGGTAACACTGGTGCTGATGGACGGCGTCACACTATCAACAAAGGGTAAGTTATTGAGTGCATCGGCATCACTAGCGGTAAGGGTGCGAACGCGACCTGAGCGCCTGTCACCAAAGCCTTTGCCGGGGCGAATATCAATGGTATTGGTGCCCATGGAGCTGATGTTTTTCAAAATTGCTTGTTGTGAACCTTCACCTAAGGCCACCACCGACACCACGGATGCGATACCGATAATAATCCCCAGCATGGTCAAAAAGGTCCGCAGCCGATGTGATGACATGGCCAGCAGGGCCATTTTTAGCGCTTCGGCAAAGTTATCCCAAATGGCCAGCCAGTTGCGAGGTTGTGGCGTGTGGATCGGGATGGTCTTCGGTTCCGGCGAGGGCTTATTACGGCGATCGGCGAAAATTACCCCATCCTTGATTTCGATAATGCGGTCAGCATATTCCGCAACCTGCATATCGTGAGTGACGATAATAATGGTGTGGCCATCTTCATGCAGTTCTTGCAACAGCCGCATCATCTCTTCACCGCTGTGACTATCAAGCGCCCCGGTGGGTTCATCGGCGAGGATCACATCGCCGCCGTTCATCAACGCACGCGCCACACTGACGCGCTGCTGCTGGCCACCACTTAACTGGCTCGGTTTATGATCGAGTCGATCCCCAAGGCCTAAGCGTGACAGCAGTTGCTCGGCGCGTTCGTGGCGTGCTTCACGGGCCTTACCAGCATAAATGGCTGGGACTTCGGCATTACCGACGGCAGTTAAATCTCCCAGCAGATGGTAGCGCTGAAAAATAAAGCCAAAGTACTCGCGCCGTAGCTCGGCCAACTCATCGGCTTCCATTTTGGAGGTGTCGTTGCCATTGATGAAGTATGTACCTGCTGACGGTTTATCTAGACAACCTAGGATATTCATCAGGGTGGATTTGCCCGAGCCTGACTGACCCACAATGGCCACCATCTCACCACGTTCAATGGTGAGATTAATATCGTGCAGTACAGTCAGTTGCTGCTCGCCCGCCGGAAATGAGCGATACACACCACTGACTTCAAGTAATGGTTTGCTCATAAATTAAAATCTCATTGGTGGGCGACCCATACGATTGGTAAAGCTGTCGCCTGATGGCATGCCGATGATCACTTCATCGCCTTCATTAAGCCCAGAGGTGATTTCGGCATAGACTTTGTTGTTAATGCCGACTTGCACGTCACGATATTCCACTGTGCCATCGACCAATACTGGCACCTGATATTGGCTAGCGCGTTTGTGTGGCGCGGCGCTATTTGCTTTATTGGAGCGCTCGCCCGGTTTTCCGGCAGCCCCCGCCTTGCCCGCGGTGGCCTTGGCGGTTTGTAATACTTGTGCGGGCACCAGCAGCACATCGTTCGCCTGTGCCAGGATGATCGATACCTGAGCGGTCATGCCAATACGAAGTGCACGATCAGCGTTGTCGACGTCAAACAAACCGTTGTAGTAGATAGCATCAGAGTCACTGGAGGTCATGTCTTTATCATTGCCATCCATCGATGTCGGGCCGGGCTCGATGGCGCGCAACTTGGCATAGTATTTTTTATTGGGGTTACCCAAAATGGTGAAATACACCTGTTGGCCCGGTTTGACGTTGACCACATCGGCTTCAGAGATCTGCGCCTTAACGGTCATTTTGTCGAGCTGTGCCATTTCCACAATGGTTGGCGTGGTTTGATTGGAGTTAACGGTTTGGCCCACTTCGACCGCGTTGTAGACCACTGTGCCGTCCATCGGTGCTTCAATGGTGGTGTAACCTAAATCCACTTTGGCGTTATCGACCTGGATTTCAGCTTGCGCTTGTTGCGCTTTTAACTGTTCTAACTCGGCTTTATAGACGGTGAGATTGGCTTCTGCCGCTTCATAATCTGCTTTAGAACTGGCGTTATCGGCAAGCATTGCTTTTTGTCGCGCGTACTCTAACTCTGCCTGATGGATCTGTGCTTGCTTGGCGCGATACTGCGCTCTGATGCTGGTGAGTGAGGCTTGGCTGTTTTTTAAACTGTTCTGTTGCGTCAGGCTGTCGATCTGCGCAATCAAGTCACCTTTCTTGACCTCTTGGCCGAGCTCGACTGACAGGGTTTTAATCTGACCGGATACCTGCGCACCAACATTCACTAATTTATATGCCTGCAACATGCCGTTGGCTAAGACGGTATTTTCAATATTGCCGCGGTGTGCTGGTTCAGTAGCATAGGTCGGGGCGGGTTTTGGACGGGTTGCATAATAGATAGCAACTGCAAGCGCAATTACAACTAACACAGCGACAAAAATCAGCTTGCGTTTCAACGATTTTTTCATTTGCACAGAATTCCATGAAAGTCCAACAACGAGTCTCACTCGGCGGATACAAAATGATAAAAACTTCACTCTCGGCAGTATATCCAGTTTACCGTGAAGGCCGAGTCCGAAAGTGTAAGGAATTGGTAAAGATTCACAAATGAACGTATAAATTTACGTTAAATCATGTGGATATACACAATTGGTTAAGAGTTATTAACCTTTTGAAACACCTATGTCAGTGCTTGTCATAGTTTTGCAGCTCGGCCTGTGAGTTGTTGCCGATTGTCATGTTTCTGTCATTAAACTTTCTTAAACTTGCCGTAACTCGTGTCACGGCAGACGCCAGTTTTCTTTCGCCGTCACGCCGTGTTTTCCAGCGTTGAGGAAATGTTTCACATGGCCGCTAGGCGTTTGCTTCCGTCCTTTATTGGACGACTGTTTGCTCGTTTTATTATCCGACTGTCAATTTCGCAGAAGGTGATTCTTGGTTTTTCACTGCTGGCTTTGTTGATTATTGGCGGCTGCATTGCCAATTTACTGTCGAGTGAACGGGTCGAGCAGCAACTCAACCTGATGACCGATTCAGCCACGCCGCTGGTGTTGCAAACTAACCAGCTGGGGAAAGTATTGCTCAATGCCGATCGCCAGCTTAAAACCGTCCCCGGCATTGAAGATAGCCACCTTGCTATCACCACCATTGATAACTTTGGCGAACTGAAGAACGCGTTTGCGGAGGCGTTGGCAGAACTGAAACGCTTAGCCGGAAGTAACGAAGAGTTACAGTCACTTATTTCCCCCCTAGATAGCTTAGACGAGGACTACTTTGCCCAAGGCAAAAGCTTGGGGGAGCAGCAGCTTGCTAAGTTAAAAGCGGAAGAGCAGTTGACCGACTTACGTCAACAATGGAGCAGCCTCGCGGGTGAGATTAGCCGCAGCGGTGTCGACATTTCAGCCGTACAAGACAGTGTGATGTCGTTGATGGGCGCCACCGATGACTTTGCTGTCAGTCGAGCGGGGCAAAACATCGAGCAACAGAAAACGGCATTGACGCAACCTTTGTCGAGTGATGCACAGCAACTACTGAATCAGCTTGTGGCCAGCAAAACTGCTGCAGTGACAGCGAATCAGCAACTGCATGAACTGATTGATTTTACTGGCGGCACCATAGATTACGCGATTGCCGTACTCGGAGCGGTCGATCAGGCGGCGCATACTTCGGTCACTGACAGTGCCGCCAAGGTACGTGCCGCATTGCAGACCGGGTTGTGGCTATCACTGATTGCGCTGGCAATCTCGTTGCCATTAGTGATTCTGGTGACCGCCAATATCTATCTTTCGATAAAACGTCCACTCAAGGAACTATTGCGCGTTCAACATGCTGCAGTCGATGGCAACTTGAGTCAGGATGTTAACTACAGCAGCCATAACGAATTTGGACTGCTCGCCAATAGCACCAATGCGCTGCTAAGCCATATCCGGCATATGCTGCAGCAATTTACTGATGGTGCCTCACAGTTGACCAATGTCGCCGAACAAACTCGCAGTCGCTCGCAGCAGACACATCAGGCACTGGACGCACAACGTCAACAAACTATGCAAGTTAATGTGGCGATGGAGCAGCTAGGCAAAGCAGTAGAAGAAGTGGCACAGGCAGCATCGTTATCGCTCGACAGCGTTATCGCCATGGGCAACGCCGTGACCAAAGGCCGCGAGCAAGTGAACGTTAGCATCAAAGGTTCAGAAACCTTGGCCAGCCATCTCAAAGACGCGAGCGAATCGCTTAAAGCGGTGGATAGCTCATCCAGTGAAATCGGCGGCGTGTTAGATGTGATTAAAGGTGTTGCTGAACAAACCAATTTGTTGGCGCTCAACGCAGCGATTGAAGCTGCGAGGGCTGGCGAGCATGGGCGTGGCTTTGCGGTGGTCGCCAGTGAAGTACGTACGCTGGCGCAGCAAACGGGTGAGTCTGCCAATACCATCAAACAGATTATTGATCATCTGCAACAACGGGCGCATGCCACGGTAAACCTGATGGATAATTGTCAGATGGCAATGGCAGAAGGCTTACAACAAAGCGCCGATACCGCGAGCTGCATGAACGATATTCAGCAGCTGATTGCTGATGTGAGCCGCAACAGCGAACAGATTGCCAGCGCCGCAGTTGAGCAGCAAAGTAGCTGCGAACACATTGCCAGCAATATTCGGCAAATTGCCGATTTCACTGAAGATAGCTACGCGGGGGTCAGTGCTTTTGCTGAGTCCAGCGAACATCTGGAACAACTGGTATTGGCGCAAGAGCAATTGGTCACTAAGTTTCAGGCTTAGCAGTGCTCGGCACCTTAAAGTAGCATGCCGCCCGAGGCCTCAATCCGCTGCCCAGTAAGCCAATAGCTATTATCGCTAAACAACATCGCGATAATCGCGCCGATGTCGTCAGCTTGTCCCACGCGCCCCTTAGCGGTAACACTGGTGACAAACTGATGCACTTGCGCATTATCCCGGACTGTTCCACCGTTAAAGTCGGTGGCGATAGCGCCCGGTGCTAGCGTGTTGACGCTGATACCATATTCGCCCAGTTCCCGCGCCAGATAACGTGACATCACTTCAATCCCCCCTTTCATCATGGCGTAAGCACTTGCTCCCGGCAGCGAGAAACGAGCCAACCCTGAAGACACATTGAGAATATGGCCACCGCTTTTGATAAATGGCAGCAGCGCTTGAGTGAAAAAGTAGGGCGCTTTTAGATGCAGATTATAGAGCTCATCAAATTCTGCCATCGTGGTTTTAACAAAAGCTTGGTGTAAGCCAGTGCCTGCATTGTTCAGCAGGTAGTCGATGTTATGCCGTTCAAATACCCGTGGTAACTGCTGCTCAAGCTGTTTCATAAATGCGTCATATGCAGCAAAGTCCCGCATATCAAGCTGCAGAGCAAGTGCGCGCCGTCCAAGGGCTTTGATGTCGCTGACGACATCTTGTGCTGCGCGTTCATTGCTCAGATAAGTGATGATGACATCAACGTCAGCATTGGCGAGTGCAATGGCGCCGCTGCGGCCGAGGCCACGGCTGCCGCCGGTAATAAGTGCAAGTTTACTCATGGGGATTCCTTATGAATGATAGCGTGATAATGAACGCGACTAAGCTTACGTGGTGCACTTGGCTTGATAAATTGGCGGAATCCATTAAGACTGTTCATATAATGTGAACATTATTGATGATATTTAGTGTAACGAATGGGGACTGCAGGCGCCGATGGATAAACTTGAATGCATGAAACGTTTTGCTGTGGTGGCGCAAACAGGCAGCTTTACCCAAGCTGCTGATCATCTGAATGTGCCTAAGTCGGCCGTATCTAGTGCCATTAGCCGTTTGGAAGAACATCTGCAAAGTCGGCTACTGCATCGCAGCACGCGACGTGTGACCTTAACTGAGGCGGGCGAGCGTTTCTTGCCTCAGTGCCAAAAGTTACTCGATGAAATCGAAGGCTTAGAGAATCAATTTCAGCAGCAAAGCCAAACCATAAGCGGTGAGATACGCGTGGATATGCCGGGACGGTTTTTCTCACTGGTAGTGGCACCGCGTTTGCCCGAGTGGTTTGCGATGCATCCACAGACGCAAATTCGTTTAATGGGCGCCGATCACCGCATTGATCCGATCACAGCACGAGTAGATTGCGTGTTACGTGTAGGGCCACTTGACGACAGTGATTTAATTGCCAAAAAACTAGGTGAATTTCCACTGATAAATTGTGTGAGTCCCGCTTATGTCGCGCAGTATGGCGCTCCGTCAGAGCTTGATGAGCTGGACGAGCACTATCTGATTGACTATGCGCCTGGGATACGCCATCAAACGCAAGGGTTTGAATATTGCCACCAAGGTCACAACAAGCGCATTGCAATGCGCAGCCAAGTGTCGGTGAGCACTACCGATGCTTATCTGGCTGCGTGTCTGGCGGGACTCGGTATCGCTCAGTTGCCTCTTCACGGGGTGGCACAGCAGCTCGCCGATGGCACGTTAGTGTCGGTTTTAGAACAGCATACGCCAACGGCATTGCCAGTTGCAATTCTATATGAATCCAGACGGCATCAGCCGCAACGTCTGCGTTTGTTTATCGATTGGTTAGCCACACTTGTCGCTGAGCAACAAGCTTAAGCCACACAATTGCTTTGGCGTCGATTTACCCGCAGCAGCGCAAGGCGTAAAATGCGCCACCTTTTCTTCCATTCACATCCTGTTGCGGATGTGGAGCACATGCATGAATCCTATCGTTGTCACCATTTCGCTACTGGTGTGCAGTAACGTGTTTATGACCTTTGCCTGGTATGCCCACCTAAAAGAGCTGAATAACAAATTTTGGTTGCTCGCCGCATTACTGAGCTGGGGAATTGCCCTGTTTGAGTATCTTCTGCAGGTGCCTGCTAACCGTATCGGCTTTACGGTGCTGAGTGTTGGACAACTCAAAATCTTACAGGAAGTCATCACCTTAATGGTGTTTGTGCCGTTTTCGCTGTTTTACCTTAAAGAGCCATTGAAGCTAGATTATTTGTGGGCGGGACTGTGCTTAGTCGGCGCGGTGTATTTTGTGTTCCGTAGTAAGTTTAATTAACTGAACCTTAATGAATCGATAAGGAAAGTGCGCCAAATTAACAAGGTTGCCCGCTAGAAATGGGTGAACTGCACAAAAAACGCAAAGTTCGGTAAATTTGCCGCGCTAACCACTAGCTCATTGCGACAATTATTTATATATTGTTGCAACTGAAAACGATTCTCATAAAGATTTATGTCTAAAAAATGGGTTCAACGCATTAGCTTTCGCCTCCACCAATGGCTAGGACTTGCCAGCGCTGCGGTGCTGTTAATCGTCGGTGCTACCGGTGGATTACTGGCATTGGAAGATCAGATAACGGCCGCGTGGCCGACAGAGAAGGTTGCTCCACAAACGCAAATTCTGTCGACGGCGAAGCTCTTACCCGCGTTACAGCTGCCAGGTAAGCAGTTAGAACGTATTTATCTCGAAACCGATGCTGATGAGCCCGGCCGGGCGCTTTATCGTGATGAGCAAAGCAAGCAGCGCGAATGGCGGATCTTTAATCCATACACTGGCGACGTTTTGGGGAATCGTCCAGCGATTAGTGAGTTTTTCGGTGATGTGATGGCCTTGCATCGCTGGCTACTGATGCCTAACTCTATTGGCAGTCTGTTTACTGGGACTGCGGCGATTATGGCAATTATCTTTTTGATTGCCGGTATTATTCGCCGTGCGCCTGATAACTGGCGTAACGTGAAAGATTGGCTGGTATGGAAAAAGGGCAGTAGTGGTCGTCATCTGTTGTGGCAATGGCACGCGTTGCTCGGCACTTGGTTTTTTATCCCAATCTTTATTATGGCGATAACCGGCCCTTGGTTTGCGTTTGATTGGTATCGCGACGGCGTGCGGAGCGCGTTAGAAACGCCTAAACCTAAGCAAATGTTAAAAAGCAGCAGCGCTGAGGTTGATCTCGATGCGGTATGGCACACATTGCAAAGCACGATTCCTAATGGCCATTTTGCTCGCTTATATATGCCGCGTAAGCCCGGCGATGCGCTCAACGTGCGTTACCTTGACGCGGATGCTCCGCATCATCACGCCTATTCCGCTTTAAGTCTCGATTTAGCCACTGGGAAAATCCTGTCGCAGCAACGCTATGCCGACTTATCCGGCGGTGATTTTATTCTGGCCAATATTTACGCTTTCCATACTGGGTTATTTTTCGGTTTACCGGGACGGATTATTTGGTCGCTGGCAGGATTGGCGTTTGGCTCGTTCGCGATAACGGGCGTTTGGTTGTTCTTTAATCGTCGCGCAAGACCAAAAGAGTCGGTCAGCGGTAAGGCGGATACCTTGATTGCCTACGCCAGCCAAAGTGGTACCGCTGCGGCGTATGGTAAGCGGTTACAAAGCTGGTTTGAGCAACAGCAACTGACAACTCACCTCCGTTGTGTCAGTAAATTGCAACCTGAAGAGCTAATGGAATACCGCCAAGTGCTTTTGTTGGCTTCCACTTATGGTGAAGGGCAACCACCTGATACTGCACTGGCGTTTCAGCAGCGACTGGCACAGGCCAATACCGCGCTGCATAACGTTCAAGTTGCGGTGTTAGCATTTGGAGATAGCCAGTATAAGCAATTCTGTGCCTTTGGGCATTGGCTGTCGACACGTTTACAAGAGTTGGGTGCTGTACCACTGATTCCTATCACAGAGGTCGACCGAGGTGCGGAGCAAACCATCAGTCAATGGAATCAGTCGTTAGCGCAGCGTTTGCAGTTAAGTTTGGACAAATTGGATAGCGGTTTTGTCGAGGCGACTGTGGTTGAGCAGCGTTGCTTAAATCCAGACAGCGGCCGAGAAGTTTATGATGTGCAACTGAAACTTGCAGACGAATGGCAAGCTGGCGACTTGTTGGAATTGATGCCAACACTCAATGAAACAAGCAGCCGTCAGCATCTGCAGCAACTGGGGTTCACCGGCGATGAAGCCGTGGCTGTTGCCGATGGTGAGTTGCCCTTGTGGCAAGTACAAGCGCTGACCAAAGAGTTGGGTGGCAAAGCGACGTCTATAGCGCAATATTTGCAGCAGACGCCTGACTTAGCGGTGCGTAGCTACTCAATTGCCAGCGCGCCTAGTGCTAAATTAGTGCGTTTAATGGTGCGCAAGGTGGTATTGGATAACGGCTGTTTTGGACGGGCATCTGGCTTACTCGCAAACGCTCAAGTGGGCGATAGTCTTAGCGTGCGCCTCAAACCCCATCAGGCATTTCGTTTGCCGGAGCAAGATGTGCCACTGATCATGATCGGGGCTGGTACTGGGCTAGCGCCATATCTTGGTTTCCTTGAACAGCTACAACAGTCTCAACGAAGCAGTCGTACTTGGTTGCTGTTCGGTGAACGGTATGCCGACAGCGATGCGTATTACGGTGATGAACTGGCGCAATACCTTGCCAATGGCGTGTTATCTAAACTCGATTGTGCTTGGAGTCGCAGTCGAGATAATGTCGCGCGCGGCCAATATGTGCAGCAATTGTTAGCGCCGCAGAGCCGCTTGTTGAGCGAATACCTTGCACAAGGTGCGCACATTTTTGTTTGTGGCAGTATTGATGGCATTGGCGTTGGTGTTCATCAAGCGTTAGTCGAAGTGTTGGGTGAAACTCAGCTCAATGCTTTGGTACAACAAGGACGCTATCATCGCGATTTGTACTAACCATCATCACCTTCATAAAAAGCCAGCTAATCTGCTGGCTTTTTTGTGGGCGAGTGTTGGCCGCAAGACATCGGAGGATGGTTGTTAGGGTAACGGATGCGGCTGCAACACCTGCTCGGGAGATTCAGCTTGGGTTGCAGTGCTTTGCCTATCGGCAATAAAAGGCGTTGGCTGTGGTACCTGCAATAAGCGAACTAACCAGTCATCCATTAACTGCTGCGACTCTGCCATAGGTTGCAATATTGAGGCGTGATTACCCACAATTTGGTGCTGTTCAAACTTCAGTCCCGTTAGTTTTGCGGGCCAGTCATTACCGATCACCCCATCGTTGCTGGCCGTAAATAAAATGGTTGGGCGTTGCCAGTTTTGCAATATGTTACGGATATCGGTATCGGCTTTGCCTAAGCGCAAAATCTTTAATGCTTGATCACTGCCGGCATCGATACTGCTGTCGGGGATTAGCTGACTCAAAAATGGGTGAAAGGCATAGGCAGCGCTTTTGCTTGCTTCCGGCAAGGGGCTGCTAGGCGCTATCAGCGCCAAGGCTTTGGCATCAATAGCGGCAGCAAAATAACTGGCAGCAATTCCGCCCATCGAATGCCCAACCACAATCCAGGGCTTCGGCGGGTTGAGTTTTTCCAACCAAGGTTTGAGGTATTGCGTATCTCGCACGCCATAGCTGAAGTCCGCAATAGTGGTTGTGCCCTGTCCGGGCATGTCGGGTATTAGCGTATTAAAACCCCGGCTTTGAAAATAAAGTCCCCATGGCATCATCCACTGCCAATTGGCGGAATAGCCATGCAGCAAGATAACCGTTCCTTGCATCTCGCTGTTTTGCTTAACGATAATGGCTTTGGTCTCTTTACCATTGATGTTAAACGCTAAGTTAAAGGTCAGTTCGTCTTCGGCTAGCGACCACGGTTTTCCGGCCACGTAATGAACGCAGGGCGAGCTGCAGTCGTTATGTTTAGCCAACAGTAGCTTGGGCATAACGGCTTCGGTGGCCGTTACATTACTGTTGGCGCGATTGGGATGGGCGATTTGCTCGGCAACATAGTTGGCGCAGCCGCTAAGGCTGAGCGTGCACATGGCAAGGATGGAGATAAAGGCGCTACGGCGTTTCAACAAAATACAGCGTCCTAAAGCTGACCGCGAATAGTAGACATGTTGCCAGCGCTAAGTAGTCAAGCGCAAGTGTATAAAAGCTCGCCAGTTTGTTCGCAACCTGAAACAGTATCATTTGCTAGTGGAAGGATTTTCATCATGTTCGAGGCTGGGATTGTGACGCAGAGCAGAGTAGAATACGCGCAACCCTACCTAACTAGATATTGTCCAGCTGGAGTATCCGATGCTGAAGAAAAGTATGAACATTGCTGATTATGATCCTGCGTTGAAAAAGGCGATTGATGATGAAACTCGCCGTCAGGAAGAACATATCGAGCTGATTGCTTCTGAAAACTACACTAGCCCACGCGTCATGGAAGCGCAGGGTTCACAATTAACCAACAAGTACGCTGAAGGATACCCAGGCAAACGTTACTACGGTGGTTGTGAATACGTAGACGTGGTTGAAACCTTGGCTATCGAACGTGCCAAAGAGCTGTTCGGCGCGACTTATGCGAACGTGCAACCGCACTCAGGTTCACAAGCAAACAGCGCGGTGTACATGGCATTGCTGCAAGCTGGTGATACTGTACTGGGCATGAACCTCGCTCACGGTGGTCACTTGACCCACGGTTCACCAGTCAACTTCTCTGGCAAACTGTACAACATCATTCCTTACGGTGTGGATGACGAAGGCAAAATCGACTACGTCGAGCTGGAATCTCTGGCGCTGGAACACAAGCCTAAGATGATCATCGGTGGTTTCTCTGCTTACTCAGGCATTGTTGACTGGGCTAAACTGCGCGAAATCGCAGACAAAATCGGCGCATATCTGTTCGTAGATATGGCACACGTTGCGGGCTTAGTAGCTGCGGGCGTTTATCCTAACCCAGTACCACACGCACACGTAGTAACCACCACTACTCACAAAACTCTGGCAGGTCCACGTGGCGGTTTGATCATCTCAGCCGCTGACGATGAAGATCTGTACAAGAAACTGAACTCAGCAGTATTCCCAGGTGGCCAAGGCGGCCCATTGATGCATGTTATCGCGGGTAAAGCGGTAGCCTTCAAAGAAGCGCTGGAACCAGAATTCAAAGCATACCAACAACAAGTAGTTGTGAACGCCAAAGCGATGGTAAAAGTGTTCTTGGAACGCGGTTACAAAATCGTGTCTGGCGGCACTGAAAACCACCTGATGCTGGTGGACTTAATCGGTCGTGAACTGACTGGTAAAGAAGCCGATGCCGCACTCGGTGCTGCCAACATCACCGTTAACAAAAACTCAGTACCTAACGACCCTCGTTCACCATTTGTGACCTCAGGTATCCGTATTGGTACCCCTTCAATTACTCGTCGTGGCTTCAAAGAAGCAGAAAGCGAGCAGTTGACTCACTGGATCTGTGACGTACTGGATAATGCCCAAGATGAAGCGGTTATCGCCGACGTGAAAGCCAAAGTGCTGGAACTGTGCGCTCGCTTCCCTGTTTATGGTTAACCTTTATAGGTGAATGCGATAAACTCCCATGGCCGCTATAGTTAGCGGCCATTTTCGTTTGTACAGGACTGCAAACGAATGCCATTCTTTTATCTCGCAGGAGAGTTTCCATGCATTGTCCATTTTGCAGTGCGACAGATACTAAAGTGATCGACTCGCGTCTGGTCGCCGAAGGCCATCAAGTACGCCGCCGTCGTGAATGTACGCAATGCCATGAGCGCTTTACCACCTTTGAAGGTGCAGAGTTGGTCATGCCACGGGTGATTAAACGCGATGGCTCGCGTCAGCCGTTTGATGAAGAAAAACTGCGCGGCGGTATTTTACGGGCGGCAGAAAAACGCCCGGTGTCTATCGACAGTATCGAAGACGCCATCAACAAGATTAAATCGGCACTGCGCGCCACTGGCGAGCGCGAAGTGACCTCTGAGATGATCGGCAACCTGATGATGGAGCAGCTGATCGAACTCGACAAAGTGGCCTATATTCGATTTGCCTCGGTATATCGTGCCTTTGAGGATGTCTCAGAATTTGGTGAAGCGATCGCCAAATTGCAGAAGAAATAATATGTGGTCAACGCTTGATCGCGCCATGATGGCGCGCGCAATTCAATTAGCGGCCAACGGCCGTTACACCACGCGGCCTAATCCCAATGTCGGCTGCGTTATCGTCAATGACGCCGGCGAGATTGTTGGCGAAGGCTGGCATCAACGCGCCGGTGGCCCACATGCCGAAGTGCATGCGCTGCGCATGGCGGGTGACAAAGCTCGCGGTGCTACCGCCTACGTTACCCTTGAACCTTGCAGCCACTATGGCCGCACCCCGCCGTGCGCCAAGGCGCTGATTGATAACGGCTTAAAACGGGTAGTGGCGGCGATGACCGATCCCAATCCGCAAGTGGCTGGCCGTGGTTTGAATATGCTCAAAGACGCTGGCATTGACGTCGCCAGTGGGTTACTGGAAGCCGAAGCGCGCGCGCTGAATCCTGGCTTTTTAACCCGCATGGAGCGGCAACGTCCTTATGTGCGAGTGAAATTAGCAGCAAGCCTTGATGGCAAAACCGCACTCGCTAACGGCGAATCCAAGTGGATTACCGGCCCCGCAGCACGGCGTGATGTGCAGCGCCTGCGGGCATTGAGCTGCGCAGTAATCACCGGCATCGGCTCAGTGCTGGCGGACGATCCATCGATGAACGTGCGCCACAGCGAGCTCGGTGGTTTAGCTGAAACTTTAACCGAAGACGCGCTCATTCAACCGCTGCGGGTAGTGGTGGACTCCAACTGCCGCATGCCGCTGGACGCCAAATTGCTCAGCATCGAATCGCCAGTGCTGCTGGTCAGTTGCCAAGCATATGCTGACGATGTTAAAGCCAAGCTACCGGCTCATGTGGCCTGTTTGCAGTTGCCCGCCGTCAATGGTCGCGTAGATTTAGCTGCGTTCATTAATCACCTTGGCACACAGCACAACCAAGTGCTGGTGGAGGCGGGCGCAACGTTATGTGGCGCCTTTATTGAAGCGGGCTTGGCCGATGAATTGGTGCTGTATCAAGCGCCGAAAATTCTTGGTGCTCACGGCCGCAATCTGCTCAATCTGCCGGATTATCAGCACATGAGCGACATTCCGCAGTTAACCCTCAGCGACCGCCGCCAACTCGGCGCGGATACACGCATGATTTTTAAAATAGGTGAGTAACTCATGTTTACCGGCATTATTGAATCTGTAGGCCACATTCGTGCGATTGAGCGCCGTGGTGATGATATTCGCCTCACTGTGGCGGTAGGTAAGCTGGATATGACCGACGTAAAACTCGGTGACAGTATCGCCACCAACGGCGTGTGTTTGACTGTGGTTGCCCAAAGCGTTGACAGCTACACCGCTGATGTATCAGCCGAAACCGTCACGCTAACCGGCTTTGACACTTACCAAGTGGGACGCGCGGTCAATCTTGAAAAAGCGGTGACGCCGTCCACCCGTTTAGGCGGTCACTTAGTCAGTGGTCACATTGATGGGCAAGCGCGCGTGGTGGAAGTGCATCCGCGTGGTAAAGCCACTGAATATTGGTTGGAAGCGCCAGCTGAGCTGTCGCGCTATATTGCCCATAAAGGCTCAATCGCGATTGATGGCGTAAGCTTAACGGTGAACGAAGTGCAAGGGCATCGTTTTCGCTTGACCATAGTGCCACACACCTCTGGCGAAACTACATTGCCGCTGCTCAATGCGGGGGATTGCGTTAACTTGGAAGTGGATCAAATCGCCCGTTATCTAGAGCGATTGATGCAAGCGCCAACGGCAGCACCGAGTTCTGGCGGTGTCACTATGGAGCTGCTCGCAAAATCTGGATTTATCCGTTGATCAGACTCATGCTTTGTTGCATCCGCGCTGATCGCTAATTGAGAAACCGTTAACATTCTGACTACTCAAATGAGTGGAAAACCAAGGTCGTATTATGGCGATTCATAGCATTGAAGAGATTGTAGAAGATATCCGTCAGGGCAAAATGGTCATTCTGATGGATGACGAAGACCGCGAGAATGAAGGCGATATCATTATCGCTGCTGACAAGATCACTCCGGAAGCGATTAACTTTATGGCCCGTTATGGCCGTGGCTTGATCTGTCTAACGCTTACCAAAGAGCGTTGCCGTCAGTTGAACTTGCCGCTGATGGTGCGCGATAACGGTTCACCGTTCGCTACTAACTTCACCGTATCGATTGAAGCGGCTGAAGGCGTGACGACCGGCATTAGTGCCGCAGACCGTTCACGTACCGTAGAAGCCGCAGTAGCCAAAGACGCTAAGCCTACGGATATTGTGCAACCGGGTCATATCTTCCCATTGGAAGCGCAGCCGGGCGGCGTACTGGTGCGTGCTGGCCACACCGAAGCAGGTTGTGATTTGGCGCGTCTGGCTGGTTTAGAACCTGCATCAGTGATTGTGGAAATTTTGAATGAAGATGGCACCATGGCGCGCCGTCCTGAACTGGAAGTGTTCGCAGCAGAACACGGTATCAAAATCGGTACTATTGCCGATCTGATTGAATACCGTAATAACAACGAAACCACCGTGGTGCTGGAAGGCAAATGTAAGTTGCCAACGCGCTTTGGTGAGTTTGAACTGCACACCTTCCGCGATACTGTCGATAACCAACTGCACTACGCTATGGTGCGTGGTGAGGTGGCTGACAATGTGCTGGTGCGCGTACATTTGAAGAATACCTTCAATGACTTGCTGTTCTCTGAACGTGATGAAGTACGCAGTTGGCCGCTGGATAAAGCCATGGAAAGAATTGGCAGTGAAGGTGGCGTGATGTTACTGCTCGGTAACCAAGAGCCAAATGACGATATCATCGCCAAAGTGAAGGCCTTTGAAGCGGAAGACAACGGCGAATTAGTACCAGTAGCGAAGAAAGTAAAAACCTCACAACGTGTAGGGGTTGGTTCGCAGATTCTGGCGTCACTGGGTGTTAAGCGCATGCGCTTATTAAGTTCGCCTAAGCGTTATCACTCTCTCGGTGGCTTTGGTTTGGAAGTCAGCGAATACATTGCCGACGAGTAAATACAAAATTAATTGGCGATTTCGTCGATCATTTAGGGGGCTTAGGCGCAGTTTGCGTGCTATCATAGCGCCAATTTTGCGCCCGGGCCGGGTGCTTTAGCTTAATTGGGTAATAAGATGAACGTTGTTCAAGGTAATATCGAAGCGAAAAACGCCAAAGTGGCCATCGTCGTTTCCCGTTTCAACAGCTTTATCGTTGACAGTCTGCTGGAAGGTGCTTTAGACACCCTGAAGCGTTTCGGTCAGGTAAGCGAAGACAATATCACGGTAGTGCGTGTGCCTGGTGCATATGAGCTGCCATTGACTGCACGTCGCGTGGCGGCAAGCGGTAAATTTGACGGCATCATCGCGCTGGGCGCTGTGATCCGTGGCGGTACACCGCATTTTGACTTTGTTGCGGGTGAATGCAACAAAGGTCTGGCGCAAGTGGCATTGGAATTCGATACGCCAGTATCTTTCGGTGTATTGACCACAGATACCATCGAACAAGCCATCGACCGCGCAGGTGTCAAAGTCGGCAACAAAGGTGGCGAAGCTGCCCTTGGTTTGCTGGAAATGGTAAACGTGCTGAAAGCACTCGAAGAACAACTGTAAGACAGGTATTTCATGAAGCCATCTGAACGCCGCAGAGCCCGCCGCTTAGCGGTACAAGCCATCTATTCTTGGCAATTGAGCGGGAACAATATTGCTGACGTTGAGCACGAGTTTCTGACAGAGCAAACTGTCGACGGTGTTGATATTCCCTATTTCCGTGAAATCTTTGTTGGTGCAGCAACTAAACATGCTGAGCTTGACCAACTGGTGATTCCATTTCTGGCGCAGCGTCCGTTTGAGGATGTTGATCCGATTGAAAAGGCGATTTTACGTTTAGCTGCGTTTGAACTGACCTACCGTAAGGACACACCTTACAAAGTGGTCGTCAACGAAGCTATCGAGCTGGCAAAGGCGTTTGGCGCCGATGACAGCCATAAGTTTGTTAATGGTATACTCGACAAACTTATCAAGCAGAAATAAGTCAACAAAACGGTATCTGCGGATACCGTTTTTCATTGCAGCAGACCGTGCATGCGGTCAGGATTAGCATGAAAGAATTCCAACTGATAGACCACTTCTTCAATGGACGAGGGCAGTTACGCAAGGATGTGAAGCTGGGCATTGGTGATGACTGTGCTTTAGTGCAACCTGCAGAGCATAAGTCTATTGCGATCTCCTGTGACACGTTGGTGGAAAACGTGCACTTTCTGCCATCTATGCCAGCCCAAGCGCTCGGTTATAAAGCTTTAGCGGTCAATCTGTCTGATTTGGCCGCCATGGGCGCAGAGCCGGCGTGGATGACGCTGGCGTTAACCCTGCCAGAAGCCGATGACACTTGGCTGGAGCAATTCAGTAATGGCCTGTTTGAAGCCGCTGATTACTATATGATTTCTCTGGTAGGTGGCGACACGACCCGCGGTCCGCGTTCGATAACGATTACCGTCAATGGTCAAATTCCTGAAGGCAAAGCGCTTACCCGTGGTGGGGCACGTCCCGGTGACTGGATCTACGTCACCGGTACGTTAGGTGACTCGGCCTTAGGCTTGGATATTCTGCAAGGCAAACATCTGGCACGTGCGGAACATCGAGAATATTTGATTGGCCGTCACTATCATCCAACCCCAAGGGTATTGGCGGGGCAATCGCTACGCAGTGTGGCTTCCAGCGCAATCGACCTGTCTGACGGACTGCAATCAGATATCAAGCATGTGCTTAAGGCATCTGATGTTGGGGCTGTGATTGATCTGGAAAAACTGCCGTTATCGCAGGCGTTGCGTGACAGTGTGGATAGTGAAGCAGCGCTTAACTACGCCTTATGTGGCGGTGAGGATTACGAGTTATTGTTCACCGTACCTGAAGCACAGCGTGGGGCATTGGATGTGGCGTTAAGTCACGCCGGGGTGAAGTTTACTCAAATTGGTCAAATTCAGGCGAACCAGAAGCTGAAATTGCAGTTAGCTGGTGCTGAGTACACACCGACAACATCAGGGTTTCAACATTTTTAAATGAAGTTTTTTGCGAAAAGTCCGGCGCTGGCGCCATTAAGTTTACGTAATCCAATCCATTTTTTGGCACTGGGCTTCGGCAGTGGCTTAGCTAAAGTGGCGCCCGGAACTTTCGGCACTCTCGCTGCCGTACCTGTGGTGCTGCTAATGTCGTTATTGCCGCAAGCAGGTTATGTAGTTGTGACCTTTCTTGCTTGTGTGCTGGGCATCTATATTTGCAGTAAAACCTCGCGTGATTTAGGCGTGCACGATCACAAGGCGATCGTGTGGGATGAAGTCGCCGGTTATATGATCACTATGTTCGCTGCCCCAATGACATGGCAATGGTTGCTTGCTGGCTTTGTGCTGTTTCGCTTCTTTGATATTGTTAAACCTTGGCCTATCCGTTGGCTTGATCGCAATGTTGATGGCGGCTTAGGGGTGATGGCCGATGATATTCTGGCCGGTATTTTCTCTTTTGTTGCGATGCAACTGCTGATCCTCTTCGTCATCTGAGTCAGTTTTAAGGGAATGCCTGTGTGCTTCCCTTACTGGCTTTCTGCTGCGGTTCTCGCTTCTACAACGATAACAACTATGCTTAGGTTATAGCTCGTGGAGAACCAGCTATGGCCTTGTTACGTGTGTTGTTACTTTTGCCACTATTATGGTCGCCACTATTGGTGACACACGCTACTGCTGCGCCTGCCTCACAAGTGGTGTTACTCCAAGTTGAAGGCGCTATTGGGCCAGGTGTCAGCGATTATTTAGGGCGTGCTTTGCAGCGTGCTGCAACATCTCCCAATCCACCGCAACTAGTGTTGATTACGCTTGATACCCCTGGCGGATTAGTTGCTAGTTTGCGTGAGATCAATCAAGCAATTTTAGCGTCGCCAATCCCTGTTGCATGTTTGGTCTATCCGTCCGGTGCCAGAGCAGCCAGTGCTGGTACTTATATGTTGTATGCCTGCCATATTGCGGCTATGGCCCCGGCGACGAATCTCGGGGCAGCAACGCCGATCCAACTGGGTGGTTCGAGTGAAGACGAACAAAAGAGTACGCCATCGAGTGCCGAGAAAAAGATGTTGAATGATGCTGTTGCCTACATACGCAGCTTGGCACAGTTAAGGGGCCGGAACGCGGAATGGGCTGAGCAAGCCGTGAAAGAGGCGGCAACCCTGACCGCTACAGAGGCACTGCAGCTGCAAGTGATCGACTATATTGCGACGTCTCCAGCTGCCTTGTTAACCCAGTTAAATGGACGCACCCTTGATACGGCCAGCGGCGCGATAACACTGAATACCGCATCTGCAGCGCTGGTTGATCAAGGTCCTGACTGGCGTACCCGCTTTATCAACACGATTACCAATCCCAATGTCGCCTACATTTTGATGTTACTCGGTATCTATGGACTGATCTTGGAGTTCTACAATCCGGGGATGGGCATTCCAGGTGTGCTAGGCGCTATCTGTTTATTGCTGGCGTTGTATTCCTTCCAATTATTGCCCATCAACTATACCGGTGTTGGGCTATTACTATTGGGGGTGGGATTGCTCGTTGCTGAAGCATTAGTCCCTAGTTTTGGCATCTTAGGCTTTGGTGGCGTGGCTTCGTTTGTGCTTGGATCCATCTTCCTTATCGACAGTGAGCTGGATGCCTATCGTATAGCTTGGCCAGTGATTGTCGCCATTACGTTTGTCAGTGTGATGGTGTGCTTAGTGTTAGTGGCATTTGTGCTGCGCGCGCGGCGGATGGCAACGGTAAGCGGCCTAGATAGCATGATTGGCAGCTACGCTCAGGTGGTATCCGGCTTTCCAGGGACGGGCACAGTGTTATTTATGGGAGAACATTGGCAAGCAGAATGTGAGGCGACGTTAGCGCCAGGACAGCAAGCAAAAGTCGAGAGTATTACTGGGTTGATTTTACATCTGTCGCCTGAGGGAGCGCCTGATAGGAGGCCGTTATGAATGAATTAATTTCCAGCATGAATATTTCACTTGCTGCCATGCTGTTGTTGCTATTGGCGTTGATATTGTCGATGTTTCGCATTCTGCGGGAATATGAACGTGGGGTGATCTTCCTATTAGGGCGCTTCTATAAGGTCAAAGGCCCGGGACTGATTATCGTGATCCCGGTAGTGCAACAGATAGTGAGAGTCGATTTACGTACCGTGGTAATGGATGTGCCGTCGCAGGATGTGATTAGTCGCGATAATGTGTCGGTGCGCGTTAACGCGGTGCTCTACTTCAGAGTGGTAGATCCGCAAAAGGCGATTATCAATGTCGAGGATTTCTTGAATGCCACCAGTCAGCTAGCGCAGACTACGCTGAGGTCGGTGCTCGGGCAGCATGAGCTTGATGAGATGTTGGCAAATCGCGATATGCTCAATAGTGATATTCAGAAAATTCTTGATGCCCATACCGACATTTGGGGGATTAAGGTGGCTAATGTCGAAATTAAACACGTGGATCTGAATGAAACTATGGTGCGTGCAATAGCGCGTCAGGCCGAGGCTGAGCGGGAACGGCGGGCGAAGGTGATTCATGCCTTGGGCGAAAAGGAAGCCTCGCAGAAGCTGGTTGAAGCGGCGCATACGCTATCTGAACAGCCTAACGCGTTACTGCTTCGCTATATGCAGACCCTAACAGAAGTGGCTGGCGAAAATACCAAAACCATCGTATTTCCTTTGCCAATGGAATTACTGACCGGACTCAGTAAGCACTGGCAAAATTTACAGACGATGGCAGAAAAGATGACTGATGATGACGAGCCCAAATAACCAAAATAACCAAATAAAAAAAGCCGCATAAGGCGGCTTTTTTAGGTTTCATGTCGAGGTGACTTTTTACACCAGATACACTGTCAGTGTGCAGGCACCGTGGGCACCAATCACCAAGGCTTGCTCAATATCCGCGGTCTTGGATGGACCAGAGATAAACACGCCATAGCCAGTACTTTGTAGGTCGACTTGCTTTAACGCTTGATGCATATTGGCCACAATGCTATCGGCTCTAACCACTAACAGCAGGTTTTCACAGATGAACGGCGCAATACGGATGCCTGCACCTTGCTCTGTTACCCACACTGCACCGTTTTCAGCCACCGCAAATTCGCCATCAATCACCGCATAGTTGATATCGCGCAGCGCGTGTGGATCTTCTGGTGTTTCACGGTTACCCGTAACATCAGCGACTTGCGAGATCACTTGCTGGCCTTCGCCGACCAATTCGGCCACTTTGGCCTGCAGCGCGCTCATGGCATCTTCTTTTACTAAGGTGCCGCCCACCGCTTTGAGGCTCGCTTCAAACTGGCCAATAAGGTCATCTAGGCGAGGCGCAATTTCAACCTGTGGCATTGGATGTTTTGCAAGGGCAACGCTGCCAAGCGCAGCCAAAATATCAGATTTGCTGGACATGCTATTTGCTCCTGTTTTGGTTGTACCAAGTTTCAAAGCTGGTTTTGGGTGCTTTTGGTAGCTCGCGGTATTTACCCCAAGCGCCTGAGAATGGCTTAAGCATTGAGTGTGGCAGATAGCGCAGACTAAAGCGTGCGACGCTCATGGCGCAGTTAAACATGGTGGTGCTGCCCATCATCTTACCCACCATCGGCATATAACGTTCTTTACCGTATGGCAGTTTACCTTGCTCAGCTTTGAGGCGGCGTTGGTAGGAGATAATTTTATCCAGCGGCACTTTGGTTGGACACACATAAGTACATGAACCACACAGCGTACATGCCCAAGCTGTGGTGTTGGTGTCATCTTGCTGCGCGCCCACGGCGATACCGATAGGACCCGGAATAAAGTAGTTATAGCTATAACCGCCACTGCGACGATACACAGGACAGGTATTAATACAGCCACCGCAGCGAATACACTTGAGCGATTCTGCTAGCAACTCATCTTGCAGCGCCTTGGTGCGGCCGTTATCGACGATGATAATGTGCATCTCACCGCCCGGTTTGGGGCCATGATAGAAGCTGCTGTAGGTGGTAATTGGTTGACCAATCGCATTACGGGCGAGGGTACGCAGCAGTACTGATGCTGCTTCCATATTCGGCACCATCTTATCGATACCCATGGAGTGCAGCGTCAGTCCTGGCAGGTTACCGCCCATATCCGCGTTACCTTCGTTGGTGCACACCACAATGGCGCCCTGATCAGCAATCGCCATGTTCACACCTGTCATGGCAGCATCGGCGCTGAGGAACTGTTCACGCAAATGTTGGCGAGCAGCACGGGTCAGATAGGTTGGGTCGCTGGCGCCTTTTTCGGTGCCAATTTTTTCATGGAACAGCTCGCCGACTTCCTCTTTCTTGAGGTGGATAGCAGGTACCACGATGTGTGATGGTGGCTGTTTATTCAACTGGATAATGCGTTCACCCAAGTCGGTATCGATCACTTCGATACCGTGTTGTTCCAAATAGGGGTTGAGGTGGCATTCTTCCGTCAGCATAGACTTTGACTTCACCAGTTTTTTCACTTGGTGCTTACTCAAAATCTCATGCACGATACGGTTGTGTTCTTCACCGTTTTTAGCCCAGTGCACTTGAATGCCTTGTTTTACACAATTGGCTTCAAACTGTTCTAAATATTCGCCTAAGTGAGACAGAGTATGGAGCTTGTATTCAGAGCCTAACTCACGCAGTTGTTCCCATTCAGGCAGTGAACTTGCCGCACGGTCGCGCTTTTGACGTAAGAGCCACAGGGCTTTGGAGTGCCAGTCGACACGAGTTTCGTCACGACAGAAGATCTCAGCTTTTTCTGCATGGTTAGCAGTGGTAGTGGTTGCCATGATGCGCTCCTCAGATTGCTTCGTTAAGAATTTGCGCCAGATGACGCGTTTCAAGTGGCAACTGCAGGCGGCGGATCATGCCGTCTAAGTGCATCAAGCAAGAAGGATCATAACCAACCACATAGCTGGCGCCAGTATTGGCGTGCGCACTGGCTTTGTCTTTGCCCATCTTGGCGGAGACTGCGCCTTCATCCATAGCAAAGGTGCCGCCAAAGCCACAGCACTCATCGTGCGGCTCTGGATATACCACTTCAATGGCAGGCACTTTGTTCAGCAAGGCTTCCAACTTGTTGTAGCCCGGAGACATTAGTTCGCTGGCTTTGGCGAGGGTTAGCATACGCAGGCCGTGACATGACATCTGCATACTGACTTTATGTGGGAATGGACGAGTAAAGGCCTCAACCGGCGCAATATCGTGCAGGAATTCTGTCAGTTCATACAGCTTATTAATCACTGCTTGCGCTTCAGGTGAGTCATCAAACTCATGGAAGTTTTCTTTGGCTGCCACAAGGCAGGACGCTGCGGGGCAGACAATGGCATCACATTCGACGCCTTTGAAGGCATTCAATAGTTTTAGTACTGTGCTGCGAGCTTCATTGAAGCAACCTGAGTTGGTCATTGGCTGACCGCAACATGTTTGCCCTTTAGGTAGGATCACTTGGTGCCCCAGTTTTTCCAGCAACTCCAGAGTGGCAATTGCAACTTGAGGCATTAGTTGATTCACCAGACAGGGAATAAATAATGCAATTTTCATGGTTAATTCCTTAAGTGCTTTTACACAACAAACATCATCGACCTATGCGCGAGTGGCAGTGTTCGCACTGCTTCGTTTATCAAGCGCTATCGGCGTCTTACGCAACCGAATATATACCTTTCAAATAGCTTGCTAAAGCGCTTAATCAGTAAATGATTAAGTGTATTTTTGCATTTTTGAGAAGATATTAAGCTGCTGAAATTAATGAATTATTTTTGTAATTTTATTTCTTTTATTATCGTTGTTTTGCATAAATGAAAAGAGGAGCATAAGCTCCTCTTTTAGTTGCTGTTTAGCGGCTGCATTCTTCCAACAGATACGCCAAATGGCGATAGGAGATGCCGCTATGATGGCTTAAGCCAACTTCACACATACGGTTAGCGTAATAGCCTTCTTTGGCTGCAGCTGGTAACAGCTTTTTGATATTACGCAGTGCTGATTCGTTGATCTCAGGCTTATACAAGCCTTTTTCACCGGCGTAACCGCAACAGGTAATGCCTTCAGGACGTACAATATTGCTCGAACACGCGGCCGCAATGGCTTCCATCTTCGGTTCAATATGCATCTTGCGAGCAGAACAACCTAAATGCAGTGCTACGGTAGATTTCTTTTTGATAGTGAGTTTTGGCATCACTTCATCATGAATGAAATCGACCAGATCCAGGATTTTGAACTCTGGATTCGCGGTGAGAGTGCGATAAGTACAAGACAGCGCATCAATCACAATCGGCAGTTCGCCGTTGTTAGAGATGTCACGCAGCACTTCAACCAGTTCGTCACGTTTACCGTCGGCGTTTTTAAAGTCACCCTTTGATTCCCACATCTGACCGCAACACAGGCTGCGAGTCTTAGGTGGGGTGATGACATTAAAGCCCGCGCGTTCCAGCAAGGTCACGGTAACATCTGGCAGTGTCCGATCATCTGGATCTTGTGGAGTCTTACCAAAGGTACGGCCACCACAAGCGGCAAAGTACACCACACTTGGTTGACCAGCGACTGGCGCTGACGGCTTAGGCAGATTGCCGCCTTTTGGAAAATCAGGATTCCAGTAAGGCACTTCGCTGGAGATCATGCGGCCTGCTTTCATCAACCCGCCAGTGATGCTGTCGCCAGTGACTTTATGCAGCACGTTGAGGATGTTAAATCCGGTCGCTAACGCAGTGTTCACCGCGCCCCAGTTATTGGCTTGGAAATCGAGCACTTTTTGTTGAGTACTGGTGATGTATGGTGTACGCAGTTTGCGCACCAAGTTGCCCATGCTGTTATCTACCGGGCAAGCGATAGTACACAACTGACAAGCGGCACAAGTATCAACCACATCGTACTTAGCGGCAGCGCGCATTTTCTCAGCACCCGCTTTATCGCCTTCGCTTTCCAAACGTGAGATTTCACGCAGGGTGGCGATACGTTGACGCGGGGTCAGGTTCAGCGCTGATGTTGGACAGGTTTTTTCGCAGAAACCACATTCGATACAACGGTCAACAAAATCATCGACCACTGGGCATGGTTTGATGTTCTTAATGTGAACGGTCTTATCGTCGTTAAGGATCACGCCTGGGTTGAGCAAACCTTCTGGATCGAAAATCTGCTTGATGCTCTTCATCAGGGTGTAGGCATCGGTCCCCCATTCTGCTTCCACAAACGGTGCAACCGCACGACCCGTACCATGCTCAGCTTTCATTGAGCCATCGTACTTATTGATCACCATATCGGCCACATCATCCATAAAGTTATGGAAACGGGTGATATCGTCTTGTGTCGCAAAGGTTGGGGTAATAATGAAGTGGAAGTTACCTGCCAATGCGTGGCCGTAAATCACCCCTTCGTGGTAACCGTGCTTATGGAACAGCTCAGTTAAATCGTGGGCCGCACTAGCCAAGTGTTCAACTTCGAAGGCCACATCTTCGATGATGACTGAGGTGCCTTTCGGACGTGCACCACCAATAATCGGGAACAGACCTGAACGCATCGCCCAGTATTTGCCGTAAACCGCAGGATCTTTACTGAAGGTAATCGGGCGTTCTGTTTCCAAAAATGCCAGTTTTTCGATGACATCTTTGGTATAGCCTTCCAGTGTGGCTTCATCATCAGACCGAGATTCAATCAACAGAATCGCAGCGCCTTCTGGCAAGGTGTTGAGCCAATCAGGCATACCAGGCTTACCGGTAACCGCTTTGATTGAGGCCCAGTCCAGTAGCTCTGCTGCGGCAACACTATCACCAATAATTGGCGGAATAGCGCGGGCGGCATCTTCCATATTGAAGAATACAGCCATCGCAGAGGCTTTATATTTGGCTTCGATTACGGTGTGGTAGGTAACTTCGTTAACGAATGCCAGCGTACCTTCAGCACCCACCATGATGTGCTCGATGATGTCGAATGGATCTTCAAAATCGACCAGCGCATTTAGGCTGTAACCTGTGGTGTTCTTGATGGCGTATTTTTTACGAATGCGTGCGGCTAATGCTTCGTTGCCGCGTGCCATCTCACCCAGTTGCTTAACCTGCTCAAGCAGATGAGCATGGGTTTCACGGAAAACAGCTTTTGACGCTTCATTACCCGTGTCTAACTCAGTGCCATCGGCCAATACCAGTTTGACGGATTTAACGGTTTGGTAGCTGTTTTGTGCAGTACCACAGCACATACCAGAGGCGTTATTAGAGTAGATCCCCCCCACCATCGCCGAAGCTAAAGTGGCTGGGTCTGGACCGATTTTTTTATTGAATTGCTTGAGTGCGGCGTTGGCATCGCTACCGATGATAGCGGCACCCAGGGTAATCGCTGAGGCGTCGTTATTGATATCCAGAGTGCGGAAACCGTCAAAGCCCAGCATTAGCAAAATGCCTTCACCAATCGCTTGACCAGACAAGCTAGTGCCTGCTGCGCGGAAGGTGACGGGTGCTTTGTGTTTTCTTGCAACAGCCAGTGTTTGTTTTACTTGCTCCAGATTTTCAGCATGCACGACAACTTCAGGCACTATGCGAAAGTAACTGGCGTCAGTAGACCAGGCGAACCGGCGGACCGGATCATCACTAACTGCGCTTTCCCCCAGAGAATGACGCAAGTCCTGTACTACGGCTTGATAATTTATAGACATAATGCATCTCTTTATACATTGAACTCACTGAATTGGCGGAAACTACATTGGTTTCCGCTCGAGCATTATTATTCAGTCAGCTGTTAGTACCCGCCCCAGATGAAGGCAATGGTACCAGCCAGCAGTGCATAGCAGATTGCTACCGGCATAGTCTTACGGATGATTTCTGACTCACGACCCGCCATACCTACAACGGTCGCTGCTGCCACAACGTTCATCACGCACAACATATTACCTGCGTTAGCGCCCATGCCCTGAAGTGCAAGGAAAATAGTGTGATTGCCACCGATATTTTCGGCAACGCTGTACTGTAACCCAGAGAACATCATGTTCGAGAAGGTGGCACTACCAGACAGGAAGGCACCAAAGATACCGACGATAGGTGATACCCATTCCCATACTGAGCCCAGAGATGAACCCAACATTTGTGCTAATGCGACTGGCATAGAAGACAGATCCGCATTGTTAGCCCCTGAGTTAAGGAAGATTTTTACCATTGGCACAGATGCGCCCAATGAAATAATAGTTGGGATCATTGACTTACATGACACGCCAACCGACGTTTTAATGGCTTGACCGTTCATTCTGAACAGGAAGAAACCAAGGATACAAACGACCACAAAGAAGATACCAGGTGCGTAGAAAGTTGCGAAGCTAGCTTTCAAGCTGGTACCCATAATGCCTGTTACACTGACATTAAAGCTGGTTAACCAGGCTTTAAACGGTGTAACTACGCGAGATAACACCAACAGCGCGGCCATGATCAAATAAGGTGTCCACGCTGCCAATTGCGAGAAACGAACGTCGGTATGTACACCCGCATCTTCGTTGTCATCGTTTTCAGCAAAGTCATTCCATGGCTCTTTAGGCAACATAAAGCCCTTTTTCGCAACTGGAATCACAATCGCCATACCGATCAATGCACCAATAACCGATGGGAATTCAGGACCAGCAAAGTAGTTGATGGTCCATGCTGGCACTGTGAACGCTAAACCAGCGAACAGCGCGAACTTCCAAATCGCCAGACCTTCTTTGAAGGACTTATTGCGGCCAAAGAAGCCAGTTAATACAGATACCATCACCAATGGAATTAAGGTACCTGTGATCAAGTCCATAGAGATCATATGGTTAGCGATGAACTGAGCATAGCCGGCAAAGTTACCACCATGATCTGCAAAATAACCGCTTGCCATACTGGTACCGTTTTGGATGAGGCCCTGTTCCATACCGAAGGTGACAGGTAAGCCAATTGCACCAAATGATACGCATACGGAGTCACCAATCAATGCAACAACGGCTGCAGCGACTGGAGGAATCCCCAGCAGCACCAGCAAAGGCGCACCAATCGCAGCGGGTGTACCGAAGCCAGCAGAACCTTCAATGAAGGCACCGAACAGCCAGCAGATGATGATCACTTGCACGCGAGCATCAGCACTGATGTTAGTGAAACCAGCACGAATGGTGTCCATTGCGCCAGAGTATTTCAGTGTATTTAGCAGGAATACTGCGCCGAAGATAATCGTCAGCGGTGTAATTGCTGACAGTAAACCTTCAACGACAGATGCGGCGAGCATGTTAGTGTCCATGTGCCAGATAAATACCGCAGCTAATGCCGTAATGACTGCCGAAATAGGCATTGCTTTAGATGCTGGTAAGCGCAATAACACCAGGAACAGCATGACGCTGATCACCGGACTTAGACTAGCGAGTAGTTGCAGAAAGGTCATTTTTGCCTCTTTTCTTCATGTTGCTTTTGTTGTGTTATCTGCCCGGCTTCCCCACGTACAACTGCCGGTCATTTTTTAATTCAGCATAATCTTTATCAATTTAAGCCACATCAACATGATCTGGATCATCTTGCTAGGGGGGAAATGAGGCAGTTTCTACCAATGAGAACTTAAGCGAAAACTGAAGAATGGTGAATGTGACATTAGTCGCAAAAAATATTGGCTTATAATTCTGTTGTAGAATCAAAAGTTAATTAATCATGCTGTAAATCTATTTAGCCGCATTATTCAGCGAGTTTTGGTAATAAACTGATCTCGTTTTTTCATTCGTGATGTAAAGTTTGCCATCTATTAATAAAGTCTAATGTGATGTAGATCACCCTCAATTTTGAATTGTTAAATTTGTAAAAACTTAATAAGTAATATAATTGAAGAAAAACAAGCATTTGAGCGCATAAAAAAACGCCTCAACAAGCCTAAAAAAGACGCTCAATATTGTAAACAACGTTTTTATAAAGTTACAAAATGTAAGAAAGTGTCGAAACTTGACCCTGATATTTCACTGGCAGCAATGGATAAATCGGGATTATATGTGGCGTGTATTTCAGCAGTGGCGAATGAGATAATTTATTGGCTAATTATTACGAAGGTACGAAGGAATAAAACGGCGGAATTATCGACAAAATAAGGACGATTATTCAGTATCAGCAAAATGTTTAATACCGCCGTTTATTGACGCATTTAACGTCGTTCAGAACAGTTTACTTCCCCAGCCCAGCTTATTACGCAGCACATGGAAATAGTTGTGGCCTTTGGGATGGATGAGTTTCAGATCTTCGTTACTGCGGCGAATGATAATTTCATCGCCGGGCAGCGCAGCTAAAGTGACATGGCCATCACAGCCCACTTCTAACGGCTCGCCATTATGCGGTGAGACCACGAGTTTAATAATGCTGTTAGCGTCGACCACAATTGGGCTGCATGACAGGGTATGCGGGAACATAGGTACTAAAATTAAGGCTTCCAGATTGGGGGTCAAAATTGAACCGCCAGCGGATAAAGAATATGCGGTTGAACCCGTAGGCGTTGAGACAATCATGCCGTCGGCGCGTTGGCTATACATAAATCTGTCGTCAATATAGACTTCAAATTCAATCATATGGGCAATTTTACCCGGGTGGAGTACCGCTTCGTTAACGGCGGTATTGCAGGCTTTGAGTTCGCCGTGACGATAGACACTGGCCTCCACTAAAAAACGGTGCTCAGTTTCATAGTTACCGGCAAGCACATCAGCCAAAGGCTCTTCAAATGCATCGGGTGCCAGATCGGTAAGGAAGCCTAAATTACCTCGGTTAACGCCAATTACCGCAATGCCAAAGCGTGCTAATACCCTAGCTGCCCCCAGCATATTACCATCACCACCAACTACAATCGCCAATTGGCAGCGTTCGCCAATTTCAAGCAGATCAACCGCTTCAACATTGGAACCCAACTCAGAAGCGACGCGCTCTTCCACTAAGACTTCGTAACCTTTCTCCCGCAGCCAATGCAGCAAACGGTTAAGGGTTTGGTTGGTGCCTTTATGGTGGGGTTTACCAATCAGACCTATGGTACGGAATTCTGAGGTCATAAAATTAACCAGCTCAGGGTTGAAACAGCGAAATTGATCCCCATAATATGCGCAGAGTATGCAGAAACAAAGCATTTTTAGCTGGAGTAACAATGAGCAACGAGTCATCAAAAGCAGGGCAGGAGCAGGTTGAAGAAGTGGTAGAAACTGTTCAGGAAAATGAAACTGATGCCACAGAAACTACCGCTGAAAACGTCGCTGACGTGATTGACGAGCTGACCCAAGCCAACTTCCGCGTTGAAGAGCTGGAACAGGCATTGGCTGAAGCCGAGGCTAAGGTTGTAGAGCAGAAAGATTCTGTTTTGCGTGCGGCTGCGGAATCAGAAAACGTACGTCGTCGTGCAGCATTGGATGTTGAAAAGGCACATAAGTTTGCCTTGGAAAAGTTTGTAAACGAGCTGCTGCCAGTTATCGACAACATGGAGCGGGCGCTGGTTGGCGCTGAGAACGCCGATGAAGCGATTAAGCCAGTTCTGGAAGGTGTGGAGCTGACGCTCAAAACCTTTATCAGTGCAGTAGAGAAGTTTGGCGTTAAAGCGGTCGACCCAGTAGGTGAAGCCTTTAACCCAGAGCAACACCAAGCGATCGGTATGCAACCAAGTGCAGATTATCCTGCTAACACTGTGATGTTAGTGATGCAAAAAGGTTATCTGTTGAACGATCGTTTACTGCGTCCTGCAATGGTCATGGTATCGCAAGGCGGTGGCGCCAGCGTCGATACTCAAGCCTAACAGCGCGTTATCGAATGAAAAATGCAGCCAATTGGCTGCATTTTTTTATGCTGAATTTGTGACGTTGCGCAAATAGAAACGCTCCGGCAAGCGGAGCGTTTTAGCAAGATAGCTTAATTCGTCAGCGAATTAGCATACAGCGTTTTTGATAAACTCTACGATTTGGTCCATTGGCACATCTTGTTTCTCACCGGTACGACGGTTTTTGTATTCAAATACACCGCTGTCGATGTTGCGATCACCAATCACGATAGTGTGTGGAATACCCACCAGTTCCATATCGGCGAACATCACACCTGGGCGCTCTTTACGATCGTCGAACATCACTTCGATGCCAGCATCGTTCAAGTCTTGATACAGCTTCTCTGCAATATCGGTCACGCGATGTGATTTGTGCATGTTCATTGGCAGAATGCCCACTTTGAACGGTGCAATCGCATCTGGCCAGATGATGCCACGATCATCGTGGTTTTGTTCAATGGCAGCGGCCACGATACGGCTTACCCCCACACCGTAACAACCCATCAGCAGGGTTTGTGCTTTGCCGTTTTCATCCAATACCGTGGCGTTCATTGCTTCTGAGTAGCGTGTGCCCAATTGGAAGATATGGCCCACTTCAATACCACGTGCAAACGCATAAGTGCCTTTGCCGTCTGGTGTTGCTTCACCTTCAATCACGTTACGGATATCAAATGCTTGTGGCAGGGCAACATCGCGCTCCCAGTTGATACCGAAGTGGTGTTTGCCGTCTTGGTTAGCACCAGCACCGAAGTCGCTCATCACGGCTACTGCATGGTCGACATACACTTGCATGTTCAAACCGATAGGGCCTAATGAACCAGGACCGGCACCGATGGCGGCACGAATTTCTTCTTCAGTGGCAAATTCCAGTGGTGACAATACACCTGGGATTTTATCGGCTTTGGTTTCATTCAGTTCGTGATCGCCCCGCACCATCAGCGCCACCAATGGTGCTTCTTCGGTGTCACCACGAACGATTAAGGTCTTAACGGTTTTCTCAATCGCTAAGCCAAATTGTTCTACCAGCTCTTCGATGGTTTTGGCGTTTGGAGTGTCAACTAAGCTCAACTCTTGCGTTGCTGCTGCACGTTCTGTGGTTGGTAGTGGTGCTTCTGCTTTCTCGATGTTAGCGGCGTAATCGCTGCCAGTTGAGTAAGCCAGCAGGTCTTCACCGCTTTGTGCCAGTACGTGGAATTCGTGAGACATGCTACCGCCGATTGAACCGGTATCGGCCAATACTGGGCGGAACTCCAAGCCTAAGCGCGCCAAAATGTTGGAGTAAGCTTGGAACATGGCTTGATAGGTATCATCCATGGTTTGCTGATCCAGATGGAACGAGTAGCCATCTTTCATCAGGAATTCACGTGCACGCATTACGCCGAAACGTGGGCGTACTTCATCACGGAATTTGGTTTGGATTTGATACAGGGTCAGTGGTAACTGCTTGTATGAGCTGATCTCTTTACGTACTAGGTCAGTGATTACTTCTTCGTGCGTTGGGCCGAGAACGAAGTCGCGGTTGTTACGATCAACAAAACGCAGCAGCTCAGGACCAAACTTATCCCAACGGCCTGATTCAACCCACAAGTCACCCGGTTGTACCATCGGCATCAGAATTTCAACGGCACCGGCTTTTTCCATCTCTTCGCGAACGATGGCTTCGACTTTACGCAGTACACGCAAGCCGCTCGGCAACCAGCTGTATAAACCAGCAGCGTTACGACGGATCATACCAGCGCGCAGCATAAGTTGATGACTGATAACTTCTGCGTTGGCAGGGGTTTCTTTCTGTGTTGATAGCAGGTATTGGCTAATTCGCATTTACCTAAAGTCCCATATGATTTTGATGGGCGACATTTTATCACCTGCTTTGTGGTTGTCACCCCAGCGAAGGCGGGAAAGTCAGACTATTTTTCGCGTTTTATTGCGTAAATAGGTAGGCAAACTGGCGCTGAAATTTCAGCGCTCAGCTTTGGTGGCAGGTTTATCGCGGCGATCGCCAATTATTTTGGCTGGGTTACCGGCAACAATTGCGTAGGCTGGCACATCTTTGGTGACCACGGCACCCATGCCAATCACCGCGTGATCGCCAATGTTGACGCCATCAACAATGCCCACCTGCGCACCAATCCACACATCGCGGCCGATAGTCACGCCTTTAGCTTGGCTGCTTTGTTGGTATATCGGCATATCCGGCGCCATACCGTGGTTAAAGGCGTAGATGGTGACATTATTGGCGATACGGGTTTGGTCGCCAATGATTAAGCCTTTGCCGCCGCCATCGAGCGAGCAGCCATGATTGATGCTGACTTCATTGCCGATAGTGATGGGCCCGTGCAAAAAGCAATCCGCAGCAATCATGCATTGGTCACCAATACTGATGCCGCGATTAGGTTCGCCAAACAATTTGGCTTCCGGCGCGATAAAGCAGTTGTTACCGATAGTGATTGTTTCCAACGCTTGTAACTCTGCTTGGATTTGCTGCTGCCACGGCTCAGCCCAAAGCAGATGTTTGGGCTTCAAGCGATACCACAACCACGGCATCCAACTCAGGCGCTTTTTGTGCTGCGCGATGTAATCGTCCGGCGTTGGGCTGAACTCATTCATCACTTGGCTCTTGTGTTGGTGTTACTGGTGTTTGAGTTGCGGTGTCAGTCGTTTTTCTCAGCTTAGGCGCATCGACAACGTCGACCACTTCAATGCCATTCTCGCGGGCATACCAAAAGATATCTAAATCATACAGCGCCACTTGATAGCGCTTCGGATCGTCCTTGGCCTTTTTGTAGGCTGGGCGCGGATCTTGCGCCAGCACGGCACTGATAAGCTCCGCCAGATGTGGGTACAGCGCCGCTAGCTTAGTGAGCTTTTGCTGCGCCAACGCATTGAAGCTCACCGGCACTTCTACTGGCGGCGCTTGGGCGATACCCGCGTGGGCGTCGGTGATGGCATCGGAAAACGGAATATAGGGTTTGATGTCGACAATCGGCGTACCGTCGAGCAGATCCATCCCAGAAATCTCTAACTGCACTTTGCCTTTGTGCTGCCGAATGCCATGCAATTTTACCACCGATTGGCCTATGCCGTTGGGGCGAAACGTGGAGCGAGTGGCAAACACACCGAGCTTTTCATTACCGCCTAAACGTGGTGGTCGTACCGTGGTTTTCCAGCCTTGGGCGAGGTTTTCATGGAAGGAAAACAGCAGCCACACGTGACTGTATTGCTCTAAACCGCGCACCGCATCAATATGGTTGTACGGTGGCACTAATTCGACATAGCCACGAATAAAATCCACTAAGCCGGGTTGTCTTGGAATACCAAATTTCTGTTTATAAGGCGTGCGGCAAAAGGCGACCGCTTCGATATGGTTTTCGAAATGTTCCGAGGTCAATCAGGTCACCGATCAGTTTATTCAGTTTTGAGTTTAATGGCTTGGCCGACACATAGTGTACGGGTAAAGCAGCCTTGAGCAGGTTCTGGGACTTCGGCACACTTTTTAATGATCAGACCATTCGCCTTCATATCGGCAGCTTTACGACGTGCATCAGTTCGGGCATTAGCTAAGCTCGCCGGTGCAGCATTTTGATCGATTTGGCAATCACTGCCTTCTATCATGCCTAACGCCACATATGGGCCACTTGGCATGGATTTATCAAACAGTTTGACTTGTGATGGTTTGAAATAGTCATTGATAGCATCAGCATCAAGGTTGGACTTGAATACATAGTCGCTGCTACAAGCGCTGAGCAATAACACTGATACAACAGGGATAAGATATTTCATGGCTTCCGGCCTCTAAGTTATTGAGTACCGATGAAATGCTCCTCACCCACGGTGAGGAGCGAATAAGCCTTGGTACTCTATCGAGTAAGGTATTTATGATAAAGCTGACGATGGCGATTGTTCAAATCAACTTTGCGTCCATCGACATATAAAGTGTCAATTTTGCCAAATGCCGGGTCAAGAATGTCACCGCTGCTGATCACAATACTGGCATCGTAGCCTAAGGTAAGGGCACCAATACCATCGGCGCCGACAATTTTTGCGGCATCTAAGGTGATGGCACGTAGCGCTTCATCTTGAGTGAGACCCCATGCCACGGTTTGCGCGGCAGCAAGCGGCAAGTTACGGCTGTCCCAGTCATCACTAAAGCCAATTGCAAACGGAATGCCAGCGGCTTTGAGCATAGCAGGGATTTTGAACGCCTGACCGATCGGCTCGTCAGCGCGCTGCGGCAAATCCAACATATGGGTATAGACTACACTGGCTTGCATTTCGTTAAGGATATCCGCTGAACGCCACGCGTCATAACCGCCGACAATCACCAAGCTAAAGCCATACTTTTTACAAATTGCTGCGGCGTCTTCGATGGCTTGTTGTTTGTCGGCATGCACAAACAACTTACCGGTGCCGTTAAACAGCGGCAGCATCGCCTGCCAACGCTCATCAGGGGTTTTTATCTGTTTGGCTTTAGCGGCTAAAGCATATCGGTAGGCCGATTCAAAGTGCTGATCGATATCGATAAGCTTTTGCTCGTATGCTGCCTTAGCTTTTGCCTTTTTCTCATCAGTATCTAAACCCCAACGCGGCATACTCGGCCAGTTAAGATGAATTTGCACTGCGGCTTGATGTTGTGCATCTTCAATGGTCCAGCTGTCGAGATTGACCAAGGCTGATTGCCCGGCCAATCCATCGCCGCGCGGAACCACTTGCGCATAGGCGATGCCGTTGGCTCGTACCGTTGGAATGAGCTCTGAATCAGGGTTAAACGCAGTAGATGCCTGTAACTGCGGGTTATCGGTACCCACATCTTCAATATCATTGGTTGCGCGCACTGCAGATATTTCGACTAAACCAAGTGTGGTATCGAGCGCCACTAATCCCGGATAGACATGTTTGCCTGTTAAATCGATAACTTCAGCGCCTTCGGCCGTTAGCCCTTTTCCAACTGCAGCAATTTTACCCGCTTGCATTAACAGATCTGTATTCGCTAGCACTCCGTTACTGACAGTATGTAGTGTGGCATTTTTGAGTAAAATAGGCTGCTGTTGTTTCGGGCCTGGAATCATATCGTGCGCCATGACGCCGAGGCTGGCGGCACTTAACAGCAATGCTGCGGTAAATTGAGATATGCGCATTATCGTGCCTCCTTATGGCTGTCCCATGCATGGAATTCAGTATCGCAATGCCAGATGGGTTCGGGCTTGGCAGTCGATTTTTCACCTTGTTTACGCTGCTCGTCACTGCTGAGCACTTTTTGGATGAGCGCGGCCTTTTCTGCGGCAATATCTTGCGTGCGTTGCTCGTTGACGGCGCGGTCAAAGTAACGTTTACCACCGATCCAAACAGCCTTAGTTTTGGCATAGGCAGAGAGTGGGTTGTGATCCCATAAGACGAGGTCGGCTTGTTTACCGGCTTCGACCGAACCTGTCACTTTATCGACACCAAGCTGGATGGCTGGATTGATAGTGATCATCTTCCACGCTTCCTCTGGCTTCATATCGCAATACATGACCGATTTAGCGGCTTCTTGGTTCAAGCGGCGCTGCATCTCATAATCATCGGAGTTTATGGAGGTAACGACGCCTTTACGGGCCATCAGACAGGCGTTTTGCGGAATAGCGTCATAGACCTCAAACTTATACGCCCACCAGTCAGCAAAGGTAGAGGCTCCAGCCCCATGTGCAGCTAACTCAGGGGCGACTTTATAGCCCTCTAACACATGGGTGAAGGTTTTAACGCGAAAATCAAACTGCTCAGCTAAGCGCAGGAACATCAGAATCTCAGACTGCACATAAGAGTGGATATGGACATCCCGCTCGCTATTGAGCACCTCATCGACGGCCTCTAAGCGCAGGTTAGGGCGCGGTTCTAGCGTCCGCCGTTTTTCTCGAGAACGCAGCTCGGCGTAATCTTCGCGTTGTTCTTGATATTCTTTTGCGGCGTTAAACGCGTCGGTAAACAGTGCTTTTACGCCCATGCGGGTTTGCGGAAAACGCTTACTAAAACGTTCCCCCCAATTGCTTTGTTTAACGTTTTCTCCCAAAGCGAATTTAATGCCAGGGCGAGCTTGGGTAAATTTCAGATTCTCAGCGGTTTCGCCCCAGCGCAATTGGATCACTTGCGCTTGACCACCAATTGGGTTGGCACTGCCATGCAGTAGATTGGCGGTGGTGACACCGCCCGCCAAAGAGCGATATATTGCGACAGCATCGGGATCGACGACATCACCAATACGCACTTCGGCAGTGACCGCGTCAGTGGCTTCGTTCACCCCACCGTTAATCGCAATATGTGAATGTTCATCAATAATGCCGCTGGTCAGATGCATACCTTTGGCATTAATCACTTGGTAACCAGAAGGCGCGGCAATATTTTGGCCAATCTGTTTGATTTTACCGTCTGCGACTAGAACATCGGTATTTTCCAAAATACCTTTGTCTGTCGAGGTCCATACTGTGGCATTTTTGAGAAGAAGGTGTTCCGCTTGCGGCAGTGTGGGCGCGCCAAAGGCTTGTATTGGCTGTACCAGTTTCGATACATAACTAGCTTGAGCAGGCTTCGGTTCGCTCTTAGCAGTAGACTCGCTAGCGAGTTTTTTACCATTAATTGGCTCAATACTGCCATCGGCGGCAATACGTCTTCCTTGCACGCCTTGTGCATCATGCCACAAACTGAAACGACTAATACCGTCGATACCGGCCGCTGACAGTTCGGCGCTAAAACTGACTTTATCATCGTCTACGGTGAGATGTGCCACTGTGAGTTCATCATCACCTGCAGAGAGTGTACCTTTTGCTTTGCCTTTGGTTTGAGGTACTTCTAGGTTTAGTGTTAGCTCCAAATTACCCAAATTGAGACTATATTCACCATCCCAGTCGGCACTTTTCGCTACGAGCTTATGTTCTTCACCTTGGGTCCACACACTAACAATGGTGCCATCAGCAAACACATTACCTTTGGTTACCACTAAATCAGCCATATAGCCAGGCGCAATTTTTCCGGCAATATCTTCAATGCCCGCTGCGGTTGCAGCTTCGGTGGTCAATGCCGCCAATGCTTGTTGCTCGGTTAAACCAGCGGTTATAGCGAGTTTAAGACGTGGCCAGAAAGCATTCGTCTCAATGCCGTGTTGTGTCAGTGAAAATGGGATCTTATGTGAGGCCAATACGGCAGCATTGGCGGGTGCTCGCTCCCAATGGCGTAATATCGATAAACTGGTATTGTTGGCTTTTTCTTCGTCAGTCACATCGGGTGCGGCGGGATAATTTAACGGCAAAATCAGCTGTGGACTATATTGTCGCAATTCATCAATGCGGGCGTATTCCTGACCACTACCTAATAAGTGAATAGGTAATTTTTCTGCCTTAAGTAGTTTAGCTGCCCGTAATTCATTATTAAGATTAGTGGTTTCAAATATTACGCCACTCGATTTGAGATTACCTAATTTTTCTAAGGCGATATTAAATTCAGGCGCCTTCATTTCAGGATACTCTTTGGCTTTTGCCATATTCTCATTGTACCAACGAGCATCACTGAAGGTTTGACGGATCAGCGCAATACTGCCCATTAGCGAATTTGGATAATCTTGCGGAGAACTGCCTTTATCAAATGAGATAAATTGATGTGTTCGTGCTTTATAAATCACTTGGTTAGCGTTTTTATCCGCTAATGAAAGGCTGACACCTGTACCGCGAAATATGCCATCCTGAAACGCACTTTGCACACTGGTGAAGCCATTTGTTAACCATTTTTGCGCCGTTTTTTTATCCGGGTAAACATAGCTAAACCATTCTTTCTCTGCGTGAATAGCGCCGTTAGCAGCATTGCCACCGATACGTTTTATCTCATATACTGGAGGCTCATGTTTTTCTTCCGGTGCTTTATATTCAATACCGTAGTTGGTATACGGATCAATAAATCCTGGATAGATGGTATAGCCAGTGAGATTTATTTCGAAAGCACCCGCTGGAACATTGTTGTCAGACAATACTGATTTAATTTTATTGTTTTCAATGACAAGCGTTGCATCAGTTAATTGTTTTTGTGGTGAAAGCACGATAGTTGCGTGCGTTAATGCTGTGAGACTCGGCGTGTTATCGCTTTGCTGTCCGTCGCCAGCAAAGGCGCCTAAGCTGACGGTCGCAAGTAACGCGATAGGGGGGAATAGTATTTTCATCTATGCTCAGACCCTTGCAAGTATTAGTTTTAAGCAGCGTACAAGGTACCTTAGCAAATTTGTAAAAGCTATGCGCTAAATGTAATAAATTTGAAAGCTGTTGTTTCAAAAAAATTGCACAAAAAAGCCCCGAATCTCGGGGCTTCTATATTTATAGAGAGATTATTTCTCGATAAGGAAGTCTTCCATTGAACGACCGTTGTCGACTTCGTTTTTAAATACGGTTGGCATACGGCCTTGACCAGTCCAAGTTACCATTTCGCCATCGACTTCAATTTGGTATTTAGGTGGACGTGGTGCGCGTTTCTTGGTTGGCTTTGCAGCTACTACGCCTAAGTCTTCAACAGACAAACCAACAGATTCCATTTGCTGACGAATTTCTTCAATTTTCGCAATACGCGCAGCTTGAAGTTTTTCTTCTTCTTTCACTTCTTCTGCACGTTCAACGATAATTTTCTCAAGTTTATCAGCAAGAGATTTCAGGTCATCTAAGCTCAGGTCTTTAACCGCCGCCTTAAAACGACGACCATGGGTCAATATTTCGAGAAATTCGCTCATGTTGAATTTTCTTCCTTTAATACGGTATGAAAAGTTTAATGGCTAAATAATAGAAATAAGATGTCACAGAATCAAATAAATTTATCTTCATAATGTTATTTTTCTATTTAATTACGTTATTTTGCTGAATTGAGTTAATTCAATATTAAATTTGTGGCGTAAATCCCTCATAGCTAACAAGGATTAACTCGGGAGATTAAAACAGGTGTTTAATTGATGTTGACGTAAACGTAAGCTTGGCTTAGAGTTTGCCTGTGAGAGAAATCGGTCGTGGACGTCGCGACAGTAGTGAAGGAATAAGCAATGAAAGTAATGGTGGCAGTAAAGCGCGTTGTCGATGCCAATGTGAAGGTCAGAGTGAATGCAGAGCAGACCGACGTCGACACCGCCAATGTCAAAATGGCGCTGAACCCCTTTTGTGAAATTGCGGTAGAAGAAGCGATTCGTTTGAAAGAGGCCGGTAAGGCAACAGAAGTTGTGGTGGTCACCGTGGGCCCAACCGCTGCGCAAGAACAATTACGGACGGCTTTGGCATTAGGCGCTGATCGTGCCATTCATGTGGTACACGATGAAGCACTCGAACCCCTGTCAATCGCTAAGCTGCTATTTGCTGTTCAGCAACAAGAGCAAGCGCAATTGCTCCTGCTCGGCAAGCAGTCGATTGATGGCGACAATAATCAAACCGGTCAGATGCTAGCGGCACTCGCTAAAATGCCGCAGGCAACATTTGTCTCAGAAGTTGAACTGTTAGACGACGCCACTCTGGCGGTGACGCGTGAGGTGGATGGCGGTGTGCAAGTGATGAAGTTACCGCTGCCCGCAGTGCTCACTGCCGATTTGCGCCTCAATGAACCGAGATATGCCACGCTGCCTAATATCATGAAAGCCAAGCGCAAACCTTTGGATACTACGGATGCTAATGCCTTAGGAGTAACGCTCAAATGTCATCAGCAGATTATCAGCGTGGTACCTCCGAAACAACGCAGTGCAGGTGTAATGCTGGACTCGGTAGAAGCGTTGGTCGACAAACTCAAAAATGAAGCAAAGGTGATTTGATATGGCAGTGTTAGTGATTGCAGAACATGATAATGCGCAGCTGAAGGCTGACGTTGCCAAAGCGGTTACTGCTGCCGCGCAACTTGGACAAGAGATTCATGTGTTGGTGGCCGGGGCTGGTTGCCAAGCGGTAGCCGAATCAGCTGCGAAAATGAGTGGCGTGGCTAAGGTGCTATTGGCCGACAACAGTGTTTATCAACATCAGTTAGCCGAAAACTTCAGTGAGTTAGTGGTGGCGAACGCTGCGGGTTATAGCCATATTGTGAGTGTCGCGAGTGCCTTTGGCAAAGATCTGTTACCGCGAGTTGCTGCTTTGCTGGATGTGGCGATGATAGCCGATATTGTTGCCGTAAAAGACGCAGATACCTTCGTGCGTCCTATCTATGCTGGCAATGCACTGGCAACCGTGAAAAGTCTTGATGATGTAAAAGTCGTGTCGATTCGCAGCACGGCTTTTGATGCGGCTAGCAGTGATGGCAGCGCAGACATCGTTGCTGTTGAGCAGGTTTTTACACCAGTGAGCGAGTTTGTTAGCAAGACTGAGTTGCAATCTGAACGGCCTGAGCTTGGAAGCGCCAATGTGGTGGTTTCTGGTGGGCGCGCATTAGGTAGCGCCGAAAACTTTGCCTTGATTGAGCAGTTGGCCGATAAGCTAGGTGGTGCCGTTGGTGCTTCGCGAGCAGCGGTTGACGCTGGTTACGTTGCCAATGATTTACAAGTCGGGCAAACCGGCAAAATTGTGGCGCCATCACTCTACATTGCGGTTGGTATTTCCGGGGCAATTCAACATCTTGCAGGCATGAAAGATGCCAAGGTTATTGTGGCCATTAACAAGGATCCGCAGGCGCCAATCTTTCAAATTGCAGATTACGGCTTGGAGGCGGATCTGTTTGAAGCCTTGCCGAAATTAATAGAAATGATTTAACCTTGCCAATAATTAGAAGGCGGCTGAGGTTTGTCCTTGGCCGCCTTTTTATTTTGAGTCAGTTTCTTTGACCTGGAAACTGGCAGTAGAGGTGCGCTGGATAAGAGTCGTGGCAAGTAGGTGATTCCGTTTTATGTGCCACAAAAGGATTCAGCGCCGAAGCAGTGTGAAGTATCAAATCAACTGCTGGGGCTGTGGCCGAATAGGCGCAGCACTGTCACAGAAAGATGATTGAGTACCGACTCAATCCTGTGGAGCGCTACTTAATTTCAGGTGTTGGGCTTATGCCAATCTACGCCGTTGCTCTGCAAATGCTTTTGAACTTAACAAAAAGAATAACGACGTATGATCATTACTAGTTATGCCGATTCGGCATTGTCTTTACTTCCCCCCATTATTGCTATTGTGCTGGCTATTCTCACTCGTAAGGTGTTGGTATCTCTTGGCGTAGGTATTCTCGTTGGTGTGCTGTTATTAACGCAGTGGTCAATAGTTGATGCTGGGAGTTATCTTGCACAGCGCGTCACCGCCTTAGTCTGGGATGATGGTTCACTTAACAGCTGGAATCTATTTGTACTCGGCTTTTTAGTGCTACTTGGCATGATTACAGCGCTGATCACCACCAGTGGCGCGGCTCGAGCTTTTGCTGATTGGGGCAAACAACATATTCGCAAACGTCGTGACGCAAAAATGCTCACTATGGTGCTCGGTATCGTGGTGTTTATCGATGACTACTTTAATAGCTTGGTTGTCGGCAGCATCTCACGGCCATTGACGGATCGGTATTATATTTCGCGTGCCAAATTAGCCTATCTGCTCGATTCCACCGCGGCGCCAGTATGTGTTATTTCCCCCGTTTCTAGCTGGGGCGCTTATATCATCGCTTTAATTGGCGGTATTCTCGCGACTCACGGCGTGAACGATATTGGCCATCTCGCGGCGTTTGTTGAGATGATCCCGATGAACTTCTATGCGCTATTCGCCTTGCTGCTGTTATTTTTTGTGGCCTATTTTGAATTGGATGTTGGTCCTATGCGCCAGCATGAACAAGCAGCGCGTCGTGGCGAGTTATTTGATGAAACCAAAGGCACACCGCCGGGTGCTTCGGTGGAACTTAAAGAAGCCGACACTGGCAACGTGCTGGGCTTGTTTGTGCCGATAGGTGTGCTGGTGGCGGCTACCTTGTATTTCATGTTGGCCTCTGGTGCTGACGCGTTAGCGGCGAAACAACAAGAGTTCAGTTTAATTGGCGCCTTTGAGCTGACGGATGTTGCTTCATCGCTGTTTTATGGGGCGTTGTGCGGTCTCGCTGTGACACTGGTACTCGCGGTAATGCAAAAGTTGTCATTGGCTGCTATTGCTAACGCCTTATGGATTGGCGCTAAATCAATGCTGCCCGCTATCTATATCCTGCTGTTTGCGTGGACCATCTCTGGCGTGATTGGCACGCTGGAGACGGGAAAATATATGGCAAGCCTTGCTAGCGGTAATATTCCATTCGCGCTGCTGCCAGCTGTATTGTTTATCCTTGCTGGATTAACTGCGTTTTCTACGGGGACCAGTTGGGGCACCTTTGGCATTATGCTGCCAATTGCCGCCGATATGGCGATGGGCAGTCATCAAAGCATGATGTTGCCTATGATGGCGGCGGTGTTGTCCGGATCTGTGTTTGGCGATCACTGTTCGCCAATTTCAGATACCACGATTTTGTCGTCTACTGGTGCCAGCTGTCACCATATTGATCATGTGACCACTCAGTTGCCGTATGCCTTGATTGTCGCATTGTTATCGATTGGCGGCTATTTGGTTATGGGCTTTAGTGGCTCAGTAGTGGCGGGATTGGCCACCTGTTGCGTGTTATTTGTTGTGGCACTGATGTGGTTAAAAGCGCGCGCGAATAACTAATTGCCGCGTCTTAATTGAGATGTAAAAATCCACCTGCATAGCAGGTGGCT
>NZ_JPEO01000026.1 GCF_000753795.1 Shewanella mangrovi
TATCGCTCTACCAACTGAGCTAATGTCGCATTCCGTGCTCCGCTTACATGAAGCAGCGAAGGTGAGGCCGCATTATATGGAAATTTATTAACCCTGCAACCCCCACGAGCATATTTAGATGCTAAATGCTCAAATTTTAAATACTCGCTCGCGATAGAACTGCAATTCGGCAACTGATTCGCGAATATCATCGAGCGCTTGGTGAGTATTTTGCTTTTTAAATTCTTGCATGATTTCTGGCTGCCAACGACTCACTAACTCTTTAATTGTGCTGACGTCCAGATTGCGGTAGTGGAAGTAATCTTCCAGCTCCGGCATATATTTATTCAGAAAACGGCGATCCTGACCAATGCTGTTACCACACATAGGTGATTTACCTTTTGGTACATATTGCTCAAGAAAAGCAATGGTCTCGCGAATCGCGTCTTGCTCGGAGTAACTGCTGGCACGCACGCGGTCAATCAAGCCTGAGGCGCCATGATGCTGTTGGTTCCAGTCATCCATTGCTGCCAGCACTTCATCTAACTGATGAATGGCGATCACCGGCCCTTCCGCCAAAATATTCAAATCTTTATCGGTCACAATCGTGGCAATTTCAATAACGCGATCGGTAGCCGGCTCTAACCCGGTCATTTCCAGATCCACCCAAATCAGATTTTCAGCATTGGCCGCCATGTTCGTAAATACTCCAGCAATCGCCGTTTCAGGCTTTTTTGTTCAATAGCGTGTATTATAGGGGTTTTGACCCCGAATCAGCACGATCTTACAGGTTTACGTGAGCAAAAAGAAACCCCTGAGCCGAGGCCAGTTGCGCCGCATGAAGGCTAACCACCAAAAACGACTTGACCGTCGTCAACAAGCAACCGAGCAAGAAGACGAAATTCAAGAAGGAAATCTTGGTCCAGAGCAAGAGGGCGTTGTGATTTCTCGCTTTGGTCAGCATGTTGACGTTGAGGCGGCCGACGGCGAAATCGTACGCTGTAATATCCGCCGCACCATTGGTAGTCTCGTGACTGGCGATAAAGTGGTATTGCGCTTAGCCAATGACAACCAATCCGCCATCGGTGGTGTGGTAGAAGCGGTGCATCCACGACAATCCTCACTCACACGTCCAGATTTATACGATGGCGTCAAAGTAGTCGCCGCCAATATCGATCAGATTCTGATTGTCTCATCGGTGTTGCCAGAATTTACTACGCAGATCATCGATCGCTATTTAGTGGCGGCAGAAGATACCGACATCCCGCCCATTATTGTGCTTAACAAAATAGACCTATTAGACGCAAGTAACCGCGACGAGATAGAAGCCGCACTGCAGCGCTATCGTAATATTGGCTACCAAGTGTTGTGTGTCAGCAGTAAATCCGCCGATGGTTTGGATGAGCTCAGACAGACATTAGCCAATAAGACCAGTATTTTCGCTGGTCAGTCTGGTGTGGGTAAGTCGTCCTTGATCAACGCCTTAATGCCGGATGCCGAACTACAAACTGGCGAAGTATCAGATAACTCCGGCCTCGGCCAGCACACCACTACCACCTCAAAACTGTTGCATTTCCCTGATGGCGGTAAGCTGATTGATTCTCCCGGCGTACGCGAATTTGCCCTGTGGCACCTGCCTGCAGAACGGGTAGGATGGTGTTTTATCGAATTTCGTGACTACTTAGGTGGCTGTAAATTCCGCGATTGCAAACACTTAGACGATCCCGGCTGCCGTTTGCGCGAAGCAGTAGAAGCAGGCAAAATCGCAGAGGACAGATTTAACAATTATCATCGTATTATCGCCAGCTTGGGCGAGCAGCGCCACGCACGTTATTTCCGCGCGGGCGTCGACGATATTTAATATCCATAACAAAGATAACAAGGAAATTTTTAAATTGGATAAGCTGAAAATTGTACTGCAGTACTTATTGCCTAAACATCTGTTGTCTCGACTGGTGGGCAAGCTGGCAGCAGCAGAATTAGGCGGGCTGACCACCTGGACCATCAGTAAATTTATTAAGCAGTACAACGTCGATATGTCAGAAGCCGCGGCCAGTAACGCCGACGACTACAACACCTTTAATGCCTTTTTCACTCGAGCGCTTAAGCCTGGCATGCGACCACTGCACGAGAATGAACAGTATTTGGTTCACCCGGTGGATGGCACTGTTAGTCAACGCGGTCCGATTGAGCAAGGCCGTATTATTCAAGCCAAGGGGCACGACTATTCGTCACTGGCCCTGCTCGGTGATTTACCTGAGTTAGCCGCACGCTTCGACGAAGGTGATTTCGCGACTATTTACCTCGCACCACGCGATTATCACCGCATCCATATGCCAGTTGCGGGTACGCTATCAAAAATGGTGTATGTACCGGGCGAACTGTTCTCAGTAAATCCGCTGACCGCGCAACATGTGCCGGGATTATTTGCGCGTAACGAGCGCGTAGTGGCGATTTTTGAAACTGAAATCGGACCGTTGGCAATGGTATTAGTGGGCGCGACCATTGTGGCAAGTATTGAAACCGTGTGGGCTGGCACAGTCACGCCACCGACCGGAAAGAAAGTATTTGTCTGGGATTACGACACTGAGGCTGAAGACGCGATAACGCTTGCCAAAGGTGAAGAGATGGGGCGCTTTAAACTCGGTAGTACTGTGGTAATGCTGTTCGCTAAAGATGCCCTTAGCGAGTTTGCCGACGGTGTCGAGCCGGGTGCCGTTACCCGCATGGGACAAGCCTTTGCCAAAAAAGCAGACGCTTAACATCTGTATTCAACGCTGAAGCCGCGCCTATGAAAATGGGGCGGCTTCAGTGTTGATGATGACCGAGCTGAAAGACTTCCACGCCAGTAGCAATCCAGTCAGCACCTGCTCTATCCAATAACGGCACTCACTGTCACCCACTCCTTGTTTGACATCATGCATAAAGCACTAATATTTCCTCGTTAAACACTATAGTGATCTGCACGAGTTTGCGGTATCTTGCTCGCGATAGAACAGCTGCTACAGTTGTGGTTAATGAGGAGCTTACTATGCTGGTAATTGCCCATCGAGGAGCCAGTGGTCATTGTCCCGAGAATACCCTGAGCGCCATGGAATATGCGCTATCTCTCGGTGCAGAGGCGATTGAACTGGACGTTCACTGTGTTGAAGGGGAATTATATGTTTTTCATGATCGCCGTCTAGAATACAAAAGCTGTGGACAAGGGCTGATTGATCAGCGTAGCCAAAATGAGTTGAGCCAGATTACCGTCTTAGGTGAGGCGATCCCGACACTGTGGCAAGTACTACAGCTCGTAGCTGGCCGAGCCATGGTCAATATTGAGCTTAAAGGCGTAAACACGCTGGCACCATTAATCGCAGCTTATCCACGCTATCTCAGCGAGTTAGGCTTTAGCGCCGAGCAGTTGCTGATATCGTCATTTAATCATCGCTATCTGCTGCAACTACGGCAAGCCTTACCACACGCGCGTATCGGCGTTTTATTCAGTGGAATTCCGTTAGACTACGACACCACTATCAACGCGATTCAACCCTACTCTTTGCATCTTGATATCAATTTCATTAGCCTCGACATGCTCAAATGTGCGCAGCAACTTGGCATTAAAACCTACGCTTATACTGTTGATTATATTGATGATATGCACTACTTGCAGCAACTAGGGGTCGATGGCATTTTCTGTAACTTCCCGGATCGTGCAATGCATGCTTTAGCAGAACCAGCCTCAGCGGATATCCCCGCCGCGAACTGGTTTGACTAATCGGTAAAACGGCAAGTTACAAGGCCAAACTTAGCTTTGACGATTACGCTGCGCCCACGAGCCAATCAGGAAAAACACCGCACAAACCAGCAGCAGCATCCACATAGCGGGCATATGTCGTAGCTGGCCCGCGAGCCAAGGACTCACAGCCACAATCAACAAGCCAAAGCCAAAAGCATTCACCACAATAAAAATTAACGTGCGCAGGATAAATGACCTGGCTCCCAGTTGCTGACGCAGCCAGCGGTTGCAATCAGCGCCAAACACCACAATGATACAAGACACCATTGCCGTGGCGATTTCATTCATCCAAGGATGTAACATTGCGCCAGTGCGGCTTAGGAAAGAAACGATTAAGTCCATAAAATTTCACTGCTATTTGATAATCGGCAGCCAGCATAAAGGGAGTCTGCATGTCGCACAAGCTGTTGTTGCTCACCAGAGAAAATGATAAATATCTGCCGCTGCTGCAGCAATATGACTTACCTAGCCTCAGCGTGGTTGATGATCAACCCGAACATATCAATCATGCCGATATCTGGCTGGCAGAACCCGGCTTAGCTGCGCCATTGGTAAGTGTCGCACCGCAATTACAATGGATACAAAGCACATTTGCGGGCGTCGATAAGTTAATGCAACTGAGACGGCCACTGACCTGTCAACTGACCAACATTAAGCAAGTGTTTGGTCCGTTAATGAGCGAATATGTGTTTGGTTATTTGCTGAGTATTTATCGGCAGCAGCAACTGTATCACCAACAACAAGCAGCGAAGGTTTGGCAGGAGGGGCGATACACAACGCTGCAGGGAAAATCTCTATTGGTGTTGGGGACAGGTTCAATTGGTACTCACCTTGCCAGCACGGCGCGTCATTTTGGTATGCGTGCCATTGGGATCAATCGCCGTGGTGGTGCTAATGCAGCATTTGAGCATGTCGCTGATATAAGTCAACTATCAGCGCAACTCCAACACGCCGACGTTATCGTCAACGCTCTACCGCATACACCGCAAACCACGCGATTATTCGATAGCAACATGCTGGCGTTGCTGAAACAAAATGCAATTTTTATCAATGTTGGGCGCGGCTCGATTGTGGATATCAATCTGCTCACGCAGTTTCTGCAACAGCGCAACGACGTTACCGCCATTCTCGATGTGTTTGAACAAGAGCCACTCAATAGCGAGCATCTACTGTGGCAACTGCCCAATGCCATTATTACCCCACATATCGCCGCGCCCAGTTTTCCTGAGCAAGTGGTCGCAATTTTTGCGGAAAACTATCAAAGATTTATTCAAGGTGACGCCTTGCTCAACCGCGTAGATATGGAAGCAGGCTATTGAATTAGTTATCAATTGTGAGTATCAGCCCCAATAGCGTTATGGCGGCAACGTGATCCTGTCCAAAAAAAGCACAAATACGTATTGTGAGTGAGAACAATTTTCATTTATAATCATACCCAACAAATGAGAATTGGTTTTACTGCGGAGATATCACCATGTACGTCTGCCTGTGTCACGCGATTACTGACACCCAAATTAAGCAGGCCGTTAGTCAGGGAGATACCAGCTTAAAGGATGTTAAGAAACGGCTGGGTGTAGGCGATCAATGTGGAAAATGTACCAAAATGGCAGCGCTGATTATTGAGCAGCAGCTTGAATTGGAACCAAATTATTACGAAGTTGCTTGAGGTATCTTGCTGCTATCGAAAAAAGCCCCGTATTTACGGGGCTTTTTGCTATTAGGCTATCGCTGCACGAGTTACTCAGCGTCAAATTCTGCTTCACTACTCGGGGCATCATAGCTGATATCAACACTATCCACTCGCTGTAAACCACGTGGCAGCTTAGCCCCGCGGCGTCCACGTTCTCCGCGGTAATGTTCCAAATCACTCGATTTCAGCGTCAGCTTACGTTTGCCAGCCCACAGCGTCACACTCGCGCCCTTTGGCACCAAACACAGATGACCGAGTAACTCTTCACGATTCGATGCGCGTTCGCTTGGAATACCGATAATCTTATTGCCTTTACCTTTGCTCAGTTGCGGTAACGCACCTACATCAAAAATCAACATGCGTCCTTCGTTGCTGATTGCCAAGATATCGTTCGGCACAGTCTTATCCAGCAACCTAGGTGTCAGCACCTTGGCATTTTTTGGCAAGCTCAACAACACCTTACCAGCTTTGTTACGCGACACCATATCTTTGTATTCGCAGACAAATCCATAGCCTGCATCGCTCGCTAGCAGGTACTGACTCGCGTCATCTCCAAGCAGCACATGCTCCATGGTTTCGCCTGCAGCCAGATTAAAGCGAGTGGTGATAGGCTCACCTTGGCTACGCGCCGACGGCAGCGTATGCGTGTCAGTGGCAAAGGCGCGACCAGAACTGTCAATAAACACTGTTTGCTGGTTGCTTCGTCCTGGTGCGGCGCAGAGGAACTGGTCACCCGCTTTATAAGACAGAGCAGCGGCATCAATATCATGGCCTTTGGCGCAACGCACCCAACCTTTCTCTGACAGAATAACGGTCACCGCTTCGGTGGGCACTAAATCTTGCTCGGATAACGCTTTTGATTCTGCACGTTCCACCAATGGTGAACGACGCTCGTCACCATAAGTTTCAGCGTCTGCTTTGAGTTCTTTCTTAATCAGCGTCTTAAGACGACGATCAGAGCTGAGCAGCAATTCCAGCGCATCGCGCTCTTTGGCTAATTCATCTTGCTCAGCTTGAATTTTAATCTCTTCCAGCTTGGCCAAGTGACGTAACTTCAGTTCCAGAATCGCTTCAGCTTGCTTATCGCTGAGATTGAAGCGGCGCATTAATTCCGCTTTCGGCTCATCATGGAAGCGGATGATCTCAATCACTTCGTCGATATTGAGGAAGGCAACCATCAAAGCTTCGAGAATATGTAGTCGAGCCAACACCTTACCTAAACGGAACTCCAAGCGACGACGTACTGTTTGGGTACGGTAAACCAACCATTCGGTCAGCATCTGCTTCAAGCCCTTCACCTGCGGCCGACCATCTAAGCCCAGCACGTTAAGGTTGATTCGGTAATTTTTCTCCAGCTCGGTGGTAGCAAACAGGTGCGCCATCAGTTGCTGGCAATCGACTCGGTTAGAACGCGGAACAATCACTAGACGTACCGGATTCTCATGATCCGACTCATCACGTAAGTCGGTCACCATTGGCAGCTTCTTCGCCTGCATCTGCGCGGCAATCTGTTCCAGAATCTTCGATGAACTGGCTTGATGTGGTAACGCGGTGACGACGATTTCACCATCTTCTACGCTGTAAACCGCCCTAGCTTTGACTGAGCCTTTGCCGCTTTCATAGATTTTGGCGATATCGGCAGCTGGCGTAATAATCTCTGCCGCGGTCGGATAGTCTGGCCCTGGCACAAAGCTCATGAGCTGCTCAAGATCGGCACTCGGATTGTCCAATAGTTCGATACATGCAGCAGCAACTTCACGGGCATTGTGCGGTGGAATATCGGTCGCCATGCCCACAGCAATACCGGTAATGCCGTTAAGCAAAATATGGGGTAAACGAGCAGGTAACATCAATGGCTCTTTCATGGTGCCATCAAAGTTATCGCCCCATTCAACCGTGCCCTGGCCTAACTCACTGAGCAACACTTCAGAGAAACGTGACAAACGCGCTTCGGTATAACGCATGGCAGCAAACGATTTAGGATCGTCTGGCGCCCCCCAGTTACCTTGACCATCCACCAACGGGTAGCGATAGGTAAAAGGCTGTGCCATCAACACCATCGCTTCATAACAAGCGCTATCACCATGTGGATGGTATTTACCGAGCACATCGCCGACGGTACGGGCGGACTTTTTATACTTAGCCGTAGCAGCCAGCCCCAGTTCGCTCATAGCATAGATGATACGACGCTGTACGGGCTTCAGACCGTCACCAATATGCGGCAACGCGCGATCCATAATGACGTACATGGAATAGTTCAGATACGCATCTTCGGTGAAGCGCCGCAGTGGCATCTGTTCCACTCCGTCCATGCTCAGTCCGATTGAATCACTCATATAGTTATTATTCCTGTCGAAGCGTTTTGCCGCTTAGTCCTGTTCTTCATCTGAGCTGCTACCTTTGTAATACAGTCGGTAGACATTGCCTTTTAAATCATCGGAAATATACACCGAGCCATCCGGCGCCATCGCTAAGCCATAAGGCCGTGCCATGGGAAATTCACCGTCAAGAAAGCTCAGCACAGTGTTGCGTTCCAACACTTTATTGCCATCCATTTTCAACATCACTATCTGGTAGCCCACTTTGCTGGAGCGGTTCCAGGAGCCATTTTCGGCCACCAATAATTGGTTGTGATATTCCTCAGGGAACTGAGTGCCGCGATAAAACAAGATATCCCTAGGCGCAACATGCGCGGGCAACTCAAATTCGGGTGGCGTAACCTTTAAGTTTTTCGGCTTATCGTATGCAGGCTCTTTCACGTTGTTGCCGTGAATATAGGGAAAGCCAAAATGCTCGCCAAAGTTGGCGACGCGATCGATTTCATCGGGTGGGATGTTATCCCCCATCCAATCACGACTGCTGTCGGCGAACCATAGTTTGTTATCAACAGGCGACCAATCCATACCAACGACCTGACGAATGCCTGTGGCAATCTGTCTGGCATCACCAAATTGCAGATCGATGGCGATGATGCTGCCATATGGCGAACTCGGCTCGCAGACATTACACGGTGCACCAATCGCGACATAGAGCCGCCCATCAGGGCCAAACTTCATGCCGCGTACACTCTTCTTTGTATTGCCTGGCAAGCGGTCGTAAATTTCTACTGGCCGCGCGGGACGTCGTAAACGCTGCTCAATGTTATTGAACACGACGATACGCTCATTTACTGCCGCATATAAGTTACCGTCATGGAACGCTAATGCCTCTGGGTATTCCAGATCTTTAGCCACCAGATAACGGCGGTCGACTCGGCCATCGTTGTTACTATCCACTAGCGCAGTGATAGTGCCACTTTTGTGGGAACCTACAAACAAGGTGCCGTCATCTCCAACGGCAATCTGTTTGGCATCACCTAAATCGGTGGCGTATAACGAAACGCCAAAGCCTTTGGTGACCGTAATAATGACCGACTGCGCAGCAGCTGCGGTCATGCATATTAATGAGGTTCCAAGCAGTAACAAACCTGCACTGACTCGAGAGCCAGTTCTGTTACATAGATTCTTCATACCCCAGCCTTGTGATTGTTCCGGCGCATTTAAAACTGGGCTAAGTCTCCCTTAGCTTCCAGCCATGATTTACGATCCCCTGCTCGCTTCTTGGACAACAGCATGTCCATCAACAGCACCGTTTCTTCGGCGTCATCAATGGTCAGCTGGACTAACCGTCGAGTATTGGGATCCATGGTCGTTTCCCGTAATTGCAATGGGTTCATTTCGCCCAACCCTTTAAAGCGGGTGACTTGGACTTTGCCCTTTTTCTTATCTGCTGCAATACGGCTCAGGATGCCTTGTTTTTCCTCTTCATCGAGGGCATAAAAGACCTCCTTACCTACGTCAATTCTGAACAATGGTGGCATCGCGATATAAATATGCCCATGTTCCACCAGCACTTTAAAATGCTTGAGGAACAGCGCACATAACAAAGTCGCAATATGCAAGCCATCGGAGTCCGCATCGGCTAACACACAGATTTTGCCATACCTAAGTTCAGAAATGTCGTTGCTGTCAGGGTCACAGCCTATCGCCACAGATATATCATGGACTTCTTGTGACCCCAACACTTGAGAAGCATCAACCTCCCAAGTGTTCAGGATTTTACCGCGAAGCGGCATAATTGCCTGAAATTCTTTATCACGTGCCTGTTTGGCACTCCCGCCCGCTGAATCACCTTCCACGAGGAATAACTCAGTGCGGCTGTTATCTTGACTGGTGCAATCGGTCAGTTTGCCCGGCAACGCCGGTCCTGAGGTCACCTTCTTACGCGCAATTTTTTTCGCTGACTTTAAGCGGCGTTGTGCATTGCTGATGCACATTTCGGCCAATAACTCGGCTTGGTCAGTGTTACTGTTAAGCCACAAACTGAAAGCATCACGCACAATACCTGCGACAAAAGCGGCGCATTGGCGGCTGGAAAGTTTCTCTTTGGTTTGCCCGGCAAATTGCGGGTCCTGCATTTTCACTGACAGCACGAACGACGCTTTATCCCAGATATCATCTGGGCCGAGTTTTACACCACGCGGAATCAAATTGCGGAATTCGCAAAACTCCCGCATTGACTCCAATAGACCTTGGCGAAAGCCGTTCACGTGAGTCCCACCTAGCGGAGTGGGGATCAGGTTAACGTAGCTTTCATTCAGGCATTCTCCGCCTTCATTTAGCCAAGTAATTGCCCATTCTGCCGCTTCTAACTGGGTAGCAATATTGCCGACAAACGGCTCTGCCGGTAAACAGGGGTTTTCAGCGACTGATTCTTTAACATAATCAGTAAGACCAGCTTCGTAACACCATTCTTGTTGTTCGTTCGTTTGCTTGTTAACAAAGGTAATGGTTAAGCCAGAACACAAAACGGCTTTTGCGCGCAGCAGATAGGTAAGCTTACTGACGGAGAAATTAGCAGAATCAAAATATTTTTCGTCAGGCCAAAAGCGCACTCGGGTGCCAGTATTACGGCGACCACAGGTGCCAGTAACACTCAAGGCTTCTACACGGTCACCGTGCTCAAAAGCGATTTCGTACACTTGTGCGTCACGGCGAACCGTCACTTCAACACGCTTAGATAAGGCGTTAACAACGGAAATACCTACGCCGTGCAAGCCGCCAGAAAACTGATAGTTTTTATTGGAAAACTTACCACCAGCATGGAGTTTAGTTAGGATCAATTCAACCCCAGGAATACCTTCTTCCGGGTGAATATCCACAGGCATACCGCGGCCATCGTCGATCACTTCAAGTGAATTATCGGTATGAAGAATTACATCAATTTTACGAGCATGCCCGGCCAACGCTTCATCGACACTGTTATCGATAACTTCCTGACCGAGATGATTGGGGCGTGTGGTATCGGTATACATCCCCGGACGGCGTTTAACGGGATCGAGTCCGTTCAGTACTTCAATGGCATCTGAGGTGTATTGATTAGTCATAGCGCATACTTGTTATTGTTTCAGGCCATGTTGGGCCGCGACGATCTGATTGTCAAGGTAAGCATAAAAAACGGCAGACTTCTGCTAATTTGTCGCCGTAACCCACAAAACTGTGATTTCCACCGACCTCAACCAGCATTTTACAGCAATGATATTTATTCAGCGCCTGTTGGTAATCAAGCACTTCATCACCCGTTTGCAATAATACAAAAAATCGATCGGGGTTGAATATTACCTGTGTATCAAAAGCATAAAGTTGTTGTTGATGTTCAGGGAGTAGTTGATAAACCTCTCCGGTATAGGGATTAGTCTGCTCGCCCAAATAGTCGTTAAACAGCTCATAAGGTTTAACCGCTGGATTAACCAACACCGCCTTACCGCCATATTTTTCCGCCAGATAGCTCGCCATATAGCCGCCAAGTGAGGAACCGATAAAACGCAACGCCTCACCATTAGCAACGGCCATTTCCACGCGTTCGGTTAGTAACGCGATTGCCGCTGCGGGGTTAGAAGGCAGTTGCGGAATATCAATCTTGGTATCGGGGAAATGCTGTGCGAGATAAGCCTTAGTAAGTTCGGCCTTATCCGATTGCGGAGAACTGTTAAAACCATGAATGTAGAGCAGCATAAAACCTCATTAAGCTACTCAAATTGGCAAGATATCAGTAGCCGCTTGCTTTAACGTCCGGTGAGAAACGCTCGCCCGGCACACGATACACACTAGTCTGCATGCTACCATCGGCGCGTAACTCCAGCAAACGATAGCCAGGCTGTACCATGTCTAACGCAAAGTAGGTCGATAACGGCTTAAATTGAATACATGTCGACGGCGTGGCCATCAAGTTGATAGGACCGTGTTGCCCATCAATGGTGTGATCGAGTTGCTGATGCACATGGCCCCAAAGCATGCCTTTGACTTGCGGATAGCTTGCCATCTCGGCAAGAAACTCTGCCCCGTTGTCCATCCAATGCTGATCTAACCAAGTACACTTAACCTGTACCGGATTATGATGCATTACCAACAACACATGCTTATCTGGCTCTGCGGCGATGGCTTCGCGAATCAAGGCAAATTCGCTTTCATCCAAGTGTCCGCCTGGCTTTCCACGCACGGTCGAATCCAACAAAATTAACTGCCAGTTGCCGATAATAATGCGCTGCTGGCCGAAAACACGCTCGCCTTGCATATGCAAATTCATGATTCGAGGATCATCGTGGTTGCCAGGCAAGTAATGGCAAGGTAGGTCAAGCGGTGCGATTGCTTTAACGAAATTGCGGTAGGATTCGGCAGAAAAATCTTGGCTGATATCTCCCGTGGCCAGTAACAAGTCAGCAGGATAGTTCAACGCTTGTACGGTGCTCACTACCGCAGCAAGACTATTGGCAGTATTAACGCCCAGCAGGTTTCCATCTGGCTCGGCAAAAAGATGAGGATCGGTCATCTGCACAAGGCGAACACTGTGATCCTTAGGAATACTGTAGGTGATAGCCTCTTTCAGCACATTGATTACCCAAAACTATGACTGACATTAGAATGAGCATGACAGTCGATTTTCAACAACTCCTCCAGAAAGGCGTTTACCTGATATTTTTCATCGGGATGATGCATACGCAGGTTCGGATAATCATACACTGCCTGCAAGCGAAAGATCTGTTGACTGCTTAACACTTCAGCCAATTTGGCATCATGATAGATCCTTACTGTCACTTTCGGTACAGGCACAACGCCTTGAGAATCGACATTTCTGGTAATGCTGACTAACTGGGTATAAGGCGTATTTTCAAGAACTTCCACATCCAAGCAGCCAAATGTTCCCGACACTTGCCATTGATCACCTAATTGGCATTCTTCGGGCAGCCAACGCTGAATGTGAGCGTAATTGCGCCCGCACAGCGCAAGAAACTGGTTCACATTCGGTTGATATCGATCTTTTAACGCTGCTCTAGTCATTGAGTTCCAACATATTTTGATAGTTCAGTTGCAGCCACTGCAAACCTAGTACAGTAGAGGCATTATCAATTCTGCCATCAATCGTCATCTCATACGCTTGTTGCCTTGGCAACACTAACACGCGAATGTCTTCGTGTTCCTCAGCAAGTCCGTGAATCCCCGTCGCCAGACTAGCATCAACACTGGCGCAATAAAGATAGTAACGCTCAGTGCAACCGCCAGGACTCGAAAGATAGCTATTTACAAAGTGTAACGAACGCGCTTCTAAACCACTCTCTTCCATCAACTCGCGCCGGGCCACTTCTTCTGGGGCTTCATCGGCTTCAAACATGCCGGCGACCAGCTCGTAAAGCCAAGGATGTTCACTGGTTTCAACGGCCGGAAAACGTAATTGCTCAATTAGCACCACTTGATCGGTGCGCGCATCATAAGGCAACACGACGACTGCATGACCGCGCTCAAACACTTCGCGCTTTACCTCTTCGCTCCAGCCGCCCGCAAATAAGCGATGGCGAAAGCAGTATTCTTCCATAGAAAAGAAGCCAGAATAAAGCGTTCTTTTACCAATTATTTCGACATCCGCTTTTGAGAATTTCTTTTCTGCCATTTTTGCCTCTACTTTTACTTGCTTGTCATCCTAAACCTTTACACCTGACAGTACACTGTATCGTGAAAAGCTAAGGATTTTTATGCATAAAATCTGTTACACTTGGAAGTTGACTACAAATTGGTTGATTTCTTAAAATTTCTGCCAACAAGTTTTGCTGTATAGGGAAGCGTCGGGAAGCGCGAACCGCCTTTTTCAAAGGGCATTTAACAGTCTAACGAAGTTAAACAACCCCGAATAGGGTGTTTGTCTATAAGGACAGCTAATGAAATTCAAGATCCGCACTTTGTGTGCTGCGTTGACTTTCGCAGCGACGGCAAATACTGCATTTGCCGACGATTTGCTCCAAATATATCAGCAAGCTCTCACCAATGACCCAGTGGTATTGCAGGCTAAAGCGCAACGCGATCAAACGTTTGAAGCGATCGAAGAAAACCGTGCGCCTTTGCTGCCAACCGTGAGTGGTCAGGTAGGCTATAACAAAGCATGGAATGATCCGGGTTCAAATAGCCGAGGTCTGACTGGCACAGTGTCGTTGAATCAAGTGGTTTATGACCACGCGGCGTGGGTTGGTCTTAACTTGGCAGAGAAAGCGGCCTCTCAAGCAGATACCGTCTATGCAGCATCGCTGCAAAATCTGATTATTCGTGTGACCACCGCGTATTTCAACGTGCTGTCAGCCAAAGATACCTTTGAGTATCAACAGGCGCAGAAAAATGCCATTGAACGTCAGTTGGAACAAACTAAGCAACGTTTTGCTGTAGGTTTGACCGCAATTACTGACGTACATGAAGCGCAAGCTCAGTATGACTTGGCTACTGCTGCCGTAATTTCAGCACAGAACGTACTGACCAACAGTTACGAAGCGCTGCGCGAAATTACCGGTATTGACCACACAGATTTAAAAGTGCTCGATACGCAGCGTTTCTCAGCTACCAGCCCTGCTCCGACGCAAACCACTGACTGGCAAAAGCTGGCTGAAGATAACAACTTGGCAATTTTAAGTGATCGCTTAGCGAAAGATATTGCTAAGGAAACCATTAGCTTGCAGAAAACTGGTCACTTACCTTCACTGAGCTTCAATGCGTCATACTCAAAAGGTTTAGACCAACAAACTGACGGTGTATCGCAGCCTGATTTTGATGACAGCGCTGTGGGATTAACCCTGTCTATTCCGATCTTTGAAGGCTTTGCAGTAAGCTCTCGAGTGAAACAAGCGAAATATGCTTATATCCAAGCAAGCCAAGCATTAGAGCAGACTCACCGCGAAGTGATCAGAAGTGTGCGCAGTAATTTCAATGATGTAACTGCCTCAATGAGCTCTATCAGAGCATACGAACAGTCTGTGATTTCAGCTGAAAGTGCATTGAAAGCGACTCAAGCCGGTTTTGAAGTTGGTACCCGTACTATCGTGGATGTACTGAACAGTACTTATAACCTGTATAACGCCAAGCGCCAGTTATCTGATGCGCGTTATAGCTATATCAACTCTATCCTAGCGTTGAAACAAGCGGCAGGCACACTGACTGAAGCTGATGTTGTCGGTATCAATAACGGACTGACCACAGAAGCTGTGACTCAGCAGCCATAAGCTGAGTTCGCTAAGTAAAAAAACCGCCGAATGGCGGTTTTTTTATGCGTCAAGCGAGTGCTTATAAGCTTAAAACACGATTTCAACACCCGCGGTTACGCCACTGATGCGCATATCGGCCATCACGCCCGAAAAGCTTGGGTCTTCGAAGTTAACTTGGCGATAGCCCAATCTCACTTTAGTATCGAGCGCCACCCCATCAAACTGCCAGCCTAAGCCGACTTGGTAATCGCGAATATTGCTGTAATCAATCCCTACGAGCATCTCACCGTAGGCGAATAATCCGGTCGTGATCAGGCTAACTTCAGCACTTGCATAACCCATATACACGCCACCATCTAATTCGATACTGCCAGCAAAGTTATCCTGCGCCATGCGATATTCACCAGAAAACTTCTTATAGGCACCGCCCACATCGACCGACAGAATATCGTTATCAAACAGCTCGTAATACAACACAAAATCGGTATTGGATAAGTCTGCGGTGCCTTTTACTGAGCCGGTGTAATTCACGCCTTGGAATGCAAAGTCAGCATCCGCCAGTCGGCCATCAGTTTCCAGATGGTTTTCACGTATTCTCAGATTCGGTAGGAAGGGAATGGGATGCTCAACGTTAAACCAGATGCTGTATTGGGCAGCATCTTTATAATCAATATTCTGCTCAGCGTAGTTGAGCTCGGCGAGCGCGCCGGTGGGCTTGCCCCAAAACAGATCGCCACCCAGTTTAAAACCCAATAATGTCGAAGCGTTGGCCGAAGTGGCCGCAAAAGCACTCACCAGTGCGAGTGCTAGGCAGGTATGTTTCATTAAAATTAGCCTTGTGATAACAGATTAGTAAGATCGATAACTGCAGCATTGGCCCGAGAAATATAATTCGCCATGACCAATGAGTGGTTGGCCATAAAGCCAAATCCTGAGCCATTAAGGATCATCGGACTCCATACCGTTTGCTGCGTCCCTTCCAGTTCTCGAATAATCTGCCGTAAGCTCACTTCGGCATTTTTCTTTTGCAACACATCGGCGAAGTCCACCTCAACGGCCTTCATAAAATTCAATAATGCCCAAGTGGAGCCACGTGCTTCAAAAAACACGTTATCAATCTGCCACCAACTGGTTTTAATCTGCTGACTCGCCGCCACAGGCGTAGACTGACGCGCAGCACTATCGCCTGCCAAATCAGTATTAAGACGCTCTTGGCCGACGCTAGCGGACAATCGTTGCGACAGACTGCCCAAGCGCTTCTGCACTTCTTTCAGCCACTCATTCAGATTGTCAGCACGCGCATAAAATTGTGCATCTTTATTATTGGGGTCTGCCATTCGCGCCCGGTAAAGCTTCAGCAATTTAATCGCGTCGCGATACTGACTTTCGGCGCTCGGCACCAACCAACTGGTATGATCAATATTGAGTTTAGAGTGTGCCTCTAATAGATCTTTGTCGGCTGTAGACTGGGATTGTGAACGGCTAAACTCTTTACGCATGATCAACGCCATATCGCGGATCTGTTCCAGCGCACCAAATTCAAACGACGGCATATTGTCCATAAAAACCGATGGCGGTGTAATATCGTTCGACAGCCAACCACCAGGCTTATCCAACAAGGTTTCCATTGAATCAATTATGGCGCTCGTTGTCGCGTAGCCAGTTAACGGCTTTCCATCTGCTGAGGTCGTGGTCTGGGGTGTCAACACATCCGGTTCTACACTCCACCATACAGCTACCAGATATAAGACAACTATTAGAACGCCAACACCGCTCAGCATTAGCTTCCAGCTCCATTTCACTTGCATGTTTCGCTCCTTCACTCTAACGAGCCTCAGAATTTTCCATCTCGATAATATGAGGTGTTTACCGCTAAATCATCAAAATTAAAACGAACGTTTAAATTCTACACTTATTCGCTTACACTGCCATACTCATATTTTGACCCACTGAGGCAGGTATTATGTCCATGATCAAGGTTAACGATACTGACGGAGTCCGCATCATACAGTTCAATCGTTTAGATAAACTGAATGCCATCAATCTGGAGATGTATCGAGAGCTTACAGCTTACCTGATTGAGGGAGACAGCAACAATGACATAGGTGCCTTTCTGTTATGTGGCGATAAACATTGTTTCACCGCTGGCAACGATATTGCCGATTTCCTCAATGTTCCTAATCTTGATGCTGAGCATCCTGCCATCGAGTTTTTGTTTTGCCTACTTGGGCTCAAAAAGCCGCTTATCGCTGCCGTCAGTGGCCCAGCCATCGGTATTGGTACGACGATGTTGCTTCATTGTGACCTCGTTTATGCTGATGCCAGCGCACAGTTCCAACTACCATTTATTAATTTAGCGCTTGTTCCAGAAGCGGGCGCCAGTATGTTGCTGCCTCAGTTAGTCGGCTACACACGCGCGGCAGAATTACTGTTAACGGGTGAACCATTTAGCGCTATGCAGGCAAGAGGTTATCGACTAATCAATGACATTGTAGAAGATGATGAGTTAATTGAGTTTAGCTTGAATCGAGCCAAACTGATTGCCAGTAAACCTAGCGCAGCTGTGCAGCAAACCAAAGCCTTGATGAAACCGTGGAAAAATCATTTAAAACAGCACATGCAACAAGAGTTGGATTGCTTTACCAAATGCCTTAGCAGCGATGAGGCAAGACAACGCTTTCAGCAATTTTTACTCCACAAATAGACGAGTCTCTGGCCATCGGCTTAATGTCCTCAACAAGAAGGCGCTAAGCAGATGGTCACGGTTGTTGCACCGCGCGACTAAATCCCCACACGGCGAGTAAAATCAAAATCAGCGGCCACATTAGACTAGCGCCACTCAGTAACATCACCAATGCCATGGCTGAACAAGCCAAGGTCGCCAATGCCAGCAAGCTAAATGCCGCTGAAATCCAAAATATCAGAAGAAACACCGTCATCGCGGCGAGGCTCATACTCCACAGGTTCTCATCAAACCACATCAGTGGCGAAGCCATTACCCATGACATCATGGCGGGTTGGCTCACAATAAAAGCCAGCAGAATCATCACGGCCACTAAAGCCCATACCAACAACTGCGAACTACGACGGTAGCGTCTGTGTTTTTGCATGCTCGTTCCCTCGTGCTAGCGATTTCTTAATTTGGGATACAACGCACTCAAACCAAAGTACACCAATAATGTGGTTAACGGTTGAATGATCCCAAGCACAATCCAAGTGAGACGAACCCCGGTCAGCGACCATGCAAGATCTGTAGCGAGTTTATTGCTCAAACCACACAGCCACTTTTTCGGGTTCTGCAAACGATCAGCTAGATTCATCATCTACTCCTATTACTTAGAAGCGGTTTGTACAGACTCTGCGTCGTTTTGTTCTGCCGATTCAGCCATCATAGAGGTTGCGGCATTAGGTGCCTGATGAGTAGCGACTGACAGGTTCAGTTGTTGCTGAATAGACGCCAGGATTTCCGCTTTGGCACCATAGTACATTTCATTCGCTTGTTGGCTGACGCTGTTGCTAATTGCGCTCACCAGCTGATGTTTTGCCACGTCAGTCGCATCTGCTGCTGACGCCGCATTCGCAAACAAAGCACCTGAAACCAATACACCTGCAATCAATGTTGAAGTTACGTTTTTCATTTTGAATCATCCTTTTATTCAGAGCTGAGTTATTCAGCGTTCGAAGGGGATAATTCAATTGATGTGCCAACTTTTAAAATTGCAATTAAGTCATTAAATTTAAAAATGAAATTTAAAATATAAGAAATTTTAAAGGCAAGAATTAATGAGAGAAACGCATGGAATGCGTTAAGAGCGGAAAACAGTGGCGAAATTCGCCACTGCTGTAGTTATTTTGACCAAAGTCACAATTAAGCTTGCTGAATACTGGCACGAGCAGCCAGCACTACCTCGCAGTCAGCTCCGGCCTTATGGGCATTTTCGCTGAGGTAACGGCGCCAGCGACGGCCACCTGCAACGCCCTGATAAAGTCCGGTCATATGACGAGTAATATGATTCAATCGCCCACCTTGCTGCAGGTGTCGCTCAATATACGGCAGCATTAAGTCCACAACGGCATCTCGGCTCAGCACCGCCTTTTCCATTCCGTATAACCTTTGGTCGACTTCGGCCAACATATATGGATTTTGATAGGCTTCGCGGCCAACCATCACACCATCAAGATGCTCAAGGTGCGTTGCCATGTCATCAAAGGTTTTAACGCCACCATTAATACTAATGTTCAGCGCTGAGTAATCCTGCTTAAGCTGGTAGACGCGTGGGTAATCCAAAGGTGGGATCTCGCGATTTTCTTTCGGGCTTAACCCATTCAGCCAGGCTTTGCGGGCATGGATAATGAAAGTATCACAGCCAGTAGCACTCACGGTATCGATGAAATCGGTCAGAAACGGATAAGAATCTTGCTCATCAATCCCAATGCGGGTTTTTACCGTTACTGGAATATCCACCACATCTTGCATCGCCTTTACGCAATCCGCCACTAACTGCGGCTCCGCCATCAAACAAGCACCAAAACGGCCATTTTGGACGCGATCGGACGGACACCCAACATTGAGGTTAACTTCATCATAGCCCCGCTCAGCTGCAATTTTGGCACACTGTGCCAAGGCCAGTGGATCGCTTCCCCCTAATTGTAGGGCAAGTGGATGCTCTTCCTCGTTGTAACTGAGATAGTCCCCCTTCCCAAACAGGATTGCGCCAGTTGTCACCATTTCGGTATACAGCAATGTTTGCGACGACATCAATCGTGCGAAATAGCGATAGTGACGATCCGTCCACTCGAGCATAGGAGCGATACTGAAGCGACGGTAATGGTTAAGCGGCTGTTTCACACTCAATACCTGTAGTTAAACGCCAATCGTGCGATCAGCAGCAAGAGAATCTGGGCGGGCGATTATACACACAGATATTATTGAGCTCAAAATTGCGCGGTAGATTAAAGAAAAACCCGGCGCAAGGCCGGGTTTTGTATAACGAGGTCAGCTGAAATTAGAAGGTGTATTTAACACCGACTTTCAGGTACCAAACTGATTGGTCTGAATCCAACTCATAGAATGGATCTGAAGAAGCTTCAGGGCCTAAATCTACGCGGCTGTTTGGTGAGTATGTCAGTGTACCATCTCTCCAAGTAGCGTTAGCAAATTCCTTGTTGAAGCCACCAGACACATCGTATACGTGTCCCCAGTCTTTGTTCAGCAGGTTAGCCAGGTTCTGTACTGTGAAGTACAACATACCTTTGTGACCTTCCATAAAGCCAGGGATTTCTTGCTGTACCGACAGGTCCAGAGTGGTTACCCAAGGCTTCTTGCTTGCGTTCTTAGGTACATAGCCACCAGCATATTTTTCCAAACCAGCTGGACGCACGTAGTCTTCCATGAAGCTTTCGTAATCCATACCGCCTGAGTAAGCAACGTTTGGATCATCTGGACCCGTTGGGATATATGGCGTATAGGCGTTGTAACGAGACAGGTAGTCTTGGTCGCCCAGAGAATCACCGCGGTAAGTACCTAGAATCCAACCAAACGGCTTGCCAGAACGACGTTCAAACATCACGTTAACACTAGTGTCATAGCCAGCGAAGAACTGATGGGTGTAACCCAAGTTGATCTTGAAGCTGTGTTCGATTTCGTAGTTACCGGTACCGATATAATCTACGTTACGGTTCGCAACAACATCATACTTGTAGTTAGACGCTGCTTGAGAACTGGTACCAGTGTTACCATCAGTGATGTCTTGATATGCATAAGACATAGTCAAGTTAACACCGCTTTCCCAGCTCTTATTCAAGCTAGTAGTGATGATGCTCGAATGACCATCACGGTCAGCGTTAGTCAACAGAATATCGTAGTGATCAGGTGATGAAGCATCAACTGGCTCATATACGATACGACCGTCTGGTGTCACTGTGCCGCTTGGTTGACGGTTCAGGTCACGCCATGCCAGTGAATCTTCTTTCTGGGTGTAGATGTATTGTGAAGACCAAGTCCATTGATCGCCCAGTACTGGGATATCAAATACATAGTCATAACCGATGCTGTAACGCCATTCTGAAGGAATTTCGAAGTTTGGATCGATTGCGTCAGTTTCACCATCTGGGTTCTTAGATGACATCTCATCCAAGATGCTCTGTGGTACTTGCAGTGAGGTCAAGTCAGTAAAGCTACCAGAAACGCTATCAAAGTTTTGGCCTTGCTTACTGAATGAGTTCGCAATCCATACGTTCGGCTTACCACCAGAGAAACGGCCAGCGCCAGCACGTACAGTCAAGGCATCAGTCGCGTACCAAGTCAAACCAACACGTGGCAACCAGATATCTTTGCCATCCAAGTTTTCTTGGTTCGAGAAACCGTAGCGTTCAACAAAGAGAGGGTTTAGCTCAGGCGTATCATTGGCAAAAGTGCGTTCATAACGAACACCATAGGTCAAATCGATAGCATCAGTCAGTGCCCAACTATCCTGCACATAGGCAGAGTAGGTACCCATCACAAATGCAGCAGCACCGTCATCAGTGTTATTTGATGGCGCGTTAGAGTATTGGATTTCACCAATACCTGCTTCGAAGTCTTCGATGCTGTCAAAGGTCCATTTACCCAATGATGGGTTCACGTACACGTTAAAGATGTCCAGACGTTCGTAACCCGCACCGAAACCAAGTTTATGGTCGCCCAGCAGGTATTCAGCATTCAGGTTAACCGCCCAAGTTTTGGTTTCGAGGAAGTTCGCATGGCGATATTCATCTGGACCAAACACCAAACCGTCACCTTGAACATCGTAGCCAGCGTCGTTGACAGAGTTGTCGTTATCGACGTTAACCTCACCGTAAGCGCGAGTCGCGATACCAGAGACAGACTTAACATCTTTGTAAGCAACAGCCAGTTCAGTTGAGAAATCTGAAGTCCAGTCAGAATACAATTGGAATGAATATGCATCCATCTTCTGCTGGTAGTTGTACCAGTTACTGGTCAAGTTCAGGTTGTAAGAAGAATCGCTTGGTCCACGGATAGAATTACTTTCATCACTGTTGTAAGTGAAAGACGCACGGTGGATATCGTTGATGTTCCAGTCTAACTTGACCAGAATTTTTTCATCTTCTTCTTTCGGATTACCTTGCCAGCCACCGATATCTTCGATGCCATAGCGATCACGTGCAGCAGCTCTTACGCGATCTAACTGTTCTTGAGTATAACCAGCATCACGAGATGCGCCTGCACCTGCTGGACCATATTCGGCAGCAGTTGGTTTTTCCCATTTTTCATAGTTAGCAAAGAAGAACAGCTTGTCTTTGATCAGTGGACCGCCCAAGTGCACACCATAGGTGTCGCTCTTAACGCCCTGCACTTCAGTGCTTACCATTTTATCAGCACTGCTGCTGTAGCTGTCATATTCGCCAGCCCAGCTATCAGACGTCTTCTCGTAGAACGCACCACCGTGGAATTCGTTGGTACCAGATTTGGTTACTGCGTTAATACGAGCGCCGCTGAAACCACCGTATTTAGCATCGTATGGGTTAGCGTCGATAGAGATCTGTTCAACCGCATCCAGCGAAACTGGAGAACGTTGGGTTGGGTAACCGTTACCGTTCAGACCGAAGTCATCGTTCAAACCCACACCATCAACGTTGATGCTGTTGAAGCGAGGGTTAGCACCAGCAACGGTAAATTCGTTGTTATCACCACCTAACGCAGTTGCCAGAGGGTTTTGACGCAGGATGTCTTTCAAGTCACGGTTCAGTGACGGTGCCTTTTGAATGGCATCACTACCGAAGGTGCTTGCACTACCCGCGTTGCTTGAGTAAGCAATTTGGCTACCAGTAACAGTGATGCGTTCTACTTCACCAGCTGGTTGCAGTTGCTCATTCAAACGGAAAGTTTGACCCAGTTGCAAGAAGATATCGCTTTCAACTGTGTCTTGATATTTATCTGAGTCGATAATGATTTGGTATGGACCGCCCACACGCAGACCAGACGCACTAAACGCACCGGTTTCGTTAGTGGTTACTTCAGTCACTGTGCCTGATGGCTGGTGAATCAATGTAATCTTGGTGTTAGGAGCTGGCTGTCCGTCAGGTCCTGAAATGGTACCACGCATAGACGATGTAGTGTCTGCTGCGTAGGCCATTGAAGATGCGCCGATGGCAAGTGTCAGTGCCAAGGCTAAACGGCTTTTCGTAAATCCCTGAATCATCATTAGATCCCCTGAGTTTTTATATTGATGTTTGTTACATAAACCGTTACGTTCGTAACTAAACCACGTTGGCTAAGGGTACACTCCAGCCAACGAGGGCGTGTTATACCATAAAAGCGTTACACTTTTGTTTAACACCGCATAATCATACACACAATTGTTTCATTTTTGACCGGAAAATATTTATTACGGCCAAATTTTTTCCAATCTCTTTCCGAGGTTCTCATGCAACCCTCTTGGTTAATTCGATTAAATTATATCCTTCTGTTTTTATTATCCTTTATCAGTGTGAATGCTATGTCTGCTAACGCCAAACAGCTGAAAATCGCCACATTTAACGTCAGTATGGAAGGCAGTAACTATTTGGAAAAGGGACAAAAAATTCCTAGCCCAAGCAAGTTACAAACTTTGTTACAAAATGATGACAATCCACAGATCCGCAATATTGCTGAGATTCTGCAGCGGGTCCGTCCTGATATCGTGTTATTGAATGAATTTGACTACATTGCTGACGCTGACAAAGGCGTCAAAGCCTTTATCAAGCGCTATCTCAATCAATCTCAGCAAGGCGCCGCGGCGATAGATTATCCCTACTTTTACATTGCACCAGTGAACACAGGTGTACCCTCGCCGTTTGACCTTGACCATGATGGTAAAGCTTCTGGTGTCGGTGGTGACGCGTGGGGCTTTGGCTACTACCCCGGCCATTACGGCATGGTGGTGTTATCACGCTATCCAATTGACCGTGAGCACATTAGAAGTTTTCAACATCTGAAATGGTCATCTATGCCGGGTGCACTGCGGCCGTTTGATCCACAAACTCAGCAGTCTTGGTATACCGATGAACAATGGCAGCAACTGCGTCTCTCGTCTAAATCACATTGGGATATTCCGGTGAATGTTGATGGTCAGTGGTTGCATGTATTAGCTGCACACCCTACTCCACCGGTATTTGATGGGCCAGAAGACCGCAACGGTAAGCGTAACCACGACGAAATTCGTCTTTGGGCTGACTACCTGACCGGCGGTGATGCGGCAGCCTATATTGTCGATGACCAAGGACATAAGGGCGGCTTTGGTGGCCAAGCACGTTTTGTCTTTGTCGGCGACATGAACTCAGCCCCCTATAAAACGGCAGAGCAAAGTGGTGCGGTTAGACAACTGCTGGATCATCCACTAGTAAACGGTAGCTTTGTCCCAACCAGTAAAGGCGGTGCCGCCTATGTGCCGGACAATAGCGAGTCAAAATCCTTTACGGCCTCTTGGAAAGAACGCGCGGATTACGTCTTGCCGTCTAAAGCGGGTATGAAGATTGTTGATGGCGGCGTGTTCTGGCCAGAGAAATCTAGCCCATTGTACCGACTGATCAAAACTCGCAGCGCTTCCTCAGATCACCGCTTGGTGTGGTTGACGGTCGAGCTGACACCGCTGCAGTAACAATTAGCCTGATGCCAATAAAAAACCCCGACTCGTCGGGGCTTTTTATTTAACGCACTAGGTTATTTTTGTTGCCATGGCTGCAAGCTTTGCTGACGCACACGCAGCTTCTGCGCATCATCCAACTGATAATAGCCTTCCGCCAAACCTGGCTCCCAATCACCGTATGATGGGTTCGGTAGCAAAATGAATTTATGGCCGAAATCATCTTTATGAGTATCCACTACCACGTTGCGTTGTTCATTCAACTGGTGATACGTGTTGATTTCAGGAAAGTCGTTAAGATTGTCCCCCATAAATAGCACCACTTTGTATCCATCTTGCTCAATCGATGCTAAACGTGGCGCCTTATTTGATGTCTCTTTCTTTAACCGCAGGGTAAATTCAGACACGTTAGGGAAACCCAGCTTTTGCAGGTTTTCTTTGGTGGCGGCGAAGGTGCGCTCTGATCGGTTTGACACATAAAACATCGTGCCACCATGCTCAGTCACAAAGTTAGCCAAATCGACCGCACCGGCCAATGCAGGCGTTTGAACGCTGTTAACCCATGCATCCCAGCCTTCGTTGGTATAGCCTTGATGATGCAGAATCTGCCACGCCGCATAAGGAGAGTTATCCAGCATGGTTTCGTCAAGATCGACCATCACCGCGAGTTTGCCCTGCTGCTTGGCTTTGGCGAGTTCAAACGATACCTTCGCCATATTGTAAGCTTGATAACACAGGGCGCGGTATTCACCGGCATTTTGCATCCACACCACACTCTGGGTGTTTTCTGCGACCAATTCCATTGCGGCGTGATTCACAGGCGCTTCAGCCTGAACCGATACAGCCACAAACGCTAGCGGAAGAAAGTATTGAGCTAGTTTCATAATTCCCTCAAAACAAAAAATTTCTGCTGTCCTATTAATGCACTTACTTCACCAATGCTGGCAACAGAGCCTGAATATTACCATCCACCTTATGTTGTATTGGTAGACCTAAAATATGTGCCACCGTTGGATACACATCGACGTTATCAAACGGGGCAAGCGTGACACCTTGCTTAAATGCTGGACCTTCTGCGACAAACAATGCGCCCATATCTTTGATGTAACTAAAACCATGAGCACCATGATGGTCACGCTCAGCAAGCGGTTGATTAGTGAAAAATGCAGGCGCATCCACCTCTGCAATCACATCCGCAATACGCGGACTATTGGTGTAGTGTCTTGCGGCCAAATAGGCATTATCCAACACGCGATAGCGGCCATTCGCGGCCAGCTCAAGCTGCTGTCTTAATTTAGCGATGTCATCGGCGCTGGTGTTAGGTTTGGCATAAATCAGCAAGCGCGTTTCCACCGACACCACATGAAACTTATTGGTATCGATAGGCAGTTTGCGATAATCAATGCCCTCCTCTGCGTCGATTCTTGCCATCCCGTGATCCGCCAGCACAATCAGGTTTACCGGAAATGACAGCTCTTGCTGCAACCGCGCACGCAAGCGGCCAATCAATTTATCAACTCGTTGCACTGCACGGGCGGTTTCAGGCGCGTCTGGCCCAAAAAGATGTCCTGCGGTATCGACGGCAGAGAAATACCCCATAATGAAATGCGGGCGGGTAGCCGCAGGCATTTTCAGCCAATCCACCATTTGGTCGATACGGTCTTGATAATTGGCTTGCTGTGAAAAATGGAAATAGTACGACGGCGTCATACCATTAATGCGCGCATCTGATTCCGGCCAGAAATAGGTCGCGGCTTTAACGCCGTTCATCTCGGCGAGGTTCCATAACGGAATGCCTTTTAACCAGGTAGAATCCTTGAGGCCATCACCCATTGCATAACATTGATGCCGCTCTTTATCACAGAAATCGTTATCAACAATGCCGTGATGCGTCGGATAAAGTCCGGTCGCTAAGGTGATATGGTTTGGAAATGTCTTAGTTGGATATGCAGGACGCATCTGCTCTGCTCGCACTCCGTGCTGCGCAATCGCTTGCAGATTTTTAGCATCATACTTGTCGATGTAATCCCAACGGAAACCATCAAGAGAGATCACGATGACCGTGGGTTTAATGTCCTTATTATTGGCGGCAACCGAAGTGGCACAGACAAACACACTCAAAAATGCCAGCCCGAGGCAAATCACTTTATTCATACAATTAACGGTTTTGAGAACAGTGGGTCTTGTTGTGAGAACAGTATAACGGAATAACGTGACACTAAAGAGGCTTTTATTGTGTAAAAAATTATTGTGGAGAAATGGCGTGCCGCAGCGTCCCCACCACAATAACGTGAACCGAGGCACAACAGTGACACACCATGTTTACTTAGGACTTGAATAGCAGTGCCAGCACCACCACATGTTTTATTAGCGCTGGCGATGGCGTTCATCTACCAGCACTCAATAATGTAACCGACTAGATGGCGCACATCTTCGCTTTTTAGCCACGGATAACTATCACTTCTCAACTTTGTGGTTTTTTCAATGCAACAAATTCCCGATACGCACGACCACCGCGTGCTGTGTAAGTCACTCGGTAAACTCATTTACCGCCCGTCCCTGTCCGCGAAAGAGATGGTCAAAGCCAATTACCCGCAAGTATTTGTCACGAATGGTATTATCACCTTACTTTGGTTAGCTTCGCTGTTACTGATTGTGCTTTATGTCGGCGCAAATCCACCTTGGTACGGTTGGCTTGGTCTGGTCTTATGCGCTGTTATTTGGTTATTAGCCTGTAAGCTATTGGCGTCGAGTGTGCCGCAATTCTATTCCGCGCGTTGGGATTTTATCGGCGAGAAAGGCATTTTATCGCAACGTAAAAATGGCCAGGGCAAAGTCCTCAGCCAAACGATGATGCTGTTTGATGCGCAACTCAGCTGTCGGCAGCTAGCCGATACGCTGGAAATCAGACAAGGCAAGCAGCGACTGCAATTTAGTAAGGCCACCTCAGGCAAAGCCTATCAGGCAGTTATGCAGGCGGTGCAAAACTTCCGTCCAAAAAGCAAAGGTAAACGCGCCCGTATCGGCAGATAACACCGCTGAACTCACTAGGCTGGCATCGTGCCGCCTAGTGTGCCGCGAACTTTTGGCCGCAACATCTGCCACGCTGGCGGTTTTACGCTTCTATTTGATAATGTTCTGTGATTAAACTGAGTAAATTTCCACCATAAAACTGAGTATCGCAATGGAACTGCAGATAGAAGTGACGCTGAGAACCGGCGCCCGTTACCGTACACGTAAGTACAAATCAGAAATCAGCGCAAAACGCGGCATTTGCAAATGGTTGCAACAAAACCAACATCAAGTCGACATTTCAGCCAGTTATTTCTCTCCCACTCTCAAGCAACACCAATCTTTTGAAGATGCCGAACAACTCCAAATGTTGTTACCCAAAACGAGTACCGATTTTTATCAATCATTGGCGTGGCGCAAACTAAGAATGCGAGTTCTGCAAACACAGGAACATCGCTGTACCATCTGTAACCGTACGCCAGCTGAGCACAATATTGCGCTAGAAGTTGACCATAAAAAGCCGCGTTCAAAGTATCCAGAATTAGCATTAGACATTAATAACCTGCGAATCCTCTGTTTAGACTGCAATCGTGGTAAAGCCGACCATGAGTATTGACGATATCAAAGCCAACGTTGGTATTTATCTTAAGCAAGAGTTCACACTTTTCACCGAGAATAGCGCGCAAAATGGCGGTTACTGTCAAAAAATGACATGTTAGCTAACAAAATCTAGCATGCAGTTTTGCAATCAAATCCGTAGCATGGAACAGTAACCCGATATAGCAGCCGAGGACTTGATGTTTTTGGCCAACGATAACAATAGCTAACCACACTACAAGGATAATCATGGCAACGACCTCCGCCGGACGCTGGCCACGCCAGATCCCGTTTATTATCGCCAGTGAAGCTTGTGAGCGCTTCAGCTTCTATGGCATGCGTAATATTCTGACCCCGTTTCTCATGACCGCTTTGCTGCTTTCAGTTCCCGAAGAGCTGCGTCAAGGTGAAGCCAAAGATGTATTTCACTCCTTTGTCATTGGAGTCTATTTCTTCCCGCTATTAGGCGGTTGGATATCTGACCGTTTCTTTGGCAAATACAACACCATTTTATGGCTCAGTATCGTCTACGTAATTGGCCATGCCTTCTTGGCTATCTTCGAAACCAGTAAGACGGGTTTCTATTCTGGCCTATTTTTGATTGCCCTTGGCTCTGGCGGTATTAAGCCGCTGGTATCGTCATTTATGGGGGATCAGTTTGATCAGAGTAATAAGTCATTGGCACAAAAAGCCTTTGATATGTTCTATTTCACTATCAACTTCGGCTCCTTCTTCGCATCACTGTCCATGCCGTTGATTCTTAAGTTCTGGGGACCATCAGTGGCCTTTGGCATTCCCGGTGTATTGATGTTTATTGCGACTATGTTCTTCTGGTATGGCCGCAAACGCTACGTACATATCAAGCCAAAAGCGCATGACCCACATGGTTTTTTACCTGTGATTAGAAGTGCGATTTTGACGCCAGTAGCAGGACAAGCCAACAAAGGGTTATGGGTGAGTATTGTTGGCATTGCGTTGGCAATTTTTGCGCTATCTCAAACCGCTGAACTGGGTTTAGTCACCGCGCTATGTCTCGCCTTAGTATTGATTATGGGATTTGTCGGCAGTGGCGCATCGATGCAACTACAGCGTGCACTTGCACACCATCCTGCCGAGGCGGTGGACGGGGTTAAGTCGGTATTTCGTATTCTGATCTTATTTGCGCTGGTCACGCCGTTTTGGTCGCTGTTCGATCAAAAAGCCTCTACTTGGATTTTGCAGGCCAATGATATGGCTAAGCCAGACTGGTTTGAACCGGCCATGATGCAAGCACTTAACCCTATGTTAGTGATGCTGCTGATCCCGTTTAACAACTTTGTGTTATACCCAATGCTGCGTAAAGCCGGCATGCAAGTCACTGCGCTGCGCCGCATGGGGGCTGGTATTGCCTTTTCGGGTCTAGCGTGGATCGTGATTGGTACCATTCAGTTGATGATGGATGGTGGCAGCGTCATGTCGATCACTTGGCAAGTTCTGCCTTATGCCTTGCTTACCTTCGGTGAAGTACTGGTATCAGCCACAGGCCTTGAGTTCGCTTATAGTCAGGCACCAGCGTCAATGAAGGGCAGTATCATGAGCTTTTGGACGCTGTCGGTAACGGTTGGTAACTTGTGGGTGCTACTGGCAAACGCCAGTGTAAAACATGACTCAGTCACCAGTAAGATCGTTGAAACCGGTATCAGTGTCACGGCATTCCAGATGTTTTTCTTCGCCGGATTTGCCTTGTTAGCCGCCTTGGTATTTGCACTCTATGCCCGTTCATACACGATGCAAGACCACTATCGCGCCAACGCTGAGTAATCGCTCATCGCGCTCAATAAAAAGGTCAGCGATTGCTGACCTTTTTATTACTGGCATCACCATTATCAGGCGGCAATAAAGTTTGCCATTAACTGTGCAATTTTCAGTCCCTGATGCTCGGTTTGATAACTTATCAGCGCCGTGGCCGCTTTATCTTCACCAATATCATGCCAGCGCTTGCGCAATAACGCTTCGGCGTAGGGCACTGTGAATTCCGGATGCGGCTGGAACGCCAGTACGCGGTTGTCGATATAAAACGCCGCATTTGGACAAAAGTCGTTATGCGCTAAGCGAGTGGCAGCCGGAGGTAAGCTCACTACTTGATCGCGATGACTGCAGATCAGTGAAAAGCTATGTGCATCACTGGCAACCCAGTCAGGCGCATCGCACCACTGGTAATGCATAATACCAACGCCCCAACCTTGGTCAGCGCGCTTGACTTCGCCACCTAAGCTATGGGCTAACAACTGGTGGCCGAAACAGATCCCGAGCAACTTCTGCCCATCTTTAAAACGCTGTTGTAGATAATCCTTCAGTGTCAAAATCCACGGTTCATCACTAAAGGCATCGGCCTTAGAGCCGGTGATCAACATAGCATCATATTGCTCGGGGGATTCCGGATAGACACCCTCGATCACGCTGTAGATATCACTATCAACGGCAATTCCTGCCGCCGCAAACATCTGCTGAAACATGGCACCATAGCCGTGATATTGCGCAAGAAATTCCGGGTGCAACACATCGGTCTGCAAAATGGCTAGCTTCACATCATCTCCTCGGAAAACAAGACTTACCAAACAGTTTTCATCTTACCGCCGTCAATCGCCAAGGTAGTACCTGTAATATAGCTGGCGGCATTGGACAGCAAGAATACCGCCGCATTGGCAAACTCCTGCGGCGTACCATAACGCCCCATTGGCAGTTGTGACTCTTGCTGCTGACGCACTTCGTCTGGGCTAATTGCTAAGGCTTGGGCACGTTTTTGATTCAGCGTTTTCAGGCGGTCAGTATCAATCAGGCCAGGCAAGAGGTTATTGAAACGGATATTTTCGGCGGCATACGCTTGCGACAAACTTTTTACCAAGGCTGTTACGCCGGAACGCATCACGTTCGACAACAATAAAATATCAATCGGCTCTTTTACTGATGAAGAGGTCACGGTAATCACTGAGCCTTGCCCCAGCGATTGCATAGATGGCAGTACCGCACGAATTAAGCGCACGGCACTCATCAACGTCAGCTCAAATGCGGCTTGCCAATCGGCATCCGTAAAATCGACAAAATCGCCACTCGGCGGGCCACCAGCATTCACCACTAACCCCGAAACTGCACCAAAGTCTTCCGTAGTGGCCGCAACCCAACGCTCAATGCTGTTCGCATCAGCGGCATCAAACTGGTAGGCCTTTACCTCAGCGCCAGTGGCGCTTCGAATCGACTCTGCGGCTGCAGTAATGGCGTCTTGATCGCGACTCGCCATCGACACTTGTGCACCTTCTTGTGCGCAAGCCAAAGCGATAGCATACCCCATACCTTTACTTGCCGCGGCAACCATCACGGTTTTGCCTTTAAGTTGTAAATCCATTTTCAAGTCCACAGTTGAACGATGAAGGCATATGACATTAGCACTTTGCGCTATGGGAAGCTAACGCATTCATTTGGGATATAGGTAGGCCAAGATATATCAGCCATTCAGTCGCTTTTTGGTTTTATTCATCGCTGGCCTGTCATTGTTGCGTCACAAGAACTTAATTTCCGGCTTTCATTTCAATAGAAAAATGCTAAAAAACCTGATTAATAACAAAATAAAAACAGCAAATAATTAATTGCTAATTAACATTTAAAAATCATTGTAATAGATAAAAACAACAAACAATACTACTCAACAACGAAATTCTTAAAATCCATTTAAATCAGTTAATTAACATTTCATTTATTACACTTAAATCGAAAACAATAACCTTATAGAGCCAATTGCCATTATTACACTTGTTAATCTTGTATGAAATTTGTGCCGTTTTGAAAATTATGTAACCATTTTGTATTGATTATTCTTTAGAATACCCTCGGAAATATTTCCCAATATTTCTCATGACACAAACAGAACGCCATGGATATGGCAAAAATAGACTGAGGGTAGAATGAAAATCAATCTGGCACTACAGCTTTCTGCTGTGCTTGTTTCTGCTTCCGCCTTCTCCGCAGATATGGTCATCACGGGTGTAGTTGATGGCTCATTAAGCGGAGGTATTCCTAAGGCAGTAGAACTTTATGTCGTTAACGACATTAGTGATTTGAGTCGTTGTGGAATCGATGTTGCCTCAAATGGTGCAACCACAGCCGGTAATCACAGCACCTTTAGCGGTTCGGCAACCGCTGGTAGCTTCTTATATGCAGCGACCGAAACTCCCGGATTTACTGCATTTTTTGGCTTTGAGCCAACCTTGCGTACGCCATCCTTTAACGGGAATGATGTCGTTTTACTTCAATGTGACGGCGTCGTTATCGATAGTTTCGGTGAGTTAGGTGTGGATGGACTCGGCACACCTTGGGAATATACCGACAGTTGGGCTCACCGTAATAGTGGCACCACAGCTGATGGCAACAGTTTTAATCTGACAAACTGGAGCTTTAGCGGTCCTAATACATTAGATAACCAAACCAGCAACGCTACAGCTACCATTCCTTATCCACTGGCGAGCTTTGTCTACGGTACTGATGACGGTAGTACCGGCGGTGACACAGGTACTGGCGGCGATACTGGTACTGGCGGCG
>NZ_JPEO01000027.1 GCF_000753795.1 Shewanella mangrovi
AGCCACCTGCTATGCAGGTGGATTTTTACATTACCTATCTAAAATCACTCCGTTCGGTGGTTGGTTACCACGCACTTGAATACTGTTTTTATATACAGTAATCTGTGATCGTTTGTGATTTACGCAAATTTCATGGCTATGAAAAAGATCATTCACATCGATATGGATTGCTACTATGCCGCAGTGGAGATGCGCGACTTTCCTGAGTTGCGTGATAAGCCTATTGCTGTGGGTGGTTCACGCGAACGTCGCGGTGTGATTGCCACCTGCAATTATCTGGCGCGGCAATATGGTGTCCGTTCAGCGATGGCGACAGGTTACGCCTTAAAGCTGTGCCCAGATTTACAGTTAGTGCCAGGCAGAATGGCGGTCTATAAAGCGGTATCCGCGCAGATCCACGAGATTTTTCATCGTTATACAGAGCTTATTGAGCCTTTGTCATTGGATGAAGCCTATCTGGATGTCACTGACTGCCCTCTTTTTCAAGGCTCTGCGACCCGCATTGCAGAAGCCATTCGCCGCGATATTGCACGTGAAACCCAATTAACCGCATCTGCCGGTGTTGCTCCCATTAAGTATCTTGCGAAGGTGGCTTCTGACGTCAATAAACCCAACGGGTTATTTGTGATCACGCCACAGTCGATGCCGACATTTATCGAAACCTTGCTGCTCAGTCGCATCCCTGGCGTAGGTAAAGTCACCGCAGAACGGTTGGCACAATTTGGCTGGCACAACTGTGGCGAATTGCAGCAAGTGAGTAAAACCCGCTTAGTCGAGTTGATGGGGAAGTTTGGTGCCGTACTATACGACCGTGTGCGTGGTATTGATGAGCGAGCCATTAACCCCAGCAGAATACGTAAATCCGTCGGGGTTGAAACAACATTTGCCAATGATTTATATGGTGCAGAGTCGGCGTTGGCACAATTACCGGCGCTGTTAAGTGAGTTAACCCATAGGTTTGCTAAACACAAGGCGGAGCGACAGATAAGTAAATTGGTTGTAAAGGTAAAGTTTGCTGATTTCCAGCAAACCACTATTGAAACCCGCAGTCACGATATTGATCAGGCCTTAGCATCAAGTTTGCTCTCCCAAGCGCTGGCACGCGGTGAGGGAAAAGCGGTGCGGTTGCTTGGCGTTAGCGTGGGTTTGGCGCCGCTTGCGTTAGCATCAATGGATTCGCCTGAGCAACTTTCCCTGCTGTAATTTTCCTCTTTTCTCGCTGTTTACATTTTTGTTAATTTTTCGCTTGACCTCAAGTTCGGTTGAGGTTGTAAGCTCCAAAATCAATAGCCTGATGCACCAAACGCAGCGTTGATAATAGGTACCACTAAGCTGCTAATAACCGCTGAAAGCTGACCTCAATAGCCAAAAAAGCAGAGGATATTAAGGAGCGATGATGGATCTGAATCAACTCAAAATCTTTGCCAGAGTGGTTGAAAAAAACTCGTTTACTGGCGCTGCAAAGTCACTGGGTTTAACCAAAACGACGGTCAGTCGCAAGATAAGTGACTTAGAATCGCGAGTAGGTGTGCAGTTGCTGACGCGTACCACTCGTAGCGTGAAGCCAACCTCACAGGGAATAGCGTTCTACCATAATATCGCGACTGCTTTTAACGCTATGTCGATTGCTGAGCAGCAATTGATGGCGCTGCAGTTATGTGCTGTGGGTAAGCTCAAAATTGTTATTCCTTACGAGCTGGAAACGATTTTCTCTGCTGAGATTTTTTCATCTTTCATCCGCTTGCATCCAGATATTGAACTCGATATTGCACTGTCGAGCCGACATCCTAACCAGGTGATTGAGGAAAATGTTGATGTGATTTTTCACTTTACGCCACTTGCTGATAACCAACTCGAAACGATAAAACTGCTTAATTTCGATCGGCTAATTACGGCTAGCCCGCAGTATCTAAAGCAGCATGGTGCCCCGCAAACCCCGAGCGAACTGAGACAACACAAGTATATTGATTGTACTGCGGCCGATATCGGCAGTCATGAACAACACAAAGTACAAATCTTTGATGGTGAAACTTGGGCGTCGGTGAATACTAAAGCAACGTTAACCATGGACAGTACCGCGTTAGCTAAAGAACTGGCGATTGCAGGCGTTGGTATTACCGCATTACCGCAATCACTGGCAGAGCAGGAAATTGCCAATGGCACGCTGGTGGAGGTTTTGCATGATTACCCGATTCGAAGCAACATTCTGTATATGTCATTTGCAAAACAAGCAGCAATCCCCAGTAAGTCACTAAGATTCATTCGTCACTTGTACAGCAAATTGCAAACACTCTATGCCGACGAAATTTTAGAGTCGCCGGAGTTTCTTTTCGCACAAAATGAACACTATCAGCCATATGCATTAAATGGTCACAATGCGATGTTAGACTCAGCCTGCAATTTATAACCTCGACGTCTAGTTTGACGTTTAACCGATAGTCGTTAGCTATTACCCTCAGGGGAGCTGATTCCAACCTCAGCGCTGTAGTTCCTTCGCAGCGCATATCTTTTTTCTACCTGCATGTTCGTAGAATTAGGCATGAAAGCCATAGCATTAGGCAGGCACGATTTTCACTATTCTTTCCATAATAAGTACTCGCTTTGGTCAGCTAGATATGAGCGATTTTGTCATTTTATGTATTTATCTATGTGAAATATAAATAGTTTTATTTTAGCTGTGTACTCGCTAGATCGACTTTTTGACAACGTCTTTTCTGCAGCAGTCACTGAACAATCGATAAACTATGTTCGGTCGATTTTAGTTGAATAGGACTATTCGTCATGTGGCTGGTCTGTGCTAATCAGATGCTGATTCGCGGCATCGAGCATATATAGACTCGGTGCCGGGGCGGCTATTGAGATAAATAATGAGAGGAAACCATGAGTAAAAAACCAATTCGAGTGGGTTTCATTGGCCTAAATCCGGACAGCCATTGGGCGGCAACTGCGCACCTTCCAGCACTGCAATCGTTAAGTGATGATTTTGAAATTGTGGCTGTGGCTAACTCTACGCCTGAGAGCGGTAAACGCACGGCTGAAGCGCTGCATCTGCCTCACGCGTTTGCCACACCACAAGAACTGGTGACCTCTGCTGAGGTAGATTTGGTAGTAGTGACCGTTAAAGTGCCGTACCACTTTGAATTAGTCTCTGCAGCTTTAGCCGCTGGCAAGCACGTTCACTGCGAATGGCCGCTGGGTAATGGCTTAGCTGAAGCACAAAAGCTGACAGAATTAGCTGCGGCTAAAAGTGTTGTTGCCACCGTGGGTACGCAAATGCGTACCGCGCCAGAAATTGCGTACCTGAAACAGCTGATCGCTGAGGGTTACGTGGGCAAAGTGCTGAGCAGCAGCTTAATTGGCTCAGGTGGTAACTGGGGCGCTGCAAGCTCTGCTGAGCTGGCTTATTTGTTTGATAAAGCCAATGGTGCAACCATGCTGACCATTCCGTTTGGTCATACCTTGGCGGGAGTGCAAGATGTATTGGGTGAGTTTGCTGATGTTAACGGCCGTACACTCAAAATCCGCGACACCGTACGTATCACCGATACAGGTGAAGATAAGAAGACCTCGACCGCTGACCAAATTCTGGTTCATGGCCAGTTGCAAAGCGGTGCCGCGTTCTCTGCTCATTACCGTGGTGGCATGTCGCGCGCGACCAATTTCCTGTGGGAAATTAACGGCACTGACGGTGATATTCAAATCACTGGCAATATCGGTCATGGCCAATTTGCGCAGATGACTATCAAGGGCGCGAGTGGTAGTGATACCGAGTTGCAAACCTTAGTGCCACCGGCTGAGTTGTTTGACGAGCTGCCTGAAGGCACCATTGCCCGCAATGTGGCTGGTATCTATCGCCTCGTTGCTAAAGATATTCAAACCGGTAGCCGCGAAGCCCCAAGCTTTGCCGATGCGCTGAAACTGCATCAACTGCTTGATGCCATCAGCCAAGGTAACGAATACCTGTAATACCAACGCCAGCAAGCGCTCCGTTGCTGGCGTTTTTTAACCAAGAGTACCAGCCAGTGCTGGGCTGGGCATTCGAACCAGCAAGTGGGCGGTAATAATACGTTGGGGGGATTATCACGGTGGTCACTAGAGGCTGTTTTGTTGGCTATTTGGTGATTATCCATAAAGTTAGCCGACGCCAACACTTTTGGCGCTTCAGAGTAAGTCGTCCATAGGATTTACTGCTGCGATGAGACGCCAACGGCGATTTTCCAACTGCTGTTTGTATTGATATTTGATGGTACTTTAGTCTATTTCTTATTATTGATTTCGTTAAACCGTTTGCGGGCAACGACTGTGAGTACTTACCTGAATCTGTTACCTATTTTTACCACAGTGATTGCTATCTTAAGTGTCCAGAGCTAGCTGACCTTAGCAAAAGTCTTGGCAACCTTGCTCGTGATCGTTGGTGTATTTTTAGTGACGCGCAGCTTTAAGCCAACGAAGGCCGAAGCACTGGCGGAGATGAAAGCGTCAAGTTAAAGGTGAATTGAGTGAATAGTAAAACGCTGCCGCATACGGCAAATAATGGTGCTGATAGCGCTGACTTACAGCAGATGGCGGCGCTATTAACCAAACTGACACCCTATGACGGCTTTTTCCAACTGCAAAAAGATTATGTGCACGTGGTGCGAGCGTCGAAGCCCGCATCAGAGAACACTCACCTGTTGGCTCGGCCGAGTATCTGCATTGTGCCGCAAGGTGCAAAAACGGTGTCACTCACTCAGGGTGGTGTTGATTTTGAAGAGAACGAATCAACGCTGGTGGTCTATTCCGCAGAGGTGCCGTTAAATTTGGCGATTACCCAAGCATCGGTTGAAAAACCGTATTTCTGCTTGATGATCCCGCTTGATGCTAAAAAACTCGGCTCACTAATCCTGAAGGTGTTTCCTAACGGTGTGCCTAAAGCCCCCAAGCTACAAGCGGTTTATGTAGGCAATGCGGATGCCAATATTGTGAAAGCCACGGTACGCGCGCTGCAGCTCATTGAGCAACAGCAACACACAGAACTGTTAGTGCCACTCATGATTGAAGAGGTGCTGATCCGCTTGCTGTTGAGCCCCATGGGGCCCGCGATTGTGCAGATTGCGATTGCGGATTCTCATGCCGAAAAAGTCGCTAAAGCGATTTCATGGTTGAAGAACAACTTTGCCCAACCGGTGAAGATGGAAGAACTCGCCAAACTGACTGGCATGAGTGTGTCATCATTTCATACCCATTTTAAGTCAATCACCTCAATGAGTCCGTTGCAGTACCAAAAGACGGTGCGGTTACAGCAAGCGCGTAGTTTGATGCGTAGCAAGATGATGGATGTTAGCAGTGCCGCTTATGAAGTCGGTTACGCCAGTACCTCGCAGTTCAGCCGTGAATATGTGCGTGCCTTCGGTGTGCCACCAAGTAAAGATGTTGGGCGGGTACTGGCCAGCTCAGCTTAACGCACATTGGCCAGAACACTAGGCTAGTCTTTCAGGTAGTAACTGATAGTGGACACTACGCGGATCTTCTTGATGTACGGCGTAGTACTATCACGGTCTGCAATCGAGAACGTGCCTTGGCTAGCACTCTTAATCTTACCGATGGATGAGTTAGAGTCATGGGCAAATTTTTCAGCCACTTCGCGGGCATTTTCTGTCGCTTGTTGCACCATTTGCGGTTTAACGCTGTTGAGATCGGTATAGATAAACTCAGTACGATTTTGATAGTTTTGCGCCACGGCAATGCCATCTTTGACCAGCTCTAACAGCTTATTGCGGCTTTGCAGCACCTTATCCACTTGGTTGGTATACACAGATACTGTGACACTGGCGGTATATCGAAACTTCACTTCCGGCGCCACATAGCCTTGTGCTTGGCGATCTTCAATTGCTGGCTGTGACACGCTAATTTCGCTATCTCTAAACCCCTGCGCCTGCAAAAACTTAATCACGGCGTCAGTTTTACTCTGCACAGCACTGTAGAGATTGTTCAAGTCGTTATCGACTTGATTAAAGGTGATGGGCCAAATGGCGGCGTTGGCTTTGACTTCTTGCTCTGCTAAGCCTTTTACCGTGACCACGCGGTCAAGGGCGCGGTAGTCCAATAAGCCTCGGCTGATAGTATTGCCTAATAGATAGAGACCCGCGGCGATAAATATCCCTAATAGCGTGCCGCCGAGCACCGATTGCTTGTTCATCTAATCGCTCCTGAATGATGTGTTTAGACACAATATACAAAAATTGCTCGAACAAAGCACAGTTCGCCTGATGGTGATGAATGCCAATGAGCAGGTAACTTCTATGCCGATGACATTGAGATAATTATCGGCTGTTGGTTATCACGCTAATGGGGGGCTTATAAATAAAAAAGCCGCAGGGAGCGGCGGCTTTTTAGCTTGGTTTCACTTCGGGGTTAGGGAAGTCTCATTATTTTTCTGGGCGATAAATTACCAGTGGTTTGCCGTGCAACTCTTTGGTTGGCACATTCACTTCTAGTGGTGATTTAGCCCCCATAAAGCTGACTTGTACTTTCACTGGCATCAGCTTAGGTAAGGCAAAATAAACTGGTCTGGCACTTTGGGCGTTATAACCACCACCTGTCGATACTATGCGAGTTCCCAGGATGTTGCCTTGCATATCAAAAAAGCGCACTTCAGCGCCTTGCTGGGTGTAGTGGCCGTTATGATCTAGTACCAATACCGCTAACATCTTTTCACGCTGTTCGGCCGCTAACTCATTGCGAAAAACAAAGTGACCGCCTTCGTCGCCATAGCCATCAGTAACCGACAGGTCTAAGTCGCCATCGTTATCGAAGTCGATCCATTCGACGCCATGATCGCCCGCACTTGTGAGTTCGGGGAAGCGAGTATCTTCTTCAAAACCGTTACCAGTATTGTGATACAGCTTGCCAAACGGCACTGCGACGCCATCGACCTTGTGATAGCCAATGGCGATTAAGTCCAACAAGCCGTCGTTGTCATAATCGCCCCAAGCGGCAGATACAGTATGATCTGGCTCCGTGACACCTAATTGTTTACCGACTTCTTCAAAGGTGCCATTACCAAGGTTGTGATAGAGTAAATTATCACCGTAAGTAGAGACATAGAGATCTAAGTAGCCATCATTGTCGTAGTCACCAACGGCGCAGCCAACGCCACCTTCAGTTGGTTGGCGACCGCTTTGATCCATACCGAGTTCTTTCGCAATATCGGTAAACTTATCGCCATCATTACGCATCACTGCATCGCTATCTCCTGATTGGTTGGCGAGGAACAGGTCCAAATCACCGTCACGATCGATATCAAACCAGCAGGCGCCTACAGTGCGGCGAATGTCATATACCCCCATGGCTGGATCAGCATAGGTGAATTTGCCCCCCTCGTTGTGCAGCAGATAGTTAGCGCCTGCACGGTTAGCGGCGTAAACGTCGGAATCTCCATCGTTATCCACGTCGATCCAACTGGCTTGGCGACTGATACGCCCCATCATTTCTAAGCCAATTTCACGACCGACTTCGGTGAAACCTTTACCCTGATCGTTGCGCCAAACAAAGGTGCTACTAGCAAAAGGGTATTCATTGGAGCCGCCCATAATGTCAAGATAACCGTCTTGGTTATAGTCTCCCCATGCGACACCACGAATTTGCACGCCGGAGGTAGGTAATCCCATCTCTTTACCTACGCTGGTAAAAACGCCGTCATCATTTCGATAAAGTCGTACTTCACCACCTTTGATTGAGACCAGAAAGTCGAGATCACCATCATTATCAAAATCGCCCCAGGCGTTAGAAACAGATCCTTTTTGGGCAAAGGTGTCGTGCTGAATTGAGGTGAAATGTTGCACCGTACTAGCGTTGGAAGCAAATACTGCTAACGCCAGAGTCGAGGTGAATAATCTAGATAGCGTAAATATTGACCGCATTATTGTGCCTCCTTGGCAAGGTCGAGCATGTCGACAGATTCGGTATGCGCTTCAATTTCATCACGTTGTAGCCACAAGGTGCGGTAGTTCTCAGTGCGCAACATCTCCAGCTGATCAGCATTATGCTTAGTGCCTTTTTGGCGAGAGTTTCCGTATACCATCATGCCTTTCGCTTTAATAGGCGTGGAGAATTCGATCATTGAAATCCAAGTTTCACCATGTAATGGCTCACGAATACCATCGCCATCAGGGTCGAACCAAGTAATCACATTAAATGCACCGAGATTGCCATATCCGCCGCGGCCGGGAAGATCGACATCACCAATCTTAAAGCGGCTGATATCACCAAATTTAGGGTCGATCCGGCCGTACTTTTTCTTGGTCTCAGCAATCGCGACTTTCAGCATTGCTACTGCAGCTTGCGGATCTTTGATGCCATAAGGTGTGTTGATTGGGTCGTCCAGAGTCCAGGACACTTTGTAGTTATCTTTGCCTAAAAAGCGTGGGCGAGGGCCAGCAAACTGTGCCGCCCATTCTTCAAACAGGAACCCGGCACGGTTCTCCTCGTCAAAAGAGCGGTTCCAATTCGCCAACAGTTTCACTGCTTGCTGCACATCGGGATCGGTATCCTCTTTGGCGGCAGCGAGCAGATCATCAAGAACCCGGTCTGCCATTAGTGCATGGGTTAAGGTCTTCATCTGTTTGAATTCTTCAAACGAAAATTTATCTTTTGCTATCAGTTCGTGCACTGAATTTTGTGCACGGAATGATATAGGCCCCTTAACTGCGACATATGGCGGAAAATCTTCCGGTTTGTATACGGGAGGATAAGTTGCAATCCAAGGTGGATCATTCGAGTTTTGTACAAAGCCAGTATCGGGATTGATCACTTTGGGGAGTTCTTCATAATTATGGACGTCGGTCCATAAGTATTCTGAGCTATCACCTGGGACTAAGCCTTGCCAAAATTCCAAATCTCCGGTTTTACGTTTTGGCAGAATTCCGTTATCCAGATATTCAATGTTGCCGTCTTTATCCGCGTAGGTGATGTTAAACGTTGGAACTTGAAGCTGTTTTACAATCGATTGGAATTCAGCAAAGTTCTTTGCCTGTAACATATCGAAGTATTGTTTCAGCATGCCGGGACGGTCTAATCCTGCAACACGTAAAGCGATGGTTTTACCGTCGTTGCGGGTAAAGACCGCACCGTGAATTGATTTTCTGACGTCGAGTGTTTTCTCAAGCTCGGTGCCATCGTCTTGCAATACTTTGTAGGTTTTCTGTGTCGTCTCAAATGGTTTTACTTCGCCATCGTAAAGGTAGCCACCATCTTTAAGCGTCAACAAATATGAGGTTGCGCCCAACATACTGTTGACCGTGTTGGATATCCCCATCTGTTGGTTAAAGGCGAAACGGATAACAGGGAGGCCAACTTGCGTGGCACCATACATCTCAAAGTCCGGCCCGATCAGGTGTGCTTCATAATAGGTGAAAAATCCACTAGCCCACGGCAAATGCGGGTTTTGTAGTAGCATCGCGTTCCCACTTTTGGATTTTTTCGGTGCTAAAGCGATGGTGTTAGAGCCATTTTTAACCTTTGGTGCCTGATCACCGATAATGCGGCCGGGAGAGGCAACATAGATGTAGTTCATCAAGCGGTGAGCATGAGTGACGACATCAATGCCGCTGACGGGCAACACTTTTAAGACCTCAGGTTCAAACGTTTCTGGATGTTTAGCCGCGAAATCATTGATGCCTTGGGCAAATGCATCTAAATCCGCTTTAAATGAGGCTGGTTGCTCGTTATACCAAGCGCGTCCCCGTTCCGGTACATCGTTACCTAGCAACCATTTATCGGTCTCTTCGTAGTCTTTGCCCCAGTATTCGGCTCCTTTCGCACGGGCTTGACCATAAAGTCGCAGTAAAATATCGCCTTGGCTCTTGGCTTGCGCCCAACCAAACCCGTAAAAGGTAGCGGCCTCAGTTTTGCCATAAATATGCGCGACACCATAGGTATCCCAACGCACTTCTGTTGATGCCGTTACTTGTTGTGGTACCGCTTTAGCTTCGGTTACTTCTTCTGAGCATCCCAGCAAATTGGTACAAACGAGCAACAACAACATAAATTGCTTCATTTGAATCTTCATAAGATAGTCTTTTTAGTTGAGAAAGCGTGCTGCACAACAGCACGCTTACAGGTTAATTACCAAGCATACGAAGCGCGCAGATACCAACTACCACCGGTAAATCCATAAGGTGAGTAGGTATCGTAGAAGCTAGAAGCTTGTGAGTTCATCGCGCGTTCTTGAGGGTAAGTGTTGAAGATGTTGTTACCACCAGCATACACCTCCACACCGTTCTCAAAGCGATAACCAGCTTCCAGATCAACGATGACTTTTTCGTTGTTTTCATGGTCTAAATTGGTCGAAGAACCAATTACCGTCCATGGGCCAAACAGGGTTGCACGAGCACTGAATAGCCAACCATCTAGGGTATAGTTGGAGGAGAATGTGGCTTTATAGTCCGGTACTGCATCGGTATAGGTACCGAGGCGGGAGCGGTCGAACTGCACGATTTGCGAACCGTCGGCTAATACGAGGCCCGAAAGTTCGTCAGGATTGTCATCCACATGGGTAACATCAACCTTGTTATAGTTAACAGCACTACTTAGCGTGAGTGAGCCTGTGCTGATATCGGGTGTCCAGGTTGCAACCAGATCGACGCCGCGACTGCGAGTATCAATGGCGTTGGTGAAGTAGTTTACTGCACCGAGAGAAGCGTCAAATCCCGCGGCATCTAACAATGCTGAAATCTCATCACCGATGGTCGTTCCGAACGCGGAGGCACGACTGTCGCCACGATTGTATTGGGTAGACATTGCGATACGGTCATCAACATCAATCTGATAAACATCGAGCGTAACCGAGACATTTGGGGTTGGGTTATATGTCAGGCCTGCACTGTAGTTACGTGATTTTTCGGGCGTTAACGGTTTGGCGCCTAATGCTTCAGCAGCTGCATCGGTTGAAGGTAGTGTTTGGCGTAGCACAATAGTTTCGGATACACCGTCGTTATCGAGGTCGGTAAATTGACCTCGGCTACCACGGAAACCTAATTGCTGAATACTTGGTGCGCGGAAACCTGTACTCACAGACGCGCGAAACGCCAGTGAATCGGTTAATTCATAACGCATGTTGAGTTTGCCGAGAACTTCATCGCCAGCAGAGTCGTTATAGTTTTCGTAACGGACTGCACCAGCTAAATAGAGCTTTTCGGTCACATCCCAGCCAAGATCGATATAGGCGTTGATATTGCGGCGTGAAACGTCGTTAGCGGCTTCCGGTGCAAAACCAGGGAATCCTTGTGCTCCAGGCGCCAAGCCGTTATTGCCATCGGCATAACTCAACTCTTCCCCTGGTACAATTTCGAAGCTTTCACGACGATATTGCATACCGAATGATAGTTGCAGGTCGCTTGATGTTAAGGCGATAGGGCGGGTTGCATCGAATTGTACGATTGCTTCGTCTGAATTCATTTCCCCTAGGAAAAATGAAGTTGGACTAGCTGCACCAAGGCTTGCATTCAAACCTTCGGTGTTATACCAACTAGTATCGTCTTTGCCGTAGCTAGCCGAGAAATCCCAGTCAAAGCCGCCAAAGACGGATTTAAAGCCGGCGACAACTTCCATGTCATCTTCACGAATCTCTTCCAGTGGGCGGTAGCCCAACGGGAATAACTCGGTGATGTTGCGTGAATCGGTTGGTGTACGATAGGTAAACATCAACTCGGAATCACGACTCGCGTAGGTAGCGAACAAGTAAGGCTGAATAGTGTCCAGATCCATGCCGGCATTTATGCCAAATGAGCGGCTGGTTTGTGGAAAGTTGCCAAAGTTTTTGGTCAGCATACGGTCAACCGTATATTCACGCGGATCATAACTGCCGTCTTCTTGCAGAGGGAATAGTTGCAGACCACCGTCTTCTGGGGTCGGGACGACGCGCGCACGGTTTGATATACCACGGTCTTGAAAATCAAATGAAAGATTTACAAAACCGGTATCGCCAAAACTAAAGCCCGAGTTGGCGCCTAGTGTTTTCGATTCACCATCACCGCGATCAAAGTTTTGACCAGTACTTGTGCTGATTTTGCCTCCTTCATCGACGTCTTTCAGAATAATGTTAACGACACCAGCAATCGCGTCAGAGCCATATTGCGCAGATGCGCCATCGCGTAAGACTTCGATACGTTTAATGGCGGAGCTTGGGATCATGTTCAAATCAACGCCAGCCGAGCCACTGAATAAACCTGTACTTGTGTTAATCAGCGCGGTTTTGTGACGACGCTTGCCATTGACCAATACTAAGGTCTGATCTGGGTTTAGACCACGTAAGCCAGCGGACGCAATAAAGGTTGCTGTGCCACCACCTGCACGTTGTGGCAGGTTTAATGATGGAACTAAATAGCGCAGTGATTCAAACAACCCCACTTGGCCTTGGCGTTCAAGTTGTTCGCTAGAGAACACATCAATGGGGGTAGGGCTTTCAATCACCGAACGGGGACTGCCGCGAACGCCAGTCACCACGATTGTTTCGAGACTTTTTTTCGCCTCATTCTCTGTCTTATCAACTTCCTGTGCAGCAATTTGAGTGGCAAGGAGTGACGCGGCAATACCAACGGTACTGGCCGTGAGGGGGCCTTTCAACTTTTTGCTTTTCATTATGTCTGCTCTCTGTTCGTAGGCAGAAGCAGGTCGTTCACTATGCTCATCAGCGGAGACGATAATCGTCGTCCCAGAGTAGATCGTTCCTTTGAGGCCCGTCTTCGATAGCAATAAGTTAAGACCGGCTTCAACAGTAAAGTGTCCTTTTAACTCTTTGGTTTTTATTGAGGACACCAAGGCTTGAGGGAAGATAAGGGCTAGACCACTGCGCTGGGCAAATAACCGCAGTCCTGCGCTTGCTGATTGGCAGGGAATATCAAAATACAGCAGTTTCGGCTTTCTATCTCTTGCTGCCGCTTGCGTGCTTAACAGCGCGCAGAGACTAAAGATAAAGAGGAAAACAAGTAATGACACTTTCCTACAAATCAAATTCTTACCTCAATTAAGTTTGCAAACTGAGCTGGCGCTGTTACCGCATAACGCCCACAAAATTCACAAACTTACCTATACAGAGAAACCAAAATGAAAAATCCCCCACATATTTTTTAAAAAAGATCCATTTTTTTAACTTTAATGCTTCATTGGCTATCAAGATTCACCCACTAGCTTTTGGTGATGTAATAAGATGTGTCTCCTAACTTTTTGATTTTTAGACCAAGATTCATTTGCATGGCAGTGAAAACGGTGTCGAGATTATCGATTGGATAAAACCCCCCAACACGAATATCACGCAGTGCGGGATCACCAATCACAATTTTTAGGTTGGTGTAGCGCGATACTTCGGATATCACATTTACCAATTTTTCATCGTCAAAGGCCAAAAAGCCCTTCTTCCAATAAAGACTATTCGCAAGTTGCTCGGCGCTTGGCTGAGACACCGACTCAACGATCGCGTTATCCACAACAACCTGCTTGCCTGCGGTCACTACGACAGACTCACGAGATGTATCAGCTGGTAGAACAGAATCTGAGGCTTTGGCTGTATCTGTCGCATTGACGCGTACAGTACCATGTGCCACTAGTACATTGATTTTGCTGCCTTCTTTACGCACGGCAAAGCTTGTGCCTAAAGCTCTTACATCGCCTTTACCGACCTTCACTACAAATGGGCGAGTTTTATCTGGGGCAACATCAAAATTGGCTTCGCCGCTGACTAAGGTAAGTGCACGTCGATTAAAGCTAAAATCAATCTTTAAACGAGAATTGGTATTGAGCACGATGACAGAACCATCAGAGAGAGTAATGTGCTTCTGTACGCCAATAGCGGTTCTGTATTCACCATTCGTTGAAATCATTGAGGTGAATTTGTAGCCAAACACTGCGAGTGGGATCAGTAATAGAGCCAGAAATGCTGCAGCAATTTGGGCGCGATATTGATGAAACTTAGCGGGATTTCTATTTGCCTCTGTTGTCTGGCTGCCGCTAGACACTGGCGAGACAGTTAGTGGTGAGGTTAACAAGGCCCCAATGTCATCTAACTTGTCCCATAGGCGTGCAAGACGTAACAACTCTTGCTGATGCAACGGGTTGGCAGTTAACCATTGGCGTAGATTTTGTTGCTCTGCATCGGTTAGCGATTCGCTATCGAGCTTTGCGATCCACTCGGATGCTTGGCGACGTACTTGTTTTATTTCAGTTTTAGGAGAAAATTTGATCACTTGACTCATTTAACGTTTCTCTGCGTTTGGTTCGCTGTCGCGTCCTGAGAAAATTGATTGCTATCCTCCACTAGTGAACTAGTGGCGTGCAAAATATATTCATCACATCGTTCCAATCCCTTGGCCATGTGCTTCTCAACCGTTTTGATCGACAAGTTTAACATTAACGCAATATCTTTCACTTTGATGCCGTTAATTAATCGTAGTCTGGTGACTTGTTGGCATTGAGAGGGAAGCTGATTAAGTGCTTCTAACAGTAATTGTCGCTCCTGCTCGGCAGAGAGTTGCTCAAAGAGGTCGTCTTCATTGCTGAGTAAAAGCGGATCTGCATGATCGTCAATAAACTCGGTGAGTTTGGTGGCGACTTTGCTGTTCTCTCGTATGGCGAGATTTTTGGTTACCGTATATAGGTACTTTTTGGGTGCGTGGATAGGTTTTGATTTCTCAGCCAAAAATGCGTTGAGAAATGCTTCTTGCAGAATATCTTCAACGTCATGGTGTCGATTTGAGTAGCGGCGTACCACACTGGATAAAGAGGATTTGCATTCAGAAAATATGGCAAAGAGCGAGCGCTTTTCCGATGATTCATCTTGCATAACGTTCCCTAGCTATAAATAAAGCAGCGAAGTCTACTCGGCCTAAAACACATTGAATGTCGAGTGGATATTTCGCTAAAAGTTATTGTTATTCATGTTGTTATAGTTATAAGGCCCGTAATCATTACTTATGATTATGGTGGATCTACTCCCGGCCGCTTTATTTATCGCCCCACTGCGTGTTGTTAAGCCTGACAACACAAAATAAAAATCTAGTGATAACCTGCAGCGACAATGATGAATGCTCGCTGCTACACATCGATGTGTATCAATGGATCTTCATTATTTAGCCAATAAGCTTATTGAATACACTTAAATCGACGGTTAATGATGAATATTTGTACCATTTATAAGCGATATTCGATGAGATTGATAGTGATGAGTGTTATAAAATATAAGTAACTGCTGAATATTTTTAGAAAAGCAGTGTTAGCTGAAATGGACAATATTGTGAAGTTTTATGCTGAAGAGTGGTTTTCTTGTGGTTGAGTGCAGTAGAAAATACCGTAACTAGAGGCTTGCTTGAGTCTGGTTATGCACGTCAATACACGTAATGGGGTCACAAAAAAACCTGCATCAGCAGGCTTTTTCGTAGAATTTGATGGTGGCCCCTCACGGACTTGAACCGTGGACCTAACGATTATGAGTCGTGTGCTCTAACCAACTGAGCTAAGGGGCCAAGCAGACGGTGTTTCCGTCAAGCGGGAGTGAGTATACGAACTTTGTAAGTGCTTGTCACCCGTGTTTTGTCTGATCTTGAACTGCTGTGCTTTCAACTGGTTATCTGTTACTCAGTCATCTTTATCTTGACAATAAAAAACCCCGCATAGCGGGGCTTTTTAAGATATTTATTGCTTATTCATCTAGGAACGACTTCAGAATTTCTGAGCGGCTAGGATGACGCAGCTTACGCAGTGCTTTCGCTTCGATCTGACGAATACGTTCACGTGTCACGTCGAACTGTTTGCCCACTTCTTCCAAAGTGTGGTCAGTGTTCATGTCGATACCGAAACGCATACGCAGTACTTTCGCTTCACGTGCCGTCAAACCTGCGAGCACTTCGTGAGTTGCTTGTTTCAAGCTTTCACTAGTCGCGCTGTCCAGTGGCAATTCGAGGGTAGTATCCTCGATAAAGTCACCCAGATGTGAATCTTCATCATCACCAATTGGCGTTTCCATTGAGATTGGCTCTTTGGCAATTTTGAGTACCTTACGGATTTTATCCTCAGGCATCATCATGCGCTCTGCCAGCTCTTCTGGTGATGGTTCACGACCCATCTCTTGCAGCATTTGACGAGAAATACGGTTCAGCTTGTTGATGGTTTCAATCATGTGTACCGGAATACGAATGGTACGTGCTTGGTCAGCGATTGAACGGGTAATTGCCTGACGGATCCACCAAGTAGCGTAAGTCGAGAATTTGTAACCACGACGGTATTCAAACTTATCTACAGCTTTCATCAAACCGATGTTGCCTTCCTGAATCAAATCCAAGAATTGCAGACCACGGTTGGTGTATTTCTTCGCGATAGAGATAACCAGACGTAAGTTTGCTTCTACCATCTCTTTCTTCGCTCGGCGAGCTTTTGCTTCACCAATGCTCATACGGCGACTGATATCTTTAATCGCCATGATGTTAAGACCAGTTTCCACTTCAACTGCATGCAGTTTGCTGTGGCAGCGAACAACGTCTTCTTCTACTGCTTTCAATGCTTCTGAATAAGGTTTACCTGCAGCGATTTCGTCAAAGAACCACTGTGGATTTGCTTCGTTGCCGCTAAATTGCTTGACGAAGTTTTTCTTCGGCATTTTTGAATATTCAACACACAGCTTCATGATTAGGCGTTCTTGTACACGCACTTTATCCATCATGCCACGCATGTTTTTGACCAGACGATCGAACTGTTTTGGTACCAGGCGGAACTCTTTGAAAATTTCTCCGATTTCAAACAGTGCGCCCACCGCCATTGGGTGGTTACGACCTTTCTCTTCGATAACTTTTAGCGTGTTTTCAAACGAAGTACGTAGCTGAGTGAAGCGTTCACGGGCTTCTTCAGGGTCAGGTCCCTTGTTGCCATCGTCATCATCGCTATCATCGCTATCGTCGTCATCATCGTCATCCATGTCGTCTTCGTCATCGAGCTCTTCTTCAGAGAGTTCTGAACCGATATGAGTGGCTGTAGGAGCAACGTCGTCTTCGTCGGGATTGACAAATCCAGAGATAATGTCGGACAAACGAATTTGATCTGCTTCGTACTGGTCGTATTGTTCCAGAATCATGGCAATCGCTTGTGGGTATTCCGCCACTGAGCCTTGCACTTCGTTGATACCTTCTTCAATACGCTTGGCGATTTGAATTTCACCTTCACGGGTCAACAGTTCAACTGTGCCCATCTCGCGCATGTACATGCGGACCGGGTCGGTAGTACGGCCCAATTCGTTTTCAACCGATGCCAGTGCAGCAGCAGCTTCTTCTGCAGCATCATCATCGGTGTTGTCTTCAGACATCATAATGTCATCGGCATCCGGTGCTTCTTCAAACACTCGAATACCCATGTCATTTATCATCTGGATAATATCTTCGATCTGGTCGGAATCGACCATGTCTGCAGGCAGGTGGTCATTGACCTCGGCGTACGTTAGGTAGCCCTGCTCTTTACCTTTAGCAAGCAACAGCTTGAGTTGCGACTGCGGAGTATGATCCATAGATATCATCCAAAACTTAGGTAACTGTTACAACGGTTGGCAACGGCATAAATTTAGCCGTGCAAACCATCAATTATATACTTTTGCACAATTCAGTGCCAGCACGAAGTTGGTGGAACTGACCGATGAAAAACTCAATGTTGCGCCTTCATAGCGTTAATCAGCTTTTGTAGCTGTACCTTTTCTTCTCGGGTGAGTTCCTGCTTCATGCTGAGTGCTTGGTATCGTTGTTCAATATATTGGTTATTGAGCCATACCAAGGCTTCTTTAAACCCTTGCTGCAGATGTTCATCCGCCACTTGATGCTCCCATTGGGCTAATTTTTTCAGGGTCGAGAACTGCTCGGTTTCCCTGTAATGTTCAAGTAGTTGTGCGCTGTTCATCGTGCTAACACGAGTTAAACTCAGTAATTCAATTAACAGCTCAACACCTGGCATTTTGAGGTGTTGTAGTGCCGGCTGTAACGGCAGTTGGTATCCCAGCGCTGGCTTTTGTACCAGCAGTGCAATAGCAAGTCTTAATGGGGTTCCCCGTCCTTTTAGCGAGGGCTTGGCAACTTTCTTGCGCTTTGCTCTTAACGTTAGACCCAAAGAGCGTTCCATATGTTCAGCATTGTTCATCTGAACGCGTGTCGCCAGTTCTTCCAGCATCATATTTTGCAGCACTTCATCCTGAATTTTTTCAATCAGGGTTATTCCGTGCTTAGCCAAACTCGCTTTATCGCTACCGTGCTGCTTAGTGAGTTCATTAAACAACAATTCATTGATGGTTAGCGCTTGGTCAATGAGCACTTCAAATTGCGCTTTACCAATTTGACGCACCATGGAATCGGGATCTTCGCCTTGTGCCAAAAACATAAAGCGCACATTGTCGCCTGGTTTCATTAAGGGCAGGGCGGTTTCCATCGCACGCCAGGCGGCTTCTTTACCAGCGTTGTCGCCATCATAGCAACACACCACTTCTTTAGCGCTGCGCAGTAACATTTGAAACTGCTCACTGGTGGTTGATGTTCCGAGTGATGCAACCGCATAGTCGATACCAAATTGTGCCAGTGCTACTACGTCCATATAGCCTTCGACGATCATCACCCGTTGGGGATCTCGATGACGTTGGCGCAGTTCATAAAGGCCGTAAAGCTCATGCCCCTTATGAAATATGGGCGTTTCTGGAGAATTCAAATATTTTGGTGTGCCATCGCCAAGAACCCGACCACCAAACGCCACAACACGTCCACGACGGTCGCGGATAGGAAACATTAAACGATCGCGAAAACGGTCGTAACGACGGCCTTGTTCGTTGGCAATCAGCATTCCGCCAGCGAGCAGTTTTTCTTGTGCGTCTGCATGTTGGCCGAGTGTGCGCATCAGGTTATCCCAACCATCAGGCGCATAACCGATACTAAATTGCTCAACAATCTCCTTCGACAAGCCACGCTTTTCCACATAAGCATTGACCTGTTGCTGATTTGGATGATGGCGCAGCTGCTGCTGAAAATAATTTGCTGATGCTTCCATCAGTTGATAAAGATCGCGGCTGAGCCCCTCATCGCGACGCGGGCCTTTACCTCGCTCGTGTGGTACTTCTAAGCCCAGCTGACCAGCAAGTTCTTCAATCGCGTCAGGAAACTCCAGACGGTCGTATTCCATAACAAAGTCAATGGCATTGCCATGGGCGCCACAACCAAAGCAGTGATAAAACTGTTTATCGCGGCTGACGGTAAATGAAGGTGATTTTTCGCTGTGGAACGGACAGCAGGCAGCATAATTCTTGCCCGCCTTTTTCAAGGGAACCTTGCGTTCTATCAAGTCTACAATGTCGGTGCGAGCAATCAGCTCATTGATAAAATCACGAGGTATAGCCATTTATCTACCGGTTAAAGAGTGAACCGATGTAAACAAACAAGCCGCGCTGTTGCACGGCTTGTTCATACGTTAAAACGCTATCACTGCAATTTAGCTTTGATTTGAGCACTTACAGCACCCATATCAGCTCTACCTTGCACCTTAGGTTTTAACGCTCCCATTACTTTACCCATATCCGCCATGGATGAAGCAGCTGTTGCAGAAATTGCGTCGTCAATTAACGTTGCAATTTCGGCTTCGGTCAGCGCCTTTGGTAAAAATGATTCTATCACTTCTACTTCTGCGGCTTCTGCCTGTGCCAGCTCATCGCGTCCTGCTGCTGTATATTGCTCTATAGCATCACGACGCTGCTTCACCATTTTGGTGAGTACAGCCAGAACCTGAGTGTCATCCAGAGTTTCGCGGGTATCCACTTCAATCTGTTTAACGGCTGCCAACGCCATACGAATCGTACCCAATCTCACCTTATCTTTGGCGATCATGGCTTGCTTCATCTGGCCTTTTAGCTGTTCTGTCAGAGTCATAATAGGATTAGTATAAACGTACGCGACGTGCGTTTTCGCGAGACAGCTTTTTAGCCAGGCGTTTTACAGCAGCAGCTTTTGCACGTTTACGAGCAGTAGTTGGCTTTTCATAAAACTCACGGGCACGAACATCAGCTAAGATGCCAGCTTTTTCACAAGAGCGCTTGAAACGACGCAGAGCAACGTCGAATGGTTCATTTTCACGTACTTTAATAATTGGCATACGCCATCACCCCTTAGGTGGAAAATTTGTATTGACTCAAATTTGAGCCAAGGGTTTTAAAATGGTGCGAAATTCTAAACCGAGTCTAACCCTCTTGTAAAGGGGCTGATTTGAATATAGTGCATTCTCGGAGTTGGATCATGTGTGCTATTGGCTGTAGAATTAGCGCCCACTTTTTTACTCAAGTTGGTAGTTAGGATGCGAGTACTCGGCATCGAATCTTCCTGTGATGAAACAGGCATTGCTATTTATGACGAACAGCAAGGGTTGCTGTCGCATGCTTTATATAGCCAAGTTAAATTACACGCGGATTACGGAGGCGTGGTGCCTGAATTGGCGTCACGCGATCATGTGCGCAAAATAGTCCCGTTAATTCGTGAAGCCTTAGCTCAGGCGGATACCACGATTGAGCAGTTAGACGGTATTGCTTACACCAAGGGCCCAGGACTGATTGGTGCCTTGCTGGTTGGTGCTTGTGTTGGCCGCTCTTTGGCCTTTGCATGGAATAAACCCGCGGTTGGCGTGCATCATATGGAAGGACATTTGCTGGCACCAATGCTGGAAGATGAGGCGCCGGAGTTTCCTTTTATTGCGCTACTGGTTTCGGGCGGCCACTCGATGCTCGTGGATGTTAAAGGCATTGGTCAATATGAAGTTCTCGGTGAGTCAATTGATGATGCCGCTGGTGAAGCCTTTGATAAAACTGCCAAGTTAATGGGTTTAGATTACCCAGGTGGTCCGCGTCTATCAAAATTGGCAGCCAAAGGTCGTGCTGTAGATTATAAGTTTCCGCGACCAATGACGGATCGTCCGGGGCTTGATTTCAGTTTTTCCGGCTTAAAAACCTTTGCTGCTAATACCATTGCAGCGCAGCCGGATGATGAACAAACCCGCGCTGATATCGCCCTTGCATTTGAAGAAGCGGTAGTCGACACCCTGATGATTAAATGTCGCCGCGCGTTAAAGCAGACCGGCTATAAGCGTTTGGTCATCGCGGGTGGTGTGAGCGCTAATCAACGCTTGCGTGCTGAGCTAGCTAGCATGATGCAGCAACAGGGCGGTAAGGTATTTTATCCGCGCGGTGAGTTTTGTACTGATAATGGTGCGATGATTGCGTTTGCCGGATTACAGCGCTTGAAAGCCGGTGAGCGAGAAGATTTAGCTGTTAAAGGACAACCACGCTGGCCGTTAGATTCTCTAGCCGCGGTATAATCACTCGCAAACGAGCCTAAAGACAAACAAAGAAAACGGTGAACATAGTTCACCGTTTTTTTTTGCGAAACATTTTCGGTTCTTCACCTTTGAGCAATCTTAAAATATTGTCTTTGTGCCGCAAAATAATCAGCGCCGACAACATGCTCACTGGCAATATGAAGCGGTCATCAAACCAGAGCGTATAAAAAGGTGCTAACAAAGAGGTGATAATTGCGGCCATTGAAGAGTATCGACTGACGAGGACAACCACCAGCCATGTTCCCATCAAACTTACTGCCATATAGCTAATAGGAGCCATTGCGCCCAATGCCGTAGCGACGCCTTTGCCACCTTTAAATTGGAAAAATACCGGAAACATATGTCCAATACAGGCAGAAATGGCAATAATCCCCAGCCAAAAACCATGGATGCCGAGTAAATACGCTCCATAAGCAGGCAAAGCGCCCTTGAGCATATCGAAGAAAAACACTAACGCCGCCGCCCAAACTCCGCCAATACGCAACACATTTGTAGCGCCGGGATTTTTTGAGCCTTGGCTACGAGGATCGGGCAACTCTTTGAGACGGCAGACCAGAATGGCGCTAGAGATGGATCCAAGTAAATAGGCGACAATGATCATGGCGATGATAAGCAGGGCTGTACTCAATTTGGTGTCCTTATCGTCTTAGGGTATTATCGCGCCCAATACGCAGATACATCTTGATGAATATTGCTACATCGACCAGATGAGACATTTTCGCTTAAAGCTTTAATCTCAGTGTCTTATCCTACTCAATGTTCGCTTGAGCCGAAAGCAAAAACACGGAAAATATTGCATCGAAGCGCGCGATTATAACGGCTTTATGCCGATCAGCTTATCTGACCTCCGAGGTTACGAGAAAATTCATGGATAAAGTGCTAATTAGAGGCCTACGGGTAGATACCGTTATCGGCATTTACGAGTGGGAAAAACAGCTGCACCAGCAATTACAAATCGATCTGGATATCGGTTGGGATAACCGTGCCGCCGCGGAGCATGACGATTACAGTAAAGCGCTTTGCTACGACACTGTCAGTAAACGTGTTGTCGCACTGATCACCGCAGCACCGATTGAGTTGATTGAAACGGTGGCGGAGAAGGTCGCGGCATGCATACTCAACGAATTTCAGGCGCCATGGGTTCGCGTACGCATCATGAAGCCCGGAGCCGTCGCGATTGCCGACAATGTCGGCGTAGAAATTGAACGCAGTAGGTAATTGTTGGTCATGGCAAAAATCTACATCAGTATCGGCAGTAATATTGACCCCGCTAACTACATTCGAGTGGCCATCACTGAGCTACGGGCGTTGTTTGGCGAGTTGGCATTATCTTCTGTCTATGAAAGTGAAGCCGTGGGTTTTAGCGGTGATAATTTTCTCAATATGGTGATTGCAGCCGATACCTTGCTCGACATTGACGGGTTAGTGACTCGTTTCAAACAGATAGAACGTCGTCATGGGCGAGCAGCAAATGCGCGTAAGTTTGCACCGCGTACCCTCGATATCGACTTACTGCTTTACGATGATTTAGTGGTTACCGAACCGGTAGTGTTACCGCGCGCCGAAATTCTCAGCAATGCTTTTGTTTTATGGCCACTTGCGGAACTTGCACCGCAGTTAGTGCATCCAACCTCTGCATTGAGTTACCAAACCCTTTGGCAAAATTATGATAAGTCACAACAACGATTGTGGCCGGTGGACTTTGATTGGCAGTGATGCCGAGTTTTTGAGGACTGTATGGATATTTTTCAAGTTATTGTGTTGGCGCTGATCCAAGGATTGACCGAGTTTTTACCTATTTCGAGTTCGGCGCATCTGATTCTCCCGTCGCAGATTTTAGGCTGGCCGGATCAAGGATTATCGTTTGATGTTGCAGTTAACACTGGCTCGTTGTTGGCGGTGGTGATCTATTTTAGGCGTGAATTGGTGTCAATGGCCGGTGCTTGGACGGTAAGTGTGGTTAAACGCAAGTCATCAGCTGAAAGTACGTTAGCCTGGTGGATTATTCTGGCAACGATCCCTGCCGTGTTTTTTGGCTTCACCGCAAAGCATTTTATTGAAAATAACCTACGCAGCTCGGCCGTTATTGCCGTGACCACTGTGGTGTTTGGTCTGTTGCTGTGGTGGGCGGATGTTGCCGGTAAGCGGCAGTTGACCGAGTATCAAACTGGTTGGCGCAAAGCCTTAATGATTGGATTCGCGCAGGCATTGGCATTGATTCCCGGCACTTCTCGCTCGGGTGCAACCATGACGGCAGCGTTAATGCTCGGGTTAACCCGTGAAGCGGCGGCACGCTTTTCATTCTTGATGTCGGTGCCTGTCAGTTTAGGTGCGGCTATTCTTGTCGGAAAAGATCTGCTTGAAAGCCCAGATGCGGTAGATGTGCATGCGTTGTGGATTGGGACACTGTTGTCATTTGTAGCTGCTTACGCATGTATCCATTTCTTCTTAAAAATCATCAGTAAAATGGGCATGCTGCCGTTCGTGATTTATCGCTTAGCGCTCGGCCTGTTCTTGTGCGCTTTCCTGTTTCTGTAGAGTATCAAACCTTATAAACAAAATCGGCAACACCTAGGTGTTGCCGATCTTTGACACAGCTGAGCTGTCTCGTCATTACTTCTTGTAGCGAGAAGCAACGTTGTCCAAACGATCGTTAGCACGCTTAGCTTCTGCTTGAGCATCAGCTGCAGCAGCTTTTGCATCTTTAACGTCAGCAGACAGAGAGCTTTGTTCTGATTTCAGAGCGCTAACTTCGGCAGACAGTTGATCAACTTTTGAGCCCAGGTTAGCAACACTTTCTTCCAGAGCGGTAGTGTTAGCACAACCACCGAGCAGAGCAGTAAGAGCCACGCCAGCAATCATCAGTACTTTTTTGTTCATGGAGAAATCCCTTTTTAGAGAGGTTTGGTTTTTAGTGGTTCGGTTCCAACGAAACCGATCCTGTATATTATCTCACAGCCAAAATTCACTTGGCTATGGGGGCCAAAAAATAAAGGTATGTTTAACGATATCGAATATGGCGATAAATGCAACCTTTACGAGCAATTTACGGATTTTTCTGGAATATTTATCTAATTCTAGTGTTTTATCGCCTTTATTCACTGTTCGCTAATAGTTGGCCGATAATGGCTATTCTTCGTTTCGCCAACTGCTCTTTAATTTCAGCGCCTTTATAGCCCTCAACCAAAATCGGTTTAACGTCAATTTTACTGGCTTGGTCGACCATAGTTGCTAATAGCTGCGCCTGCGGGTATGGCACTGTTTCAAATCCTGTACGGCCTTTAGCATCGGCTTCACACACTATGAGTAGCTGCGCGATTCTTTGAGGTTTACGCCAAGCATCGGCCTTATCGAGCTTACGCAAAATTGTGCTGGGCTTCATCTGCGTGAGATTGTGAATGTCTTGGTGGAGGTCGCTGCCTAATAAGGCGAGATCTCGAAACTCATTTGGCACTCTTATCCGTTCGCAGAACGCTTTAATTGGTGCCAGCCCTTTTTGCCCATGACCATGATGTTTAGGCAAGAGACTTTTAGGTGTGAGTCCTTTACCTAGGTCATGCAGCAAGGTCGCAAAGCGCACTTGGGCATCTTGGCTAAGCAAGGAGGCTTGTTTCAGCGCCATCAAGGTATGTACGCCGGTGTCTATTTCGGGGTGCCATTGTGGCGGTTGCGGAACGCCAAATAGCGCATCAAGCTCCGGCATTAACCGTGCTAACGCATGACAGTCTCGTAAAACTTCAAAAAATACCCATGGAGCTTGAGTATTGAGCGCGCGTTCTAATTCTTGCCAAACACGCTCAGCCGTCAATGCTTCTAACTCGCCGGAGGCCGCAATCTCTTGCATTAACGCCATGGTTTCGGGAGCAACGCTAAAACCTTGCGGCGCAAAGCGGGCAGCGAAGCGGGCGACTCTGAGTACACGCAGGGGATCTTCAACAAACGCCGGTGATACATGCCGCAGAATGCGTTGTTGTATATCTTGTTGGCCATTGAAAGGATCGTGCAAATTGCCGTGTTCGTCTTCCGCTATGGCGTTAATGGTTAAATCGCGGCGCAATAAGTCCTCTTCAAGTGTAACTTCCGGGCTAGCATCGACGGTAAAGCCGCCATAGCCGCGGCCCGTTTTACGCTCTGTGCGGGCGAGGGCGTACTCTTCTTGGCTTTTGGGATGCAGAAATACCGGGAAATCTTTACCCACCTGCTTATAGCCTTGCGTCAGCATTTCAGCGACGGTTGCCCCAACAACGAGGTGATCCCTGTCTTTTATCGGTAAGCCGAGTAATTTGTCTCTGACGGCACCGCCCACAAGATAAAATTGCACAATAACTCCTGTCGAACTGTTTACTGGCGCAGCATAACATTTGCGGCCAATCACCGAGCAGTTTTTTAACGGCTGCACATTTAGCAATGCAGAGTTTTGACAATCTTTAGCCATGTCTTAAACTGGGCAGCACTCTACACACAAGGATTTCTCGGCCCCATGTACAAGGCGTTTTTTGGACTGACAGATAACCCATTTTCCATTGCTCCAAACCCTAGCTATCTGTTTTTGAGTGACCGACATCGCGAAGCGTTGGCGCACTTGATGTATGGCTTAGGTGAGACCGGTGGTTTTGTACTTTTGACGGGCGAGGTTGGCACCGGCAAAACAACGGTTTCACGTTGCTTACTGAGACAACTGCCCGAAAATACCGATACGGCATTTATTCTCAATCCTTCATTGACTGAGTCCGAGTTGTTGGCAACCTTGTGTGATGAACTCGGCATCAGCTATGGCGAAAATCCAACGCTGAAGCAACTCACCGATTTGATTAGTCAATTCCTGCTAAGAAATCATAAGGCGGGGCGCAATACCGTCATGATCATTGACGAGGCGCAGCACTTGCGAGCTGAAGTGTTGGAGCAACTGCGTTTACTGACCAACCTCGAAACTGATACCAAAAAGCTGTTGCAGGTGATCCTTATTGGCCAGCCAGAGTTGCAACATCTGCTTAAACGGCAAGAGTTACGCCAGTTGGCGCAGCGTATCACCGCGCGTTACCATCTGCTCCCTCTTACTGAACAAGAGGTCGAGCTTTACGTACAACATCGCTTGCGCGTTGCAGGTCGTAACGAGCCGTTATTCAATCGGGGTGCCATTAAAGCACTACATCGCTACAGCGGTGGTATTCCAAGGGTCATCAATCTGCTCTGTGAACGAGCACTCATGGCGGCATATGGTCAAAATCGCACGCCAATCAATAAGCAGATGATCAATGCGGCCGCGGAAGAGGTGTTAGGTGAAAAGCCGAGTCGCGGAGGTCGCAAGTGGGCATGGGCCAGCGCCGCCGTGATTGTATTGGCAGCCGCAGCCACTGGAGTATGGTGGTTCAGCCCTCAGCTACAAGCCTATACGGCAGAGCATAAGACTGAGGTCAACAGCGCTGAGGTGACAGTTCCGGCGCCACAACCTCAAGCAAGCGTCGCTAATCAGTTGTTAGATGGTGCAATCGCTCAAAGTCATAACATCGATAACGCCTATGCGGGCTTATTTGCGTTATGGGGGGAGGCGCCATACGCAGGTGTTTCTGCGTGTCAGTCAGCCCAAGAGCTGGGAATGGTCTGCACTCAACAGCAAGGCTCCTTGACGCAGTTGCTGAATTTGAACTACCCCGCAGTGGTTTATTTGAAGTCTGAACAACAGTTGTTTTATGGCGTATTGGTGAAAAAGCAAGCGCAGCAATTGTTGTTGCAACTCAACGAACAGCAGTTCTGGGTCACGCAAACGTGGTTTGAGCAACACTTTACCGGCACCTATGAACTCTTGGCAAAAAAGGCAGAAGGTGCGCCAACGGAAGTGTCTCCAAGTGCTAGCTTAGCGCAAGTGCAATGGTTGGAAGACAGCTTAGCGCGTGCGCAGCAACGCCCAGCCCGTGCAATGAGCTACTTTGACGCCGAGCTAGAACAAGCGATTAGAGAGTTTCAAAGTCTGCACAATGTGACCGTTGATGGCAGAGCTTCTGCGAGTACTATCGCCTTGTTAGGTCTGTACGGTGCACATCATGGCCCTGCATTAGTTGGAGGCCAAAGCTAATGTCGATTCTTTTAGATGCAGTATCGCGCTCTAAACAGGAGCAACACGATGCTGAGTTCGATCCGATTACAGCGCCTCGACCTGCGATTGTTGAGAAAAATCACTACGGCATATTGCTAGTTGTCATTGCCGCTTTATTAGTCATCGTGGTGGCTGCTCTGGGGTATCTTGCTTGGCAAAACGTCAGTAGTAAGACAGATAACGCTCAAGCAGAAAAAGTCGCTACGGCAGTACCAGTCAAGGCTGAAGCTAAAGTGACTGCTGCGCCTGAGGTGGCGTTAGCGGGGAAGGTGACTCTGCCACGGCCTCGGCAGTTGCCTGCGGAGCAGCCAGCACAGGTTGTGCAATCTCCCGCAGTTACTCAAATGAACTTAGCCAATACCAACCGTAGTGAGACTATGGCGGACTCAACTGCAGATTCCACAAGTGCAAATTCAGCAAATGAGCCGATTATGTTGGGAGCCAACGCCAACGATAAAGGCTTAGCGATGTTGCGTCAGTTAAAGGCTGAGCAGCAAGATGACGTACAAGCTGACAGCTCTGTTGTTAACAGTGTTCAGTCTTCGGCACCAGCGCAGGCTGATGCCGTAAATGATGAACTGATGAACCGTTTTCAGGCAGCGCTGAGCGAAATTGAAAAGCGGAATGCGATGAGCGATGACGGCCAGCCTGTTGATCAAGTTCAGCCTGCGACGCCAACCTATTATCCATCCTATGGTGAGCTCCCTGCCGGGCTGCAGCTGCAAGTGCCAGAGTTCAATATTACCGCCCATCTTTACGCCACTAATCCACAGAAGCGGTGGATCAATGTTGACGGCAAGGAATTGCAGCAAGGTGATAAAATAAAGCAGAAACTGACCGTGGTTGAGATTAGGCCTAACGATGTGGTGCTGGCGATTCAAGGCACGCGTTTTCGGGTACCCGCCATATAGCAGTGATAATGCTCTACATAATAGTAAAAATCCACCTGCATAGCAGGTGGC
>NZ_JPEO01000028.1 GCF_000753795.1 Shewanella mangrovi
CATAGGAGGTGGTTTAAGGGTGACAAAAAAAATACCGCCCTAAGGCGGTATTTAGAACAAGGCGTTAGCGGGTTATTCTGATACGTCTTGCAGATTAGTCGCCTTGTCGGCCAGCAGTACTGGGATACCATCGTTAATAGGATAAACCAAACGATCAGCTTTACAGATAAGGATCTGCTGCTCTTTGTCATATTCCAGTTTGCCTTTACATACCGGGCAAGCCACGATATCCAGAAGTTTTTTATCAAACGCCATTGGTCCGTCCTTCATTTTTAGCGATACGTTTTTTGGCAACCACTGAAGCCACTTTGGCCAGCAATTGCGCCGAAAATTGGTCAGATAAGCAAGCATCTACCGGCAGATACCAGCTATTTTCAATTCTTAAGTTGCGACATTTTATCGCATCTTTCTCGGTCATCACGAGTGGCAATTGTGTATCAGACCGCACAAAGTCAGCGGCAACATACGGATGATGATCGGCAAACGCCTGCGTTTCGGCCACATCATACCCTAATTGTGTCAGGGTATCGAAAAAGCGCTGCGGATTACCGATACCCGCCACCGCTTTTACTGACTGTGGTGGAATTGCTGCGGTTGTCGTTAGCGGTTGTAACTCCCCCGCCTTTAACTGCATAGCAAAGCGTTGTGCAGCATCTTGCTGAGCGCCATTTTCCACCACAAAATCGACCGTGTTCAGACGCCAACGCCCTTCGCGCAGCGGCCCCGCCGGCAGCAACATGCCGTTGCCTAGTTGCCGTTTAGCATCTACAACCAACAACTCAATATCACGCGCCAAACGGTAATGCTGTAAACCATCATCACTGATAATGATGTCAACATCATGTTCGGCCAGCAGTAACTTTGCCGTGGCAATACGATCCTGACCAACAGCCATAGGCACTTGCGTGCGACTCACGATCATCGCGGGTTCATCTCCCACATCTGAGGCCGTCGAAGCGGCAGTCACCAAACGTGGATGTTGCTGTTGGCTACCGTAGCCACGACTGATAACACCGGGGCGGTAACCGTGCTGCCGCAATAGTTCAATCAGATAAATCACCATCGGCGTCTTACCGCTGCCACCGACAGTGATATTGCCCACCAGCAGCACAGGCACAGGCAAGTGCTCAATCGGTTTTAGCCCAAAACGAAACAACAGGCGCCGCGCACCACTTATCAAGGCAAACAACCAAGATAAAGGCCACAAGAGCCATTTCAGCCAGTGATTTTGATACCAGATGCGGTTAACAAAGGCGTCCACTTAGCCCCCAAACTGCATCTGATACAACTTAGCGTACATGCCATCATGTTCAATTAAGGTGTTGTGATCGCCACGCTCCACAATGTGCCCCTGATCAACCACCAAAATCTCGTCAGCATTTTCAATGGTAGATAAACGGTGCGCAATGACGATTGAGGTGCGGTTACGGCGCAGATTATCTAAGCCTTTTTGGATGGCTTTTTCAGATTCAGTGTCGAGTGCCGAGGTGGCCTCATCCAAAATCAGCACGGGCGCATTTCGCAGAATAGCGCGAGCAATCGCGATACGCTGACGCTGACCACCAGAGAGCATCACTCCGTTTTCACCGATTTCAGTATCTAAACCATCGGGCAGTCGCTCGATAAACTCCATCGCATACGCCAAGGTAGCAGCTTCAACCACTTGTTCACGGGTCACGTCACCGGGATAGGCATACGCGATATTGTTGGCAATGGTGTCATTAAACAGGGTGACTTGCTGTGATACGAGCGCGATCTGACTACGCAACCCTTTGAGCGAATAGTCATGAATATCGATACCATCAAGGGTGATATTTCCTTCACGCAGTTCGCCATAGAAACGCGTAATCAAACTGGCAATCGTGGACTTACCTGAGCCTGAACGCCCCACCAACGCCAATGTGCGTCCTTGTTTTACTTCCAGTGACACATGATCAAGCGCCAATTTTTCCTGCTCTGGATAGCTAAAACTGACGTTATCAAACTTAATATTACCCGCTACACGCTCAACTTCGTGCGTGCCTTCATCTTTCTCTGCTGGCGTATCGATTAGCTCAAACACTGTCGCACAAGCCGTCATACCGCGCTGAAATTCAGCATTAAGGCGGGTCAAGTTTTTGATGGGTTGCAGTAATGCCAACATGGTACTGAGCATCGCGGCGAAAATACCTGCGGTGAGTTCATCATGCAGACTATCAAGGCTGGCTGCATAAATGACCGCACCAAGAGCTAGTGAGCTAATCACCATCACGGTGGGTTGGCTAATTGCCTGCACCGTGGCCAGTTTCATATTCTGGTAACGGTTATATTTGTTGACCTTGGCAAAACGATCAGACTCGGTCTTTTGTCCACCAAAAATCAGCACATTTTTATGGCCTTTGATCATCTGTTCAGAAGCGGCCGTGACCGTCCCCATCGCATTTTGGATCTGACGCGACACCTTGCGCAAACGTTTGTTCACCACGGAAACAACAATGCCGATCAGCGGCACAATAATCAAAATACACAGTGACAGTTTCCACGACATCGAAAACATCACCCCGAGATAGGCGATAACACTCACACCATCACGGATCAGTGTCACTAAGGTGTTGCCTGAAGCACGGGCAATTTGCTCGGTATCGTAGGTCACTTTGGAAATCAGCTCACCTGGGCTCATTCTGTCCATAAAGCTCACAGGTAACCGCAAAATATGGTCAAATACTTGCTGGCGCATAGTTTGTACCACACGGGTACTCATGTATGACACGCCATAGGTGGCGACGAAGTTAAAAAAACCGCGCAGAATAAACAGCCCAATCACAATAAAGGGGGCGATTTTTAAGACATTGCTATCTGACTGAAAGCCCTGAGTATTAGCGACTTCGATACCATCCACAATGCTAGGTGTTGGCGTTGAGGCGAAGCCTTCGTCGATAAATGGCCGGATCAAATACAGGAAGGTCGCATCGACCATGGCGTAGGCTACGAGTGCTAAGGCGGAGATGATAAAGATGCCTTTGAGGTCTGAAACATAGGTGAGTAATCGCTTAAAAATATCGCGATTTCGCGTCGTCGGCATTTTCGTCATTGATGCAGGCATTTTTCAGTAGCAAAACAAAGTGAGCATTCTACTCTGGATCGACGGGGTTACCAAATGCTATCAGGCGGTTATACCAATAGGGGGCAATTTGCGCGCGATAACTGCTGATATTTTGTGAGACGGGGTTAACGTCCACACTGATTTGGCCCTGCTCTCCGCTGACGAATGTGGTGACACCATGCGTGTGGTACCGCTGCAATACGTCTTGTTTAGGAAAGCGCCAACGATTATGGAACCCGGCAGCAAAAATGGCCCAACGCGGTGAAACGGCCTGAATAAAATCTTCGGTCGACGAACTCGCACTACCATGATGCGGTACTAACAATAAATCGCTGTTTAGCTGTGCGTCGCTTTTTACCAACCCAATTTCCGCCGGCAGTTCGATGTCGCCAGGCAACAAAACACTAAATTTTTCATCCGTTAACTGCATGACACATGAGCCATTATTACCACGCGCTGGTGCCAAAGGCCCGAGAAAATTAAGCGTCAATTTTCGCCACTGCACAGTATGAGGGCGGCAATTATCAGTAGCCGGTAGTATGGTTAAGTCAGTGATTACTTTCGCTTGAGGATAATGCGCGCTTATGACTTGTGCGCCACCTGCATGGTCATTATCGCCATGGCTGAGTATCAGATACTCCAGTTCACTAATACCACGTTGCCTAAGCAGCGGCAGTATCGCCCGCTCAGCATAACTAAAATCATCAAAGCTCGCCCCGGTATCATAAAGTAAACCGTATTTGCCTTGCTGGGCGATGACTGCAAGTCCTTGTCCCACATCGACAATGTGTAACTGCCAGCGGGCCGGTGTCAGCCAATCCAATAATAGGGTCAGTTGCAGCATCAGCGGTACACAGGGAAGCAGTAGCCAATAGCGGTGTCTGACGGTAAGTAAGTGCCAACCGAGGACTAAGCTTCCGACAGCAAGCAGCAATGCCCAAGCAAACGATGCCGATATTGGTATCCAAGCAGCTGCGAGCTCAGTCGACAGCTGCCACAACCACTCTGCAGGAAGTAATGACAAATTTGTCCACTGCCAAATTGTCGTTGCCACCGGCATTGCGCCCAAAGCCGTCAATAACATTCCCATGCAAAAGCTGATCATCACCAATGGAATAACAACAAATGAGAACCAAGGTACCAACAACAGATTTATCCAAAAACTGTGTAACGTGATGCCACCAAAGAGTATGGCCTGCAACAAACTCATCCCTAGACAGAGCCGCCATTGAATACGCCACAGAGCGATAAATCCACGTATTAAGCGCTGTTGTAGAGTCTCGTCATGCTGCCAGTCACGTTGCGAGTACCATTCACTGAGAATGATGGCTAAAGCAAAGAATGAGAGCCAAAAGCCATTGCTGAGCGGAGCTAATGGGTCTGCGAGTAATACCAAGGCTAGTGCCCACAGCAGCCTTTCCCAACTTACAGCGTTGCGCATAGTGAGTTGACTGAGCACCACGACAAGCAGCATCAGCAACGCCCGTTGGACCGGCACCCCAAACCCCGCAAGCCAGGCATATAAAACGGCCACCGCTACAGCACTCAGATTGGCGATAATAAGATTACGTCGAGACTCCACCGGCCTAAGCCAATTAAGTACGCTCTTCACTAACGCAAACAGATAAAGTGAAATCACCGACAGGTGTAGCCCGGATATAGCAACCAAATGGGCGGTCCCGCTGTTACGCAGTTGCTGCCAGCGAGCACGACTGATGTCATTACGTTCGCCCATGGTGAGCGCCAACAAGATGTCACGGTTATCCACCGACTCAAGCTGACGATTTAACGATGCTAACAGCGTTGCTCGTACGCCAGTCGCGCCCTGAATTAACGCAGCGTTTATCACGCGGGCCCGCGCACTAATATGTTGACTAATCAAATACCGCTGTTGGTTAAATCCCCCTTCATTTAATACCGAAGAGAACACTTTTGGGGTTAACTCAAACTGCCATATTTCACCGACATTAGGTAACCTAATAGTTTGTTTTTCATCGCGTAAATCCCAACCTAACCGCCACCGCTTTGCAGCAAAAAATGATGCACTATTGTCCACTTGTTGAACATCCACACTAATCCAGTCGCCGTTTCTAGAAACTAGTGATATGATTTCAGCCCTCACTGTGAGGGGTGTAGTATGTCCCCGGACAGATGATTGCTGCTCAACTGCTGCCGAAGGTAGCAGCCAATGGCAATACGCTGTTATCCATATTACACCCACGAGCACGCCAGCGATCCCGGATAGAAAACCTCGAAAGCGATGTTTGCGGAGCCAAGAAACGCACAGGAGTAAAGCGCCTGCAACAATTGGCAACGATAATAGCGGCAACATTGAAGGCCAGATCATCGCTGAGATAATGGCGATGCTGAAGCCAAAGAGAAAAAGATTCATCTCATTAGTAAAGACAGCAATCGAATTCTATGCCAAAAAAACTACTTAAACGTCTCAGTCCGAAACCGGAAACGCTAAGAGACCATAAATATCTGCGTATATTTGGTGGGTTGCTGAACAATCCCAATTTGTGGGCCTTGAGCCGTCGTTCAACACCTGGTGCCTTTGCTGTAGGTTTGTTTGCCGCCTGGGTGCCGATGCCGTTTCAAATGGTATTGGCGGCAGCCTTAGCTATCGTGTTTAACGTGAATCTACCGGTATCCGTTGCACTAGTGTGGATCACCAACCCTGTCACCATGCCGCCCATGTTTTATCTGGCATATAAGCTTGGTGCTTGGCTGCTGAATCATCCTCCCGAAAAATTTCATTTTGAAGCCACATGGAGCTGGCTAGAAACGTCATTTGCCACCATTGCACCACCGTTTTTATTAGGCTGTTTTGTGATTGGCATTGTCAGTGCCACCTTAGGCTACTTTATTGTGAAAGGGGCATGGCAATATTCAATTTATCGCCACTGGCAAAGAAAGCGTCAGCATCGCATCAATAAATAATGCTCAGATTGAAAAATGCCGAACAATAAAAAAGCGCCTTTGGGCGCTTTTTTATTGGAACATGACTGATGACGCTAACGTCCTGCCAGGGCTGCTGCAGGGGCTATGCGACTGGCTCGATAAGCGGGATAAATAGTTGAAAACAGGCTCATCACCAACGCTGTGCTGATCACCAGAACAATATCTTGAGCTTCAATCCGCGATGGCAAGAAATCGATAAAATAGACGTCCGCGGAAAGAAATCGATGTCCAATCAACTGTTCCAACTTTGCTGCCAGCGCAGAAAGATTATCGGCCATCAACACTCCCGCCACACCGCCAATAATTGCGCCAACCACACCGTTCAATGCCCCCTGCACAATAAATACAAGCATGACACTACGGCGTTTTAGTCCCATAGTCATTAGGATAGCAATTTCGGAGGCTTTATCGCGCACCGCCATCACCAGCGTCGACACAATATTGAAGCAGGCAACGGCAATGACTAATGCCAGCACCAGATACATCAGCGTGCGGACCATTTGAATATCTTGATAAAGATGCCCCTGAGTACGTGTCCAATCACTGACATACATCATTTGATGTTGCTGATATCCGAGTTGACGCACCAGCATTGGTGCTTCAAACACCCGCTCCACCTTGATACGAACGGCATTCACCGCGTCACCTAAGTTCATCAAAGATTGTGCGTAGGCTAACGGCACATAGGCGTTGGCGTAATCCAACTCACCACCAATGCTGAAACTACCACTGATGGTTAAGGTGTGACTGCGGGCGCGACCAATCTGCCCGGCGGACGTATGCGATTTAGGCGGAGGCAGATAGAAGGTTACCGCGTCACCTACCTTTAACCCTAGCTTGTCTAACACGCCCTGCCCCATGACGATATTGGCACCATCGCCATTCAAACTCTGCCAAGCTTGCGATGACATAAACTGAGGCAGACTGGAAACTTCCTCTTCTAGCGCCGGGTCAATACCGGTGATCTGCACCCCAGTAAAGCCGCCCGGCTTCTGCAATAACCCCTGAATTTTAACGTTGGGCGCCGCGGCGACAATGCCATTCATCGCCCGCGCCTGCTGCAAAATTTCAGGCCAATTAGCAAGCGGCTGATCGCCAGCAATCAACTCACCATGCGGCACCACACCAAGCAGACGCTTTTCCAATTCGGACTCAAAGCCGTTCATGGCAGACAACACTAAAATCAGTACCGCGACACCAAGTGCGATCCCTGAGGTTGAAGCAAATGAGATAAAACTAACAAAACCACTGCGCTCTCTGGCGCGATAAAAACGCCAGCCGATCGTGATAGGTAAAGGCAAGCCCATCTGTTAGTGCTCCGCGTTACTGCTGAGTAACTGCCCATCCACCATGTGCAGTTGCCGATCCATCCTCGCGGCCAACGCCTGATCATGCGTCACCACCACAAATGCTGTATTTAACTGCTTGGCTAACTCCTGAATTAACTGATATACCGCCTCGCCGCTGGCGGCATCAAGATTACCCGTGGGTTCATCGGCTAACACTAATCTTGGCTGATTAATCAGTGCGCGGGCAATGGCCACTCGCTGACGCTCACCACCGGATAATTCCGAAGGCAGATGCTGCAACCTATGGCTCAAGCCAACTCTTTCTAATAAGTCACTGGCACGCTTGGCTACGTCTTGCTTGTTCTGTCCGGCAATCCAACCTGGCATAGATACGTTTTCTAACGCGGTAAATTCAGGTAACAGATGATGAAACTGATAGATAAAGCCCAGTTGCTCATTTCGCACTTTTGCCTGCTTCGCCACCGAAAGCTTGTAGAGATTTGCTCCGTCAAGTAACACCTGTCCAGCAGAAGGCTTATCTAAGGTCCCCATAATGTGCAGCAGTGTACTTTTGCCCGAGCCAGAGCTACCGACAATCGCCAACTGCTCACCGGCATTAATACTCAGAGAGACTTCATGTAACACCGGCGTGCTGACCTTACCTTCCTGATAACTTTTGCTGACACCGATAACTTGCAATAACGGAGGCTTTTCCATGTACTCTTCTCTTTTATTCATAGCGTAACGCGTTAGCGGGCTGCACCGCAGCAGCACGCACTGCCGGGTAAAGGGTCGCTAGCAAGGTAAGCACCACCGAACCCAGCGCGATAATGCCCAATTGGCTAGGGTTAAGGATTACTGGCAGACGTTGCCCAACCCCTAAAATATGCATGCCTAAGACACTCATAATGCTGTTGATGTTAAGCGTGGAACCAATCCCAACGACCAACCCCAGCAGCAGTCCTAGTAACGCATTTAACGAACCCTGGCTAATAAACACCAACATAACCCCAAAAGGACTTAGCCCCTGAGTCTTCAATACGGCGACATCGGCAGTTTTATCAACCACCATCATCACCAGTGCTGACACAATATTAAAAGCGGCAACGGCAATAATCAGACTGAGTAGCAAAGACATCATGTTCTTTTCCATCTTCACTGCGGCAAACAGGTGACCATAGCTATCACGCCAATCAGTTACCGTTGCTTTAATTCCTTGCTGAGCGAGTAAATTTGCTACTTTTGGTGACACCGTCGGCGCTAAAAATGGATCAGCTAAAAACAACCGTAGATCTTCAATATCATCAGCACTTTTTCGCATCAAACGACGCGCATCGCCATAGTGCAGATAGGCAACATTGGCATCAACCTGCGAGCCCATTTCAAACACGCCCACCACGGTAAAGGTACGCTGGCTCGGCACAGGGCCAAGCGGCGAGTAAATCACCCCTTCACCACTTAACAAACGCACTTTATCGCCACTCATTACGTTCAGTCGGCGCGCCAACTCACTACCGAGCAAAACATTGTATTTGCCTGGTTGCAACGCGTTAAACGCATCATTAAAGGTATTAACGGCTAATGGGGACAGGCTCTTATCTTCTTCTGGGAAAATGCCATAGAGTTCTACAGCCTGAATATTTGCTGCCGATTGCACCATCGCCTGATTGGCAATCGATGGCTCAACACCTTTGACGCCCGGCAAACTGAGTAACTGTTGTTTCAATTTTTGCCAATCGGTAAGCGGCGCTTGTGTATGCACCGTAAGCTGAGGAATCGCGCCGAGGATGCGCTGCTTTAATTGTCCCTCAAGGCCATTCATCACCGAGCTGACCACAATCAGCGCGGCAACGCCAAGAAAGATGCCACTGACAGCAAAAAAGGTAATAAATGAGGCAAAAGCATTGGACTTACGCGCGCGCCAGTAGCGATAACCTATAAAACATGACAGAGCTGGATTCATGTGAAGCGCCGCGTCTCCCTTGCTAAATCATTGAAGTGCGCACGATAATAGGTGGATTACCCCGTCAATTACAAGAGGCTTAGCCGTTGAATACCGACAGTAACGCGTATTTCAGTGTATTGCATCCATTTGATGCCTATTTATCGCGCTGGCCAAGTGACCAGCCACTGCCAAGCGACGAGCAACTGCATGGCATGAAGTCAAAAGGCATGCAGCTCATTAGTGAAGTCAAAGCGCTTGAAGGTAGCTATATGATGCAGTTGCGCCATCTTGGTGATGATGCACGGACGATTGCCGATTATATGAAGCTGCAGTCGCGCAAGATTGACCTAGTATTGCAACACTTGCTGGAACAAGAGCTAAAGGAAGGTGTGCAATGCCAAGGATTACAGTTTGGTGGCAGTAATTTTCGGGTCAACAGTAACGAGCCATTTCAACCGGGAGAACAAGTCAAAGCAACGCTGTTCATTCGCGAAGAAGTGCTCAGTATTCTCTGTTTTGCGAGCGTGCTAGATTGCCACGCGGATCCGCAGCAACCCGGCCATTATATTGTGGAGCTCGCATACAGTGTTATCAACGATACCGAAGTAGAACATTTGGTAAAGGCGAGCCTTAACATTCAGCAAAAACAGCTGCAACTTCGCAAAGCAAATCGTTAAGTCAATCGCGCGAGTGCCAGTGTTAAACTGGCACTGCTCCACACAGCACTATACAATGATGCGCAATTTAGTTGCGAGCAGTTGATTTCCCACCACTGATGACCGTTTTTTCTGTTCTGGCGCCACCGAGCGCAACACAAGCGGGTGATGTCCGTTTTCTTAATGTACCGGAAGGTGTCGCCCGCGCGCTGACGCTGGCCGAACTGGCGAAAGCCCACGATGGCATTTCACTGCTGATTACGCCCGATACACCGAGCGCGATGACCTTAGAAGCCGAGTTACGCTATCTGTTAGGCGATTCTCTGCCGGTATGGCTGTTTCCCGATCGGGAAACCCTACCGTTCGATAGTTTTTCACCGCATCAGGATCTCATTTCACAACGCTTAGAAACTTTGTCACGCCTGCCTACCGCGAACAAAGGGTTATTGATTGTACCGGTCAGTACACTCATGGTGCGCTTACCGCCAAAAGCCTTTATGTCAGCCAACGTCATGCTGCTGAAAAAAGACGACAAATACCCACTAGAACAGATGCGTCAGTATTTAGTGGATGCTGGTTACCATAATGTGGGGCAAGTCTATGAACACGGCGAGTTTGCGATTCGCGGTTCTATCATCGATATCTACCCCATGGGTTCCAATGAGCCACTGCGTATCGAACTGTTTGATGATGAAGTGGAATCTATCCGCTTTTTTGAAGCGGATAGTCAGTTATCGAAAGCACCAGTGAATGAAATCCGCATGCTACCAGCGCGGGAATTTCCTACCGATGACGCCGCCATCGAAGGCTTTCGCCTACGCTATCGCCGCTACTTTGAGGTGGTCGTTAAAGAGCCTGAGTCAGTCTATCAGCAAGTCAGTCGCCACATTCTGCCCGCGGGCATTGAAAATTACCTGCCGTTTTTTTTTGATGAAACGGCCACCCTGTTTGATTACCTGACGCCAGCGGTGCAGTTATTAACCGTGGGTGATTTGAGCAGCGCCGCCGACGAGCATTTAAAACAGGTCCAGCAGCGTTACGAAGACCGCCGCGTTGACCCTCTACGACCACTACTTGCGCCACAAGATTTATACCTGCTTAACGAACAACTGTTTAGCGAATTAAAAGCGCGACCTCGTGTTCAATTATCCAGCAGCGAACAAAAACATCAGTTAACTGCCGCGTTACAACCGCTTCCCGACCTCAGCATTAACCATAAACTGCGACAACCGCTTGCTACACTTGAAGAGTATTTGGTCGGCGCTTCAGGCCGAGTATTGTTTAGCGCCGAGTCCGAAGGTCGCCGCGAAGCCTTGTTGGAGCTGCTAAGCAAAATCAATGTTAAGCCGAACCGCTTTGCCAACGCCGCCGACTTTTTCAACGCCAAAGATGCCATAGGGCTGATTGTTTCACCGCTATCGCAGGGGTGTCGTTTAGCCGATCCCGATATCAGTATCATCTGTGAAACAGAACTGTTTGGCGCGCGCATTTCGCAGCAACGTCGTCGTGATAAGCAACGACAGGTCAGCCAAGATGCACTTATTCGCGATTTAGCCGAACTCAAAGTGGGTCAGGCCATTGTTCATATCGAACATGGTGTGGCGCTCTATCAGGGCTTAGAAACCTTAGATACCGGCGGTATGGTCGCGGAATACCTAAAACTGGAATACGCAGGTGGCGATAAACTTTACGTGCCCGTGTCTTCGCTGCATCTTATCAGCCGCTATACCACTGGCCCGGAAGAGGATCCCGCGCTCAATAAGCTAGGGAACGAAAGCTGGGCCAAAGCGCGCAAGAAAGCGATTGAGCGTATTCGTGATGTGGCCGCCGAGCTACTCGATGTTTATGCTCGACGCCAAGCGAGACCGGGATTTGCTTGCGAGCTGGATGACACTGAATACGCCCAGTTTGCGCAGAGTTTCCCGTTTGAAGAAACGGTGGATCAGGAAAACGCGATTGAAGCCGTGCTTGGTGATATGCAATCTGCTACCGCCATGGATCGTTTGGTGTGTGGTGATGTTGGTTTTGGTAAGACCGAAGTCGCCATGCGAGCCGCATTTGTAGCTGTTAATGCCGGTAAACAGGTAGTGGTATTGGTGCCAACCACCCTGCTCGCCCAGCAGCATTTTGAAAACTTTAAAGACCGCTTTGCTGACTGGCCGGTACGCATCGAGGTGATGTCGCGTTTCCGTACCGCTAAAGAACAAAGCCAGGTGCTTGATGCGCTGGCAGAAGGCAAAGTCGATATTGTGATTGGCACTCACAAGCTGCTCAACTCTGAGGTGAAATTCGAAGATCTGGGGTTATTGATCATCGACGAAGAACACCGCTTTGGGGTACGCCAAAAAGAGAAAATTAAAGCACTGCGAGCCAATGTCGACATTCTCACGCTAACGGCAACGCCTATTCCGCGTACCTTGAATATGGCCATGTCTGGCATGCGCGATTTGTCGATAATTGCCACGCCGCCTGCGAAACGCTTAGCGGTAAAAACTTTCGTGCGCGAATATGATAAAAACACCATTCGCGAAGCCGTTCAACGTGAAATTCTCCGTGGTGGTCAGGTCTATTATCTGCACAATAATGTTGAAAGCATTGAGCGTGCAGCCGAAGAGTTACGTGAATTAGTGCCGGAGGCTCGGGTGGTCGTCGCCCACGGACAGATGCGTGAGCGTGAGCTTGAACGCGTCATGAGCGACTTTTATCACCGCCGCTACAATGTGCTGGTGTGTACAACCATCATCGAAACGGGTATCGATGTGCCGAGCGCCAATACCATTGTGATTGAACGCGCCGACAACTTCGGTTTAGCGCAACTGCACCAGTTGCGCGGTCGTGTTGGACGCTCGCATCACCAAGCGTACGCTTATTTGATGACGCCGCATCCGAAATGTATGACCAGTGACGCGCGTAAACGTCTAGAAGCGATTGATGCACTTGAAGATCTGGGGGCGGGCTTTATGTTGGCCACGCAGGATTTGGAAATTCGAGGTGCGGGTGAGCTGTTGGGTGAAGAACAAAGCGGCCACATTTCCAAAATCGGCTTTAGCCTGTATATGGAGATGCTAGAGTCAGCAGTAAAAGCACTCAAACAGGGTAAAGAGCCGTCATTGGCGCAAATGCTTAACGAACAGTGCGAAATGGAGCTGCGTATTCCAGCGTTGCTGCCAGAAGATTATGTTGGCGATGTGAACATCCGCCTATCGCTCTATAAACGCATAGCCAATTGTCATACTGAAGCCGCGCTGGATGAGCTCAAAGTGGAGCTGATTGATCGTTTTGGTATGTTGCCAGAGCCGACCAAAAATCTCATGGAAATGACGCTATTGAAGCATCAAGCCACGCTACTTGGCATTAAGAAGCTGGAAATGCACAGCCGTGGTGGCAGCTTAGAATTCAATGATGACCATGTCGTCGACCCGGGATTTATTATTGGACTGCTGCAATCACAACCACAAATCTATCGAATGGACGGGCCGAATAAGTTAAAGTTTGCCATGGCGATGGAGAGCAGCAAACAGCGACTCGATTCCGCACAACTGTTACTGACACAGTTAGCGCAACATAGGGTGGGAGACCAAGCGTGATTAGACATTTTCTGTTAGCAACACTGGCAGGACTGAGTGCTTTTTCGGCGCAAGCCGCAAAATACCCTTGGTATGAAGTAGAAGTCTATCTGTTTGAACGGAAGGCAACCACAGATGAACATTGGCCAAGCACGCCATTATCGTTAAAAACTGACAACGCCTTGGACTTAATTACGCCACAAGTAGCCAGTGATATCACTGGTGTCAGTATGGCGCTCGGTGACTGCGGTAACAATAGTTGGGGCAGTGTTGAAAGCAACAGTTTTGGATTGAGCGTACCCAGTGCCACGGCCAATAACACCCAGCAACCCTGTCATGGCCTCACCAGTGCCAATAAGCTACTACTGCCCAAGCAACTGCCAGTTGAGATTGTCCCTACAGATGCAAATAGCGTGACATTAGATTCTGCGGTGCTACTCGGTAACGATAAAGCCAAATTTGCTACTTATATCGCCAAACTAAATCGGCAAAGTGGCATTCAGCCCTTACTGCATATGACATGGCAGCAAGAGATGAAGCCGCGCCGCGCCGCGCAACCAATGCATCTATTTGCTGGACGGGATTTTTCTGCGCAATACCAAGCGAACGGTATGCCGGTGTCGATGGAAGCCAAAGCCAATCATTATGGCTTTGATGAACTTAGCACTAGCGACCAAACCAATCCGGTGTGGCAGTTTGATGGCCTACTGACCATCTATCTCAACCACTATTTGTATGTTGAAACGCAATTTAATCTGCGCGAACCACAGCAAAAAACACTCGAGGGTGATGAAACTTCGCAAGCCCAACCAGCAGTTGTGCCATTTTTAGGTGTTACTCCAATGGAGCAAAACCGCCGCATACGCAGCACTGAAGTGCACTACTTTGACCATCCACGTATGGGAATGTTGTTACAGGTCAGAAAAATGGTGCAACCCTCTGACGTGCCGCCAGAAGAAGACGAGCAACCCGATGATGATAGCGATCCTAGCGCCACAGCCACACCAACCAATCTAGGTTCGCCAGAGTAATCAGCAGCTCACTGGCTGGCGCCGACTAAGCCTCAGCCAGTGACAGAAAAATCGAGGTAGATTTCGTCGCCATCGTCCTCTTCAACCAATAGATCGTTTACCTCTGCATGGATTGGCCCCTGCTCACAGCTGATAATCAGCTGATCGACAGCTGGGTACGCTCCCTGAACAAGTACTTCAACATTACCGTCATCCAAATTACGCACATATCCCGTTAGTCCTAGCGCTCTGGCTTTTTGCAACGTAAAGCGTCGAAAACCGACGCCCTGCACTTTGCCTTTAATTGTTAGCAACACGCGTTTCATTGCAGCATCCTCGTTAGAGATCCACTGTTAAATCAAGCACTACTGACAGCAAAACGCAAAGTTTGCCGTCATATTGTTAACTGAACTTAAAGCTTTTAATACTGGTGAGATGGCTGGAAAGCGATGGAAACTTATGGGGCTGTCGCTTATCGACTATCACTTGATAGTACTGTCCCAACAAGGCTTCACTGCGGCTGGTATCGAGCAACTCATCTTTAGCCGAGAGTAGACATAACGCATTGCCGCGATTCTTAGTACGAAACTCACTGACACACTTATGGGCAATATCGGCATACTCTTCAGGTCGGTCAATTTTGCCCAGCATGTTTTCCTCTGGCCAAAGATTGGGATTCACCAACACAGTGCGCATGCGCGCCAAAAAGCCTACCCGCTCTGCCCAATAGCCTCCGAGCCCTACCCCTAAAATTAATGGCTGGCGATCACTCGTGAGTTTGAGGTGCTTGTTCACCTCATTCAACAAGTGCTGCATGTCGTATTTTGGATAAAGCGTGCTGTAACTCACCAGGCGTACATCATCATCAATAAACTGCAATTGACGGACTTTTTCGTGGTTGCCAGGACTGGTAGCGTCAAAACCGTGCAGGTATAAAATCATGCCGAATTTCCTTTTACTTCGCTGCGGTTCTCCTCAAACTAACTGAGATCCAGATCAAATTTGTTGTGCCATATCAAATTATGCGTTGCGGATCTCATTCGCGATAGTCACTGCACGCTGCCAACGCGGTTCGTTTTCTAATGCCTGCATCACTTTCAGGGGTTCAGGCTTCAGCGATGTAAACAGATGATTGTCTGTGGTTGGCCAGATAAAATCCGTCAGCAAGGAACGAGCGCCAACGGCATCGTTACAAACCAACACCACGTTACAACCAGCATCCAAAGCGGCGCGAGCGCGGGCACGATAGTCTCCAGCAACCGCTGCGCCCTTCATGCCAAGATCATCAGAAAAGATCACCCCGTTAAAGGCCAGCTCTGAGCGCAGTACCTGCTGCAACCAGTACCGACTAAACCCCGCGGGCTGACTATCCACAGCTGAATAGATCACGTGCGCAGGCATGATGCCTTGCAGACGTCCTGCAGCGATGAGCTGCTTAAACGGCTGCATGTCGTGAGCAGTAATTTCAGAAAATGTGCGCGGATCAACCGCACTCGCGAGATGCGTGTCCGCGACAACACTGCCATGTCCGGGGAAATGTTTTCCCACAGCGGCCATTCCCGCTTGTTCCATGCCATCGATAAATGCGCTAGCCAATTGAGAAACGTCGGCGGGGTTCGCAGAAAAGCTGCGCGTACCTATCACCTCACTCACACCATTGACGTCTAGCACTGGGGCAAAGCTTAGATCGATATCGCACGCCAACAACTCGGTAGCCATCAAAAAACCGAGCTCCCGCGCCCAAATTTGCGCCTGCTGCATATCCTTCGCCGCCGGCAAAATATCGCCCATGGCGGGAATTTCGCTGAATCCTTCACGAAAACGCTGCACTCGACCACCTTCATGATCAACCGCGATAATCAGCTCAGGCTTGACTTGCCGAATGGCGGCCACCAAGGCAGTAAGCTGCTGGCGATCTTGATAGTTACGGCTAAACAAAATTAAACCACCAACCGCTTCATGGCGCAGTATCTCGGCTTCTTCTGGTTGCAGGCTTGTGCCCTCTATATCAAGCATCAGATAACTCATTGGCGTTCCTTATTCCAAACAATTTCTCATCATAATTAGGCTAAAAAGCAGCGTAACAAGGCCAGTCAACTATACTTTGCAAGCGCTTAGATAAGCTTGTTTTAGTCTGACTAATGCGACCTACTATTGATAAAAATAACTAATGCAACCTCAGCTTAGTTTTATGGGATACTGCACACATAGCACTCAAATATCGTCACAGAGTAACGATATTTAATTCGATGTAACAGCCTCTTAAGCGCTGCTTACATCAACTGCATAATAATAAAGCTGAAATCAGGATTTTATGATGATTAGCGTTTTCGACATGTTTAAAATTGGTATCGGTCCTTCGAGTTCTCATACCGTCGGCCCCATGAAAGCGGGTAAACAGTTTATTTCCCGCTTGCAGCAACAAGGTTTGTTTGAGCAAACCGATGAGTTACGCGCCGAGCTGTTTGGTTCATTAGGACAAACAGGCAAAGGCCACGGCACAGGTAAGGCCGTTATTTTAGGCTTAATGGGTGAAGACCCTGAAACCGTCGATACTGACAGTATTGATAAGATCCTGTCTCAGGTGGAGCAACTGCAATTGCTACCGTTGGCGAACGATAAATCTGTTAAGTTCACTCGCGAACAGGGAATTACCTTTCATCGCCGTAAAACTCTGCCTGCCCACGCTAACGCAATGACCTTATACGCCTTGCAACATGGTGAGCTAATCAGTGAGCGGACATACTATTCGGTCGGCGGTGGTTTTATTTTGGATGAAGATGAAATTCAGGCCAAAAACGCCTCACCTGCCACACCGATGAAGAAGGCGCCTTTTGACTTTGATACTGCTGCAGAACTGGTGCAACTGTGCAACGATAACGGCCTTAGCATTGCCGCCTTAATGATGGCCAATGAAACCAGCCAACAGCCTGAAGCAACGGTAAGAACGCAGTTGTGGCAGATCTGGCAAACCATGAAGCAATGCGTCGACAAAGGCTGCAAGAAAGAAGGCATTTTACCGGGTGGTCTGAAGTTACGTCGCCGCGCTCCTGCCTTACAGCGCCGTTTAAAAGCCGAAAGCAAACACAATGTCGACCCGCTCAACACCATGGATTGGGTTAACCTGTTTGCCATGGCAGTCAACGAGCAGAATGCTGCCGGCGAGCGGGTTGTCACCGCGCCGACCAACGGCGCAGCTGGCATCATTCCAGCAGTCTTGTGCTATTACGATACCTTTGTTGAAAAAGTCGATGAAGATACCTGCTGTAGTTTTCTATTAACTGCTGCGGCGATTGGCATTCTATACAAGAAAAACGCCTCAATTTCTGGCGCAGAAGTTGGTTGTCAGGGTGAAGTCGGCGTTGCCTGCTCTATGGCTGCTGCGGCACTAACGGAAATCATGGGCGGCACCGTCTCACATGTGGAAAATGCTGCAGAAATTGGCATGGAGCATAACTTAGGACTGACCTGTGACCCTGTTGGCGGCCTGGTACAAGTGCCTTGCATCGAGCGCAACGCCATGGGTGCGGTCAAGGCGATCAACGCTTCTCGCTTAGCCTTGCGCGGCGATGGTAATCATAAAGTGTCACTGGATAAAGTGATTAAAACCATGATGGATACTGGCAAAGATATGCGCAGTAAATATAAAGAAACTGCCAAAGGCGGTTTGGCCGTGAATATTGTGGAATGTTAATCAGCAAAAAGCCTGCAAAACTGCAGGCTTTTTTATATGCAGAACAGCATGATTAACGGATTGGCAGCTCCATATCGGCAAACATCTCTTCAATCTGCATAGAATCTTTAATCGCTTCGGCCTTTTCCACGACGTCACGAGTGAGGTGAGGCGCGAATCGCTCAATGAAGTCATACATATAGCCACGTAGGAAGTTTCCTTTGCGGAAACCAATTTTTGTGGTGCTATGAGCAAACAGATGACTGGCATCAATCGCCACAAGATCACTATCGATTTCAGGGTTGACCGCCATCGACGCAATAATCCCGACCCCAAGCCCCAAGCGTACATAGGTTTTCAGTACGTCAGCACTCGTAGCACTAAATACAACCCGAGGTTCAACGCCAGCGCGCTTAAAGCCTTTCTCGATCTCCGACGCTTTGTCGAAACCAAAGACGTAAGTGACGAGAGGGAAACGGGCTAATTCTTCAATCGTAATATGGCTGCGTCCCGCTAGTGGATGGCCTTTTTGCACGACCACGGAACGGTTCCAGTGATAACAAGGCAGCATAATCAAGTCGCTATAAAGGTGCATCGCTTCGGTTGCAATGGCAAAGTCTGCTTCACCACGGGCCGCCGCCTCACTTATCTGCGCCGGGCTACCTTGATGCATGTGCAAATTAACCTTAGGATAACGCTGGATAAATTGTTGAATGATATGCGGTAAGGCGTAACGCGCCTGAGTATCTGTGGTGGCAATATTCAAATCGCCCTGATCAGGTTTGGTATATTCTTCTGCCACCTTTTTGATACTTTCGACTTTGCCTAAAATATCGTTGGCAATGCGGATCACCTGCTGCCCTGCTGGCGTTACGTGGGTAAGATGCTTGCCGCTTCGGCCAAAGATTTGAATACCGAGTTCATCCTCCAGCATACGAACCTGCTTACTGATCCCCGGTTGCGAGGTATAAAGGTTCTCAGCGGTAGTCGAAACATTGAGGTTGTGGTTGACCACTTCGGCAATGTATCTCAATTGCTGCAGTTTCATTATCTAGTCCTTGAATTTCTGTGCCGCGAGATGACAGAATTTGTGGGTTGATGGCGCGATACTATAATCATTGGTTATAGAGCATAGCAATCAATAATTCAATCTGGAATATATATCCTAATCGTGCTCAGCTTGCGGGCAAGCGCATAAAAAAGCACATAAAAGATATCTATTTCACTAAATCGATTTATTATATTATTAACAAAATTATAAAATTAACGAGAAGACTATGGCCTTTACCCTGGTACTGCTGCTTATTGGTGCATTGCTGCTGATGGTGATCGGTTTCAATGCAATGCAGCAGCAAAAGGAACGCGCTGAAGCACTGCGTCGTACCGAGTTGACGCGACAGCGCGCAATTATGGAAGAAACCGAAGAAGTCCTCTCTAACACCGGTATGTTTCCATGCTCCCCCAATGTCAGTCTAGTGCTATATAAGCGTATTAGAGAAGCCGCTAAACAGGCCGTACAACTGGCATCGCCGCAACAAAAAGCTGATTATGAACGGCGGATACTAGACCTCGACACTCTGATTAATAATCAGCAAGGAATTGGCATGACCATGCCATCTCTTGAATCTTTTAAGCTCCCGGATAACGATCGCCAGATTTTGGTATTAGTGCAAACCCTGAAAAAGCTCAGAGCCATTATTCGCGATGAACACAACAAAGGAAAGTTAGATCCGACTGTGTTTGCCAATGAAGAGGGTCGCATCAACAATCTGCAACTGCGGATCAACGTCGAAAGTATGCTGTCGCGGGCGAGGTCTAGCTGCTATATGAAACAATATGGCTCTGCACGCCAGATGGTGACTAAAGCCCTCAGCACACTGAATACCATTAAGGGACAAACACCAAATGATCCCTTTATTGCTAAAAAGGTTGAAGAAGCCAAGGCGACGCTTGATGAAATCAATAGTGCAGTGAAAACGAATCAGCCAAGCACTCCGAAGTATAAGGAAGAAAACGATATTGATGTGATCTTCCAACCTAAGAAGAAATGGTGACAGTTTAACTGCCAGTCCAATTGGTCATAATAATGGACATTAAGCACAGTAAAAATCCACCTGCATAGCAGGTGGCT
>NZ_JPEO01000029.1 GCF_000753795.1 Shewanella mangrovi
TTTGCTTTTCTGAATTTATGTTCATGGGGAAACCCACTTTTGTGTGGGGCTCCGAGACGTCGGACCGCCCCCTGTGAGAGTAGGTCATCGCCAGACGCCTAATTAAGAAGAGGCCACCCACGCGGGTGGCCTTTTTGCTTTTCTGCATTTATGCCCTATAGGGAAGCCCACTTCTGTGTGGGACTCTGAAACACCGAATCATCGGGATGTCGCCCAGCCATCTCAGATTAGGTCATCGGTAGATGCCCAACTAGCGTAGCTCTTACCCTAAGCGGATGGCTTTTTACCGCAAACTGCTCACTTTCCTTTATCTCTTTCTCGCATGATAGCTTGCTGTCAACTGGTGCAGTATGCATTGCTTTGGTGCAACTCTTAAGCTCAATCGTTACTGTCTGGCCATGCCTTCCACAATTAAGAGAATGCTTAATTAAAATATGAATATACTTATTGTTTTAAATTTAACCATTTTTTTAAGTCGTTTTAGCGTTGTTATTGGCGCCTTTTGTGCACTTTTTTAGAGGTTAATTAGTTACCGAATATGTATACAATGTTGATAAAGTGTGCGTGATATAGATAAATTGGGCATACTTATTGCTGAATGTTAAATCGAAGTAGATATGTATAGATATAAAAGAAGCATTGAGTTGATTAAGGATGCCCCATGAAGTCATATAAGTACCCACAAAGAGCAATTCCGTTTGGTTTGTCAGCGCTGAGTCTGGTTATTGGTAGTTTATTAATGCCAATGACCAGTTATGCAGATGAAGAGGATGCTACTGCCAGCAAAGCTGAAGCAAGCAAACCAAAGTCTTCCGATGCTGAGATGCTGGAGCGCATCGAAGTTACGGCTACCCGTCGCGCTACTACCCTACAAGAAACCCCGCTGGCGATCTCTGCCCTCTCCGGCAATATGCTGAAACGCAATGGCATTACCTCGGTGGAGGAATTCACCAAGATGGTGCCCGGCATGCGTATTGAAGACAGTGGTCCAGGTTCAAAGCGCATCAGTCTGCGGGGGGTTACCGCGCCGGGTGAAGGCACGGTCGGCGTTTATTATGATGAGATCCCGATTAGCGGTACCGTTGGTGTGAGTAGCGACGCTGGCGGTCGTACGCCTACAGCCGCTCTATTTGATGTTAACCGCGTTGAAGTGGTTCGCGGTCCACAGGGCACACTATATGGCGCTAGCTCTATGGGCGGTGCGATTCGTACCATTTTTAACAAGCCGATTGATGGTTATGAAGGCGCGTTTGAGACAGGTTATGCCGATATTGCTCATGGCGGTGCCGTTAAGTCTGTCGATGGTATGGTAAACGTGCCCTTGATTGACGGTTTACTGGCTGCTCGTGTGGTGGGCTTCCGCAAAACTAATGATGGCTACATCGATAACGTGTTCCTTGGTATTGATGATGTCAACAGCTCAACCAAGGAAGGCGGCCGCGTTATGCTGCGCTTAACGCCATCTGATGACCTCACTATCGATACTATGTATCTGCTGGATAAAACCGAGGCTGGTTCAGGCACTTGGAACCCAACGATTGGCGAGTACGAAACAGCGGCACAAATTAACCAACCTTTTACCGATACCACTAAGTTGTATAGCGGAACTTTGGATTGGAACCTTGATTTCGCCACGCTAACCGCCGCAGTCGGCTACTTTAAGCGCGCAACTGAATACAACATGGATGATAGTTATTACATCGATACCTATCTGACCGAAGACCGTTGTCAGTCGCGTTGGAATGATGGCGCAGCCTGTAGCAGCGAGCAGCTTTCGAACTACTTCGACTACGTCAACAGCCTGACCCCTGCGGTGCTGCAGCATAAAGGCTATATGACTAATAAGACCTACGAGATGCGTCTGACATCGAATGACGCCAAAGTGTTTGATTGGACGGTTGGTGCCTTCTATCAGAAGCGTAACGACTATGTGCAGTCACAAGACGGTGCAGCAGACGAGGCAACTGGTAAGCTTATTCGCCCAATGGAGCTGTTCTATCGCCGCTATATTATCGACGACTATGAGCAAAAAGCGGTATTTGGTGAGACCACCTATCATGCGACCGATAAATTAGATGTTACCGTCGGTCTGCGCTGGTTTGATTACCAAAAGACAGTGACTGGTGAAACCACCGATGCATGGGAGCTGATTAACGCGTTTGAAAAGCCAAAAACCTCAGTGGAATTCAGTGAAAACGATTGGTTGTTCAAAGGCAACGTCGCCTACAACATGACTGAAGATATGATGTTTTACGCCACCGCTGCACAAGGCTTCCGTCCAGGTGGCGCTAACAATGTGATCGGGTTGGAAGAGATGCTGACCGGTTACGAGTCAGATTCGCTGTGGAACTACGAAGTCGGTATGAAGAGTTCCTGGCTTGACCGTGACCTGCAATTCAACGCTGCCACTTACCTAATTGATTGGGAAAACATGCAGGTACGTGGTCGTACAACTGATGGTGCTTTCTCGTTCTTGTCGAATGCGGGCGCTGCGCAGATTATGGGGCTTGAACTTGAAGGTGGCTGGCGCATTACCGAGAACCTGTTTGTCTCTGGCAACGTCAACATGCTGAATGCTGAACTTACTGAAGATCAAATCAGTGATGTGGTGCTAGCAGCGGGCCGTGATGGTGACCGTATTCCTTATATTCCTAAGGTAACCGGTATGCTGTCAGCGACGTATAACCTGCCAGAAATTATCTCCGGTTTTGAGAGTTCACTGCGTGCTGACGTTAACTATGTGGGGTCTTCATACACAGAGTTAAGCCCAGATAACGCTTACAACCTAAAACTCGATTCCTACAGCCTGACAAACCTGCGTTTTAATCTTGATTCTACTGAATCAGGCTGGGGTTTTGCGCTCTATGTAAACAACCTGTTTGATAAGAACGCGATTGTGTATAACTCAGGGAGCTCTTCATACCCTAATGAGTTTGCCAACAGTGCAATGCCACGAACCATTGGTGTGACCGTTCGTAAGGACTTCTTCTAATCACACCCGCATGCGCCGCTACCTTGGTAGCGGCTTTTCCGTAACACATTAACGGAGTATTCAATGTCGTTAACTCATAAGCTTGGTCAGGCAAAGACACACGCTGCACGGCAGGTAAGCCGCACACAGCACGGTGTTAAAGTCGGCCTATTGACCTTGGCGCTGGCTGCCAGTAGCTGCCAATTACTCGCGGCGGAATTACCTACCCCTAAAGATATTTTGGGTCATACCCCGGGTGAAGACTTCTACCTCGCTAACTACGAAGATTCACTTAGCTATTTTCATGCCTTGGCTGCCAAGTCAGACAAGATCAAAATGTTTAAAGCGGGACAATCTACTCACGGTAAGACACTAGAATTTGCGGTGATCTCCAGTCCAGAAAATTTGGCGAAATGGGAAGAGTACAAAGCAATTTCCCTTAAGCTGGCAGACTCGCGCGGTTTGACCGATGCAGAAGCACGCAAATTAGCCAAAGAATCTAAAATCATTGTGCATATCGATGGTGGTATGCACTCTTCAGAAGTCGCCGATCACCAGTTACCTATTCGTTTAGCACATACCATGCTGACGTCGAAAGATCCGAAAATCGCCGAATATCTCGATAAGGTGATTTTGGTATTGTGGCCGACCTTGAACCCAGACGGCCAAGATATGGTGGTAGATTGGTATCGCAGTAATGTGGGTGGTCCGCACGAAACCAGTCCTATGCCTTGGTTGTACCAAGAATATGTGGGGCATGATAATAACCGCGATGGTTACATGCTCAATATGAAAGAGTCGCAAGTGGTGACTGCTGCGGTGCAAGAAAACGCACCTGCAATCTTCTATGCACAGCATCAAAAAGCCCCATTCCCTGCGCGAATTTGGGTACCGCCATTTTCAGATCCTATCTCGCAAAATATCGATCCTATGATGCGTAACTGGACTAGCTTGATCGGTATGCACATGATCGGCGAGTTTGAATCGCAGCAACTGCCGGGTGCGATTGCGCAAGCGCGTTTTGACAACTGGTATCCGGGATTTTTGGACTATACCCATGTCTTCCGTCACACCATTTCCTACTTTACCGAAGTGGCGCTGCATGAATACGCCACGCCGTGGACCTATGATCCTGCTAAGTTTCCGGATAACCGTAAGGACCTGAAACCGCAAATTATGTATCCATCACCGTGGAAGGGCGGTAAGTGGACCATTGATGATGCTATCCATTATATGGAAGTGGCTTCGTTGTCGACTTTAGACACCGCCGCTCGCTATTCAGAGCAGATCCAATACGACCGCTATCAGGCTGGGCGCGACACGATTGCGCGTTATAAAAATGAAGGCCCTTATGCTTACGTGATTTCTGCCACGCAACATGATCTCTCGGAAGCCGGCGCATTGGTCAATATTCTGTTGCAGCAACAGATTGAAGTGTATCAACTGCAAAAAAACACCGAGCTTAATGGCAAACGCTATCCAGCTGACTCTTGGGTGATTCCGATGGATCAACCTTATGCTGGGCTAGTGCAGGAGTTGTTCGAGAAACAGCAGTATCCGGCTTCCTTCTTGGATAAGAATGGTCTGCCAGAAAACTTGCCGTATGACACCACAGGTTGGACCTTGCCATTGCAGATGGGTGTAGAGGCTGCTGCGGTAACTGAGCCTTTGAGCAAATCACAAAAGTCACGCTTGAAAGCGATTACTGCGGTGAGCTTACCTGCCGGTGTGACGGGGCGAGGCGATGTGTTTGTTGTATCTCAGTCGGAAAACGCGGCCTATAAGCTGGCGAACCTCGCGCTTGCTAACGGCGCTACTGTTGTGCAGGCCGATAACGATAAAGATCCGAGCTTCTTCATCAGCGATGTTGATAAGAGCAAGGTTGATGGTTGGGCCAAACAAGTCGCTGTTGCCGTCAAAGCAACCAGCAAGGTGCCAAAAGCAGACAAGTTAACCGCAGCCCGTGTTGGTTTGTATCGGCCATGGAAGCCCTCAATGGATGAAGGTTGGACGCGTTGGTTGATGGAACAGTACCAGTTCCCGCTGACCACATTACATAATGCGGATGTAAAAGCTGGCAATCTGGCTGACAAGGTGGATGTGATTATTCTGCCAGACATCAACTTGAGTTGGCTGATGGACGGCTTTAGCGGCAAAGCCGACGATGCTTGGTGGGCACGTAATGGCGGTGCCAAGATCGATGCAGTTCCGGCTAAATATCAGGGGGGTATTGGTGCTGATGGTGCACAAGCCTTGCGTGATTTTGTTGCTCGTGGTGGCCGTTTAGTGGCCTTTAACAATGCATCATCTGCAGCCATTAAGGTGCTGGGTCTACCAGTGACTAACGTGCTCGAAGGTGTTGGCAGTGATGTGTTCTATTGCTCAGGCGCTTTGTTGCAACTCGAGCTGAATAAGCAGGCCGATAGTACTGCACTGGCGGGCTTAGCGGCATCGCCGGTTGCCATGTTCTCCCATGGCCCGGCGTTTACCACGCTACCTGGCTTTGAAGGCGACATTCTGGCGTCGTATCCCAAAGAAGGGAACCCGTTGCTGAGTGGTGTCTTGCTGCACCCTGAAGCGATTAACGGTAAAGCTGCTGCGGTGAAGGTGAAATACGGCAAAGGCGAGGTGTACTTGTACGGCTTCCAGCCGCAATGGCGTGGTCAGTCACACGGTACTTATAAGTTCGTATTTAACGCACTGTACCGTTAACCAATAAAGCGTTACCTCAGACAGGCATTACGTGGCTCGTAGTCGTAGATTACGGGTTTCGTAGTGCCTTTTCTTTTAAAAAATAAAATATATCTATACAATATATTTTGGTGACAACGGCTAGACTTTAATGAAGCGGCTAATGAGGGTTTTTCATGAAAAATCAGACGTTTTTTGCGAATAACGCACTATTAGCCTCTGGCTGGTGTAGCAAGGTACGAGTTGAAGTTTGCGATGGTGTTATCTCGACGATCACCGTCAACGGCGATAAGCAAGCTACTGATATTGAGTTAGAAGTGCTATTGCCGGGCATGCCTAACCTGCATAGCCATGCATTTCAACGTGGCATGGCGGGCTTGGCTGAACGCCGTGGTGCGAGCGCTGACAGCTTTTGGACATGGCGCGAGGTGATGTACCGCTTTTTGCAGGTATTAACGCCGGATGATCTGCGTATTATTGCCAGCATGGCGTATATCGAAATGCTGGAATCTGGTTTTACCCGTGTTGGCGAGTTTCACTATCTGCATCATGCGATTGCCGGCCAACAGTATCAAAACCCAGCCGAAATGAGCCTGCAATTATTAACTGCTGCCGAGCAGACGGGGCTGAATATGACGCTACTGCCGGTGTTTTATGCGCATGCGGGGTTTGGTGGCCTGGCGCCTGAAGCCGGACAAGCGCGCTTTATTCATAATATTGACAGCTATCAGACGTTACTCAGTGAATTACGTCCGATTGTCGCGGCACAGCAAGGCGCTGTGCTCGGCATGGCACCACACAGTTTGCGTGCGGTGACAGCTGCCGAATTAAATGCGTTACTGCCGCTCAATGATGGGCCGCTGCATATTCATATTGCGGAGCAGCAAAAAGAGGTCGATGCCTGTATTCAATGGTCTGGAATGCGGCCAGTACAATGGCTGGCAGAACATGTCTCACTCGATGCGCGCTGGTGCTTGGTACACGCCACCCATGTTAGTGAGCAGGAAATCGTGGCGATGCAACAAGCCAATCTTGTCGCTGGCTTATGCCCGATTACCGAAGCAAATCTCGGGGATGGTATTTTTCCGTTGCCGGAGTTTATTGCCAATGGCGGATGCTATGGTGTTGGCTCTGATTCCAACGTGTGTATTGATGCAATTGAAGAACTGCGTCTGCTTGAATATGGCCAGCGTCTAGCGCGTCAAAGCCGCAATGTGGCGACGACACAAGCCAATAGCGCGACCGGTGATAGTCTATGGCTTGCTGCCGTTGAGGGTGGCGCTCAAGCCTTAGGTGTGCCAGCAGGATTAGCGGTTGGCGCAGCTGCTGATATGGTATCGCTGACGAATAGACATCAGGCGGCACCATTATTTGCCACGGATAATTTGCTGAATAATCTTATATTTTGTGCCGCGAATAACTTGATAGATAATGTATGGGTGAACGGGAAACTGGTGGTTGAACATGGCCAGCACCCGCTTCGTGAACAGCTTCAAACACAATTTGCGCGAACTTTGACAAGGATTTTACGCCAATGACAGAACACAAGCCGAGCGATGCGGGTAAGGAAACGCTGCACAGTAGGATCTGCTCCGACTTTGAGAAAAAAATTCTGTCAGGAGAGTGGCCACCGGGTTACAAAATTCCGTTTGAGCACGAACTGGTGGAGATGTATGGCTGTTCACGTATGACAGTGAATAAAGCCATTACCGCGTTGGTTGATGAAGGTTTAATTCATCGTCGTCGTCGTGCGGGCTCCTTTGTTGCGCGCCCCAAAATCCAATCGGTTGTGTTGGAAATTCCTGATATTCAGACGGAAATTACTGGCCGAGGACAGCCGTACGGTTTTGAACTGCTGTCACGTAAGCGTCGCTACGCGCAAAAGCGTAAGCCAGAAGAGATGGAGCTGGGCGCCGATACACCGCTATTGGCACTGCGTTGTTTGCATCTGGCAAGTAATCGGCCGTTTGCCCTGGAGTCGCGTTTGATCAACTTGAATGCGGTGCCAGAAGCGGAAGGCATCACCTTTGAAGATGTTTCTCCCGGCCATTGGCTGATTGAACACGTGGCTTGGACCAAAGCGCAACATCGTATTTCAGCTATTTCAGCCGATGAAATTCAGGCTGAGCAGTTGGGTATTGCCTTGGGTAGCGCTTGTTTGCTGCTTGAGCGACAAACCTGGCGTGGTGGAGAAGGCATCACCTACGTGCGTCAGCTATTCCCCGGTGATGCCTATAATCTGGTAGCGCGTTTCTCACCTTCTTTTGGTTAAACGCCGTTATTGGTGTGGATGGTGCTTAAAGCACCATCGCCGCAATCCAACCAAACACTAACAATGGAATGTTGTAGTGCAAAAAGGTGGGCACGACCGTATCCCAGATATGACTGTGCTGCCCATCGACGTTTAAGCCGGCAGTGGGTCCAAGGGTGGAATCCGATGCAGGAGAGCCAGCATCTCCCAATGCGCCAGCGGTACCGACCAGACTGACAATCGCTAAGTCACTAAAGCCTAACTGCAACGCTAATGGCACAAAAATGGCCGCCACAATCGGGACTGTCGAAAACGATGAGCCAACGCCCATGGTTACGACCAAGCCGACAAATAGAATCAGCAAAGCGCCCAGCGCCTGGCTACCGTCGATACTTGCGGCGACACTGTTGACCAGACTATTAATCTCACCCGTTTCCCGCATCACCGCAGCAAAGCCTGACGCTGCAATCATAATAAAGCCAACGCTGGCCATCATTTTCATGCCATCGGTGAACAGATCATCGGCTTCTTTCCACCGTACTACGCCGCTGACGCTGAATATCACGAAGCCGATTAACGCGCCGAGTACCATCGAGTCGCTGAGCAGCTGTACCACAAATGCAATGATGACCGCGAATGCCGCAATGGCAATAGCCTTTGGGGTTGGCTTGGTTTCCGTGTGTTCTGCTTTTGCCACCTTGCTGGCGTCATAATGGCGTGGCTTGCGGTAGGAAAATAGCACCGCGATCAGTAAGCCGATGACCATCCCGACCGCTGGCAGTGCCATAGCATAGCTAACATTGACCTGTTCAATATGACCGCCACTGTTGGCCACGTTCGGCAGCAGAATATTGTTGAGATAGATAGCGCCAAAACCCACTGGCAACAGCATGTAAGGAGTGACTAAGCCAAAGGTAATCACACAGGCGATGGCGCGGCGGTCAAGATTAAGCTTTTGAAAGACCAACAATAACGGCGGCACGACCAAGGGGATAAACGCGATATGAATCGGCAACAGATTTTGCGAACACAAGGCCATGATCAGTAGTGTTGCCAGCAATAACCATTTTAGCGACTGTTGCCCTTGGCTACTGCGGCTACCAATCGCGCCTAACAGTTTGTCTGCCAGTAGGTTGGCAATCCCCGATTTACTAATGGCAACCGCAAACGCACCTAACAATGCATAAGACAGCGCCACCGGTGCGCCATCACCTAAACCCGTATTAAAGGCCTCAATCGTGGTGTGAATACTCAATCCGCCAAGTAATCCGCCAATCAAGGTGGCAATTATCAACGCGATAACTACATGAACTCTGACTAGACTTAAGAGCAGCATAACGGCTACTGCGATGACCACTGCATTCATGTTCCATTCCTTCAGTCGAAATAAATATATACATATTGTGTTTTTATATGTGTTTTTTATCGTTGTTTTAGCCTTTATAGCGAGCTGAGTATGAAAAAACAACAAAAAACCGCCAAATTAAGCTGTTTCAAAAGTGACAATTTATTTATTTGCATATACATATTATCTCGTGATAGATCTATTGTATAAATTCTGACAACGAGGGCAGCCGCTAATGAATGGCGCCAGTACGCACAATAAGGTTGATAAAATCTGGTACAACTGCCGCGTTGTGACCTTAGCGAATGCGGCTGAACCGCTGGCCATGAGCGATGACGCGGCAATAGCGATGCGTGACGGCAGAATTGTCGCCATTGCGCCAACAGAGCATGTCCTCGCCGCCTATAAGGCTGAGCGCTGCATTGACCTGCAAGGCCGTTTGGTAACGCCGGGACTTATCGATTGCCATACCCATCTGGTGTATGCCGGTAATCGTGCCCATGAGTTTGAACTGCGTTTAGCCGGGGCTGATTATGCCGATATCGCCAAAGCTGGTGGTGGCATTGCCTCAACCTTAGCGGCGACGCGGGCTGCCAGCGCGGATGAGTTGTTGCAGCAAAGCTTACCGAGACTCGATCGCTTGCTCGCCGAAGGGGTTACTACCGTAGAAGTGAAGTCTGGCTATGGCCAAAATTTGGCGAGTGAACTGAAGCAGTTGGCTGTGGCACGGGAACTCACATCACATCGATTAGTGAATATTGCGCCGACGTTGTTAGCGGCGCATGTCGTGCCGCCCGAATATCAAGGCAATCCTGATGGTTACGTTGTATTTGTGTGTGATGAACTGATCCCGGCCGCGGTTGCCGCGGGTCACATCGATGCCATTGATGGCTTTTGTGAGCATATCGCTTTTACCCCTGAGCAGATCGACAAGATTTTCCATACCGCTCAGCAACATCAAATTCCAGTGAAATTGCATGCCGCGCAGTTGTCCAATGATGGCGGTGTACAAGTGGCGAGCCAGTATCAGGCGTTGTCTGCCGATCATCTGGAATATGCCGATGAAGCCGCGGTAGCCGCGATGGCCAATAGTGGTACGGTTGCCGTGTTACTGCCCGGCGCCTTCTATTGTTTGCGCGAGCAGCAACCCCCCCCCGTGGAACTGCTGCGCCAATATCAAGTGCCGATGGCGGTCGCCACCGATGCCAACCCCGGTACTTCACCACTGACATCCCCGCAATTAGCCATGCATTTCGCCTGTACGCTATTTGGCCTTACGGTTGCTGAAGCTTTTAGTGGCATGACCATCAATGCTGCCAAAGCGCTCGGTAAAGCGGCGGAAATTGGTTCACTGGAAGTCGGTAAATATTGTGATTTAGCGATTTGGGACGCAGAGCGTCCGGCAGAGATTATTTATCAGATGGGTTTTAACCCACTTTACCTAAGAGTCTGGAGAGGCCATGAGTCAACCTGAAGTAATTCTTACCCCCGGCCAAGTTACCCTGCAGCAATGGCAACAGATTGCCAATGGCGCATCGGCTAAATTGGCAGAATCAGCTTACGCATTAGTGGAAGCCTCTGCGGCTGCGGTGCAGCGCATCATCGCCAAAGGCGCACCGGTTTATGGCATTAACACTGGCTTCGGTAAGCTGGCGAATGTTCGCATCGCCGACGATGAATTGGCGCAGTTACAGCACAATATCGTGTTGTCCCATTCTTCCGGCGTGGGTGAGCCAGCGAGTGCAGCAGTGGTGCGCTTGATGATGGCGTTAAAGCTCGCCAGTCTCGGCCATGGGGCCTCCGGTGTACAATTGGCCACTGTTAAATTGCTCGAAGATTTCTTTGCCCATGACATAGTGCCGGTTGTGCCTTGCCAAGGTTCGGTCGGTGCATCAGGTGACTTAGCACCGCTGTCGCATATGACCTTAGCCCTGATTGGTTATGGCGAAGTGTTCTACCACGGTGAGCGTGTCAGTGCTGAATTGGCGCTGGCCTCTGCCGGACTGACGCCATTAACGTTGGGGCCGAAAGAGGGCTTGGCGCTGCTAAACGGCACTCAATACTCCACCGCACAAGCGCTGACCGGACTGTTTAAAGCACAAAATGCCTTTGCCAATGCGTTGATCACAGGCGCTTTGTCTACCGATGCCGCCAAAGGTTCTACGGCGCCTATGGATGCCCGCATTCACCAACTGCGTGGTCATGTTGGCCAGCAAATGGTGGCGGATAAATTGCTGCAGCTACTGGAAGGCAGTCAAATCCGCGACTCGCACTTAGCCTGTGAAAAAGTGCAGGATCCATATTGCCTGCGCTGCCAACCGCAGGTAATGGGCGCTGTGTTTGATCTGTTGCGGCAAGCGGAATTTACCTTGGTGACCGAAGCTAATGGCGTATCAGATAACCCGCTGATCTTCAGTGATACTGATGAAGCCCTGTCAGGCGGTAACTTCCATGCCGAGCCAGTGGCGTTTGCGGCTGACATGATTGCGATGGCGATTTGTGAAATCGGCTCTTTGAGCGAACGTCGTATCGCGATGCTGGTGGATCCAGCGCTCTCAGGTTTGCCCGCGTTCCTTACTCCAAAACCCGGCCTAAATTCCGGCTTTATGATCCCGCAGGTCACTGCAGCTGCGCTGGTTTCTGAGAATAAACAGTCGGCGTTCCCTGCCAGTGTTGACTCAATCCCGACCAGTGCTAACCAAGAAGACCACGTGTCGATGGCCGCCCATGGCGCTCGTCGACTGACGGCGATGGCGCATAACGTGGAAAACGTGCTGGCAATTGAATTGCTGGTGGCCACCCAAGGTATTGACCTACATGGTGGTTTGCCTACCAGCCCATCATTGGAGCAAGTGCGCATCCGGTTACGTGAAACCGTGCCGATGCTGACCGATGACCGCTACATGGCCAAAGACATTGCCGAAGCGAATGCCCTCATACATAGCGGCGTATTGGCACAGCTGTGCCAGCTTGAGTCGCAACTCTGGAGCTAAGCAATGAACCAAGATTGGTTGACGGTAAAACGCGGTAATGCGCCGCTGCTGCTGAGTATCCCCCATGCTGGCACAGTGATCCCAGCAGACATTGCGGCACAACTGCAATGTTCGACGGAGCAGGCGCAAGCGGATACCGACTGGTACATCGGCGAGTTATATGCCTTTGCGGCAGCGATGGATATCACCATAGTCAAAACGGAGATTTCCCGTATTGCCATCGACATGAATCGCGATCCGTCTGGACAATCCTTGTATCCAGGACAGGCGACAACTGAGTTATGTCCATCAACCAGTTTTGCCGGCGAACCGCTATACCCAGCGCCACTCACAGAGGCGGAAATCGCGCGGCGTAAGGCGTGGTACTTTGCCCCTTACCATCAGGCGTTGAGTGATGAATTGGCGCGGTTACGCGCACAGCATCCGCAAGTTGTGATTTACGATGCTCACTCGATTCGTTCCGCCTGCCCACGTTTATTTGACGGCGAATTGCCGGGATTGAATTTAGGCACCAATGATCGCCAGAGTTGTTGCGTTGCGGTGGCTGATATTGCCGAACAACAACTTGCTGGCGGCGAATTTAGCTTTGTGCATAACGGTCGCTTCAAAGGTGGTTGGATCACCCGTCACTATGGTCAGCCAGCCAAGGGGATTCAGGCGGTGCAGCTAGAGATTGCTCAGCGTTGTTATATGGAAGAAGCCGAAAACGCCACTCCCGCACCATTTTCTGTTGCACGTGCCAGCGCATTGCAGCAGCAATTACAGACATTATTTACCCAGTTGTTAGCCTGGGCCAAATCCGAGGAAGTCAAATGAGTCAAGCACGTACTGTGCGTGCCGCTACCGGTACGCAACTCACCGCTAAAAGCTGGTTAACCGAAGCGCCATTGCGCATGTTGATGAATAACCTTGACCCAGAAGTGGCCGAGCGCCCAGAGGAGCTGGTGGTCTATGGCGGTATCGGCCGTGCTGCCCGCAACTGGCAGTGTTTTGATCAAATCGTCGATGCACTGACGCGTCTGGAAGATGATCAAACCTTGTTGGTGCAATCGGGAAAGCCAGTGGGGATTTTTCCAACTCACGCTGATGCGCCGCGGGTATTAATTGCCAACTCTAACCTAGTGCCGCATTGGGCCAACTGGGAACACTTCAACGAGCTCGATAAAAAGGGCCTGATGATGTACGGCCAGATGACTGCTGGATCATGGATTTACATCGGCTCGCAAGGGATTGTACAGGGTACGTATGAAACCTTCGTTGAAGCCGGACGTCAGCATTTCGGTGGCAATCTTAAAGGCCGTTGGATTTTGACGGGTGGACTAGGCGGCATGGGCGGTGCGCAGCCGTTAGCGGCGACAATGGCGGGTGCCTCAATGCTGGCGGTAGAGTGCGATCCAACCCGTATCGAAATGCGCTTAAAAACCCGCTATCTGGATCAGAAAGCCGATACGTTGGATGAAGCACTAGCGATTATCGACGCCGCGCATAAAGCGGGCAAAGCGGTTTCGGTTGGCTTGTTAGGTAACACTGCCGAAGTATTGCCCGAGATGGTGAAGCGTGGCATTAAGCCGGATATGGTGACAGATCAAACCTCATCACATGATCCGGTTAATGGTTATCTGCCTGCAGGTTGGACCATGGCCGAATGGCAAGAAAAACGCAAAACCGCACCGGAAGAAGTCGCTGCTGCTGCAAAGGCCTCAATGGCAACACATGTCGAAGCCATGTTGGCATTCAATGCTCAAGGTATTCCAACCTTTGACTATGGCAACAACATTCGTCAGATGGCATTTGACCAAGGTGTTGAACACGCCTTTGATTTCCCTGGCTTTGTGCCTGCTTACATTCGCCCACGTTTCTGTGAAGGGGTGGGGCCATTCCGTTGGGTGGCGTTGTCGGGTGATCCGGAAGATATCTATAAAACCGATGCCAAAGTGAAAGAGTTACTGCCGGATGATGAATCGCTGCATAACTGGCTCGATATGGCGCAGCAACGGATCAGCTTCCAAGGCTTACCATCGCGTATCTGCTGGGTGGGTTTAGGTGACCGTCACCGTCTGGGCCTCGCGTTCAATGAGATGTATGCCAACGGTGAACTAAAGGCACCGATCGTGATTGGTCGTGACCATCTGGATAGCGGTTCGGTTGCCAGCCCCAACCGGGAAACTGAAGCGATGAAAGATGGCTCAGATGCAGTATCGGATTGGCCGTTGTTGAACGCGCTGCTTAATACTGCAGGTGGCGCTACATGGGTATCACTGCATCACGGTGGTGGTGTCGGTATGGGCTTTAGCCAACACTCAGGTGTGGTCATTGTATGTGATGGCACTGAGGCGGCGGCGAAAAGAATTGGTCGAGTATTGTGGAACGATCCTGCTACAGGTGTGATGCGTCACGCTGATGCTGGTTACGAGTCCGCAATTGCTTGTGCCAATAAATATCAACTTGATCTCCCTTTCCTAAAGTAATTTAGGCCTTCAGGTCAGTTGATTGATTGCGCTGAAAGCCGTCAGAGCCGTAAGGCTCTGGCGGTTATTCTTTTTTAGGCATGACGCTAAACTAGTGGACATCATTTGGAGGTGACACGCTGGAATGCAACTGAAGGTTTGATAAACCTTTCCTTATATTGGTGCAGCAAAATCATTTAATGGTGCAAATTACTATTAAAATCATATCCAAATAAGCAAAATGATTAGCTAAATCTCACTTCTATTTAACAAATAATGTCGCCGTAAGCCCCTTGTTGACGTGGACTGAATGCACTATCAGCTGAATTCAATCTTGTTGGACAACATTCTGGTACGAAGATTGATAGCTTTTGGCTGCATATTACAGAATTCGCGGCGGTGCTCGTCGTTCTCAATGGAGGGTGAATGTTGTTTATTAAAAAAAGAAGCAAAATCGCAGTGACGGCAGGCTTGGTCGCGATGGCATTTGCCAGTAGCGTCTATGCAGAAGTCTCACTTAAGCAGGCCACTGAGATCCAACGTAGTTTGTTGACGCTGGACACCCACCTTGATACTCCTGCCAATCTGGTCATGCCGGGTTTTGACATCATGCAGCGTCATAGCTACGACCATGACTTTAACCAAGTCGATGTGCCGCGAATGAATGATGGTGCTTTAGATGGTGGTTTCTGGGCAATCTACTCGCCACAAGGGCCGTTAACCGAAGAAGGCTACCAACAGAGTCGCGATACCGCGATTTTGCGCGCACTGGCCATTCACACTATGGTGACCGCTCACCCAGATACTTTTGGATTTGCGACCGAAGCGGCGCAGGCGGCCCCGATTAAAGCTGCGGGTAAGCACGTAGTGTTTATGAGTATGGAAAACTCCTATCCGTTGGGTAATGACATCAGCCTGTTGGAGACCTTCTATAAGCTTGGCGTACGGTTAGCCGGACCGGTGCATTTCAAGAATAACCAGCTGGGCGATAGCTCCACCGATCCTGATGGCCCGAAATGGGGCGGCTTGTCGCCATTGGGAGAAAAGTTTGTCGCGGAAGCCAACCGTTTAGGCATAGTGCTGGATGGTTCACATGCCGGCGACGAAACGGTTAAAGATATGATCCGTTTGTCAAAAACGCCCATCATGTTGTCGCACTCTGGCAGCAAAGCCGTCTATGCTCATCCGCGTAATGTCGATGATGAATTGTTAAAGCAATTGGCTGCGACAGGTGGTGTGATTCAAATGAATGCTTACAGCTCTTATCTGAAGAAATTACCAGCCGATCCAAAGCGTAATGAAGCATTCAAAGGTTTTATCGCAATGATGCAGCAGGCGGAAAGCGGTGAGATGACGGCGGCTGATTACGACAAGATGCAGCAGATGCGACGTAAGATCGAACATGATTTTCCTGCGGTAAAAGCCACCTTTGAAGACTACATGGAGCATTTCCTGCACACGCTTAAAGTGGTGGGGCCTGAGCATGTCGGCATTGGTGCCGACTGGGATGGTGGTGGTGGTGTTGAGGGCATGATGGATGTTGCTAGCTTACCCAAAATCACCCAGCGTTTGTTGAATGAAGGTTATAGCAAGCAGGATCTCGCCAATATCTGGGGCTTAAATGCGCTACGCGTACTGCAAGCGGCAGATGATTATGCCAAGAGCCTCAAGACGAGCAAGTAACCTGCTCGCCGATGCACCCGTGAGGGCAGTCTGCTAATGGCTGCCTTCACTCCATATCTGCCATAGTGAGCTGGGCTGTCATTCTGACGTGAGCCGAGTACAATAGCGCTATTCATTTTCCTGTTCGAATTGCTGCATGTCGTCGCCCACCGTATCTCTCACCGAATTCAACACCTTTGGCCTCGCCGCCCATTGTCAGCAACTGATCCGCGCCACTAACCAACGGCAGCTAATTGCGGCCTGTTTAGCGCATGCCGATGACGCGATTCCAGCACTAATCCTTGGCGGTGGCAGTAATATGCTGTTGTTGGAAGATTATCTCGGCACTGTGATTAAGATAGAAACCCGTGGCATTGAAGTCAGTGAAGATGCTGAGTATTACCATTTAACCGTCGCTGCCGGTGAATCTTGGCATGGGCTGGTGGAATTTTGCTTGCAGCAAAATATTGCAGGGCTGGAAAATCTTGCTTTAATCCCCGGTACAGTCGGCGCTGCGCCTATTCAGAATATCGGAGCCTATGGCATTGAGTTTGCTGCCGTGTGCGAATGGGTGGAATATCTTGATTTACGCAGCGGCGAAATTGTGCGGCTTACTCATCAGCAGTGCCAATTTGGCTATCGAGACTCTATCTTTAAACGGTTATTGCGCCATCGCGCGGTGATTCTGCAAGTCGGCATGCGCCTTAGCAAGCGATGGCAAGCTATCGTTAATTACGGCCCGCTACAGAGCTTAGGGGATGCCGCCACAAGCCAAGCCATTTTCGACACCGTTTGTCGCGTGCGCCGGGAAAAACTGCCAGATCCTGAGCAGGTCGGTAATGTGGGCAGCTTTTTTGAGAACCCTCGGGTAACGGCGCGGCATTTTGCCAAACTAAAACAGCAATATCCGCAGATTGTTGGTTATCCTCAAGCGGATGGACAAGTGAAACTGGCCGCAGGCTGGCTGATCGATGCTCTCGGTCTGAAAGGGGAAAGTATCGGCGGAGCCGCCGTGCATCAACAGCAAGCCTTGGTGTTGATTAATCAAGGACAGGCCAGCAGTGCTGATGTATTGGCATTAGCGCAGCGGATTATTGAGCGTGTAAAAGCGGCGTTTGAAGTGGAACTGATAATGGAGCCGCGTGCCTATGGCGCACGTGGCGAATGGAGCAACGCACAATGACAACACAGTGGCAGCGTAAACGCGCGATTTTAACGGCATTAAACAGCGGCGAATTTGTCTCTGGTGAACATATTGCGGAAATTCTCGGTATCAGCCGTGCCGCAGTGGGGAAACAGATTACTGCGCTAAGTGACTATGGCCTCGACATTGGCAGTGTTAAAGGTCGCGGTTACAAACTGTTCAGTCCGCTATCGCTGGTGGACAGCGCTGCGCTCGTGGATGCCTGCCATAACCGCTGCTTCTATTTTGATGAAATCGACAGCACCAATGCTTTTTTGCTGCAACATGGCGAAGAGCTGCAAAGTGGTGATATCTGCGTCGCCGAATATCAAGCCGCAGGGCGTGGTCGCCGTGGTCGCAAATGGCAAAGCCCCTACGGCAGTCATCTGTATTTCTCTATGCATTGGCACTTCACTCAAGGTATGGCGCAAACCATGGGGCTGAGTCTGGTGGTTGCTTGCAGTTTGGTGTCAGTACTGGCCAAGTTCGGCGCTGAAAATATTGGCGTGAAGTGGCCCAATGATATCTATCTGGATGGTCGTAAGTTAGCGGGCGTGCTAATTGAAATGAGCGGCACTGCGGATAGTGGCTGCAATGTAGTGATTGGTATCGGCGTGAACATCGCCATGCCTGCAGCGCAAGGTGAACTGATTGATCAACCTTGGAGCGATTTGCAGCAGCTCAATGTGATGCCGAACAAAACCGAGCTGACCTTGGCGTTGTATCAACAGCTACTAGATGATTTGCGCTTATTTGAAACGCAAGGCCTGAGCGCGTTTCAAAGCCGTTGGAATGCTGCTGATATCTATCAGGGGCAGCAGGTTAACCTGCAATTAGGTGAGCAGATAATTGTTGGCGAATACCAAGGAATAGATGAGCAGGGTGGGGTGTTGTTAGCCACCGCCGACGGCGTAAAACAATTTGTCGGCGGCGAAATTACTCTGAGAAAGGCTTAGTCGTTATTTCCGCAGTAAGACCTGTTCCATCGAATGGTGCGCGCCTTTTTTCAAAACTAGGTGCGCGCGTTCACGGGTGGGCAGAATGTTTTGCGTTAGATTTGGGCCGTTGATGCTGTCCCAAATTTCGGTAGCCATGCTGGTGGCCTGCTCGTCACTCAGGTCGGCAAAATGCTTAAAGTAGGAGCGCGGATCTGCAAAGGCGCTTTCACGGAACTGCAGAAAACGATCGACATACCACTGCCGCAGATTGTCTTCATCGGCATCGACATAAATCGAGAAATCTACAAAATCGGAGACAAAGCGCCGCTTCGGTGAGTCCAATTCTGTTTGTAAGACGTTTAAACCTTCTAAAATCAGAATATCGGGCTGACGTACTTTTAGCACTTCCGGCATACGATCATAAATGATGTGCGAATACAGCGGCGCATCCACCTCTTCCTCGCCAGATTTTATTGCGGAAATAAAATCGACCAGTAACTTGGTATCGTAGCTTTCGGGAAAACCTTTGCGATCGAGCAGATTACGCTTCTTCAATTCATCCAGTGGATATAAAAAGCCATCTGTCGTAATGAGGTCGACTCTGGGGTGCTCCGGCCAATGACTCAGCAGCGCCTGCAAAATCCTCGCGGTCGTGCTTTTTCCTACGGCGACACTACCGGCAATACTGATAATGTAGGGACTGCCAGCAGATTGCTGACCAAGGAATTGATTCAGCACTACGCTGCGCTGTTGCTGGTTCTTGATGATAAGGTTGAGTAGGCGGCTCAATGGTAGATAGATATCGGTCACTTCGTCGAGTGACACGCGCTCATTAATGCCTCTGAGTTCTGCTAAATCGGCTTCCGCCAATGTCAGCGGTACTGAATTTCGCAGTTTCGACCAGGAATCGCGGTCAAATGGCAAATACAGCGCTTTTTGTATGGTGTTCAACTGAGACATCCAAAATTCCCCCAAGCCAAGGGATCGCACCGTACACTAAAGTTTTATTACAGGACAATAAAAAATTGAAACCGTAGCGGCTAAAATCAACATAAATCTATAGTGATTTACAAGGTTTACTCGATAGTTAGGCTGCTATCTCTATAGTTAGACCAAAAAAGCGGCGCTTGAGTGAAATTTTGCAAAAATTACCAATTTTCTGTTGCACTCTAGGCCACATTTACCTAATATCCGCTACCGAAATGAATGCCGGCATAGCTCAGTTGGTAGAGCAACTGACTTGTAATCAGTAGGTCCCGAGTTCGACTCTTGGTGCCGGCACCATTCATTGGAGGGGTTCCCGAGTGGCCAAAGGGATCAGACTGTAAATCTGACGGCTCCGCCTTCGAAGGTTCGAATCCTTCTCCCTCCACCATTTTCCTAATGGTATTAGGTAGCCTAGGTTAGGTTGCGCGGGCATCGTATAATGGTATTACTCCAGCCTTCCAAGCTGATAACGCGGGTTCGATTCCCGCTGCCCGCTCCAATTATGCTGATATGGCTCAGTCGGTAGAGCGCATCCTTGGTAAGGATGAGGTCCCCAGTTCGATTCTGGGTATCAGCACCAGCTCCCCTAAGTCTAGATATTTTGCCTGGTACCAGTTAAATTGATACGTTCGACGCCTATAGTGCGCCGGACTTTTTCATTATGTAATGGTTTCACCACTAAACAATCGTAGATTGAGGCTATACCATGTCTAAAGCTAAATTTGAACGTTCAAAACCCCACGTTAACGTGGGTACCATTGGCCACGTGGACCATGGTAAAACCACTCTGACTGCTGCTATCTCTACTGTACTGGCTAAAACCTACGGTGGTGAAGCAA
>NZ_JPEO01000030.1 GCF_000753795.1 Shewanella mangrovi
GCGCCGATGATTTTCATCGGCGTTTTTTTATGCATGAGATTCGCTGTTATCGAATAGCAGTCCTTCAAATGGTAGCGCTTGGTTGTCTTGTGCTTTGTGGCGCAGGTAAATCGTAAACGTGGTGCCTTTATTGACGACTGAACTGACTTCTATGGTGCCGCCGATGCGTTTGATAAGACCATAGCTGAGTGATAAACCTAAGCCAGTACCGTCCTTACGGGTGGTGTAGAAGGGGTCGAAAATCCGCACCACTTGCTCTTCGGGGATACCGCAACCTTCATCTTCGATTTCAATCTTGACGCCGACCGGAGTATCTTGCGGAACCCAGTCACTGCTGCGCAGCCAGATGCGGCCTTTGCCGTCCATTGCGTGCGCGGCGTTCATCACCATATTAATCAACACTTGCAATAGTTGCGGGCGATTGACTTCGACTGGGCAACTGGCATTCAGCTCAGGCAGGAGTATGACCTCTTGTTTGCCAAGCGAGTGACGAACTAGCAGCTGCATCTCATCGATAATCGGCCCAATCTGTTGCATCTCCAGCGGCGCATTAAACTCACCTGGGCGACTGTATTGCAGCAAACTACGGATAATGGTGCTGATGCGGCCAACTTGCTGGATCACCAAATCGATTTCTTCTTCAACGACGGTGGCGTTATCCCCCAGCTCATAGCGCATCAGTTCCATGTTGCCGAGGATTACTGCGGTGGGGTTATTGATCTCATGGGCAATCCCCGCAGTGAGTTCGCCAAGTGCAGTCAGCTTTTCATTGGTGACCAGTTGGTGGCGCGTTTCATTCAGCAGTTTGACGTTTTGCTGTAGCTCTTCGGTCTTCTCTTGCAGGCTGCGGGTTCTCTCTTCCACTTTCATCTCAAGCTGTTCAGCCGCCGCTTGGATCTGGTTATTCCGCCGTTGCAGCAGATCAAGCATATTGTCGAACTGCTCAGCCAGATTCGATAGTTCGTTATCGCTTTCCAATCCCAGCTCACCAATACGCAGATTGCGGCCGGACTGGACCGCATTGACCACATGGTGAATGCGTTCAATCGGCTGTAACAGACTGTAGGCGCCGCGATATACCAGCATGCCGGATACCAGCAGCACCAACATCAAAATCGTGCCGAGCTCGATAATATTCAGCAGGTAGTTGTGGATAAAGGGCGCTTCTGAAAAGCCGGTATAAATCATACCTATGCGTTTGCCGCGCACATCTTCCAATGGTGCATAAGCCGAGATAAACCAGTCGTTATAGACAAAGGCGCGATCCAGCCAGAGCTTGCCTTCATCCAGCACCTGAGAACGTACTTCTTCTGAGACTAAGGTGCCAAGCGCACGCCCTTCTGTTTTTTGATTTTTCTGGTCAATCCGCAACGGTACGTTGGTACTGACTCGAATATTGTCGAGGAAGATGGTGACCGTGCCGACAGAGCGTTCTGGCAATGTCCCTTTGTCATACACCAGATCGCGAATATGGTCGACGATACGTGTATCGCCATTGATCAGCGTACCGCCGTCGAGGAACCACGCGGGCGTTCCGCTACTGCCGTTAATGGCCAGCAGGCTGCGGCTCAGTAAGCCTCGAGTTTCCTCTGGCTGCGAAGGTGAATGGGCACGCGGAGTGGCGATGATGGGTAAGCGCGCCTGAAGTGGCAGATTGGCATCAATCCGCGTCAGTCTCGCCGCTGAGAGTACCATCAGCCCTGAGTACACCCCGTCATCGTTGAGCCGGGGCAGCATTTGGCGAAGATCTGGGTCTTGTGACGCACTATCGATACTGACGATATGCAGAAAATCGAGTTTTAAGGTCTTTTTCTGCTCAGCCAAATAATGTTTAAGTTGCACCATCTGGCTTGTATCACCAGCGCGCACGGCGCGCAGATAGGTTTGAAATTCGTAGGAATTTTTAATGCGTTCCAGCAGCTTTTCTTGATTTTGCTGTACCGAGCTGAGTGTGTTTATTGCCACTGTGAGGTCGGCTTTTACCTTCATAAACAGCTGCTTGCCTGTATAGCTGATATTCCAGTAAATGGTGATAAACACTAGACTCACCAGTGTCAGCAAAATCGGCAGCAGTGTCAGGATCAGGATCTTATAACGCACCTTTGCCTGCATCTGCCGCCATGTCACGCCAAATAAGCGCTGAAACACTGACACGATTAAAACTCCTGCTCGGTTTCGCTATCGAACCACTCTTTATATTTGCGGTCGAGTGTCTTACGCGATACGCCTAATACACGCGCTGCGGCTGATTTATTACCACTATGTGCTGCTACAACCGCCGTTACATGGTCTTTTTCCACATCTTTTAAGGCCCAATCCATTGGATAACCGCTTTGCACCGGTTGTTCCGCTTTCGGGAGATCCTTCCAATACTCTGCCGGTGGTTTACCCAGCAGCAAACAGCGTTCAATCATATTGCGCAGCTCGCGGGTATTACCCGGCCATTCATATTGCTGCAGTTTGAGCAGATCTTCGTGGCTCCACACCACTTCACGGACGCCGAGTTCAACGCCGAGTTGACGTGTAAAGTGATGGGTCAGTTCGACCACGTCTTCGGGACGATCACGCAACGGCGGAATGGTGATATTGAGGACATTGAGACGATAGAACAGATCGCGGCGAAAATTACCGTCTTCCACTTCATCTTGCAGTTTACGGTTAGTGGCAGCCACCACTCGGACATCAATATTAATCTCTTTTTCGCTGCCCACTGGGCGAATCGATTTCTGTTCCAATACCCGCAGCAATGAGGTTTGCATTTTTAGTGGCATTTCGCCGATTTCATCGAGAAAGATAGTGCCACCAGAGGCGAAGCTAAACAGACCTTCACGATTACCTTTCGCGCCGGTAAAGGAACCCGCGGTATGACCAAACAGCTCACTTTCTAGTAGCTCTGGGGCAATGGAACCGCAGTTCACCGGTACAAACGGACCACGGCGACCACTGAGTGCATGCAATTGGCGTGCGACCAGCTCCTTACCGGTTCCAGATTCGCCTTCAATGAGGACTACTGCGTTGGTCGGTGCGACCCGTTCGATAATGCGCTTCACTTCGGTCATGGCATCACTGTTGCCAATCAACGTTGATGAATAGCCAAGCGACATGTCACGGCGCAGCATTAGGTTTTCGCGCTTCAGCAAACGTCGTTCAATGCAGCGATCCACCGACTGCATCATCTGATCGAGATGGAACGGCTTAAGAATAAAATCAGATGCACCAGCACGCAGTGCTTGAATGGCCACATCCATATCCGCGTAACCGGTCATAAAAATAATGTCGGAGCGGCGTTCTTGATCATCCAAGGCCTCTCGCCATTCGATACCACTGCGACCCGGCAGACGAATATCGACGATCAGCAAATCAAAATGACAACGACTCCGCAGTTGCTCAGCCTCTTCGATACTGGCAGCGGTTTCGACCAAGGCAAACTTCTTGGTAAGTGCCTTACTTAAAAAACTGCGCATCCCTGGCTCGTCATCCACGATCAGCACTGAGACGGCTGATGGCATGGGCTTTAGCGGTGTATCAATTTGGCTCATAGTGATATCAACTGGACATTCTGACTTCTTTGTAAAGTATTCTATCACTGACTTGCCACTATTTGGTCACTATGGGGCATTCTAAAGTAGCGCTGAGACAAATTGTCTGGTGCTTTTTTGAGTTAATTGTGACAATAATCACACAAATGGTGGGTGTAAGCGTACAAGTTAGTCATAATTGTACATGGCACTTATCTTGCTATTGGGGCAAGCACAAACGAGTAGCAAGTGGGGAGCACTCAGTACTGCAAACTTGTTACTGACACTAAGCCAAGGAGCAACCATGCTAAAAATGAAAAAAATGATGGGCTATGCTGTAGCAGCGGGAATGATGTTCGCTTCCTCTGTTTACGCTCAGGAAACAATCAAACTGGCAACCACTACCAGTACTGATAACTCAGGTCTGTTGGGGTATCTGTTGCCAAAATTTGAAGCTAAAACCGGCTATAAAGTGCAAGTGATTGCCACTGGTACAGGTAAAGCGTTGAAACTGGGTTCACAAGGCGATGTGGACTTAGTGATGACTCACGCACCTAAAGCTGAAGCCAAGTTTGTGGCTGACGGTTTCGGTGTTGAGCCACGCGGTATCATGGAAAACGATTTTGTGGTGTTGGGCCCAAAAGCTGACCCTGCGAAAATCCGTGATAGCGCTTCTGCAGAAGAAGCGTTTGGCAAGATTGCCAAGTCTGGCGATGTTTTCGTTTCTCGTGGCGATGACTCAGGTACTAACAAGAAAGAAATTCTGATCTGGAAAGCGGCAAACGTTAAACCAGATTTCGCAGGTTACAAATCCGTTGGTCAAGGCATGGGCAAAACTCTGCTGATGGCAAACGAACTGCAAGGTTACACTCTGTCTGACCGCGGTACTTTCATCGCTTATCAAGGTAAAATCGATTTAGTGGTTGATTTCGACGGTGGTGCTACGCTGGCAAACCCTTACCAAGTGATTCTGATCAACCCTAAGAAATATCCTGATCTGAACCACAAAGGCGCACGCGCATTTGCTGATTGGCTGTGCAGCGACGAAGCCCAAGCACTGATCAACAGCTTCCAAGTTAAAGGCCAGCAACTGTTTAAAGCGACTTATCACAAATAATGTCAGACGGCTGGTTAGCATTGATACAGCAGGCGTTCGGCCTGCTGTTTTCTCTCGACCCTGATGTGTGGTCGATTATTTCTGTTTCTTTTGCTGTGTCGGTTTCGGCCCTGCTCATCACCTTAATCCCCTCCATCATGCTTGGCTTCATACTGGCATTTACCCAGTTCCGCGGCCAATGGATTATTACCAACCTAGTGCAAACTCTGCAGTCGATTCCGACCGTGGTGATCGGCTTGTTGGCCTATCTATTGCTGACGCGCAATGGTGCCTTTGGTGATCTGCGTTGGTTGTTTACCCAGCAAGGGATGATAATTGGGCAGATGATGATCTGTGCTCCGGTGTTAGTGGCGATGAGCCAAGCGGCATTTACCAGCGCCGATAAGCGCGCCTGGGAAACCTGTCGCACCATGGGAGCCAGTTGGTTTGATGCTGTCTGGGTGATCTGTCGCGAGTTGCGGGTGCCGCTATTAATGGCGGTGATTGCCGCGTTTTATCGGATCGTGACCGAGGTGGGTTGCTCGATGATGGTCGGCGGTAATATTGCCCATGTGACACGTAATATTCCGACCGCAATTGCGCTGGAAACCAGTAAAGGTGACTTTGCCCAAGCGATTGCGTTAGGGTTAGTGCTACTGATTTTGTCGTTAGTGCTCAACTTTGTGTTGGGAACGCTGCGCGGCGGCTCGCGGCCAAGGAGTCACTAATATGATTGGCTGTCGTATTACTGCCAAAGACCTCTGTATGCGTTTTGGCGAACGCCTGCTGTTTAATGCCCCGGCATTGGAGTTTAAACAGGGCGATGTTATCTATCTCGAAGGCGATAACGGCACCGGTAAAACCACACTAATGAAGCTGTTGGCAGGCTTGATTGCTCCAACAAGTGGTGAGGTTACGGCGGCCAATCGGCGTCGCAGCTTTGCTCAGCCCAATCCTCTACTCGGTTACGCCTTATATCTGCATCAACATCCTTACCTATTTGACGGTGACGTTAGTTACAACCTCAAATTGGCGCAGCGTTATAGTAAGCTTGCAAAAACCGAACAGATGCAACGGCTAGAGGCCGCGATTGAGTTGTCGCAGTTGGGGCATTTGCTGCAGTCTGGTGCCTCTACGCTATCTGGTGGTGAGCGACAACGCCTCGCCTTGGCGCGTACTTGGCTGTTAAAACCACAGTTATTGATGTTAGATGAACCAATTTCTAACATGGACCGGGTTTCTCAACAGCTAGTGTTTGCTATGATCGGCGAATTGAAAAAGCAGGGCACTGGCCTATTGCTGAGTAGTCATCAGGACTCGGCACTGTTTGGCCTGTGTCAGCAACGTTGGCTAATAGAGTCGCAGCAGATTCGGGTGTCAGCAATTACACAGCCTGTAGCGGCTGGAGAATAACCACAATGTCACAACAATTAGAAGCCGTCATTTTAGCTGGGGGCATGGCTAGACGTATGGGCGGTGAAGATAAAGGTTTAGTCGATCTGCTAGGCAAGCCAATGGTCGCTCATGTCATTGAACGTCTGACGCCACAAGTGCAACAGCTCCGTATCAACGCCAACCGCAGCCAAGCACAATACGCCAGTTTTGGCTATGAGGTGTTCGCTGACCAACAGGCGGGATATTTAGGCCCGTTGTCAGGTATGTCATCGGCTATGGCGACTTCAACCGCGGAATTGATTTTGACCGTACCGTGTGACTGTCCGCTGATCCCGCTCGATTTAGCCGAGCGTATGCTGCATGCGCTAACCGCACAAAATGCTGACTTAGCCGTAGCGACGGACGGGGAGCGCGAACAACCTGTGGTGTTGCTACTTAAGCGTTCGCTGTTACCATCTATGCTAACGTTTTTAGACAGTGGCCGTCGTCGTATTGATATGTGGTATGCCGATCTGCAAGTCGCGCGGGTATCGTTTGCCGATCAACCCAATGCCTTTGTTAACGTCAATACACCAGAAGAGAAACAACAACTCGCCGACGCTATCGCCCAAAGTTAAGAGGTTTACTCATGAGCACAGCATTCAACAATCCGTTGTCCATTCCGGTACTGGGATTTTGCGCCTACAGCGGTACAGGTAAAACTACCTTGCTGAAGCAATTAATCCCAACGTTGAATCAACGTGGTTTGCGTTTAGCCGTGTTAAAGCATGCGCACCATAACTTTGATGTGGATATTCCCGGAAAAGATAGCTACGAAATGCGCAAAGCGGGTGCTCGGCAGATGTTGGTGGCGTCGCATGTGCGCTGGGCATTGATGACCGAAGATGCGGTTGACGGCGATCCAGATTTAATCCATCTGCTGCAGCAGTTGGAGCAAGACAAAATCGATTTAGTCCTAGTCGAAGGCTTTAAGAAGCTGGCGCTGCCGAAGATTGAGTTGCATCGCGAAGCGGTGGGTAAGCCACTGATTTTTAGTGATGACCCCAATATTCTCGCCATTGCATGTTGTGACGATACACAGTTACCTAGCGATGCCACCATTACCAAGCTCGATATTAACAACGTAGCGCAAATCGCCGATTACGTTGAGCAATATGCCCAGAATTACCAAGCGAAGCCGCAAGTACGTCCATTGCCGTTGCAGCAATTAAGCTCTTCAGGTGCATTTCTATCGGTCAGACAAGGGCTGGAAAACATTCTCACGCAAGTGACGCCGGTTGCCGAAAACGAAACGGTCAGCTTAGATGACGCCGAGAATCGTGTCCTCGCTGCGGATGCGATTTCGCCTGTCGATGTGCCACAGCATACCAATTCGGCAATGGATGGCTTTGCCTTTTGTGGTGCCGAACCACTGCCTGAGTCGTTTGAGGTGATGGGTGAGGTACGCGCGGGTTATCAATACCAAGGTGTGCTACAAGCAGGCCAAGCAGTACGCATTATGACGGGGGCTCCTGTGCCTGCTGGCGCAGATACGGTGCAACCGCGGGAAAACGCCCAGGAGCAGAATGGCCGCATGACCTTGGATGGCCGAATTAAAGTGGGCCAAAACGTACGGCTTGCCGGCGAAGACATTGCCAAAGGTGCCGTCGCGCTGGCCGCAGGTAGTCGCTTAGGCGCCGCAGAACAGGGCTTGCTGGCCTCACTTGGTTTTGCCGAATTTGCGGTTAAACGTCGTCCGGTGGTGGCGGTATTCTCGTCTGGTGATGAAGTGTGTCAGCCGGGGACAGCGTTAAAAACTAACTGTATTTATGATTCCAACCGCTACACCATTAAATCAATGGCGCGTCGTTTGGGCTGTGAGGTGATTGATTTAGGCATCATCGAAGACTCTGAAGCGGCGTTGACCGAAGCCTTAGCAGGTGCCGCACAACAGGCTGATATGGTGATTAGCTCCGGCGGTGTGTCGGTGGGCAACGCCGATTACATCAAAAAGGTATTGGCGGCGATTGGTGAAATCCACTTCTGGCGTATCGATATGCGCCCAGGGCGGCCATTAGCCTTTGGCAAAATCAACAATGCGCTGTTCTTTGGTTTGCCGGGCAACCCGGTAGCGACCATGGTGGCGTTTCTGATGTTTGTCCAACCTGCGTTGCGTAAATTGGCGGGTGAGCCTACATGGCAACCGCAAATGTTACCCGCCGTGGCGGATGAGATGTTCCGCAGCCGCCAAGGTCGCACCGAATTTAACCGTGGGATTGCGACGTTGGGCGCCGACGGTAAACTGCACGTTAAATCTACCGGTTCCCAAGGTTCAGGCATGCTGAGTTCGATGGTGAAAGCCAACTGCTTAGTCATCGTCGGTGAGCCGGATGAGCGCATCGAAGCAGGTGAAACAGTGTATATTTTGCCGTTTGCTGAGCTACTCTAATAGCTAGGCATAGTATTCGGAATACTCGATGGCACTGACTCGGCGGCGTTGGAACAATATTATTATCATTGCCTGTCTGTTAATGATTGGCGTGTTGACTCTGCTTGATCGTTACACCGATGATGCCCCTAGTGATACGGTGCAATTATTCGATCAGCAAAATCCGCTGAGCCAGTTGCAGCTCGCAGGTGTGTGGCTGGCGCAAACTGCGAACGGGCATTGGCAGTGTGACGAGCGCGTGCTCAATTGCAGTGAATGGGTTGAGCATTGGCAGCAACTGCGGGTCTCTGCGGTAGAGTTGCCAGCAAATCACCAACCCGCGGATCAGCCCGAAGAATTGCTTATCCAAGTTGGTCAGCAGCAGTCTCAAGTATGGTGGTTGTTTCCCAGTGTTGGTATGCTCCGCTCTGCAGCGGGTAATTGGTACGAGATCCCGCCTAGTCAACGCGATGGTTTGCAGCCATTGTTCAAAGCCGAAGTAAAATAGTCGTTTTCCATTTCTCTGCAGGATGTCGCATGCCTGAATTACCTGAAGTTGAAGTCACCCGCCAAGGGGTTGAACCATGGTTGCTGGGGCAGCAAGTGACCGCCTTAATCGTGCGTAATTCTTCGTTGCGTTGGCCCGTGCCTGAACTTGCGCAGCAGATTGTCGGCCAAACCATTAAAGCGGTACGTCGTCGAGCGAAATATCTGCTGATTGATACTGATGCTGGAACGACCATTGTGCATCTAGGGATGTCGGGCAGTTTACGTATCGTCAATGCGCGCACAGAAATAGCAAAGCACGACCATATCGACTTAGTGCTTGCCAGCGGCCGCATCATGCGTTTTAACGATCCGCGCCGTTTCGGTGCTTGGCTCTGGTGTGAATTACCGGAGCAAGCCCATCCCCTGTTAGCAAAGCTTGGCCCTGAGCCCCTCAGTGATGCGTTTGATGTTGATTATTTAACGCATGCGCTCAAGGGCAAATCCAAGGCAATCAAACTGTGCCTGATGGATAACGCCATTGTTGTGGGAGTGGGGAATATTTATGCCAATGAAGCGCTATTTGCTACTGGTATCAATCCGCAACGGCCAGCAGGCAAGGTGACGAAAAAGCAATTGACTGCTTTAGTGCCTGCGGTAAAGGCGATATTGGCGCAAGCGATTACGCAAGGCGGCACGACTTTAAAAGATTTCACCAATGCCGAGGGTAAGCCAGGTTACTTTGCGCAAAAACTGCATGTGTATGGCCGTGGTGGTCAACCTTGTGATACGTGTGGCTGTGTGTTGAATGAAATTCGCTTAGGCCAGCGCAGCACCGTCTTTTGTCCTGTTTGTCAGCCTAAGTAAATAACTCATAACTGATAACTATAAGCATTTTAATTTCTTTACCTTCGATTTAAGCGTTAGATAAGAATCTATATTTCAGATGTTTACCAGACATTGTTTACATGTGGGTGACAATTGTCGGTAAGCTTGCAACATTGGCGATATTTACTTTGCTAATAGCCCAGCGTAATCTGCTGCCTCGTTTAGTTTCGTTGAAGTAGTAAGGATAAGTTGTGTCATCCTTGACGCCCGTGGGCTATAAAATGTTGCAATCAGTGGCTGTCGTCGCTGCGTTGTTTCTTGTGTCATTTTCCGTGATGGAACTTGCCGAACAGCTGGAAATGCCCGCCGCAGCGCAATTTTGTGATGATGCCATTCTGCAATCTTCAACGTCTCCTAACGGAAAATGGATGGCTGAAGTGCATTTTTCTAATTGCAGTTTGGAGCATCCGCGTAGCTGGAAAAGCTATCTGCACCTCACGAATCTTTATTCCGGTCATGAATACCCTGCAACCATGGTTATCAATGGTCGCCAAGATGCATTGCGACTCGAATGGGCGCTGGAATCGGTCGAACATGCAGGCCTTAAGGTGGCCGGCGTCAAGTTGGCTGAACTGGCTTACATTGAACAGCCCAAAGGCGTTGCCGTCGAAATTGTTGATCCCTTGATTTAATCACTATTTTTCCCTGTTCAAGCTCAGTTAAGAGCGCTATGTTACGCTGTAATTTTCGAGCATGGGCTCGGGTTTAGCAGCTATCAGGGTGAGGCAAAAGTGGATCAAGATTTACGAGTGGTGGTGTCGGGTTGGTTATCGCAGCTGGGCATCGAAAGTAAGCCTTCCGGGTGGTTATCATCGTTGTTATTGGTGATCGTCTGTGTGGCGTTAGCTTCACTGGTATATTTCCTGTTGCGCCGCGTCGTTGTTGGCACCATGAACCTGATGGTGCTGCGCTCTAAAGTCACCTGGGATGATATTTTTGTCCGTCATCGTGTGTTTGAAAAACTATCGATGATTGTGCCAGTGATGATGCTAAACCTGCTGATCCCTATTGCACTGAGTGCGAATGACATCGCCGAAAAAATCTCTGACAGACTGCTGACGATATGGTTGATCATTGCCGTTGTGCGCGCGGTCTATGCCTGCCTTGATGCCATCAACGAAATCTCCGACGTTAAGTTAGTCAGTCGTCGTTTGCCAATTAAGAGTTTCGTTCAGCTCTTCAAACTGTTTCTGTTTTTTGTCTGTGCCATCGTGTCGGTGTCGATTATGGCCGATCAGTCACCGGTTTACTTCCTCAGCGGCTTAGGTGTTGCCACCGGTTTAGTCATGTTGGTATTTAAAGACACCATTCTTGGGTTTGTGGCGGGTATTCAGCTCGCGGCCAACCGTATGGTGAGCCCCGGCGATTGGATCCAGATGGACAAATATGGTGCTGACGGCGCGGTCGAAGAGGTCTCGTTGATCACCGTTAAGGTGCGTAACTGGGACCATACCATCAGTATGATCCCTGCTTATGCGCTGGTGTCAGATGCCTTTAAAAACTGGCGCGGCATGTCCGAATCTGGCGGTCGTCGGATTAAACGAGCTATTAATATCGATATCAACACTATCCGCTTTCTTACGCTGGAAGAGCAGCAGCGACTGTCGAAAATCAATTATCTGAAAGACTATCTACCGAAGAAAACGCAGGAGCTGGTGGAGTCCAACGCCACAGTGTCTGACATGGAAAACATGGTGAATGGCCGCCGTATGACCAATGTCGGCACTTTTCGCGCTTATTTGGTGGAGTATCTGAAGCATCATGAAAAAGTGCATCAACAGATGACCCTGATGGTAAGACAGTTGTCGCCGACAACCGAGGGCTTACCGTTAGAGCTGTATATCTTCACTAACGATACCCGCTGGATCGTGTATGAAGAGATCCAGTCCGATATTTTCGACCACATCTTCGCGATTTTGCCAGAATTTGGCCTGCGAGCATTTCAGTCGCCGACCGGCATCGATATCCGCAGTATTAAGCAGAGTGACACACCGTTGTCTTAATGCGACATGAGCGTTGCCATCGGGCGGTGCTCATTTGTCTGTTTCTTTGATTTAGGCTAGTGTGCTAGCTAAGTTGCCGAAACATCTAGGGAAATGATGAAATTTATCAGTGGGGTTCTGCTTTGTTGCTTGATGCTCTGCAGCAATGCAGCATTTGCTGTGCCAGATGACGATATTCATGCATTACTAAACGCGCAGCAGCAGGCATGGAATCGCGGCGATTTAGAGGGGTATATGGCGGGCTACTGGCACGACCCATCGCTGAGTTTTGTGTCTGGTGGCAAGCTGGTGTATGGCTGGGAGAAGATGCGTGATGCGTATCGCCAGCACTATGGCTCTAGCCGCACGATGGGGAAATTGACACTGAAGCTCGGCCATATCCACATGCTCAGTAATTATTCGGCGATGGTCACTGGCGGATGGCAGCTCACGACTGACGCGAAATCTAGCGCGGGTGTCTTTACTTTGCTTGTCGAAAAGCACGGTGACCTTTGGTTTATCGTGCACGATCATAGCTCGTAATCGCCGCCTTCCGTTAGTGGTGGTGATGCTCAGTTTGGTGGTCGTGATGATGATGCCCGGCTAAAGCGGCTGGCACATTGGGTTTCAATCGGCCTAGGAATTTACGTGGTCCCAAGCGCAACAAGCCCACAGCAAACAGCAAGGCAGTGGCGATAAGGGCGGCGAATTCAATCGCTTCAGGATAATGCAGTACTTGCACTGTCGGTGGTTGCCAGTAGTGCACTAAAACCAAGGCGACACCACTTAGCGCGGCAGCAATGCCCACTTTCCAGTATTCCACTTTGAGACTGATCTGCGCCCGCAGCAAAGGTGCCAGCAGACAAAAGACGACAGCGGTAGCACTCCACTCGCTCGAACCTAGGCCCATCGCTAATACAATTGCGCCCGGCACGCTGAACGGCAACAGGGCAAAGATTGCCGCCAGCAGCAGCACCTGTGCCCAGTCAGATGACAACGGTAACGATGGATGACCAATCAAATTTGCCAGCAGCAGACTGAGTAGAATCCACGGCGCAAAGCGCTCGACGTCAGACATCAAATTGGCGGAGCTGGCTGATACTGATGTGGAAAGTGGCCGGTTGAGCGATATCAGCCAAGCATTGATGATCGAAAACAACAGCAGGATGACGCCATAGGCTGGCCCCAGCAGCAAAATCGCAAAAATCCACATCTCCGGTGCTGCTTGTCGCAGCATCTGCCGCAACCAGCCCGTTTGCCGTGACTTTGAAAAGCCGACCACACGGCGGCATGCCGCCAAGACAAACATCAGCAACAATGCGGGTGCCAGACTCAGTAGCCAGTCAAACAGGTCGTTATGTTCATGGTGGTGATGTGCCGCAGAATCACTTTCGGTCAGCAGTAACAGTGCCAGCAGCGCGATGCCCAACAGACTGCCGATACCTGCGTGTAGTTCATAACGGCTATTGCTATTGGTTTCGCTGCTATGCTCAGCGTGCGGCTGATGCATCACTACGTGCAAAATCGAGCCAGTTACGAATGCTTGTAGATAGACGGTGTTATCTAGGCTCAGGTGACTCAGTAGTTGCTCGCCTGCGACATAGCCGACAATGGTCAGCGCAATCATTAACCCCAGCACCGCTATCGCCCAGCGGCGCCCAGCCTGCGGCGTGAGTAGATACCAGATGGCGAGGCCAACGGGTAAGCGATGTAAAATCACTCCGAGTGCCAGTAGTGTTGTGCCACTGTCCTGTTGGGCTAAGACGATAGCTCCGCCGTCAGTCACGGTATGCAGCAGCAAGCCGGCAATACCAAAAATTAAGGTGAGCTTGTGGGTGATTTCAGAGTAGCGATGAAATAGCTTTTCGCTGGCGGTCGGTCCCCATAAACCTAATATCACAAATACAATGGCCCAAATGCCGCCGTGCTCTAACAGCTCCGGCAGAATATGGATCAGTACCAGACCACCGAGCGAGACAAAGATAAAGCCGTCCAATCCTTTATGCAGACCACTGCCATTGCTTAAAAAGCGATAGCAGACAGGGCCAAATAAAAGGGCGATACAACTGGCAATCAGGTAGGTCATTTAACTGTTGGGGCTAGGGAAAATCGCCATAGTATACCAATTGTGCGACCTCAGGGCAGCTTTCTGTTTGATCCTTTACGCATAAGAAATATTCGGCAAACTGCCGTACAAGTGCCATAAAAAACCGATACAATACACTTAGTTAATTTATTTCATCACCATTATGAGAGAGTTTCATGGATATTCTGTCTGCCGCAGTTATGTTGTTCCTGATCATGGACCCTCTGGGCAACTTGCCCGTATTTGCTTCAATTTTGCGTCATATCGATCCGAAAAAGCGTCGTAAAGTACTGATCCGCGAATTGATCTTCGCGTTAATTATCATGCTGATGTTCCTCTACGCAGGGGAAGCGATTTTGAACTTCCTGAGTCTGCGTTCTGAAAGTGTCAGTATCGCTGGTGGTATTATTCTGTTTTTGATCGCACTTAAAATGATCTTCCCGCAACCCGGTGGTATCGCAGGTTTACCAGCAGGTGAGGAACCCTTTATCGTGCCGATGGCGATTCCGCTGATGGCGGGACCATCGATTCTGGCGGCGTTGATTTTGTTAGCGCACACAGGGCCAAACCGCATGTTTGAGTGGACGCTGGCATTGATTTCAGCGTGGGCTGTCAGTTCATTTATTTTAATGTTTTATAAAGCCTTTAACCGCATTTTGGGCGATAAAGGTCTGACGGCGGTCGAACGTCTGATGGGCATGGTATTGGTGATGATCTCCGTGCAGATGCTGCTTGATGGTGTCGCGAAATATCTTTCTGCCGTTAACCTTTAATCTTCTATGCTAAATCGATCTAATTAGTTGCTGAACTGTTACTGAATCTTTGCCCATCTTCGATACCTACTGACCTAGCGCAGCGACTATAGTTAGTAGGTATTTATTCTGCTGCTGCGGGAGAAGAGGGTGAAGGTCAGTATTGTCTGGGCATCAATTGCTATTATTTTGCTGAGTGGGCTTACCGCGTGTCAGGCGGAAACGCCCGCATCTTCCGAGCCCGCTCCAGCTCCTTCATCTACCACTGCAACATCAACTGCACCGCTCATCCCTTGTGGTAGCGGTGCGCCACGTGTTGACCGCGAACAAATTTATGCGCGCTTGCAGGCCAACGGGGTGATCACCCCCCAAATGACGCCAGCGGACGCAGAGCAACTCGTGACCCAATATATTCAACAGCGGCAGCAAGCTTATCAGCGCTGTCTCAAAGGAGTTAAGCCATGAACATGAGATGGTTGATCGGACTCTGGAGTATCGCGTTGTTATTGGCGAGTCCGTTGCAGGCGGCGCCGGCGCCCGCCGATATCGCGGTGCATAATAAGCAACAGATCCTATATTGGATGATGAAACGAGGTGAGTTGGCTGCCGATGCCAGTGAGGCGCAGCAACAACAGGCATTACAGCGCTATCTTAGCAAAGGCATCACCAAAGAGATGCTGACGCAAATCAGGCAAGAGCAAACGTTGCGGGCGGCCGCAGAGGCTGCCAGACAAAACCGACTCAGCGCCGACAGCAAACGGTTAAATCTATCCTCTGCAACTGCCGTGACCGAGCGTGACACGACCAAAACGGTACGGGTTTTAGCGGTTTTGGTCGATTTTCCTGACCTGCCCTATAACAACAATCAGCTCACCCCGAGCGATACCAACATGTACTACAGCAGCTATCCCGCTGCACATTATGATGGCTTGTTGTTTGGCGATGCGGGTTTCAGTGGACCTCAAGGACAAACCTTACGTTCGGCCTATCAATATTATCAGTCTGCATCGGGCGGCAGCTTTTACTTCACCGGCCAGGTGGTGGGCTGGGTACGTGCTAGCCACAACGCCGCTTACTATGGTGCCAATGATCCTGATAATGACGACAACGACATTCGCGCTACCGACTTAGTGACTGAAGCGGTAACCGCCGCTGCCAACTCCATGAGCGCATCGACGCTCGCGCAATACGATATTGAAGACCCTTACGATTTGGATGGTGACGGCAATCTGCAAGAGGCCGATGGCATTATTGACCATGTGATGGTGTTTCATTCCAGTATTGGTGAAGAAGCCGGTGGCGGCGTATTGGGCGAAGATGCCATCTGGTCACATCGCTTTTTTGTGAACAGCACTGGTGGCGGTATCGGCCAGCAGATTAGCGGCACCGCAAAACGCGTGTTTGGCTACACCATTCAGCCCATCGATGCCGGTATCGGTGTCTGCGTCCATGAATTTGGCCATGATTTAGGGCTGCCGGATGAATATGATTCCGCCAATGATGATAATGACGCCCCTGTGGGGGAATGGTCATTAATGGCAGCAGGCAGCTGGACCGGCGCACTGCAGGGCTCTGAGCCTGCTGGCTTTTCGCCTTATGCTCGTTCCTATTTGCAGCAGCGATACCAAGGTCGCTGGCTGCTGGAGCAGCGTTTAGCCTATGAAAACCTGACGACGACCGGCAGTGACTACACCTTATATCAAGCGACGGATGCAGATGCACTGAACCAGATAGCGATAGATCTGCCTACTGATAGCACGCTATTTAACGCTCCATATAGCGGCAGTTATCAGTACTATTCAGGGCACGGCAACATGATCTCCACCGCTATGTCGTTTGAACTGGCGTTACCCAGCAGTACACCGCTGACATTCACCATGAAAGCCAAATGGGATATTGAGGACGAATATGACTATGCGCAGGTGATGGTTGACGGCGTCGCAATTGCTGGTAATTACACATTGGCCAGTAATAACACCAATAATGCACTTAATATCATTACCGGCAAATCGGCTGATTTAGGCGCTGCTGATAGTAACGGATGGGTAACGCTAACGTTTGACCTCAGTGCTTATGCGGGCATGAATAAGCAGATCAGCGTGGTATATGTGACAGATCAGTCAATTTCTGGTGATGGCTTGCAGCTCGATGAACTCAATATCACTGCGAATAACACGACTGTATTTAGCGATAACGCAGAAGCCCTCAATAGTGCCGTGACACTCAACGGCTTTGCCCGCATTGATAACACTCGGCCGGGACAACCACATCGCTATCTGCTGCAATTGCGTAGCTTTGAGGATATCGATGCGGGCTTGCGTGATAGCGGGTACGAAGCTGGTGTGTTGATCTGGTACGAAAACCGCAATATCGATGACAACGAGGTCAATGTGCATCCGGGACAAAACCTGATTGGTGTGATTGATGCCGATCAGCATCTCATTGGCAGCCGACCAACACGGGTACAGATGCGAGATGCCGCTTTTAGTCTCTACGATCAGTCAAGCTTTCCTGACGATACATCGTTGCTGCATTCCAGTCTGTTTGATGATCGCGATGATTACAGTGCGCCGAGCAAACCGGTCGCCGGTTTGATTCTGCCAGCGCTCGGCGTTGTGGTTGAGGTGGTGTCGCAAGAGCAAGACAACAGCATGGCAACGGTGAATATTCGTCTCGAACGAGAAACAACGCCACCCGCGCCGTTAGTGGTGACTATCAATAGCAGCCAAGCCAATGGCGTCGTGAATTTTACCGCGGCGGTTTCAGGTGGTACGACGCCATATCGCTATACGTGGGACTTTGGTGACGGTAGCAGCAGTACGGTAGCCGCGCCAAGTCACAGCTATCAAACTGCTGGCAATTTTGTCGTGACGCTGACGGTTACCGATGCTGATGCGAGTAGCCAAAGCGCCAGTCGCAATATCAGTGTTGCCAGCTATCTCACGGTGAACTTCTCTACGAGTGTCAATGGTCTTACGGTGCAATTCAGCAATAGCACCTCCAGCAACTTAGAGGGCTTGAGCTATCTCTGGAGCTTTGGTGATGGCAACAGCAGTTCAGCAGCGTCTCCTAGCCATACATACAGTGCGGCAGGCAGTTATACCGTGACCTTGACCGTGACGGATAGCAATGGCGTTTCATCGTCGCGCAGTAATTCGGTCACCGTGAGTTCGACCACTAACAACAATGCAAGTAGCGGCGGCTCTGGCGGGGGAAGTTTAGCGGCGAGCTGGCTATTGCTGTTGTTGGCACTGGCATTCTGCCGTCGTGACAGATTACGTAATCTTAGCGCTGACTAATCGCATCGACAGCCGCAGGCAAAAATACCTCGGCCACAATTAATGGCAGTTGTTGGTAGCTAAAATGCCGGCGTCGCCCCCACAAAGGTGCTGACGTCGGCTGCTGCAAGCTGGCGGCAAGTTCGCACATCGGCGAACCTTGTTGGATATGACAAACATCAATCTCGCCCGCGATAAATTGGTTATCGCTGTATAACAGCTCGCCAAGCGGTCGCTCACCTAACTGCTCCAGTTGTTGCTGTTGTTGTAGCAATGCTGGCGTTATCAGCGTTCTGGCAAACACCCATGGGGTTCCGTCTAAGCACAGCAGCACTTCTCTAAGCCATAGCTGCTGCTCGTCGCCTTGCCACTCTTGTGGGTTTTTCGTTATCCACTGTTCGCCGAGCAGTTGGACATCAAAGCGGTTACAGCAGTTTTTAAGTCTTTGGGTGAGACTGCCGCGCGATAATAGCCAATCTTGAAGGGGGGCTGGCGGTAGCTCAGTGTGCGTTGCCGCAGAAAACCAGTGGATTCCATTGCCAAATGGAAAGGTTGGACTGGAGAGATGCATGTATTAACCGATAAAATAAAATCTTCGAATGGAGTCTATCATGTCTGTAGGGTATCTTGGCAGGTAGAACGGCCCATAGCTGCGATAGAACAGGAGTCAGACGCTGTGATCAAAAAAATAATGTTAGTGATGCTATGCCTCACCATGTTGCCGTCGGTATGGGCAGCACAAAAGCCAGCGGCGCCAGAAAGCGATACATACGCTTATTATGGTTTTGAGCCTGAAATCGTGACTAACTACATCTCAAATCGCAAAAAATTAGGATTTGTGCGCATCAGTGTTGAATTGATGGTGAAAAACCCGGATGACCTCGTGGTGATTGAACATCACGATCCGCTGCTGCGTTCGGCTATTGTCGAAATTCTTGGTAACCAGCCTGAAGACCGGATCAAGTCGCTGACGGGCCGCGAAGAGATCCGCAAAGAATGCTACGAAGAGTTGAATAAGTTGCTACAGCAAGAAACAGGCAAGTCGTTGATTGTGAACTTGCTATTTACGCGCTATCTGTACGACTAACGCGTGCCGATAAAACGAAGGCCAGCATTCGCTGGCCTTTTTGTTGCTCATCCTAAACCACCTACTTCAGTAGGT
>NZ_JPEO01000031.1 GCF_000753795.1 Shewanella mangrovi
TTTATAAGTGAATTTAGTCAGTTAAGAGCTCAGTGAACGCTGATCTTTTAATTTTTACACAGTATGAGCAAGCCGTGCAACGACTGCAAGCCTACAAATTTGAACTGATCGTCACTGGAGAACAACAGCGCCAGATGCGCCGTTTTTCGGGTGCCTGCCGGTTTGTTTTTAACAAGGCGCTGGCGTTGCAAAAAGAGCGGCATGAACAGGGTGAAAAGAAGCTCTCCGCTTTTGAATTGAACAAACTGTTACCACAATGGAAGGCAGTGCCAGAAACACAATGGCTGTCTGACTCACCTTCTCAAACACTGCAACAGTCGCTGAAAGATTTAGATCGGGCGTACAAAAACTACTTTGCCAAACGTGCTGATTTTCCCCGTTTCAAAAGGAAAGGTTCAGGTGATAGTTTCCGTTACCCGCAGGGCATCAAGCTGGAGCAGGGAAATAATCGTATATTTCTGCCCAAAATCGGCTGGTGCCGTTACCGTAACAGTCGGATGGTAGAAGGTAATATTAAAAACGTCACGGTCAGTCAGTCGTGCGGCAAATGGTTTGCTGCTATTCAGACTGAACGTGACGCTGCTATTCCTACACCTAGTGGCGATATGATAGGTATTGATGTGGGTATTGCTCGGTTCGCCACCTTGTCTGACGGTTCATTCTATGAACCACGCAACAGCTTCAAAACGCTGGAAAGCGCCTTGCGTAAAACGCAGCAGGCCATGAGTCGCAAGGTAAAATTCAGCAACAACTGGAAAAAGGCTAAAGCTAAAGTCCAGCGTGTCCATGCAAAAATCGGCAACAGCCGCCGTGACTACCTGCATAAAACTTCAAGCGACATTAGCAAAAAACACGCGATAGTCTGTATTGAAGATTTGCAGGTAAAAAACATGTCAAAATCAGCGTCAGGAACCGCAGAGCAACAGGGGCGGAATGTCAGAGCAAAGTCAGGACTGAATAAAGCTATCCTCGATCAAGGCTGGTTTGAGTTTCGTCGCCAGCTCGATTACAAGCTGGCATGGAATGGCGACCACCTGATCGCTGTTCCGCCGAAAAACACCAGCCGGACATGCCCATGCTGTGGTCATATATCGAAAGATAACCGTATGGCTCAAGCCCGCTTTGCCTGTGTGGAATGTGGTTTTGAAGAGAATGCCGATGTGGTCGGCGCGATCAACGTATTAAGGGCGGGGCACGCCCGATTAGCCTGTGAAGTGAGTGGTGCAACAATGCCGCCAGCAGCAGGAACCCACCGAAGCGAGTCAGGCGTTTACGCTTAACCGCAGTAGGAATCCTCGTCGTTTACGGCGAGGAGGATGTCAATAACGTATTAATTTGCGAGCATCTTTCAATAATAGAATTAATTGTTTTTCTCTGACAGGAGAGGAAACAAAACCAAAGCGCTCATAGAATTTAGACGCTCGATCATCAATCGGGTGAGTAAGTAGGGCTCTGATACCCACTTGTTCTGAAATCATCAACGTGCGACGAATCGCATCTTGTAACATGCCCCCCCCAATACCGAGACAGTGATGATTTATTGACACAGCAAGACGAGCTAATATCACAACCGGGATCGGATATTGACCCATGCCTCGACGAATTCTCTCTGGTGCTTCATAAGTCTCAACCTGACCAACCGTTAGACTGAAATAGCCAATCACAATATTATCGTCTGAAACCACAAAAGTTTTCGCTGAACTACTTGATTGAGCTTGTCTCGCATGTCTTAAAAGCCATTCATTTAGCGATGGATTTCCGCAATCAAATTGCTCGAGGAGATGTTTATCATGCAACACCTCCGGTTTAGATATGGCCATTATTTCTCCCAAGGAGCCTTGCGGGAGAAAAGATCTTGTAAACCTTGGTTGTCTCGCGCGGGTTGATCGAGCATATCAAGTAAGTTTTGATACTGTTCACCGGAAACAACGAATAAACGTTGATCAAGTAGAGTTTGTTCAGCAGCATGACAAGCACTATCAAGAATGAAATCAGTTAATGATTTATGAGCAATGTCAGCAGCATGACGGAGTACCGCTTCTTGCTCAGGTGTAGCTCTGAGACCAAGCCTCGCTGAGCGCGATGTACGTGTAATAGAAGATGCAGAACTAGCCATATTAATCTCGACTAACAAAAAATGAATAACTCAATGTTAGTACAATGAGCAAACAAGATCTACTGTGAATAGGGCATAGACATAATGACTCCCACACGCTTCTCTTGAGACCATTTATCGGTGCCATGCTTCCATGCCCAGCTCAACGGCACGATGATGTGCTTTCACTGTTCTGAGTCCGCGTTTAACAAGGCCAGCCAGAGGGACCACAAAAAACCGCCGCTTCGCTCTGGTTTTTTGGCTCGTGCAGGCAGCGTTATGAGCTTCCAATACGTCAGGTTGCCGTACGTTGCCATCGATTGATTTTTAACCTATAATGTACGGAAGAAATCCGTACATATGAGGTGTGTTATGGCTAATGCACGTTTAGATTTGCGTATCGACGAAGATGTTAAAGCTAAAGCTGAAAAAGCATCCGCTTTACTCGGTCTGAAAAGCTTGACCGAATACGTTGTCAAATTAATGGATGAAAACGCATCGAAGGTCATCGCTGAGCACGAAAGCATTACCGTCAAAGATGATATCTTTGATCAATTTATGGCTGCTTGTGAAAACGCTAAAGAACCCAATGATTCACTAAAATCCGCGCTGAATTATACTCGTGAGCAAGGGTTCAAATGATGTGGGCTGAACAATTTGTTGAATTAAACAAGTCCGCACATGATCGTGAGTCTTTTGATTGTGGTGAAGATGAATTAAACATTTTTATCCGTCAATTCGCTGCAAAACATATGCAAGCTGGCATCAGCCGAACGATGGTATTACCAGCTACAATGATTTTACCGAACGATAAATTACCCATTTGCTCATTTTATACAGTGGCACCAAGTTCAATCGGTCGAGAAACATTGCCTTCTAATCTGGCAAAGAAATTGCCGCATTACCCTGTTCCTGTATTTTTATTAGCTCAACTTGCTGTCAATTCTAAACACCAAGGTAGCGGTTTGGGTAAAGTCTCACTGATCAAAGCTCTCGAATATTTATGGCAAGTGAATAAATATCTTACTGCTTATGCAGTTGTTGTTGATTGTCTGAATGAACCTGCAGAGCAGTTTTACACAAAATATGGGTTTGAATTGCTATGCGAAAATAATGGTCGCAAGCGACTGTTCATGCCTATGAAAACCGTCAATCAGTTATTCAGCGTTATGGGTTAGAGTTCCAGCTAGTAACTAAAAGTAGTTCCCCAAACTCCAGCGAGCCTACCTCTTGAGTCTTTGTCATTTTCACGGTCATTGGTCTGAACAGAACTAGGCAGACGGCGGTGATATTGCTAGTGGCAATTAATTCAAAAACCCTATGATTTTATAAAGGAAAATTTAACGTAAATCAAAGTAAACCAATTTTACAGTCGATAGATTTAGTGAATTAGTGATTTTTCAATAATGGACTTTTATGAAATCGGTATATCGGTCGTTTGCTCTTTTAGCTTTGCCGCTCCTCCTCATTTGCAATAATGCCAAGGCAGAAGTGGATATGGGGACATATCTTAATCTCTGTCGGGCATCTCAAGATGTCTGCAAACTGATGTTTTTTTCTACTGTTGATGGGATAAAGTGGGGAGTTTTAACAAACGAAAACTATCGCGGTGAAACCGATATTAAAACCCAACAGCATTTCTTTTGTTGGGATGAATTGAGTAAGAAATCGCAGTCAGCTTTGTTTGATGAGTTTTTCAATTCTTTGAATGTGAATGATTTTTCATCAGGAACAGGTGCCCAACTCCCCCTGGCATATGCCGTTACCGCTTCCTTAAAAGCAAAATACCCTAGTTGTAAAAAATAGCATCTATCAAGAGGCAAAATTCTCATCTCTATACTTCTCATGGGGATGAGGTATTGGTATTTGATGGCTTGCTATTTTAGTTAATGTTATCAATTAGAAATGATTAATTTGGAGTAAATAATGAAAAAGGCCGTGGTATTTGGAGTACTCGCTCTTGTGTTGTCGGGTTGCGGAGAGCGTGCGCAAATTGACCAATCTAAGATGTGTCTTGCTAGCACGGACCAGGATGCTAAAGCATGTAAAAATGGTGAATTGGTGACATTCAAACCATCAAGTTGGGGGAATGAACAGTTACCGCTCAATATTGCAGCAGCCTATTGCGATTTCAACTATGAAGTGATGTACAACAACAGTGGCGTGATTTGTGTCTTTACCGATAAGCGACTGGGTTTGCTGGGAAAATAAGTAATAGAACTAACTTAAAATCAGGCAATGCCGCCAGTTTTCCGGCGGCATTGTTTACATCGAATGGCAAACTTGGTTTCAGGTGTCACACACAAGTCCTAGTTTCCGTAGCCAAACATATCCTGCTGGGCTTCGTGGGTTACTCTAGCTTTAGCTTTAGTTACCTCGATGATAAGCTCATCCCTCATTTGTTTCACGGTTGGATAGTGATACGCATCTTTTTCAATTGGGATTATGTCGGTGGGCGAGGTCCCATGAATTGATTGATGCATACCGAGCGAAAATTCACCATTTCCATTTTCAATGATCGATAGCTTTGCGCGGTCAGGTTTGATGAGCTTACAGAGTTTTGTGTTTACGAACATCTGCATACTAAAACGAAACATCAAGTAACCTGAAGTCATCACTGTCTGTTCAATTTCTACTACTCGAATAGTAAATAAAGACTTTAAACAATCATCAACGAACGCGACACCCACGTATTCGTTATCCACGTATAAAATTGCATTATCAAATTTTTTTACTTGTAGGTTATTTCGATATTTATTAATAATTTCTTTAATACTATGAAAGTCAACAATAATATACTTAATCTGCTTTATGGTTTTAGGCATCTTGCTATAAAAATTTTCAATGCCAGCCAGCTCGCACGTTACAGCTGTCGACGACGTTTTTAGTATAAACTCTTCACCCTGTTGAGCTATCTGGATTTCTTTTACACCAGGTTGCTGACACATCCATCGCAATTTATCGCCCACTGCTTGGTTAAATACTAATTCTGTCGGTAATTCGATATGGTAGGGAAGTTTCGTCTCTTCAATTATGCCATTGCGTTGCACTTTAATTTTATTTTCATCAGGATGTATTTCAATCAATTCAAAGGGAATATGCAGTTTTGCGGCATTGCAAATGGCTAACCCAGTGTTGGTCGAGATTTTTGTCATTGGTCTCGACATGATTTCATCGAGGTAGTTTGCCTGCTGTTTATCTATTTCTTCACATCGATAATTACGAATGCCGCTCTCTTTAAGGTTGTCATTATCTTGTCGATATATATAAACAAATTTAATTGATTTTGCTTTGCTATCAGAGATTTCGACATCAAGGCAAATATTGTCATTAATAGGGAAATAGGGCGGTAATTCAGATATATAACCTCCCTTAACTGAGAAGCCTACCGATTGTAAGCCGGTGGATTCTGGCGCTAGCGGTATGGTGCAATAGGCATAGGTAGGTTTTTGTCCACTGATGATAGTCAGCGTTTTTAATACCGAGTCAACCAGTAGCGTTGCAATACTGTTGGGATAACGGATGTCAATATTGGCAAATACTGGTAGCAAAATGTCTCGATGAGCAGCAGATATAACTAATTTCATAGAACTTCCTCATGTTGTTGGGTCTGAATTAAAAAATGATGCGCAGCATTAATAACTTGCTTTGATAGCTGCGATGTTGGGCGCATGTAGATAGTTAATTGGGTTTGGCCTGAAGGATGCTTAATCACCTTTGAAGCTTCCTTTTTCAGCGCAAATTGCGTTTTTAAAATAGTTTCTTGGCGGTCGCTGCGTAGTTTTCGGTTGATGGCAAGCTCGAAGCTGAAATTCAGCCATCGCAATTCCTTATGACGAAACGCTTTGGTAAAGGCTTGGGCATTTTTCGTGTTACAGGCTAGTCGCAGCACGAACCCGAGTTGATCGGTATCCAACTCAATCGGGGGCAGCGATTTTAAGGCGGTCACAATGGATTTCGGCAGTGGTGCAACAAAGTGTCCTGCTCCGTCTCGCCAAAGTTGACTTAATGCCGAAAAATCAACGTTCTTTGCCTTTGTCTCACCTTTGAGCATCTCCAAAAAGAGATAACCTGGCAGGGTGTTATTACTGTTGCGGCTACTTTGTCGCCAACGTAAAAAGTGATCTGCGCTAAAAGGCAATGGCGTCTGTTCACGTGAGGGAAAAATCACCGACCATAAGTCATCAATGGTTAATTTGATGGGCTGTAAGCGTTTTTCCTCTGGCGATTTTTCGGAATATTCAGGACTGATTTTTTGTGATTTTTTGGATAGTGCCGTTGACGTCGGGGATAGCCCAAATAAGTAGCGTAACGTTTGGTGTGAGTAAGTCCTTTCAATATCCTCACGAAATTCAGGACTCAGGATTTCTAGCATCCAATCAATATCATGCAGGTAAGATCGCCGGGTTGTACCGTAAAATTGGTGCGCCAATTCTCGGCAGATCTCATCTAACAGAATGCCATGGTTAACATGGCGAAACGGGCGTTCTTCGAGCCAGTAATTGAAACGAGCATTAATGGCTTTAGTTGCCAACATCTCTTGTGCGAGTGGGTGAGGCGATACGTGGTAACCCTCAGGAACTTCACTTACCGCTCGGAATGCCTGAATAACAAGAAGATGAGTACCGCTATGCCGTAGGTGGTGAAAGGTCACTTTGGAACCCAATGTTGTTTTCAACGCCCGACTGACTGGTAAGAGGTAATAATGTTCACGTGAACTGATAGACTCGCCTTCAAATCCAATGAAGGGTTGCTCAGCGCTGACGTTATGCTTCATGGCGAAGATTTCCGCGAAAAACGGCCGATAGCACTTGGGGATTAGCGTATGAACGTCTCTTGATTTGCCGTTCTTTGTGCGGCCTTCCTCTGTATGCGTGATGAAAAGGGATAGCGCACCGGTTTCCTCATCAAACTTGATGTCGCGCTTTCTTAGACGTAATACTTCACCTCGGCGCAGCATGGAGAACATGCCCAAAAGTGAAGCAGCTACCGAGAACAAGGTTCTAATTGGATTATGGTTAGACGTTTCAATGAGCAGATTAATGATCCGATCAAATTCTGCGAGATCCAGCCTGAACGCGTTGACAGAAATTGGAGATGACGGCGCCGTAAAGTTTGCGATATCTAAGCCTTCTGTCAGCTCTTGCACACTCATGAACTTAAGAAATTTGTAGATATCTTTTTGGCAGGATTCGCCATCGACTGAATCGTATAGCGCCAATGCCCATTGTTGTAACGCCTCTTCGTTTGTCGCATCTGCATACGACAGCGAAAACGGCTCAAGCCACTTGGTGAAACCGGTATAACTTTTGATGGTCGCGAGGGCGAGAATTTGCTTTATCGGACCGCCATAGACGAGCAGGTGTTGTGCATACAGAGAAACCATTTGTGGAAGAATGTTGTCACTACGCCATTGGGTGATCCGTTCAACGACGATGGTTTCTCTGCTTCGTTTGAACAGTGCGTTATGAGGCCAAGCCCTAGAGACTTTCTTGGCCGGAGGAACTTCGACATCAACTTCAGCCTGAACACCGATCTCAAATACGTTATCAATCTTGGGGAGTTCGTCTTGCATTTGCACGGCAAAATGCCGCTCTGGAAATGATAGATCTTTGATAAGCTGCGGCGGCAAGTTGAAATGAACAAACCACCAGATCTGGAACCGATAGTGCCAAGTGAACACTTTCCCCTGAGCCAGATTTCTAACCTCAGCCCATTGGTTTAACTGATTGACTAGCTGCTCTTCTGTAATACTTATGGCCGCATTGGTGTAGTAATCACTCAAAAGTCGATAGCTGAACGGGGTGAGGGCGTAGTGCGTAAAGGTGGGTTCATCATCGTGTTTCACGAGGTGGAATATTCGCAAACGTGGCCTTGCTTGACTGACATCCATACACGTTGAATTACTTAGAATTTGGGCAATATGACACAGGGGAAGTGGGGCAACTTCTAATGCCAGGCAAAGTGCCATAAATGTGGTAGATACTGCGTTAGGGGCATCAAAAAATGCCACTTTGTCTTTTTCAAAGGCAATCTTAATAGCGCTAGCATTATTGGCCTCAGGTGCAACTTTTTTAAACCACTGTTGGCTCGCATCAATTAGCTGTGTTGTTGTTGCTTCTGGAAGCGTCCAACTGCATTGTTCTTCTAAATACTGCAGTATGTTTTTAAGCGCTAATTGATAGTGACGATGCTTTCCTGTCGGCAGATTGGCGAACAATTTACGCGCTTGCTTGATGTCCTCCTCAGTCAATACGCGATTTTTATGATTGATGCCGTCCCAGCGACTCAATAGCCAAATTAAGTCTTCGGTATTCGCGCCTGATTCGCTCTGCAGTAAGCAGTAATCAGCGATATCACTAGCCAATTTATTCAATGATTTCTCATTCATAGCTCATTTCTCGAAGGCGAAGTCTTTTCGGTAACCAATTGGCGTAAGAAAGGATTTTTTTTACGGTCGCTGGAAAGATGTTGTCGCTACCTAAGTGCTCTCCAAGGTTTGAATGTCCCATTAGGCGTGCAATATCATCGTCATAGAGGCGATAAGAATTCGTTGTAGTTGAGGCGCAGTAGGAAAAGAAATGCCTGAGTTGATAGGACTCTTTGTTCGGCCAAAGATGGTTCAATTCTTGTTGAAGTAACTTATGAGAAAGCGGAGTCGTCTTCCCTGAATCTAGGAGATAAAACCACAGGTATTTGCTCTTGTGGATGTTTGGAAGTGTCGCGCGTACTCGTGTCTGGAACGCCAAGTAGTGTTTGATTTCACTCAACAGAAAATCACTCAGATAAATGGGGCGCAGCTGTCCTTTGTCTGAAACAAAGGCCACGTGCTCGCCCATAAAGTACTGCCATTCGATGCTGATCGCGTGAGTTGGTCTTACACCTGTCAGCAATATGAACAGTAGGACCATGCGGGTTGTTGCGGCGTTGTAGAATGTGAGCCAAGAAGACTCTTGCTCAATGAATGATGAATGGGAAAGCGCTTTAGAAGGTTTTAAGTGACAGAGCCAATCATCTAACTGAGCAAAGAAATTAATGACTTCGTATTCATCAAGGGCGCGCTTTCCTCCAAAGATAATTGGGGGAACTGCTTCTGTAGCGTACCCGCCAATAGCGGTGTATTGGGTAATTTTCCCGCCTGCTTTTAAGTAGCTAGGTAACTCAGGAACGTTAGACAGTAACGGGAAGGTCATTTTCTTCGAGTACAAAACTAGGCATGAAGCGACTTCATCACGGCGGCGTCCTGTGACTGGCAAGGTGCGTGCGGCTTTTATTAAGCGTGAGATGTACCGGTTATAGGCATCAAAAATCTTTCCCCTGATGCGGTCACTGTCGAATGTTAAATAGGTACTCGCGCTCCGATGGTGTTGCTCCTGCTCAGGGAACATCACTTCACGTACTGGGGCCGTTAAGGTGTTGTCCGCTTGCGCACACCCCCAGAAGTATTGTTGAAAAACGTCTTTATCCACTCTACGAAGCGAGGTTAGCGATGTTGGTGTCTTCCATGCATTTAACAAAAGGCGATAGAGTCGCGTCTTTCCTTGTGGGTTTAATAATGGGGTTCTGTATTGCTTTTCACGTGCTATTTGGAGGAAGTAATCAGAAAAATATATTGGGATAGGAAACCATAAATAGTGAGTCGTGCCTTGTTCCTCAAATGGGTGAGAATATTCACACCATGAATTATTGCCAGACCTCACCTTTCTAATTGCATTCGGGATACATTCATCATCACCATTTATTAAAATGAGTTCTGGTATATCTTCGGCATTATTAATCTGGCCAGAGATACCCTTTAACCAGATATAAATTGCCGTAACTGTCATTTCTGCCCGATATTTTATAGGCGCGTTTTTTAGCTTATTAAACAATATTAATAGCGGCACGATGTAGAGCGATGCGTCTGGAGAGACGCCACCAGAATTCCTAAGGCGCTCGGTACGAGCAATCGCGATTTTGTTCATAGTCTCACCTCATCGTTATTTGATTTAGTTCTGGTGAGCCTCCGATACATTGAGGGCTTGGTTTTAGCTGTGGAGCATTGGTGATTGAAATCGTTAAGGTTTAGCATCAGCTCTTTACCCTTCATTATTGAGTAAGGTCATTTTACGCGCTCCAACCGATTGGCCTTTCCCGAAAAACGGCCTATTTTGAGTCGCCAAATCGAAATCGCCGCATTTTACGGTTGAAAAACGAACATCCTGGCGTTTATTGTTGTGAGCTAATTTAGATTTTGATTTCTATTTTTTTGCTGTTTTTTTCGGCACGCTAGGCTCTAAAAGTCGATGTGTATGATGTCGAATCGTTCTGCATTGACAGGTTTATAAGTGAGATTTTTTGGATTCAGTTATTACGATGGGATACAACATGTTTGTATTAATAAAGTTTTGTTTTTTAAATAATGTAACACCTGGTAAGGTGTAATTGTTTTTTAGGGGGTGTATAAAAATAATCTTTATTTCTGAATATTAAAATTGTGAGTTTATTAATGTTTTTAATATTTTTAAATTCATCTGTAAAATTATTTTGTTGTACATTTGATATGATTTAATATTTTATGGGTGCAAGAATGAAATACTTAATTTTAGGTGCTATTGTATCAACGATTTCATCATCTGTAGTGGCTAATGAATATATATCACTCCCACCTTTCACTAATGGTAAAATGGTCGTGGATAAGTGCGAAGGGATACCTGTTAAGCCTGTTGATGGCGCCGTGATTCAGTGCGAAGGTATAGAATCATACAAGATCCTTTCACCATCTCTGGTTCATTTGCGAGAGCGTCTGGAAGCGGACCCGATCCAGAAAGAGCTTTTCGAACTATATGAAAAAAATTTCTCTCAACGTTTAGGCGTATCACACCAAGCTACTATATCTGTTAATGGTAGAGTTTATCGTTTGATTACCAATCAATCGTATGGTTTCTATGTTAACGAAGAGCGCTAAGGTTTAATCTCAGCAGGTCTTGTGGGATTATAATGTTGGTGATAATTTGAACATGTGCACTGTCGTCATGGGGATGCCGTAATGTCTACCACTCAGTTTGTACTTGTTGGTGTAGTAGCATTGCTTTTTGGATTGGGCGGTATAGGAGTTATCTATATCGAACTGCAGAAGCAATACAAGCGCATTGATAAGATGAATGAAAGCAAAAAAGCGGTTTCTGTTGATAGGAGCAAGCCTTAATCCTCAACGCTACTTTTTTTCTGCTGCTCAATTTTTATATCTGTCACTATTGTGGTAGTAAATGGCGGTATTCCCTCACCACCAAGCACGACATTTGGTAGTAAACAGCGATATTACCTTCGGCTCTGCCTGGCTCAGGGCCAGTCGAGCGACACAATCCGAACCAAACAGTACGGGGTGAGTAAATTCGCTGCCTTGGCGCTGAAAACGGATATCCGAACCATCGACCAAATCGATATCAAGGTTATGGACGACTATATGGAGTGTACCGCAAGACGCTGGATGGAAAGCCGCTGTGCGCTGCCAACAAGTACAGCCTGTCGCTGTGCATCAAATGCTTTATCGGCAAGATGCACAACCGGGGCTTGTTGCCGTCCCATTCGCTTTTGAACATGGAACTGCCCAAGATCGGCAGGCCGTTGCCGAAAGCTATATTCACCGAGTCAGAGGTCGAGAAAATCCTTGAGCAGCCCCTGTTGTTCGGCCTGAAAGGCGCGCGGGACCGCACCATTCTGCAAACCTTCTTCGCCACGGGGATTCGCCGCATTGAGCTGCTGCATCTGGATATTGAAGATATCGACCTGACGGAGCATCTGGTACGGGTTCGAAAGGGAAAAGGCAACCGGGAATACATTCTGCCGGTCAGCGACCGGGCCTGCGAGTGGGTGGCGTTTTACCTGGCGAAACTCAGGCCTGGGTTGTCGAGCATCAGCTCGGGCTCTGCCCTGTTCCTGAACGACCTAGGCAAACAGTTCAAAGCGAATGCCCTGTCCGATATGGCCTCAAGGTACGTGCGGTTGGCCGGGTTCAAACGGGCCGGTTCGTGCCACCTGTTTCGGCATGCGACGGCAACCATAATGCTCGATAACGGCGCCGACCTTCGGCATGTACAGGAAATGTTGGGGCACGCCAGCAATACCAGTACCCAGGTCTACACCTTCCTGTCGCGTTATAAGCTCACTGAGGTATACAACCGGACGCATCTTTCAGCCCTGAGTGATAAGCATATATTTGATACAAGAAAAGGGTAATGCATTTGCATTACCTCTTTCTTCCATGTTAAACTTTAAACAAATGCCCATATTTCATATTGAGAGGTTATTATGGCTATGGCTCAAGTTGCATTAGAAGCAGAGTCCACACTGACAGACCGCTTTCAAACTACAGTGCCAAGTCCTGTTCGCCAGGCATTGCACTTAGGCAAAAAAGATAAGATTAAATACGCTATTCAATCAGACGGGAGTGTGATTATTTCTCGTGCCACCACCGCCTCCGAGAGTGACCCCGTTCTTGGTGAATTCTTGTCATTTATCGCTAATGACATGCAAGCTCACCCCGAAAGAATGCAACCACTCACAGCAAGTATGCGCGAAAGTGTGGAAGCCTTGGTTAAAGGTGTGGAGGTAGATTTAGATGCGTCACTCATGGATGAGGATGAATAATTTTGTCGCAAAGTATTCCAATGGTTGTAAATGGTTGGACACTTTACACGCATCCATTATTCGCAGAACAATATTTAGGGCTGAAAGCGCGGGTAGAAAGCCTGAAGCAGAAAGACCCAACGGGTTACGTTAAGAAAAATGCCACCAAACGATTAGCGGCTATTCAAAAACTGATTTTTCAGGTGATCCCACACGATCCAACAAGCCCAGATTTCCGTCAAGGAAGTACCTTGGGTAGCGAGAATAAGCATTGGTTTCGGGCTAAGTTTTTCCAACAATATCGCTTATTCTTTCGTTATCACTTAGAGTCGAAGGTCATCGTGTACGCGTGGGTCAATGACGAGAAGAACAAACGCGCCTGCGGAAGTAAGACGGATGCTTATAAAGTGTTCGAAAAGATGTTGAAGTCGGGTAATCCACCCGAAGGATGGGATGAACTTTTAAAAGCAGCCGAAGACGAAACGCTCTCACCATAAGCTCTTCGCTTGTTTTTCCACGAGAAAATTGCCTGGTTCGTAATTCCGATTATTTCACTACAAAGCACGGGCTTACAATCCGAAGCTGGGCCGCTTTATGCAAACTGTAGTGGTCAAGTCATTTTGGCAAAATAGTTGTAGGAAATGGGGCAGACTCTATCCCTAAGCAATTAGCTAATGATGACCGCACGGAAAAAGCATTAAGTTTTTCGCTTGAATGCACGATATTTGCTAACAATGTGTCTGACATTGTTTCTGACTTATCTTGCAGTTGAAGCACTCGGTCTATTTCAATGTTCAAAACCAGCAATAATCGCGCATGTGCCCTTGCAGGCAAACGTTGGTGTTGATATTTTGAGCACAAGGAACCGTGTCATGGATGCAACCGTAATGTCTACTACTATGTTTATCGGTTTAGCCGCTTTTATGTTGTTAGCTGGCGCAGGCAGTATAGGCTTGCTCTACGTTGAAGCGCAGAAACAATACAAGCGTATTGATAAGATGAACGAAGGCAAGAAAGCGGCTGTAGTTGATAGTCGCGATGCCGAATGACGAACGCTTTTTTGCCACAGCTCAATTTACTGTCGGGCACCTTTGTTGTGTGTATTACTACTGATTCATTTAACGTCACTGCGGGCAAAATAGAACCAATTGGTTTTTATAAAAGTAAGCCCCAATAACGTTTAAGTAATCCCGTAATACGATAAGTACAGGCGTACCATAATTTCCATAACCACGTTCGGCAGAGCTCTCAAAAATCGGTAAAATTTTCGCGTTTGGCCTACTACAATGTAGCGTTTTCCCTCAAAAAACAGGGCTTCCTAAAATATAAATATTTTTAATATCAATAGGTTATGATTTTAGAAAATCCGCCCTAAAAAAATGGATCTATTTTCGTAACTTTCAAGATAATATCGTTAATATTCAATAAGTTAAAAACACAGCTCGCACAACATTTCAAAAAATGTAAATCTATAATAATCAATATGTTAGATAAAGATGGTGTTAAAAATGCACTCACATGGATGATTTTTGGTGGTGCCCGGTGGCGCGTTCGCCAGAGTATTGAGCACGTTATGCAGGGTTACGTTGTGGGTTTTCAGTGCTCGCTGGCTGGACGCCAACCAAAGAGCGTTTAGAAAAATACACCGCTAACGGCTTGTGCAAGCAAGTGCTCAAATCCCATCTTTTGGAAGCAAGCTAATATGTTGATGATATCGATATATGGCCATTACGTGTCGATATTTTGATATTTTTTCGACATTGAAGTTTGATGTGTCGATAGTATCGACATAAACTGCATCCTAATAATATACGTGTCGAATTTTTTAAGGGATTTAAACATGACATGGTATCCCGACCAGCCACACAATGTGCTGCCAGCATTGCCACCAATGCTTGAAAGCATTGAGACGCATGCTGTACTCAAAGCTTGTATTCCCGCTCGAGCAGCCCTTGCTGAACTAAAACAAGCGGGGGAGTTATTGCCCAATCAAGGCTTGCTCATCAACCTGTTGCCTCTGCTTGAAGCAAGAGACAGCTCTGAAATTGAAAACATCGTCACCACTACCGATAAGCTGTTTCAGTATTCGCAAGAAGATACCGGTGCAGATCCCGCTACGAAAGAAGCACTGCGTTACCGTAGTGCGCTAAACCAGGGCTTTCGCCAGTTGGCGCAGCGCCCGTTATGTGTGAGAACTGCTTTAGAAGTCTGTAGTACGCTCAAAGATAGCGAGATGGAAATTCGCCGCATTCCCGGCACCACCATTAGCAACCAGATGACCGGCGAAGTGATTTACACGCCACCAGCGGGCGAGGCGGTGATCCGCGATCTGCTGAGCAATTGGGAAAAGTTCATTCATAGCGAAGATGATATCGACCCACTGATAAAGATGGCGATTGCTCATTATCAGTTTGAAGCCATCCATCCATTTTATGACGGTAATGGCAGAACTGGCCGAATTCTCAATGTGCTGTTTTTGATTGAGCAGCAATTGCTAACATTACCGATTTTATACCTCAGTCGTTATATCGTGCACCATAAAGCGGACTACTATCGACTGCTCAACCAAGTGACCCGCGAAGGCGATTGGCAAGCGTGGTTGCTGTTTATGCTGAAGGGCGTTGAGCAAATGGCCAACTGGACCTGCGGCAAAATCGCAGCCGTGCGCGAGTTAATGGAATTGACCAGCGAGCATGTCAGAACCGCTTTGCCCAAGATCTACAGCCACGAGCTAGTACAAGTAATTTTTGAACAACCTTATTGCCGTATTAGTAACTTAGTTGAGCGCGACATTGCTAAGCGTCAAACCGCGTCGCTCTATTTAAAACAGTTGGTAGATATCGGCGTTTTAGAAGAACTCACCGTCGGTAAAGAAAAGCTATTTGTGCATCCCAAACTGATGCTATTGATGACCCGTGATAGCAACCAAATTACGCCGTACCGAATAAATTATTAGGCTTCATGTGGTTGCAGGCTCGCGATGCTATCTTCAACTACTCGGTCTATTACAATGTCAAAATCAGCAATAATCGCGCGTGACCTTGAACTAATCTGTCTGAGACGGAGTATTAAATCGTTACCCAGTAATAAAGTTGCATACTCTTGAATTGCTGGGTCGGCGGTATCTTAATGTTTATCAGCGAGTTATCAACCAAGCATTCGAAAATGCACATCAAAATGAAATTATACATTGTATAAACCCATTTCTAGTGATAACTTGTTTAAACAATGTATCATAATTGGTGAGGCTAATATGCAGACCAGCATCAAAAAATGGGGTAACTCTGCCGGAGCAATTATTCCTGCTGCCGTGTTGAAGAAGGCCGGGTTCGGTATGGGGGATCAAGTTGAAATAGAGGTTGTTCAAGGGCGTATTGTAATGAGCCCAGCAACCCCAACCTTCACACTTGATGAGTTGCTAAGTGCAAGTCCAAAAGGGGCTTTTGAACTTGATTCAGAAGATACTCAATGGCTGAGTTCGTCACCTGTAGGTAAGGAAGACATCTGATGAGTTACAACCCAAAACGAGGTGACATAGTGTGGGTTGATTTTGACCCATCTGCGGGACACGAGCAGGCTCATCATCGTCCAGCGCTGGTACTTTCGCCTGAACCGTTCAACAAGCAAATTCAACTAGCTTTAGTCGCGCCAATAACATCTAGGGTTAGAGGGCATGGTTTCGAGGTGGCAGTTGATACCGACAAGACCAAAGGTGTTGTTTTGTGCCAGCAAGTCAAGACTATTGACTATGCGGCAAGAGGCATCAAGTTTATCGAAAAAGCCCCGATTGCCGTGCTAAATGAAGTGCTTGCAAAAGTACGGGTGCTGGTTAGTTAAAAGAAACTATGAACTATGCGAAGAATTGATGGAAAAATGCTGAACAATTTGAACAGCCTCATTTTGAGGCATTAGGGGGCAATGAAATATGTGCCATTCCAGAGCTCCCTTCGTTGGTGAGCTACACTTCGGAACAGCTATTTAGGCGCTGTACTTTTGATAGCAGACCATCGCAAATGCAGTCTCTTATGGTTGGAGGGAAATCTTTAGGGAGGTTCGCCTTAACATCTGAGATAACGCTTTGAGCCTTTTCAGCGAACTCTTGCATAATCTTTGTCATTTCCTCTTGAGGGAAGCCAACAGCTTTAGCTGTGCTGTAGAAATGACGAGGGAAGATCTGCTCTACCTTGTACTTCTTACCTTTAGATACGGTTAGTCCCATGGCAAGTTTGGCATCACTAGGATGCAGCCCTCGGTTACCAAATGCCGGATACATAGACAAGATGTCATAAAATGGGGTGAGCTGATAACGGCCTTCCGGCCTGATAAAAATGGAGAAGTTCTTAGCGTGACCATCGGTTGCTGCAAGCAACCAGAATAAGACTTGCGACTTCATAAAGTTGTACCGATCTTGCGCGGCGGTCATAGAGCCTTGCAGAAAATCCATGATTTGTTTAATGCCGGGGCCACCATGAGTTTCATACTTTTTGGCCGAAGGTACGTTAAGCACCTGACAAAAATCCTCTTGAGGCAGCCTCAAAAGCTGTTCCCCATTTGAAGACAATCGTCGATCAAAACGTTCAACGACAAGCGCTTTAATATTATTCGTTTTAAGGATTGAGCACTCGGGCACATCTAGGCCAAACGCAGCGGCAAGCTGCGTACAGAGAAACTCATTTTCTACGCTGTCTGAGAGATCGATGCTGTATGAATGCGTTTCAATTTTACCGATTGGCAGTTTAATGATATGGCTGGTGGGCGTACCCCCTACTGGTAAACACCATTGGCCCAGCCATTTAAGTAAAGCGGTTTTCTCCTGCGCACCAGCAATAGAAATACGAAAATTATCTTCTGACTCAATCATGCCTAGCGGAGCTTGCTGCTGATAACCAGTCAGCACCGCCTGTAAGCTAGTATCGGTAAGAGGCTTATACTGTATTGGTTGACGGGTATCTGGTTGCACACTATGCGGCATTAACTGAATCGCCCCAATGCAGTCCATACCAATAGCGGTCAACAAATCAAATGGCTGGGTTGAATTGGTCTGATAGCGAGCAACGACGCGTTGTCTTATCTCAGAGTTATCTGGTAGAAGGTTATCAAAAAAGTTATAAACTTCATCGCCTTGATATTCTTGGCGGCGCAGAGGCATTGCCATAGAGATCGGGCGAGCACCTGCGGTAGCAAACCATTGTGCGTCATATTTAAAATGATGAGCGCCATTGGTGAGCTTAGATAACACTCCAACCAAATAACCATTCATATAAACATCAAGTGAAGGCATTACCATTCTTCCTTCCACGCAGATGCGTCATCTTGCCCCACTGAAGAGTTGCGAGGCTGAATGGACAACTCAAGCTCTAAGGCTGACAGTAACTTGAAAAATGTCTCCAACTTGGTGGACTCAGGCGACCGCTCAAAGCTCGATACAGTGTCTTGTCGAATCCCAACTTTGTTGGCGACATCTGCCTGTGATTTTTTGTCACTGAGCCTTACATCTTTTAGGTAGGCACTCAATTGTTGAGTTGTGGTAATTTTCATTGACCTACTCCTATCAGACCGTCCCATAAAACTGCTTCTGGCGACACGTTATAACCGTTAAGACAAGGATTACACGCTGTAGACGGTAAGGCAATTTTTAACGCCTGTAGCAGGTAAAGGGCTAATTACACGCTATCAGAGTTAAAAACTGATCTACACGTCACCAGCATGTCGAATGCTGCTCTTGGGCTGCACATCTGCAAGCGTGATGCGAGTGATTGCTGACTTGCCCTTATCCGTCGGCATTTTGCGTTCATCGATAATTCGGGGCAAAGAGCATTTCAGTTTTAATTACGATGAAGCTTGGCTTACTTCGAAGTTTGTTCATCAGATTGATCCAACTCTGCAATTGTACACAGGTGAGCAACATGCTGAGGATGATCTGAACCAGTAATAGTGGACACTTTGCTAAGCACTA
>NZ_JPEO01000032.1 GCF_000753795.1 Shewanella mangrovi
GGTTTTGAACGTTCAAATTTAGCTTTAGACACGATAAATTCCTTTAAATTAGGCGTCCGGCACAGGCAGGACACTAACAATCAAATATAGGCAAAGTTTTCGCTCTCGTGCAATTAGGTACGAGATTCAATCACTGCCTTGGCAACGTTTTGCGGCGCTTCAGAGTACTTCAGGAACTCCATAGAGTATGAAGCTCGACCCTGAGTCGCTGAACGCAAGTCCGTCGCATAACCAAACATTTCAGCCAAAGGTACAACTGCATGGACAAGTTTGATGCCTGCGACACCATCTTCCATACCTTCAATGAGTCCACGACGTCGGTTCAAATCACCGACAACGTCGCCCATGTAATCTTCAGGCGTTGTCACCTCAACTTTCATGCACGGTTCGAGCAACACCGGGCTAGCGTCAAGCGCACCCTTCTTGAAGCCCATAGAACCTGCAACCTTGAACGCCATTTCGTTCGAGTCCACATCATGATATGAACCATCAAACAGCGTGACCTTCACATCCTGCAGCGGGAAGCCAGCGAGCACGCCGTTCTTCATCTGCTCTTGGATGCCTTTGTCAACAGCAGGGATATATTCCTTCGGAACAACACCACCTACAATTGCATTGACAAACTCATAGCCAGCGCCCTCTTCGAGAGGCTCTAGCTTCAACCAGACATGACCAAACTGACCACGACCACCAGACTGACGCACAAATTTGCCTTCAGCCTCAACCGAACCACGAATGGTTTCACGATAAGCCACCTGTGGTTTACCCACATTACACTCAACGTTGAACTCGCGACGCATCCGGTCGATGATGATATCTAGATGTAGTTCACCCATCCCTGAAATGAGAGTCTGACCCGACTCTTCATCGGTTTCAACCCGGAAAGATGGATCTTCCATTGCCAATTTTTGCAATGCAATGCCCATTTTTTCCTGATCTGCTTTCGAACGAGGCTCCACTGCGATAGTAATTACCGGATCAGGGAAGTCCATTCGTTCAAGGATAACTTTATGGTCGGAATCACAAAGGGTGTCGCCAGTCGTGACTTCTTTGAGGCCGATAGCGGCCGCAATATCACCTGCACGCACTTCTTTAAGTTCCTGTCGGTCGTTAGCGTGCATCTGCACAATACGTCCGATACGCTCGCGTTTTTGCTTCACACTGTTGTAAACGGCAGAGCCTGATTCCAACACGCCTGAATAAACACGAATAAAGGTCAGAGAACCTACGAATGGGTCGGTCGCGATTTTAAATGCCAAGGCCGCAAATGGGCCATTGTCATCCGCATGACGTTCCACTTCGTTTTCACGTTCATCGATACCTTTAATTGCGGGCACATCCACTGGTGCAGGCAAAAACTCAATCACGGCATCCAACACAGCTTGTACGCCTTTATTTTTAAAGGCGCTGCCGCACGTTGCTACGACGATTTCATTGTTAAGCGTGCGCGCACGCAAACCTGCTTTGATCTCTTCTTCAGAAAGCTCGCCTTCCTCAAGATATTTATCCATCAGCTCTTCAGATGCTTCTGCGGCACATTCAACCATGTACTCGCGCATCTCGGTTGCTTTAGCAACCAGTTCTTCAGGAATAGGATCATGAGTAAAAGTCATCCCCTGGTCTGCTTCATTCCAGTTGATCGCTTTCATTTTGATGAGATCAATGACGCCTTTGAAGTTTTCTTCAGCGCCAATGTTCAGCTGAATGGGTACGCAAGTAGCACCAAGGCGTTTGCGAATTTGATTTACTACGCGGTCGAAATCTGCACCTGCGCGGTCCATCTTGTTCACAAATACCATACGTGGAACGTGATATTTATCAGCCTGACGCCATACGGTTTCAGACTGTGGTTCCACACCAGAAGCACCACAGAACACTACCACTGCGCCATCAAGCACACGGAGTGAACGTTCAACTTCAATGGTGAAATCAACGTGACCTGGGGTATCAATAATATTGATGCGGTGCTGTTCAAACTGAGCATCCATACCACGCCAGAACGTTGTTACCGCGGCGGAAGTAATAGTGATTCCGCGCTCTTGTTCCTGCACCATCCAGTCGGTGGTAGCCGCACCGTCATGTACCTCACCAATTTTGTGAGACAAGCCAGTGTAGAACAGAACACGTTCAGTTGTGGTTGTTTTGCCAGCATCAACGTGAGCACAAATACCGATATTGCGATAACGCTCAATGGGAGTTGTACGAGCCACGATTATACCCTCTTAACCGGAAAACAAACTCCGGTACAAACAGAGAAAGCGCGGGCAGTAAGCCCGCGCAGAATATTACCAACGGTAATGGGCAAACGCCTTGTTGGCTTCTGCCATACGATGCACGTCTTCGCGCTTCTTAACAGCAGTACCTTTATTTTCAGCGGCATCCAGCATTTCACCTGCTAGACGCAATGCCATAGATTTTTCACCACGCTTACGTGCAGCTTCAACCAACCAACGCATCGCCAGAGCGTTACGACGCACTGGACGAACTTCACATGGTACCTGGTAAGTAGAACCACCCACACGGCGAGATTTAACTTCGACTGATGGGCGAACGTTGTCCAGGGCTGCTTCCAAAAGAACCAGATGATCTTCGCCTTTTTTCTCAGCGATAACATCTAGCGCTTTGTAGATAATTTTTTCGGCAGTAGATTTCTTGCCGTCTTGCATAATGACGTTGATGAACTTAGCCAGCAACTCACTGTGGAATTTTGGATCAGGCAGAATTTTGCGCTGTCCGACTACGCGACGTCTTGGCATTTTGAGTCTCCGTAAACTTCAGGTTTTTCCAAAACCGAATAAAACATTAAAAAAGCTTGGCCTTACTTAACGGGAACCCATTAAGACTTAGGACGCTTAGCTCCGTATTTAGAACGAGCTTGGCGACGAGCAGCAATACCTGCACAGTCGAGCGCGCCACGAATGGTGTGATAACGCACACCTGGCAAGTCTTTAACACGACCGCCACGAATGAGGATCACACTGTGCTCTTGCAGGTTGTGGCCTTCACCGCCGATGTATGAAGTAACTTCAAAACCGTTGGTCAAACGCACACGCGCTACTTTACGCAGAGCAGAGTTTGGTTTTTTAGGTGTAGTTGTGTACACACGGGTACAAACACCACGTTTTTGTGGGCACGCATTCAACGCTGGCACGTTAGTCTTTTCGACTTTCGGTGCGCGAGGCTTACGTACCAACTGGTTTACAGTTGCCATGTATATAGCTCCGTTTGTGTTGATAAAACTCAACGTATGGTGTGAAAAATCTATATCCCACAGAAGTAGGACGCGGAATTTTAGAAAGCTCGGCCCTAACTGTCAAGAAATAGCCAATATTCCGCGCATCAAAGTGTAAAAAAGGCGCCCTTAGGCGCCTTTTTGTTAACGGAATGTCCGTTTATTCGGTGCCGCCGGCCAGATTCAGCAGATCTGCCAAATTCTGTTCAGCTTCACTTGCCGTGATACCAGGTGCTTCCTGAGCCACGTCAGTCTTAACGCTCTGACGGTTCTTATGATAAGCATAGCCTGTACCCGCTGGGATCAAGCGACCCACGATAACGTTTTCTTTCAGACCACGCAGGTTGTCTGACTTGCCACCAACGGCAGCTTCGGTCAGTACGCGTGTGGTTTCTTGGAACGATGCAGCAGAGATAAAGGACTCTGTTGCCAACGAGGCTTTAGTAATACCCAGCAGTTCACGTTCAAACTTAGCTGGCAATTTACCTTGCGCTTCCAAGTCGCGGTTAGCGATCTTCACGCGAGATACTTCAACCTGTTCGCCTTCCAAGAACTCTGAGTCACCTGCAGAAGTGATGATACACTTACGCAGCATCTGGCGAATGATCACCTCGATGTGCTTATCGTTAATCTTCACACCTTGCAGACGGTACACGTCTTGAACTTCGTTGACGATGTAGTTGGCCACTTTGGTGATACCACGCAGACGCAGAATGTCATGTGCTGACTCTGGACCATCGGCGATAACTTCACCACGTTCAACTTTTTCACCTTCGAACACGTTCAGGTTACGCCACTTCGGAATCATCTCTTCGTATGCATCACCACCGTCAGCAGGCGTGATCACCAGACGACGCTTACCTTTGGTTTCTTTACCGAACGAGATGGTACCGCTGATTTCTGCCAGAATCGCAGGCTCTTTAGGCTTACGTGCTTCAAACAGGTCAGCAACACGTGGCAGACCACCGGTAATATCGCGAGTCTTAGAAGACTCTTGTGGAATACGCGCGATCGCGTCACCCACGTTGATCTTGGTGTTATCTTCCAAGTTAACGATTGAGTGGCCTGGCAGGAAGTACTGCGCAGGAACATCGGTACCTGGAATATAAAGATCCGCACCATTGTCATCTACCAGACGAATCGCTGGACGCAACTCTTTACCAGCAGACGGACGTTGTGCCACATCCATCACCACGATTGAAGACAGACCGGTCAGTTCGTCGGTTTGACGCTGAATGGTCACACCATCCAACATATCAACGAATTTCACATAACCTGCCACTTCAGTCACGATTGGGTGAGTGTGTGGATCCCAGTTCGCGATGATTTCGCCAGATGCGATTGCATCACCATCTTGTTTTTCAAGGATGGTACCGTAAGGCACTTTGTAACGCTCTTTCTCACGACCCAGCTCATCGCTGATCGCCAGTTCAGAAGAACGAGACACGATAACCAGTTTGCCGTCAACGTTAGTTACGAACTTAGCGTTGTGCAGTTTCAGAGTACCCGCGTTCTTAACTTGAACGTTGTTCTCTGCAGAGGCTCTCGATGCGGCGCCACCGATGTGGAACGTACGCATCGTCAGCTGTGTACCAGGTTCACCGATGGACTGTGCTGCCACAACACCGATTGCTTCACCTTGGTTGATGATATGACCACGAGCCAAGTCACGACCATAACAGCATGCACACACACCGAAGTCAGTTTCACAGCTGATAACAGAGCGAACTTTCACTTCGTCAACGCTAGCTTCTTCCAACTGCTTACACCAAGCTTCGTCAAGCAGGGTGTTACGCGGCGCCAGTACTTCTTCAGTACCTGGGTAGAAGACATCTTCAGCCACAACACGACCCAGTACGCGTTCACGCAATGGTTCAACAACGTCACCGCCTTCGATCAGCGGTTTCATTACCAGACCTTCGTGTGTACCACAGTCGTCTTCGATAACCACCAAGTCTTGCGCTACGTCTACCAGACGACGAGTCAAGTAACCAGAGTTCGCAGTCTTCAGTGCAGTATCCGCCAGACCTTTACGCGCACCGTGGGTTGAGATGAAGTACTGCAGTACGTTCAGACCTTCACGGAAGTTCGCGACGATTGGCGTTTCAATGATCGAACCGTCTGGTTTCGCCATCAGGCCACGCATACCCGCCAACTGACGGATCTGAGCGGCACTACCACGAGCACCTGAGTCGGCCATCATATAGATGCTGTTGAACGATGATTGTTCTTCCTCTTCACCGTCGCGGTTGATAACCACTTCAGTAGACAGGTTTTTCATCATCGCTTTAGAGACTTTCTCGTTACAGCTTGCCCAGATGTCGATCACTTTGTTGTAGCGTTCGCCGGCGGTCACCAGACCAGATTGGAACTGTTCTTGAATTTCCAATACTTCAGCTTCAGCTTCAGCTACGAGCGTGTACTTCTCTTCTGGGATTTCCATGTCGTTGATACCGACAGAAGAACCAGAGATAGTCGCGTAGTAGTAACCGGTGTACATCAGTTGGTCAGCAAAGATAACGGTATCTTTCAGACCCAGCTCGCGGTAACACAAGTTCAGCAGACGAGAGATCTGCTTTTTGCCCATGTTTTGGTTAACCACTTCAAATGGCAAACCTGCAGGCAAAATGGTAGACAACAGCGCACGACCTACTGTGGTATCCACAATACGGCGAACTTGTTGCTTTTCACCATTTTCATCAATCTTAGTTTCGGTGATACGCACTTTAACGCGCGCATGCAGTTCAGCAGCACCTGTTGCATAAGCTTTTTCAGCTTCAGCAACTGAGGCAAATGCCATACCTTCACCTTTACCGTTAACACGTTCGCGGCTCATGTAGTACAAGCCCAAGACCACGTCTTGAGAAGGTACGATGATAGGCTCACCGTTGGCTGGCGACAGAATGTTGTTGGTAGACATCATCAGCGCACGCGCTTCTAACTGAGCTTCCAACGTCAACGGTACGTGTACCGCCATTTGGTCACCGTCGAAGTCGGCGTTATAGGCCGCACACACCAATGGGTGCAGCTGAATCGCTTTACCTTCAATCAGGACTGGCTCGAACGCTTGGATACCCAAACGGTGCAGTGTTGGTGCACGGTTCAGCATCACTGGGTGTTCACGAATAACTTCGTCCAGAACGTCCCAAACTTCTGCCACTTCGCGCTCAACCATTTTCTTAGCAGCTTTGATGGTGGTAGCTAGGCCACGACCTTCCAACTTGCCATAGATGAATGGTTTAAACAGTTCCAGTGCCATCTTCTTAGGCAGACCACACTGATGCAGACGCAGGTATGGACCTACGGTAATTACCGAACGGCCTGAGTAGTCAACACGCTTACCGAGCAAGTTCTGACGGAAACGACCTTGCTTACCTTTGATCATGTCGGCCAAAGATTTCAGAGGACGTTTGTTAGAACCAGTAATTGCACGACCTCGACGACCGTTATCCAGCAACGCATCTACAGACTCCTGCAGCATACGCTTTTCGTTACGTACGATGATGTCTGGCGCAGCCAGATCCAACAGACGCTTCAAACGGTTGTTACGGTTAATGACGCGACGATACAGATCGTTCAAATCTGACGTTGCGAAACGACCACCATCCAATGGCACCAATGGGCGCAGATCAGGTGGCAGAACAGGCAACACTTTCAGAATCATCCACTCTGGCTTGTTACCAGAGTTATAGAATGCTTCGATCAGCTTCAGACGCTTGGTCACTTTCTTGCGACGAGTTTCTGAGTTGATAGATGGCAACTCTTCGCGCATCTCTTGGATTTCTTTTTCCAAGTCGATAGCACGCAGCAGTTCAAGTACTGCTTCGGCACCCATCTTCGCTTCGAATTCGTCGCCGTACTCTTCCAACGCATCCAAGTAGTTTTCTTCGGTCAGCATTTGACCACGTTCCAAGCTGGTCATGCCTGGCTCGATAACTACGTAAGATTCGAAATACAGTACACGCTCGATATCACGCAGGGTCATATCCAGCATCAAACCGATACGGCTTGGCAGTGATTTCAAGAACCAGATATGAGCCACAGGGCTCGCCAGTTCGATGTGGCCCATACGCTCACGACGAACTTTAGTCTGGGTAACTTCTACACCACATTTTTCACAGATAACACCGCGGTGTTTCAGGCGCTTGTACTTACCGCACAAACATTCATAGTCTTTTACTGGACCAAAGATGCGCGCACAGAACAGACCTTCACGCTCAGGCTTGAAGGTACGGTAGTTGATGGTTTCAGGCTTCTTGACTTCACCATATGACCAAGAACGGATCAGATCAGGCGATGCGAGGCCGATCTTGATACCTTCAAATTCTTCGGTCTTACTTTGCTGTTTCAGAAACTTTAATAAGTCTTTCACGTTTCTCTCCTGAAGGAGTTAAACCGGGTGCCTCGGCGAACCAAGGCACCGTACTTTGCCAAATGCAGCGATGGCTGCGCCTTACTCTTGATCCAACTCGATATTGATACCGAGTGAACGGATCTCCTTCAGCAATACGTTGAAGGATTCAGGCATACCAGGTTGCATCTGGTGGTTGCCATCAACGATATTCTTGTACATCTGAGTACGACCGTTGACGTCGTCTGACTTAACTGTGAGCATTTCTTGCAGAGTATATGCTGCACCGTATGCTTCCAGTGCCCATACTTCCATCTCCCCGAAACGCTGACCACCGAACTGTGCTTTACCACCAAGCGGTTGCTGAGTAACCAAGCTGTAAGAACCAGTAGAACGCGCGTGCATCTTGTCGTCTACCAAGTGGTTCAGTTTCAGCATGTACATGTAACCCACTGTCACTTTACGTTCGAATGCGTTACCAGTACGGCCGTCATACAGGGTTCTCTGACCTGAGGTTGGCAAGCCTGCCAGTTCCAGCATGGCTTTAATTTCGCTTTCTTCAGCACCATCGAACGCTGGAGTTGCCGTTGGCAGACCCAGTTTCAGATGTTCAGCCAAACGTACGACTTCTTCATCACTGAAGGAATCGATGTCGACTTTCTGCTGAATGCCTTCACCCAGTTCATACACTTTCTTGATGTAGTCGCGCAGTTCTGCGATACCACGTTGCTCTTCCAGCAGAGTAGCGATGCAATCACCGATACCTTTGGCAGCAGCACCAAGGTGAACTTCCAATACCTGACCGATGTTCATACGTGAAGGTACACCGAGTGGGTTCAATACGATATCCACTGGGTTGCCGTTCTCATCGTATGGCATGTCTTCGATTGGACAAATCTTAGAGATAACACCCTTGTTACCGTGACGACCTGCCATCTTGTCACCAGGCTGGATAGTACGTTTAACCGCTAAGTAAACTTTAACGATCTTCAGTACGCCCGGAGCAAGGTCATCACCTTGGGTGATCTTGCGACGTTTAACGTCAAATTTCTTATCGAAGTCTGCTTTCAGCTCTTCGTGCTGTTCAGCCAACTGTTCCAGCTCGGTCTGTTTTGCTTCGTCGTCGATTACTTGTACTAAGTAATCTTTACGAGCCAATTCAGCCAGTTTGGCTTCGCTGAAGCCACTGTTCAACAGCAGGTTACGAGCACGGTCAAACACGCCTTCTTCAAGGATCTTGAACTCTTCAGTCAAGTCCTTACGTGCTTGGGCAATGTGCATCTCTTCGATTTCAACTGCGCGCTTGTCTTTTTCAACGCCATCACGGGTAAATACCTGAACGTCGATAACAGTACCTTTCACAGAGTTAGGTACACGCAGTGAGCTGTCTTTAACGTCAGACGCTTTTTCACCGAAGATTGCACGCAGCAGTTTTTCTTCTGGGGTCAGTTGAGTTTCACCTTTTGGTGTCACTTTACCTACCAGAATGTCGCCGCCTTTCACTTCAGCACCGATATACACGATGCCTGATTCGTCCAGCTTCGACAGTGCAGATTCACCTACGTTTGGAATATCCGCAGTGATCTCTTCGCTACCCAACTTGGTGTCACGAGCGATACAAGACAGCTCTTGAATGTGGATAGTTGAGAAACGGTCTTCTTGCGCTACGCGCTCAGAGATCAGAATCGAGTCTTCGAAGTTGTAACCGTTCCAAGGCATGAACGCGATACGCATGTTCTGACCCAGTGCCAAATCACCTAAGTCGGTAGATGGGCCGTCAGCCAATACGTCGCCACGCACTACCGGTTCACCTGGTTGACAGCATGGACGCTGGTTAATACAGGTGTTTTGGTTAGAACGGGTATATTTGGTCAGGTTGTAAATGTCGATGCCTGCTTCACCTGGTTGCAGTTCTTCTTCATTTACCTTAACCACGATACGGCTTGCATCAACGTAATCAACAACACCGCCACGTTTAGCAGCAACAACTACGCCTGAGTCAACAGCCAATGTACGTTCAATACCAGTACCTACTAATGGCTTCTCAGCCTTCAGCACAGGTACTGCCTGACGTTGCATGTTCGCACCCATCAATGCACGGTTCGCGTCATCGTGTTCCAAGAACGGAATCAATGAAGCCGCAACAGAGATAACCTGTTGTGGTGAAACGTCCATATATTGCACGTCAGATACGCGCATAAAGGTTGATTCACCTTTATGACGGCTAGCAACTTGCTCATCGATGATGCGACCAGTTTCGTCCAAGTCGATGTTAGCCTGTGCAATAACATAACGACCTTCTTCGATCGCTGACAGGTAATCAACTTCGTCAGTTACCACGCCATCAACCACTTTACGGTATGGAGTTTCCAAGAAACCGTAAGCGTTAGTACGGGCGAAAGTAGACAGCGAGTTGATCAAACCAATGTTTGGACCTTCAGGGGTCTCAATTGGACACAAACGACCATAGTGCGTTGGATGTACGTCGCGGACTTCGAAGCCGGCACGTTCACGTGTCAAACCACCTGGGCCAAGGGCAGAAATACGACGCTTGTGCGTTACTTCTGACAATGGGTTGTTTTGGTCCATGAACTGAGACAGCTGTGAAGAACCGAAGAATTCTTTTACTGCCGCAGAAATTGGCTTAGCGTTGATCAGGTCTTGTGGCATCAGTTCGTTCAGGTCGCCCAGAGACAGACGTTCACGTACTGCACGTTCAACACGTACCAGACCTACGCGGAATTGGTTTTCAGCCATTTCGCCCACAGAGCGAATACGACGGTTACCCAAGTGGTCGATATCGTCAACTTCATCAAAACCGTTACGGATTTCGATGATCTTGCGCATTACGGCAACGATATCTTCTTTAGTCAGTACGCCTGAACCTTCGTTCTCGTCGATGTCGAGACGACGGTTAAACTTCATGCGGCCCACTTTAGACAGGTCATAACGTTCTTCAGTGAAGAACAAGTTATGGAACAGCGCTTCAGCTGCGTCTTTGGTTGGTGGCTCGCCAGGGCGCATCATGCGATAGATTTCAACCAAGGCTTCCATACGGTTGGTGGTTGAATCGATACGCAAAGTATCAGAGATGTAAGCACCGTGATCCAGCTCGTTGATATACAGCGTGCTGATGTCTTTGATGCCTGCCAGCGACATATTGGCCAGATCTTCCAACGTGATTTCGTTGTTAGCCGTTACCAATACTTCGCCAGTATCTGGGTCGATATAGTCTTGTGCGGCAAGTTTACCCACGATGTACTCAACTGGAACTTCCAGTTCAGTGGTGTTGGATTTTTCCAGCTGACGAATGTGGCGCGCAGTGATGCGACGGCCTTTTTCTACCAGCAGGTTGCCTTCACAGTCTTTGATGTCATAGCTTGCGGTTTCACCGCGCAGACGCTCTGGCACCAACTTCATCTGCAGCGAATCTTTATTGATGCTGAACTCTACGCGATCAAAGAAGATATCCAAGATTTCTTGAGTTGAGTACTCAAGTGCACGCAGGATGATGGTGGCAGGCAACTTACGACGACGGTCAATACGCACAAACAGCGCATCTTTTGGATCGAATTCAAAATCCAACCAAGAACCACGGTAAGGAATGATACGTGCGTTATACAGCACTTTACCTGATGAGTGAGTCTTACCACGGTCGTGGTCAAAGAACACACCAGGAGAGCGGTGCAACTGAGATACGATTACACGTTCTGTACCGTTGATAACGAAGGTTCCGTTGTCAGTCATCAATGGGATATCACCCATGTAAACTTCTTGTTCTTTGATGTCTTTAACGGTGCCAGCAGCAGCTTCGCGATCAAACAAAACTAAACGCAGTTTTACACGCAGCGGCGCAGAATAAGTTACGCCGCGGATTTGGCATTCTTTAACGTCGAATACAGGCTCACCGAGCTTGTAGCTAACGTATTGCAGTTCAGAATTACCAGAAAAGCTCTTAATAGGGAAAACGCTGCGGAATGCGGCTTCCAAGCCTCGCTCACCTGATGGATCTTGATCGGTGAACTTTTTGAAAGAATCCAACTGGATTGCCAGCAGGTAAGGGATGTCCAATACTTGTGGACGCTTACCAAAGTCTTTGCGAATACGCTTTTTTTCGGAATAGGAGTAAACCATGGGTTTCCTCTGCTTGCGAGATGTGACCAAGACTGAACTAGACTCTATCGAGTAATTCAGCACGTTTGCCCATCACCGGTTTTAGCAACAACCTAACCAATAATCACTGCTAGGAACTGCATTTATACGTATGATTTCACGGTGAAAAAATCATCGGCGCCTACAGCGCAAAAAAGGCCGACGGTTAAAAAACCGTCAGCCTTCACCCAGTTATGCAACTGAGTGGAGTAAGTTATTATATAACTTATTTGATCTCTACTTGAGCACCAGCTTCTTCAAGATCTTTCTTCAGCGCTTCAGCTTCTTCTTTAGAAACGCCTTCTTTGATAGCTACTGGAGCAGATTCAGCCATTGCTTTAGCTTCTTTCAGACCCAGGCCAGTCGCGCCGCGAACTGCTTTAATTACAGCAACTTTGTTGTCGCCGTGTGAAGTCATAACTACGTCGAATTCGGTTTTTTCTTCAGCAGCTGCGCCAGCATCGCCAGCACCACCAGCTACTACTGCAGCAGCAGCAGATACACCGAACTTCTCTTCCATAGCTTCGATCAGTTCAACAACTTCCATTACAGACATTGCTGCAAAGGCTTCAAGGATTTGGTCTTTAGTGATAGACATTAGAAATATTTCCTATTGTTCTGAATTCAATTTTATTAAGCAGCAAGCTTGTAATTAAGCTGCTTCTTGTTTTTGATCGCGCAGAGCGGCCAGTGTACGAACGAACTTGCCAGCAGATGCTTCTTTCATAGTCATCATCAGCTGTGCCAGTGCTTCTTCGTATGTTGGCAGTTTTGCCAAACGATCAATCTCAGCTGCAGGGATGAAGGTCCCTTCAAAAGCTGCACCTTTAACTTCGAACTCTGCTTGCTCTTTAGCGAAGTCTTTTAACAGACGCGCTGCAGCACCTGGGTGCTCGTTAGAGAAAGCGATCAAAGTTGGGCCAGTGAACACGTCTACTAGGCACTCAAAATCAGTACCTTCAACAGCGCGGCGAGCCAGAGTGTTACGTACAACTTTAACGAACACACCGTTAGCACGAGCTGCTTTACGCAGATTAGTCATGGCGCCTACAGTTACGCCGCGGGAATCCGCAACAACTGCAGACAGTGCACCTTTGGCAGCTTCGTTGACTTCAGCAACAATCGCTTTTTTGTCTTCGAGTCTTAATGCCATTAGGCTTACTCCTGGATTCTACCTGGGGTTACCCCCAGCGGTTACCATACTGAAAAACATCATTGTTTCTCAGTTACTTACGGTGCAGATAATCCAGCAGAATAATTCTATCTGGGGCCTGACACCGTCTACGCAGGAAATTAAGTCACCTATCAGTAACGCCTGCGGTCTTGGACGGAAACCCGATTAACGGGCTCCAACCCTAAAAGTGCGCGCATTATAGGCTAATGTGCGCACTTTGTAAAATTATGCAGCTGTTGTTTCCAAGGTAGCTTGGTCAACAGATACACCCGCACCCATAGTGGTAGATACGGTAACTTTCTTGATGTACTGGCCTTTAGCAGCAGCAGGTTTTTGCTTCTTCAGAGCAACCAGCAGCGCTTCCAGGTTTTCTTTCAATTTAACTGGTTCGAAATCAACCTTACCGATAGTGGTGTGGATGATACCGTTTTTGTCGTTGCGGTAACGAACTTGACCAGCTTTAGCGTTTTTAACTGCTTCTGCAACGTTAGGAGTTACAGTGCCGGTTTTAGGGTTAGGCATCAGACCACGTGGGCCTAAGATTTGACCTAATTGACCTACAACGCGCATTGCATCTGGAGAAGCAATAACTACGTCGAAGTTCATTTCGCCCGCTTTAACTTGTGCAGCCAGTTCGTCCATACCTACCAGTTCAGCGCCTGCTTCTTTAGCAGCGTCAGCGTTAGCACCTTGGGTGAACACTGCAACGCGAACATCACGACCAGTACCGTGTGGCAATACGATTGCACCACGTACGTTTTGGTCTGATTTACGAGGATCAACGCCCAGGTTTACAGCAACGTCAACAGATTCAACGAATTTAGCAGTTGCCAATTCTTGCAACAGAGCCAGCGCTTCATTGATTTCGTATGCTTTAGTAGCTTCCACTTTTTCGCGGATAACGCGCATGCGTTTAGTCAGCTTTGCCATTGTATTAGTCCTCTACTACCAAGCCCATTGAACGTGCAGTACCTTCAATTGAGCGAGCCATCGCTTCAACGTCAGCACCAGTCATGTCAGCAGCTTTAGTTTCAGCAATTTCCTGAACTTGAGCACGCTTGATAGTACCCACTTTTTGAGTGTTAGGACGGCTAGAACCTGATTTCAGGCCAGCGGCTTTCTTCAACAAGAAAGATGCTGGAGGCGTCTTAGTTTCAAAAGTGAATGAGCGATCATTGTATACAGTGATGATCACAGGAATCGGCATACCTTTCTCGAACTTTTCAGTACGAGCGTTGAATGCTTTACAGAATTCCATGATGTTCACACCTTTTTGACCCAGAGCTGGACCAACTGGTGGAGACGGGTTAGCAGCACCTGCGGCTACTTGCAGCTTAATATAAGCTTCAATTTTCTTTGCCATCTTACTTTCCTCAGTTTGGGTTCTAACGCTCCAAGCAACATGCTTGGGGCTCCCCGAAAACAACGGGTGCGGATTATATAGAAATCCGCACCCGTACTCAAACGGTTATTGCAGTATTTTTAATCAGGATTTCTCAACCTGATTGAAGTCCAACTCTACCGGAGTAGAACGGCCGAAGATCATCACAGAAACCTTCACGCGGCTCTTGTCATAATCCACTTCTTCAACGGTACCGTTGAAGTCGGCAAACGGACCATCAGTCACGCGTACCACTTCACCTGGTTCGTAAACCACGCGATGGGTTGGCGACTCGGTAGTTTCTTGCAGACGACGTAAAATCGCGTCAGCTTCCTTGTCGGTAATTGGCGCTGGACGGTCAGACGTACCGCCGATAAAGCCCATTACACGTGGAATGCTCTTCACCAAGTGCCATGATTCGTCGTTCATTTCCATTTGAACCAACACATAGCCAGGGAAGAACTTACGTTCACTCTTGCGGCGTTGGCCTGCACGCATCTCAACGACTTCTTCAGTAGGTACCAGTACCTCACCAAAGTAATCTTCCATGCCGTGCATTTTGATATGTTCGATCAGCGATTTGCAGACACGGCCTTCATAGCCAGAAAATGCCTGCACAACATACCATCGTTTTTTTGCTTCTTTCGCTTCAGTCATTCGAATGCCTACACGCCAGTAATCAAATTCACAATTTTCAGCAGTACGGTATCTAAGCCCCACAGCACAACGCCCAAAATACCTGTCGCTACTAACACGATAAAGGTAGTATTCAGCGCTTCCTGACGGGTTGGCCATACAACTTTGCGTACTTCAATGTGGGATTCTTTAGCAAACGCCAGTGCTTGTTTTCCCTTAGCAGTTTGCAATGCAACAAAGCCTGCTATAGCGAATAACACCAATACACCAACTGCACGAATAACAGCACTGACATCACTCAGCATGTGGTTACCTACAATAGCCACAGCCAGCAATACAAAAATGATAACCCACTTAAAAATATCCAGAGAATTTCCCTGATTTTCGGTATTTGTTGTCATCGGTTAGTTCCGCTACTTATTACAACTCGAGCCCCAGCAGGCTTTAACTTTGTAAAACATCACTGAGCTTCAAATGCCCTAATCAATCTTAACTGTTCAGGGCTCAAAAAATCGGCCATAGATTGTATGCTTTATTCTTAGCCTTATCAAGAAGCGCAGTCGCTGAGGAGTGATCTGTAATGCAGAAATTGCGCAAAAGAAAAAGGAAGCCGAAGCTTCCTTTTTCAATC
>NZ_JPEO01000033.1 GCF_000753795.1 Shewanella mangrovi
AGCCACCTGCTATGCAGGTGGATTTTTACTAGGAAACGTAATTATGCAATTGGTGTTGCCTTTCAAGGCTGTTGCACATCGCTATCTAACTCAATTGATGATGCTACTTGCTGCATCTGCGTTGTTGGCTGGTTGCTCACAAGCGCCGGAAGTCATCTCGCTCAGTGGTAGCACTATGGGAACCACCTACCATATAAAAGTGGTGGCCAATGACCGTATGCCAGATGCACAGTTGTTGCAGGCTCGCATTGACCTGCTGTTGGATCAGGTCAATAACCAGATGTCGACATATCGGCCTAATTCGGAGTTATCTAAGTTCAATGAGGCAGAAGTCTCGCAGCCGGTAAAAGTGTCAGCCGATACCCTAAACGTCATTAAGGAAGGCATTCGTCTGAATAGACTAACAGACGGAGCGCTGGACATTACGCTTGGCCCTTTGGTCAATCTCTGGGGATTTGGTCCAGATAAGCGTCCGGTGAAAATCCCAACGCAAGAAGCGATAGATGCTGCCAAGCAACGTACCGGCATAGAAAATATTGTGATTGATGGTGATCAACTGACCAAATCCAAAGCCAACCTTTATGTCGATTTATCCTCTATCGCAAAAGGCTTTGGTGTCGACAAAGTGGCCGCTTTGTTACAAAGCTACCAACCGACGGGATATCTGGTCGAAATTGGCGGTGAAATCGATACCAAAGGAACTAAGCCGGGTGGTCAGCCATGGCGAGTTGCCATAGAGCAACCCACCGAAGATGGACGCTCCGTGCAGCAGGTGATTGAACCGGGTAATGTGGGGGTTGCTACTTCCGGGGATTACCGAATTTATTATGAAGAAGACGGTGAGCGTTTTACACATATCATCGACCCGCGCACCGGATATCCGATAAAACACCGCTTGGCCTCCGTTACAGTAGTTAATGATAGCTGTATGACGGCCGACGGCTATGCCACAGCGATGATGGTATTGGGCACAGAAAAGTCATTAGCGCTTGCTGAAAAAGAGCACTTAGCGATAATGTTAATTGAGAAACAAGACGATGGATTTAAGGTATACTATAGCTCTGCCTTCAAACCCTTCATTAAGCAGTGAGGTAAAAATATGGCGACCTTTTTAGCAGCATTTTTATTTCTCTTGGCATTCTTTTTACTGATGTCGATTGGTTACCTTATTAAGCGCAAAGCCGTTCAGGGAAGCTGTGGTGGCTTAGGTGCTCTGGGGATTGAAAAGGCATGTGATTGCGATGAACCTTGTGATCGTCGCAAGGCCCGAGAGGCCAAAGAGCTAGCTCGGCAAGAGAAGCTAAACAAACATCGCATCATCTAATTAAAAAAGCGGCTGTCATCAGCCGCTTTTTTCTATTCTATTTCTGCGTTTTCATCAGCTTATGGTGACTTTTCTAGCTGGTTGTTTTTTGTGCTAATGATAATGATTTCTATTTGTAAGTGATTGAAATTGTAAGTTTTATTGAAAATGTTCGCATCAGCATATAGGCTTAATAAATTGATGCAGATCAAGATTTACCAGATAGGAAATCATCACTATGAAAGGTCAACCTAAAGTTGTGGCACAGCTTAATAAGGTGCTAACAAGCGAACTTACCGCGATTAATCAGTACTTTCTCCATGCTCGTATGTTCAAAAACTGGGGACTGGAAGGGCTGAATCATCATGAGTATAAGAAATCGATTAAAGACATGAAGCAGGCCGACAAGTTGATTGAACGGGTTTTGTTTCTCGAAGGACTGCCTAATCTGCAGCAGTTGGATAAATTGAGAATTGGTGAGCATCCTCAAGAGATGCTGAGCTGTGATAAAGAGACACAGGAAGAGGAGATCGCGCTACTGCGTGATGCTATCGCTTTGTGTGAAGCTGAAAAGGACTATGTCAGTCGCGATTTGCTGGAAGATATTCTGGAAGACGAAGAGGAATACCTCGATTGGCTCGAGTCGCAATTCGAATTAATCAAGCTCACTGGCATTGAAAACTACCTGCAATCACAAATGGACGAAGAGTAAGGAGTATCGCCATGAAAGGGAACGTGAAAGTTATTGAAGTGCTCAACAAGTTGCTAAATGGTGAGCTGGCGGCGATGGATCAGTATTTTGTTCACGCGCATATGTACGAGGATTGGGGATTAAATGAGCTTTATGAGCGCATTAATCATGAATCTCAGGATGAGCGCGGTCATGCAGCAAAGCTTATTTCTCGTATTCTGTTCCTGGAAGGGACACCTGATGTCGAAAGCCGAGATGCGCTGACGATCGGTAAAGATGTGCAGCAAATGCTTGAATTTGATCTGCAGTATGAATACAAAGTGGCAGCCAATTTGAGAACTGCGATTGAGCTTTGTGAGCAAGAAAAGGATTATCAAACCCGTGAAATTTTGGAAGTTCTGCTCGAAGAAACCGAAGATGATCATATGCACTGGTTAGAGCAGCAGCTTGGATTAATCAAAATGATGGGGTTACAGAATTACATTCAGTCAAAAATGTAACGTCGAGGTTTCGATGTTATCCCATTGTAATCAAAAGACCGCGATATCGCGGTCTTTACTTAAATTGACTAAAAAATAATCAAAAATTCAGTGACGGTTCAGTTTCATCGGTCTAGTCTAGACGCATGTTTAGCGATGATTAGGAGTCTGAACATGGCTAGTTCACAGCGAAAGCCCAAAAGCGTACATCGCCATAATGTAAAGACACACGTGAGCAATAACCGCCAACGACTGCGTGGTGAGCATCATAATCGCACTATTGTCGCCCAACCTCTCATCACACATGAAGAGCTGCAGTTTATTTTGGATTTGTATGACTAGTGCATATTTTATCAACTGATAACATTTTCCTACATTCTTACAATATTTTTGTCTAAACCTCCCTAAAAGCTTCTGGTAGAGTGTAAGGTTCCTTGTATAAAAACTCTAAAAACAGGAGCCGAGATGTTTTCTGTCAAGCGTTCTCTTAGTCTGCAGTTAGTCGCTTCTATTGCAGGCGCGTTGGCAATTTTATTATCTGTTGTCGCATTCTTTGTGGTTAAGAATGATAGTGATGATACGAAAATCCGAATCGACAACGATATTGCGTCGATGATCGAACTTAAAGCTGAGGAGATCCGCGGATACTTCTATGCTAAAGGGCAGATTATTCACGCTATTTTTGCTAATCCGTCAGTATTGGACTGGTTTTCTAACTATCATGACCGTGGTGCTGATCTGTCCCAAGATCAGCAATATCAACAAATTGTCCGTTATTTTCATTTTTTCAGTGAAAAAGATAAGGACATCAAATCTGTATTTCTTGGCTCTGCTAACACCTTTGAGTATTTCGACCTAAATGGTCGATATGATGGAGACCCCAATTACTACACCAATAAGCGCCCATGGTGGCAGGAAGGCATCGATAAAGGTGGACTCTATGTTGCCGATCCTGCTGTTGATGCCAACGACGGTTCTATCTCGGCTACTGTGAAAACGGTAGTACATGATAAAGCCGGTCATTTTGTCGGTATCGGTGGTATGGATATCTTGATTGATACCATCGGCAAGAATTTACTTTCCCCCATCAAATATCAGGGCGAAGGCCAGGCATTTTTGATGACAGAGCAGGGGAAATTGGTTTACTTCCCCGGTTTTAATAGTCAGTTTGCCCCTGGTACCGATCTCGCCAAGGTCGATCAATTAAGCGGTGATAACCAAGGTTTTACCGAACTTAAGTCGCTGATGCAAAGAGATGAAACGGGTATTACCAGCGTGGTATACGGCGGTAAAACACAGCGAGTTCGCTTTGTTGCGATTAACAGTGATTATCCTAAAGTGCGCTGGTATCTCGGCTTCATGTTACCTGAGTCCGTATTTGAAGAACCGGTGCATCAACATCTGGTGACGACAAGCTTGATTGCCATTGGCATTATCTTGCTGGTTGCCCTCACCGTGTGGTTGGTGATGATGCCGTTCCGACACAATATTTCCTCCCTGCTGCTGGCGATGGAAGATATTGCTGATGGAGATGGTGACTTAACCCGCCGTATTCGCCTCAAACGTGCTGATGAACTTGGACGTATGAGCAATGCCTTTAATCGCTTTGCCGAAAAGGTACAGGGCATGCTGCTTGAAACTCGTGGACTGGCAGACAGTGTCGAAGCGGGCGTTGATGAAACGGTACTTGTGTGTGACAAGGCCTTCGAATCGGTTAAGGCGCAAAAGGCCGAAATCGCCTCTGTCGCCACGGCGGCAACACAGATGGCTCACACCAGTCAGGAAATGGCTGCCAACGCCCAGCGCACAGCCGACTTTGCTGACAGTGCTAAACATACGTCTACCGAAGGCGCTAACACTGTGCAAAAAGCTGCTACCGGCATTAAGTCGCTCTCTGAACAAGTGAATTCTGCTGCGGGTGTGATCCGTGAGTTACGCAGTAGCTCAGAGCAGATTGGTGAAGTGCTTAGCGTTATTCGTGCTATTGCAGAACAGACTAACCTGTTGGCATTGAATGCGGCCATCGAAGCGGCTCGTGCGGGTGAACAGGGCAGAGGCTTTGCTGTTGTTGCTGATGAAGTAAGGACTTTGGCATCACGCACCCAAGAGTCGACAACCAGTATTCAGGACATCATTCAGACATTACAAAGCCAAGCTTTGCAGGCCGAACAAGTGATGGAAACGGGTGTTAAAGAGGCGGAACAGGGCATGGCGCTGACTGAAATGGTCAATGCGGCACTGGCTGATATCACCAGTGCAATTGATGAAATTCAGCAGCAGACGATCGAAATGACAACCGCTATCGGTCAGCAAGCGGTGGTGGCAGACGAAGTGGCGTGCAGTATCGAGAATGTCAGTGAGCGCTCAGATGAGTCGCTGGCATCAAGTGAAGCTTTGTCGACTAAGATGCATCAATTTAGTCAATTGAGCGATGCGCTAGCGGCCAATGTGCAGCGCTTTAAAGTGAGTTAAGTTTGCTGCAGGTTCAGAGAAAAGGAGAGCGATTGCTCTCCTTTTTTTGTC
>NZ_JPEO01000034.1 GCF_000753795.1 Shewanella mangrovi
ATCAGCCTGTTATCCCCGGAGTACCTTTTATCCGTTGAGCGATGGCCCTTCCATTCAGAACCACCGGATCACTATGACCTACTTTCGTACCTGCTCGACGTGTCTGTCTCGCAGTTAAGCTGGCTTGTGCCATTACACTAACCGTACGATGTCCGACCGTACTTAGCCAACCTTCGTGCTCCTCCGTTACTCTTTAGGAGGAGACCGCCCCAGTCAAACTACCCACCAGGCACTGTCCCTAATCCCGATAAGGGACCAAGGTTAGAACACCAACACTGCAAGGGTGGTATTTCAAGGTTGACTCCATCAGGACTGGCGTCCCAACTTCAAAGTCTCCCACCTATCCTACACATGCAGGGTCAATGTTCAGTGCCAAGCTATAGTAAAGGTTCACGGGGTCTTTCCGTCTAGCCGCGGGTATACGGCATCTTCACCGCAATTTCAACTTCACTGAGTCTCGGCTGGAGACAGCGTGGCCATCATTACGCCATTCGTGCAGGTCGGAACTTACCCGACAAGGAATTTCGCTACCTTAGGACCGTTATAGTTACGGCCGCCGTTTACCGGGGCTTCGATCATGAGCTTCTCCGAAGATAACCCAATCAATTAACCTTCCGGCACCGGGCAGGCGTCACACCGTATACTTCCTCTTGCGAGTTCGCACAGTGCTGTGTTTTTGATAAACAGTTGCAGCCACCTGGTATCTGCGACTGCCAGCAGCTTACGGAGCAAGTCCTTCACCGCCGGCAGCGTACCTTCTCCCGAAGTTACGGTACCATTTTGCCTAGTTCCTTCAGCCGAGTTCTCTCAAGCGCCTTGGTATTCTCTACCCGACCACCTGTGTCGGTTTGGGGTACGATTCCTACTAACCTGAAGCTTAGAAGATTTTCCTGGAAGCATGGCATCAACCACTTCATCACCTTAGTGACTCGTCATCAGCTCTCAGTGTAAATGTGCCCGGATTTGCCTAAGCACAACACCTACTACCTTAAACGCGGACTACCAACGCCGCGCTGGCCTAGCCTTCTCCGTCTCTCCATCGCAGTTAGCAGAAGTACGGGAATATTAACCCGTTTCCCATCGACTACGCCTTTCAGCCTCGCCTTAGGGGTCGACTCACCCTGCCCCGATTAACGTTGGACAGGAACCCTTGGTCTTTCGGCGTGGAGGTTTTTCACCCCCATTATCGTTACTCATGTCAACATTCGCACTTCTGATACGTCCAGTGTGGGTTACCCCTTCACCTTCAACCGCTTACAGAACGCTCCTCTACCGCACATACAA
>NZ_JPEO01000035.1 GCF_000753795.1 Shewanella mangrovi
GTACTGGCTAAAACCTACGGTGGTGAAGCAAAAGACTTCGCTGCAATCGATAACGCTCCAGAAGAGCGTGATCGTGGTATTACCATCAATACCTCACACATCGAATATGACACACCAACTCGCCACTACGCCCACGTAGACTGCCCAGGCCACGCTGACTATGTTAAAAACATGATCACTGGTGCTGCACAGATGGACGGCGCGATTCTGGTAGTAGCTGCGACTGACGGCCCAATGCCACAAACTCGTGAGCACATCCTGTTGTCACGTCAGGTAGGCGTACCATACATCATCGTATTCATGAACAAATGTGACATGGTTGATGATGAAGAGCTGTTGGAACTGGTTGAGATGGAAGTTCGTGAACTGCTGTCTGAATACGACTTCCCAGGTGATGACCTGCCAGTAATTCAAGGTTCAGCTTTGAAAGCACTGGAAGGCGAAGCAGATTGGGAAGCTAAGATCATCGAACTGGCAGAAGCACTGGATTCATACATCCCAGAACCAGTACGTGACATCGACCACCCATTCCTGTTGCCTATTGAAGACGTATTCTCAATCTCAGGCCGTGGTACAGTAGTAACAGGTCGTGTAGAACGCGGTATCATCAACGTAGGTAACGAAGTAGAAATCGTGGGTATCCATGACACTACTAAGACTACCTGTACTGGTGTAGAAATGTTCCGCAAACTGCTGGACGAAGGTCGTGCAGGTGAGAACGTAGGTGTTCTGTTGCGTGGTACTAAGCGTGATGAAGTTGAACGTGGTCAAGTACTGGCTAAGCCAGGTACCATCACTCCACACACTCAATTCGAATCAGAAGTATACGTATTGAGCAAAGAAGAAGGTGGTCGTCACACTCCATTCTTCAAAGGCTACCGTCCACAGTTCTACTTCCGTACAACTGACGTAACCGGTACCATCGAACTGCCAGAAGGCGTAGAAATGGTAATGCCAGGTGACAACATCAAGATGGTAGTGACTCTGATCTGCCCAATCGCGATGGACGAAGGTCTGCGTTTTGCAATCCGTGAAGGTGGCCGTACAGTAGGCGCCGGTGTGGTAGCAAAAATCATCGCCTAATTATTTAGGACGATTGAAAAAGGAAGCTTCGGCTTCCTTTTT
>NZ_JPEO01000036.1 GCF_000753795.1 Shewanella mangrovi
AATAGTGGACACTTTGCTAAGCACTATTTTTAATTCAATGTTTTCTGGGCTCAAATAACCAAGAGCACTATGGCGTAAAATAGATGGACTTGTGCACAGTAAAGCTATGCATTACTATATTGGTATGTGCACAGTAAGACAGTGCAGGTGATATGGCGTTAGAGTTTAAGGATGCGTGGTTAGAAGCCTTTTATGAAGAGGATAAAGGGCATAAATTAATCCCCAAAGGCATTGAATCTGCTCTCTTCAGAAAATTGCAGCTCATCGATGCTGCGATCAATGAGGCGGACTTACGAATACCGCCCGGCAATCGTTTCGAGCATCTAGAGGGTAAGCTTAGCGACTGGTGTTCTATTCGGGTAAACAAACAATATAGATTGGTATTTAAATGGGTAGATGGCGTTGCATTAAAAACCTACTTAGATCCGCATAAATATTGAGGTAGTGAGAATGCGTAATACTAAAAGACGTCCGGTCAGTGTTGGAGAAGTGCTCAAAGAAGAGTTTTTAGAGCCTATGGGTATTACTGTAAAAATGCTTTCTGAAGCGATGGGGGTTCATCGCAATACCATCAGCTCATTGATACATGGTGGCATTCTAACCGCCCCCATAGCTATAAAGTTAGCTGCGGCACTTGGTAACACCCCAGAGTTTTGGTTGAACATTCAACACGCAACCGACTTATGGGAAACAAGAAACCGATACCAAGAGCAAGCCAAGCATGTTACTCGCTTATTTGGCGATATTGAGCATCATGCGAACTGACGAATCCATTGTGTGGCGCAGGAGAAAATGATCACTTCTACTGTTCGTCATTGATAAGTTTAACTGTTTTGAGCTGATCAGGCTGCTTTGACATCCTCCTCGTCG
>NZ_JPEO01000037.1 GCF_000753795.1 Shewanella mangrovi
AATGTCGTGCTATGCAAACTCAGGAACACCACACGAGAGGAGAATTTGGAGCAACCCTACCGTCTGGAATGAGTTTTGGAACGCACATTAACGATAATAGTTCTCATTTATATTTGCAACACTTTTGTACTGCTCTTTACAAATCGCCCTGCATTAAAGTACGCACATTGACCACGATTATGACTCAATTGCCTTTTGGCTTTGCCATAACCGGAACATATAGCTCGATATTGTCTGTCTTGGCAATCTCCGCGCTTAACTCATCCACCGTACCCTGCAACTCATATAGCTGTGGTGATTTGATAATCGCATGGCTGGCATAAGCAGGTTTACGCGTCAGTTCTAACGCAATTTTGAATGCCTTATGATTTTGTGTAATCAAACAATATTTCAGCTCATCAAGACGATAAGCATTGCCGTCAATACGCAGCTGCAGTTCAGTAAAATCAAACGCTATGACTTTAGGCGCACTGACAAACCGGAAAAATCGTGCAAACAGCCAAGCTAAAGCCCCCAGCGCCGCCGCCACTAAAAATAACGCTTTTCCACGCAAACTGTCGGGGACTGAGTCCAGCGCCAACTGCACCCACGCGATTGAACAAAGGAGCCATAACAGCAGTGGCGCCATCAGATAGCTAGCAAAATGCTGCCGTGTAAATTGATAGGTTTTCAAGAAACTCACCTAGGGAGACAAAATCAGGACGACAGCATAACGGAATTAGCGGTGTGGAGACTAGGACGGATTACGCTATTCAACCAATGCCCGTCGGTATTGGCCACATGTGCCACCAAGGATAAAACTGCAGATAAAAAAACGCCGATGAAAATCATCGGCGC
>NZ_JPEO01000038.1 GCF_000753795.1 Shewanella mangrovi
TGCTCTTTAACAATTTGGAAAGCTGATAGTAGAGATTAAATAGCGATATTTAATCGAAATTGAGTTCTCAAAATACTTCAATCAAGTGTTTTGGATATTCAAGTGTTCGAAAGAACACATCAAGGCGAAAACAAACCATATGGGTCGTTGATACGACTTGGTAGAGGAAACTCATCCGGGTTGTATGGTTAAGCGACTAAGCGTATACGGTGGATGCCTTGGCAGTCAGAGGCGATGAAGGACGTGTTAATCTGCGATAAGCGTTGGCGAGGTGATAAAACCCGTTATAGTCAACGATTTCCGAATGGGGCAACCCAACTGCATAAGCAGTTATCTGCATGTGAATACATAGCATGTAGAGGCGAACCGGGAGAACTGAAACATCTAAGTAACCCGAGGAAAAGAAATCAACCGAGATTCCCCTAGTAGCGGCGAGCGAACGGGGACCAGCCCTTAAGCTTTTGGGGTGTTAGTGGAATGTGTTGGAAAGCACAACGGTACAGGGTGACAGTCCCGTACACGAAAACTAACCTTAAGTGAAAACGAGTAAGGCGGCACACGTGACATGTTGTCTGAATATGGGGGGACCATCCTCCAAGGCTAAATACTCCTGACTGACCGATAGCGAACCAGTACCGTGAGGGAAAGGCGAAAAGAACCCCTGTGAGGGGAGTGAAATAGAACCTGAAACCGTATACGTACAAGCAGTGGAAGCGGTACTTGAGACCGTGACTGCGTACCTTTTGTATAATGGGTCAACGACTTACATTTAGTAGCAAGGTTAAGCGAATAGCGGAGCCGTAGGGAAACCGAG
>NZ_JPEO01000039.1 GCF_000753795.1 Shewanella mangrovi
ACGGCACCAATGATGCACCGGTGATCACCTCCGACACTCAAACCGGGACTGTGCAGGAAGATACTACTCTCACCGCGAACGGTACGGTCACAGCCGACGATGTCGATAATGGCGCGGTACTTAGCTTCAGTGGTAATGCCACTGGTACCTACGGCAGCTTTGCGATTGACGCTGCCACAGGTGAATGGATTTACACCTTAGATAACGCCAACCAACAGGCACTGGCAGAGGGTGAAACCCATACCGACACCTTTACCGTCACCGTTACCGATGAGTTCGGAGCAACCGATACTCAATTGGTGACCATCACCATTAACGGCACCAATGATGCACCGGTGATCACCTCAGATACGCAGTACGGGACTGTGCAGGAAGATACCACTCTCACCGCGAACGGCACAGTCACGGCCGATGATGTCGATAACGGCGCAATACTCAGCTTCAGTGGCAATGCCACTGGTACCTACGGCAGCTTTGTCATTGACGCTGCCACTGGTGAATGGGTTTATACACTGAACAACGAATCGCCAATTGTACAAGCGCTGGCACAAGGTGAAACCCATAACGAAACCTTCACTGTTACTGTTACCGATGAATTCGGTGCTACTGATACTCAACTGGTGACCATCACCATCACCGGTACCAATGACAGCCCGGTTATCACCAATACCGCCACCGCCCTCAGTGGTGAAGTGGTGGAAGCGGGTAACCTCGATGACGGGACTGTGGTTGATG
>NZ_JPEO01000041.1 GCF_000753795.1 Shewanella mangrovi
GAACATTGTCAAATCCAATGATTCTGATGAATGAGTTTGGGTATTCAGCTTTACAGTCAGCAAGCTCCTTCAACACTTGAGAAGAATCAGTGGCTCCGAACAAAGGCAACCTCCACATTGTCCAGTAACGTCCGTCATAGTATCCTGGTGAACGGTGGTTCTCACGGTAGACAAATCCTTTCTCAAGCTCAAATTCCAAACAAGGAATCCATCCCTTCCTGATAAGGTATTCTACTTCCTTAGCCAATTGTTCCTCAGTGAGGGGTGGAAGGTATGAAAGTGTCTCAAACTTCTTCTTGCCAACTGGTGGCCACACCTGCATACAGTTCACTCTTCCACCATTGCTTGCAATGGAGGTAATGTCATTGTTGGTCTTCTTGGTGACTGGGAAACCAGCTGAGGACTTGAGACCGGTGAATGGAGCAACCAAGTTAGCGGAGACGCGGTTAACGGTGGTAACAGCGGCGGAGGAGATCAAAGCCATTTTTCCTTCTTCTTAGTTCACCA
>NZ_JPEO01000042.1 GCF_000753795.1 Shewanella mangrovi
CTACCGTTCTTGAGTTCCTTAACCTTCAACTCTGCGAAAGCCTCTGGGTCGTCAGCTAGGCCCAATGGGTCAAAGCTGCCTCCTGGGTAAAGTGGGTCAACAACTTCACCAAGAGGTCCACCAGCAATACGGTAACCTTCAACGGCTCCCATCAAGATAACTTGGGTAGCCCAGATGGCAAGAATGCTCTGAGCATGGACCAAACTTGGGTTACCCAAGTAGTCAAGTCCACCCTCGCTAAAGATCTGGGATCCGGCCTTGAACCATACAGCCTCACCGAATTTAACACCATTGCGAGACAAAAGCTCTGGGAAAACACATCCCAAGGCTCCCAACATAGCCCACCTGCTATGGATGACTTCAAGTTCACGGTTCTTGGCGAATGTCTCTGGGTCAGCAGAAAGTCCAGCAGTGTCCCAACCGTAGTCACCAGGGAATTCACCAGTGAGGTAGGATGGGGCTTCACCGGAGAATGGGCCCAAATACTTTACACGGTCTGGACCGTACCATGGGCTTCCAGATGGAACGGACTTCTTGGTGGTTGTTTTCCTCATTGTGACTCTTCCCACCCCAATTTGA
>NZ_JPEO01000043.1 GCF_000753795.1 Shewanella mangrovi
AGTAAAGAATCCACCTTCTGAAGAAGGTGGCTTTGTGTTAACCCCCTAGAAGGGGGCCTTCTAGTCAAGAGCAAGCAATGCTTGCTCTTGCTTCTCCACATTTTCTTGATGACGCACGTATCGACGTATGATTTCTTCATTTATTCCCACTGAATCAACGAAGTAACCTCTCTGCCAAAAGTGGTTACCCCACAACTTATTCTTTCTTAAATGTGGATACTTACTGAAGAGCTTTAACGCGATTTTTCCCTTTAATGCTCCCATCAAACTCGATATCGATAGTTTAGAAGGAACCTTTACTACTAGGTGGACATGGTCGATTTGGACATTCAATTCCATCACGATACAACCTAGTTGCTTGCAATAGACATGAATACATCTATAAACATCCTTGCCTGGATTATTTTTCAGAATCCTAAAACGATATTTCGGTGTCCAAACTATGTGATATTGACATCGCCAGAACACATGCGATGCTTGTTCGTATCTACTCATGTTAATTTCCTTTTTGACTTCGCTAAAAATCATAGGGAGATTTAACATGAGTGGATTTACGGGCAAAGCCCTCTCAT
>NZ_JPEO01000044.1 GCF_000753795.1 Shewanella mangrovi
GCTTACAGAACGCTCCTCTACCGCACATACAAAGTATGTACCCGTAGCTTCGGTGTATTGCTTAGCCCCGTTACATCTTCCGCGCAGGCCGACTCGACTAGTGAGCTATTACGCTTTCTTTAAATGATGGCTGCTTCTAAGCCAACATCCTAGCTGTCTGAGCCTTCCCACATCGTTTCCCACTTAGCAATAACTTTGGGACCTTAGCTGACGGTCTGGGTTGTTTCCCTTTTGACGACGGACGTTAGCACCCGCCGTCTGTCTCCCGAGTAGTACTCATTGGTATTCGGAGTTTGCAAAGGGTTGGTAAGTCGGGATGACCCCCTAGCCTTAACAGTGCTCTACCCCCAATGGTATTCGCTCGAGGCGCTACCTAAATAGCTTTCGAGGAGAACCAGATATCTCCCGGTTTGATTGGCCTTTCACCCCCAGCCACAAGTCATCACCGTCTTTTTCAACAGACGTGTGTTCGGTCCTCCAGTTGATGTTACTCAACCTTCAACCTGCCCATGGCTAGATCACCGGGTTTCGGGTCTACACCTAGCAACTAAACGCGCAGTTAAC
>NZ_JPEO01000045.1 GCF_000753795.1 Shewanella mangrovi
CATCTTGGCAAAGACAAGCTCAGCTTGGAAAGATTTTCCTTGTCCTTTGCCTCCCCAGACTCCAAGAATGAGAGGAACCTTGATGTTGGGTAGGGTCAAGAAATTCTTGGTGATGTGAACAACAAGCTTGTCCATAAAAGCAGGAGCAATGTAAAATCCATCCATAGTGTTATCAAAGTTGTACTGTTTAAGTCCAGTACTAATGTACTCATAAGAACTCATGACTGCATAATGAGTTCCAGCATCTTGTGGTGCTTGGAAAACTGAATCAACCAAACCCTTTCCTCTTGTGATGTCTTGTTGGTCATCTGAAATATCATAGGCCAAACCCCTCCATCTGTCTCCGTCGGTCTGTTTACTGTCATCGATCTCTTTAGCAGCAAAAACTTTGAAGCTTCCTGAGGAAACTTTTGTGTTTGGAAGTCTTGCGGTAAGCTTCTTCAAGCTTGTTCCGAAGAAAGCTGAATTAGAAACTGTTGGTCCAGCTACTACTGAGCCATTCAAGCTCATTGGAGTTTTGACAGCTCCTA
>NZ_JPEO01000046.1 GCF_000753795.1 Shewanella mangrovi
GCGAGTTCCTCGCTGGCCGGAGTAGCCACTTTCTGCTTTGGTGGAGGTGCGGCTTTCTTCTTTTGGAAAAGAGCAACAGTTTTGAAGGTAGATGGAGTTGAAGATGAAGGAACAGACCTAGTTGCACCACTGAATTTAACTGGATTTCCAAGCATTTCAGACATTCCAAGTGAAGCAGCTGCTGTAGAAGCAGCAATGGAAGCCATGGTTGGTTTTAGG
>NZ_JPEO01000048.1 GCF_000753795.1 Shewanella mangrovi
CCGCCCAAGAGTTCATATCGACGGCGGTGTTTGGCACCTCGATGTCGGCTCATCACATCCTGGGGCTGAAGTCGGTCCCAAGGGTATGGCTGTTCGCCATTTAAAGTGGTACGCGAGCTGGGTTCAGAACGTCGTGAGACAGTTCGGTCCCTATCTGCCGTGGGCGTTGGATGATTGAGAGGGGCTGCTCCTAGTACGAGAGGACCGGAGTGGACGAACCGCTGGTGTTCGGGTTGTGATGCCAATCGCATTGCCCGGTAGCTACGTTCGGAATCGATAACCGCTGAAAGCATCTAAGCGGGAAGCGAGCCTCAAGATGAGTCATCCCTTAGACTATAAGTCTACTAAAGAGCCGTTCAAGACCAGGACGTAGATAGGCAGGGTGTGTAAGCGTTGTGAGGCGTTTAGCTAACCTGTACTAATGACTCGTGCGGCTTAACCATACAACCCCGATGGGTTTT
>NZ_JPEO01000049.1 GCF_000753795.1 Shewanella mangrovi
AATAGGGGGTGAGATGAATTACTTTGCAGAGGATCCCTTCTAGGTAATGTAAACCTGGAGGGGAAATGAAAAAGTTAAAGTCACAGTATCGATACCAGATTAAATGCTGTGGTCGATATGGTTGGAATGCCTACCCAAACATACGTAGTGGCATACATAAATGCTTTTCCACAAGACAAGAAAAAAGTTACTTCTTTCTTCATGAAATCGAGTGTAAAGGCTATCCAATCAAGCTCAGAGCTGCGAGGGGGCGAGCACTCGCTAACCCTTGGGATGATTATCCATCCCACGTATATGACCTTGCAAAAAGTTGGAAACATAATTCCAAGCGCCGTTACCAGTTTTATAAGTGAATTTAGTCAGTTAAGAGCTC